>DATNCQ010000146.1:0-53313 GCA_035571515.1 Vicinamibacterales bacterium
GGCCATCGGGGGCGCACGGAGAGACGAGGAAAAATCCCGCGCGAAGGAGCGCATCTTCTCGATTCGCGATCCCAACGGCCAGTGGGACCCGAAACGCCAGCGGCCGGAGCCCTGGAACCTGCTCAACGGCCGCATAAGGCCGGGCGAGAGCATCCGCGTCTTCCCGCTCTCGAACTGGACCGAGATCGACGTGTGGCAGTACATCAACGTCGAGAAGATTCCGATCGTGCCGCTCTACTTCGCCAAGGAGCGCCAGGTCATCATCCGCGGCGCCTCGCTCATCGTCCAGGAGCAGCCGTTCGTCGTCACGATGCCCGGGGAGAAGCCGCAGATGGTGAAGTGCCGGATGCGGTCGCTCGGCTGCTCGCCGTGCACCGGCGCGATTCGATCGGACGCGGACACGGTGCCGAAGATCATCGAGGAGCTCATCGCGACGCGGCAGTCCGAGCGCCAGCTGCGCATCATCGATCACGACCAGGACGGCTCGATGGAGCTGAAGAAGCGCGAAGGGTACTTCTGATGTCGGGTCTCCTGCGCATCTGCACCGCCGGCAGCGTGGACGACGGGAAGAGCACGCTCATTGGACGGCTGTTGTACGACTCGCAGTCGGTGTATGAAGACCAGGTGCACTCGGTCGAGAAGGCGTCGAAGAACCGCAATGCCGGGCCGATCGACTTCTCGCTGTTCACCGACGGGCTGCGCGCGGAGCGCGAGCAGGGGATCACCATCGACGTGGCGTACCGCTACTTCGCGACCGCGCGCCGGAAATTCATCCTTGCCGACACCCCGGGCCACGAGCAGTACACGCGCAACATGGCGACGGGCGCGTCGACGGCCGACGTGGCGATTCTCCTCGTCGATGCGCGCCACGGCGTGCGCGTCCAGTCGCGCCGCCACGCTCGGATCGCGCGGCTGCTCGGCATCCAGGACTTCGTGCTCGCGATCAACAAGATGGATCTCGTCGACTTCGATCGCGACGTCTACGAGGGGATCCGCGACGACTTCGAGGACATTCTCGCGGGCGCGCGCTCGCACGCGATTCCACTGAGCGCGCTGCACGGCGACAACGTCATCACGCGCAGCGAGCGCACGCCGTGGTTCCACGGTCCGAGCCTGCTCGAATATCTGGAGACCGTGCACGTGACCCGCGACCTGACCTCGCTGCCTCTGCGCTTTCCCGTGCAGCTCGTCCTGCGGCCGAACCACGAATTTCGCGGCTACGCGGGACAGATCCTCTCGGGCACGGTCCGCGTCGGCGATCGCCTCGTCGCGTCGCCCGCGGGCCGTTCCGCGCGGGTGAGCCGCATCGTCACCTGGGACGGCGAGCTCGATTACGCGTTCGCGCCGATGTCGGTGACGCTGACGCTCGACGACGAGATCGACATCAGCCGCGGCGACATGTTGAGCGTCGATCCGCCCACGGTCGGGACGGAGTTCGAGGCGGAAGTCGTCTGGATGGACGAGCGGCCGCTCGACCCGGGGCGCGTCTACCTGATCAAGCAGTCGACGCGAACCGTGACCGCGGAAATCCATCACGGGCTGGTGCTGAACCAGATCGGCACGGTGAACGTCTCGACGGCGCGGCCGCTGGTCTTCGACCGCTACACCGAGAACCGCGCCACGGGCAGCTTCATCATCATCGACCCGGCGACACATTTCACCGCCGGCGCCGGCATGATCACCAACCCGCTGCAGCACGTCGTGAGGCAGGTGACCGCGCCGATCAGCGCGGCCGAGCGGCTCGCGCTGCTTGCCCGGCACGCCGGCTCCGACGCCGAAGCCGTGGAAGCGATGCGGAAGGCGCTCGAGGAACTTCTTTCATGAAGGTCATCGACGACGCGCTCGCGCGCGCCGCGGCCCCGTGCATCACCTCCAGCTTCCAGGCCGAATGCATGGTGCTGACGCACATGCTGCTCGAGTCGAAGCCGGACATCCCCGTGCTCTTCCTCGACACATTCCATCACTTCGCCGGGACGTACACGTACCGCGACGAGATGGCGGCGGCGTGGCGGATGAACCTCGTTACCCTGAAGGCGGCCGAGCCGCGGGTGGGCCTCTGGCAGCAGAGCACGGAGCAGTGCTGCGCGGTCCACAAGGTGGGGCCGCTCTTTTCCGCGCTCGAGCAGTACGACGTCTGGTTCACCGCGCTGCGCCGCGACCAGTCGCCGTCGCGCGCCAACCTGCAGGAGGTCGAGCCGTTCCGCCTGCCGAGCGGCAAGGTGATCCAGCGCCTCAGCCCGCTGGCGTCATGGACGGCGCGCGACGTCTGGACGTACGCGAAGGAGCACGCGATTGCGCTGCTCCCCCTCTACGAGGCCGGCTACACCAGCATCGGCTGCGAGCCGTGCACGACGCCGCCGGTGGATCCCGACAATCCGCGTTCGGGCCGGTGGGCTGGCCAGAAGCTGGAATGTGGAATCCATATTCAGGCGAAGTGACGGCCGGCTATTTCTTGATCTTCTCGTACCGTCCCATCAACTCGCTCTGCGCCAGGATGTGGCCCTTGATGGCCGCCTCGAGCGCGGCGCGGTCCTTGAACGTCTGGCCCGCGAGCGGGATGTCCACCGCGTAGAGGCGGAAGAAGTACCGGTGCTCGCGGTCGGGCGGGCACGGGCCGATGTAGCCGGCCTTGCCTGTGCCGTTCATCCCCATCGACGACCCCGTCCCCTCGGCGATCCCCTTGCTCGTCGGCGCGATGTCCCACACCATCCAGTGATCGAAGTTGCCGCTCGGCATCAGGTTCTTCGGCACGTCCGGGTCGTGCATCGTCAGCACGAGCTGCTTGGTGTTGGCGGGTACGCCGCTGAAGGTCAGCGCGGGATTCATTCCCGCGGCGTCGCACGTGTACTTCGACGGAATCTTTTCGCCCTGCTTGAACGCGGGCGTCGACAGCTCGAGCGCCGATGCGGCCTGCGCCATGAGCAATCCTCCACATACGAATGCGATCGTCTGACACGTATATCGTTTCATCGGGTCTCCTGCGTTGGGTAAGGAAGGGATACCTGGAATCGTACGAAAGCGATCCCGTCGCGTCAACGCGCGCGGTTTCGCGTCAGCGGCAGGGGTAGATCAGGGCAGCCGCACCAGCCCCGCCCACCAGAGTGGCTTGCCGCCGACCGCGATGTCGTAGCGATTCACGTAGTCGAGCTTGCCGTCGGCGCGAATGCGGAACACGGAGAGGTTTGCCGACGTCTGGTTGCCGACGACGAGAAGCCGGGCGCTCGGGTCGAGGGAGAAGGTGCGCGGTGTCGTGCCGTGTGTATCGATGTTCTGGATCAGCGAGGGCTCGCCCGTCTGCTGATTGATGGCGAAGACGGCAATCTCGTTCAACCCGCCTGCCGCGCCACGATTGCCGACATAGACGAACTGCCCGTTCGGGTGCACGTGCACGGTGCTCGTGGTTTGCCCCGGCGTGACGCCGCCACCGCTCGCCAGCGTGCTCTTGCTGAACAGCGGCTCCGGGTTGAGCGTGTCGCCAGTCCTCCGGAACACGTCGAGCTTGTTCTGCGACTCGAGCGTCAGGAAGACCCACGGACCGGTCGGATGAAAGTCCAGGTGGCGCGATCGAAATTCGATGCCCTTCCCCGGCGCTATCGACGCGACATTCGCCAGCTTCCCGTCGTCATAGCGAAGGACCTTCACCGCACCCGGATCCTCGCGCGTGGTGCTCGTCGCCTGGTTGCCGCGAGTCACCAGGATCACGCCCTTGTTGCCCGGCATGACGCGCACCTGGTGCGCGTAGATGCCGACGTCGAGGCCGGCGGGTTGGGGCACCTCTGCCCCGACGGAGCCGTCGCTCTTGATGTCGTGAACGGAGATGCCGCTCGGATCGTTGTAGGCGACGAGCAGGTGACGGCCGGACGCATCGCCGGTGATGTGAATCGGACGGGACCGCAGCGCCGCCGGTGCGCCCTGCGCGTGCAGCGCCCCCGAATCGTCCACGCGGAACGCCGTCACGCCGTGCTGGTCGCCGCGGGGGGCTACACCCGTTCCGGCGTAACTCGCGCCGCCGTTGCTCCACGCGACGTAGAGGAACGGCGCTGATGGCGATGCCCACGCCTCCTGCACGAACCCCGGGAGTTTCATCGACGACTGGCGCGCCAGCGTGGCGCGCTCCAGGTCGACGCTGAACGTGATCAGTTCCTCGCCGACGCTCGCGTAGAGCGCGGCCTGCGGAGCGCCGCCGACACTGTCAGCGAGCGCGGCCACGATCATGGGAGCGATCGCCAGGCCGACAACGGCGTAGATCTGAGAGGCCTGAACGAGGCGCGTGAGTCTGTGCGGCATGTCCTGCGATCTCCTCAGAACGGCGCGAACGACCCGAACCCGCTGACCACCGCCCGACGGGTACGGGGCTCCCGCCGAAACGCCGCGCAGATTCTGCCACATCCGCACCGTTCCCGCGTTGCAGCAACTTCACTGGCGGGACGGCTGTCAACGACTTACGGTCGGGTACGCCTCGTGCTCTGGGCGACGATGTAGAATCGGGCCGTGTCGGCCCGAGGGCGAGGGCGGAAGATGGCGACGTTGGAAGAACGCGTGGCGTACCTGGAAGGCCGAGGCGAGGACTACGGCGCGGCCATTACGGAAGTCCGTCTCGACGTGCGGGAGCTTCGCGTCGAGATGCGCGATTCCCGAGGGGAGATGAATCGCCGTTTCGACCACGTGGACGCCAGGTTCGATCACATCGATACGAGATTCATGTGGATGATCGGCTTCCAGTTCGCCACCCTGATGGCGGTCATCGCCGCGCTTCTGAACGTTTACTTTCGCTGACCGCACCCGCGGTGTGCCGCATCGACAGCGCACAACATTTGTCAACGGCATGGCCTCGATCGACCGGCGCGAGACGGCGTGGCTCTCGGGGCTCATCCTGGTGTCGGCGTGCGCCTACGCCCTGTTCGGCGTGCTCCGGCACTGGCATTTCGGCAGCAGCGCGTTCGACCTCGGCATCTTCGATCAGGCCGTCTGGCATTTGAGCCGGTTCGAAACGCCCGCGAGCACCATCGTCGGCCTGCCCAACCTGTTCGGCGATCACTTCCATCCGATCATCACGTTGTTCGCGCCGCTGTACTGGATCGCCCCGCAGGCAGAGACGCTGATCGTCGCGCAGGCGGTGCTGTTTGCGTTGTCCGCGGTACCGGTCTTCCTGTTTTCGCGCGCGCGCCTCCCCTTCGGGCCGTCACTCTCGCTGACCATCGCGTATGCGCTGTTCTGGGGGTTGCAGCGGGCGATCGCGTTCGACGTGCACGAGATTGCCTTCGCGCCGCTCGCCATCGCGACGGCCATCCTGGCGATCGATCGACGGCAGTGGCCGCTCTTCTGGGCCATGGCACTCCTGCTCGTCGTCGTGAAAGAGGATCTGATCCCGCTGGTCGCGTTCTTTGGCGTGTACCTGTTCATGCGAGGAGAGCGGCGGCAGGGTGCGGTGCTCGCCATCGGCGGGGTCATGGCGTTTCTGCTCGTCGTGCGCGTCATCCTGCCGTCGTTGAATCCGGCGGGCGCTTACCCATTCGCCGCGCCGTATCGAGGCGTCATCGAACGGCCGTGGACGATACCGGCGGCCCTGGTGACGCCGCCCGGAAAGCTCCTGACGGCGGCGCTCTGGGTCGCGCCGTTTGCGTGTCTTCCTCTGCTTTCGGATCTCTCGCTGCTGCTGATCCCTTTCGTGCTCACCCGCCTGCTGTCGACGACGCCCGCGCACTGGAGCACCATCTTTCATTACTCGGCCCCGTTGGCGCCGATCGTTGCCATGGCTGCGGCGGACGGCCTCGCGCGCCTCGGCCGGCGCCTCAGGCATCCGCAGGTGCGGATGCGCGTCGTCTACGGCGTTGCCGGACTCGCGGCGCTGCTGTCGTCGATCCTCCCCGAGCGCCAGCCGCTGTGGACGCTGTTCTCGCCGCGCCACTACCAGTCGAGCGCGTCCGCCACGGCAGGGTACGACGTGCTTCGCCGCGTCCCGCGCGACGCCTCGGTCGTCGCCCAGGCGGCCATCGCCCCTCACCTCAGCGAACGCAATCGAATCTATATGCTGGACCGCACGGCGCCCGATGCGGATTACGTGATTGCCGACGGCGACGCGAGCCCGTGGCCGCTCGAGACCGCCGCGGACGTCGCGTCGCTCATCCGCGATCGACGGAACCGCGGATATCGAGTGGTCGCGGAACAGCAGGGATGGACGCTGCTCGCCCGCTAGACGCAGCGTGCCGCACCGACAGCACGCACACAGCGCCTATGACCATCGAGACGGAGAGCAGGGCGAGGCCGATGTTGAACGAGTTGGTCGCCGTGCGCACGTAGCCAAGGATGTACGGGCCGACAAATCCACCGAGATTGCCGACCGAGTTGATCAGGCCGATCGCCGCCGCGGCCGCCGATTCGGTGAGGAACGCGGTCGGCAGGGGCCAGAAGCCCGGGAAGTAACCGTCGGCGCCGGCGGCGACGATGCAGAACGCCGCGACGACGAGCCACGGGCTCGCCCCTGCGAAAATCACCAGCAGGTATCCGGCGGCGCCGAGCAGGATCGCGCCCGCCGCATGCCAGCGCCGCTCGCCCGTCCGGTCCGACGACCAGCCGAACGCCAGCATCCCGGCCAGACCCGCGAGGTGCGGGATCATCGCGACCATCGTCACCTTCAGGTCGCTCCAGCCCGATGCGGCCTTGAGGATGGTCGGCAGCCAGATGTTCAGGCCGTAGAAGCCGACCGTCGCGAAGAAGTAGGTGCCGACGAGCAGCAGGACGTCGCGGTGCTTGAGCGCCTGCCACATCGAAATCTGGTGCACGGCTTTCCGCTGCTGCTTTTCGGCGTCCAGTTCGCGGATGAGCCACTGCTTCTCGTCCTCCGGCAGCCACTTCGCCTCGCGCGGCCAGTCGGTCAGGTAGACGAGCGTGGTGAAACCGAGAATCACCGCGGGGATGCCTTCCACGATGAAGAGCCAGCGCCAGCCTGGTTGATCGAGCCAGCGCACGCCGAGCAGCAATCCCGAGATCGGCGAGCCGACCAGGTTCGAGACCGGTATCGCCGCCATGAACCAGGCGACGGCCTTGGCGCGGTCCTCGTAACGGAACCAGTGCGAGAGGTAGACGATGAGCCCCGGGAAGAAGCCGGCTTCGGCGGCGCCGAGCAGGAAGCGCACCGTGTAGAACTGCATCGACGTCTTCACGAACGCCATCATGATGGCGAGGATGCCCCACGAAATCATGATGCGCGCGATCCACTTGCGCGCGCTCCATCGCTCGACGATCACCGAGCCGGGAATTTCGAGGATGACGTAGCCGAAGAAGAAGATGCCGGCGCCGAAGCCGAACACCTCCGCGCTGAAACCGAGGTCGCCCGCCATCTGCAGCGCCGCGTAGCCGACGTTGACGCGATCGAGGAACGCGACGATGTAGAGGAGGAAGACGTACGGCATGACGCGGATGCTGATGCGCCGCAGCGCCCGCTCGGCAACCGCGTCTGACACCGATCCCTTTTAGTCCGCCGCCGTGGGAACGGGGAAGGTGGCGCGCGCGCGGGCGCGCGAGGCTTTCGTCTCGACGACCCACCGCCGCAGCACGCGGTTCCACCACATGTAGGCGCCGGTCGCGAACATGACGGCCGGCAGGATGCCGATGACGACGTAGGTGATGCGCACGCCCATGCCGCCGTAGCGCCCGAAGTGCATCCGCACGAGCCAGGCGATGAAGGCGTCGCCCTGGCGGCCGCTCGAGAACTGCTCGGGCGGCTCGAAATAATCAACGAGCTTGATGAACGGATCCGGAAACGCGAAGTAGATGCCCGTGAGCCCCCACAGGAAGAGGATGGCCATGCCCCAGAAGCCCAGCGCGGCGTGCAGGTCGAAGTTGATCCGCTTCCAGCTGCTCTTCGGGTTGAAGAAGAAGCCCTTGTACCAGGCGCCGCTCGCGCGCCACCAGATCACGACGCCGGTGAGGCAGAGCAGGCACAACAGCGCGCCGCCAATCGCGTTCACCTTCCGGCCGGTTTCTCCGGTGAGCAGGTTGTCGTGGAGATCGACGAACCACTCCATGACCGCGACCGACTGCGGGTGCGCGTTGCCCATGTCGGCCCCGGTGTAGGGATTGAACCGCTCCTGGAGCACGTCGCCGTCCTTCAGCAGCGACACTTCGTTCGGCGCCAGGCGGCGGCGCGACACGACCATCTTCGTGATCGTGTAGCCGGGATACTGGCGGAGCACCGCCTGCCGAAGGTCCGCGTCGGACAGGCGCTTCGCGTCGGCGGCGACCTCTTTCGCGGGAATGTTGCCGAGCTTCGATTGCAGCAGATCGCGGCGGAACACGACCGCGCTCCCCGTAAGGCTGATGAGGACGATATAGACGCCGACGATGACGCCGGTCCAGAGATGGACCTGGAAGAGCGCGCGGCGCAGAAACGTCGGTTTCGGCTGGTTCCAGAAGCCCATCGCGGCCAATCTTACAACTTGGCCCCGAGGTACGCACAGACCCGCAGCAGATCCGCGAAAACACCGCCGGCGGTCACGGCCGGCCCGGCGCCGGGTCCCTGCACCACCAGCGGATTCCGGTCGTACCGGCTGGTGACGAACCGGACGATGTTGTCGGTGAGGTTGATGTTCGCGAACGGATGCGTCCGTTCCAGCTCGACGACGCCGACGGTCGCGCTGGCGGACGCGGCATCGAGCGCCGCGACGTATCGCAGCACCTTGCCCTTCGCCTGCGCGGCTTCGAGCCGCTTCAGCATCGGCGCATCGAGCTCGGGCAGCCGCGCCATGAACTCGTCCACGTTGCACGCGCTCAGCGACGAGGGGATCAGCCCTTCGAGCTCCACGCCCGCGAGCTCCACGCGCAGGCCCATCTCGCGGCCGAGGATCACCAGCTTGCGCGCGACGTCGGTGCCCGACAGGTCGTCGCGCGGATCGGGCTCGGTGTAGCCGTTGGCCTTCGCGGTGCGCACGACCTCGGAGAACGGCTGCGTGCCGTCCCACACGTTGAACAGGTAGGCCAGCGTCCCCGACAGGATCCCTTCGATACGCCGGATCTCGTCGCCCGTCTCGCGCAGGTCGCGCAGCGTCTGGATGATCGGCAGCCCGGCGCCGACCGTCGCCTCGTAGAGATAGTGCGAGCCCGCCGCGCGGCGCGCCTCGCGCAGGTCGTCGTAGAGCTCCAGCGGCCCGCTGTTGGCGCGCTTGTTCGGCGTGACGACGTGGATGCCGGCGCCCAGCCAGCGCGGATACTGCCGCGCCACCTCGTCGCTGGCGCTGCAGTCGAGGATGACGGCGTGCGGCAGGTACTCGGCGTTCACGTGATCCTCGAAGCGCAGCATGTCGGGCGGCTTCCCTTTTTCGAGCGCGTCGCGCCAGCCGGCGAGCGGGATGGCGGTGTCCGACAGCGCCATCGCGCGCGATGTCATCACGCCGCGCAGCCGCAGGTCGATGTGGAAGTCGTGCGTCAGGCGCGCGGCCTGCGACGCGAGCTGGTCGAGCAGCACGCTGCCGACCGCGCCCGGCCCGATGATGCCGAGTGAGATCGTGTGTGGCGAGAGGTAGAACCCCGCGTGCACCGAGCGCAGCGCCTTCGTCGTCTGGCGCTCGTCGATGACGACGGAAATATTGCGCTCGGACGAGCCCTGCGCAATCGCCCGCACGTTCACGCCCGCGGCGCCAAGCGACCCGAACACCTGCGCCGCCACCCCCGGCGTCCCGGCCATGCCCTCCCCGACGACCGACAGGATGCTGCAGCCGCGAACGACGTCCACGTTCTGAATCTGGCCGCCGTTGAGCTCGGCGTGGAACGCGTGCCGCACGGTGCGGGCCGTACGCTCGGCCTCGGCCTGCGGAATCGCGAAGCAGATCGAATGCTCGGAGCTCCCCTGCGAGATCAGGATCACCGAGATCCCGTCTTCGCGCAGCGCGCCGAACAGGCGCTGCGCGGTACCGGGGACGCCGATCATCCCCGCCCCCTCGACGTTGACGAGCGCGACGCCGTCGATGCTCGTGATCCCCTTGACCGGGTGCACCGAGTTCGGCGACGCGGAGATCACCGACCCCGCCTTCTCCGGCGCGAACGTGTTCCTGATCCAGATCGGGATCCGCTTCTCCACCGCGGGCGCCATCGTCTGCGGATGGATCACCTTCGCGCCGAAGTAGGCGAGCTCCATCGCCTCGTGGTACGAGAGCGAGTCGATGACGGTCGCGTCGGGCACGCGCCGCGGATCCGCGCTCAGCACGCCGTCCACGTCGGTCCAGATGATGATCTCTTCGGCATCGAGCAGGTCGCCGAAGATCGACGCCGAGAAATCGCTGCCGTTCCGGCCGAGCGTCGTCTGCAGGCCGTCGGCGGTGCGCCCGATGAACCCGGTGATGACGAGCGTCGCCTCGATGTCCTGTGGAATCACCTGCTGCGCGTTCGCACGCGATTCGTCCCAGCGGACGCTCGGGCCGAGCGGGCTCCAGTCCACGCGGACGATGTCGCGCGCATCCACCCACAGCACCTTGCCCGGCCTTCGGCCGCGCGCGGCGAGATACCGCGCGAACAGGCGCGTGGACCAGATCTCGCCGAACCCGGAGACGAGATCGCGCACCGCGGGCGACGCCGAGCGCGTCAGGTGCACGGCATGCAGGATGCCCGTGATGTCCTGGCAGTCGCGATCGAGCACTTCGGTGAACGCGTCGGCGGAGGTCCCCGGAATGAGGGTGCGCGCGATCTCCACGTGCCGCTCGCGCAGCGCAATCACGGCATCGTCAACGGGCTGCTGCCGCTCGGCCTGCGTGACGAGCGCCAGCAGCGCGTCGGTGACGCCTCGGCACGCGGAGAGGACGACGCCGAGGCGCGACCCCTTCTCGCCGTCGATGATGTCGGCCACCTGCTGCATGCAGGCGGCGTCGGCGACACTCGACCCTCCGAATTTATGGATCCGCCAGCGATTCACTAGCGGTGTCTCGGGATTGACGAACTTACGAATTTACGAATTGGCGAATGTGAGTTGGTAAATTGCCTGATCCCAATTCCTAATTTCGTAGGTTCGTAAATCCGAAAATCCCCCGCGCAGTTAACGGGAAAAGCGATCGACGATGTCGACCAGCTCGGCGAGGCTTTCGGTGTGCTCGTCAGAGCCCTGCGCGATGCTGTGCGGGACGCACTTTTCGACGTGAAACTTGAGGATGACATGGCTGACGCGCCCTATCGCCGCTTCCGCTGCCGCCAGCTGCTGCAGGATGGCGATACAGAGGCGAGGCTCCTCGATCATCTTCCGGATGCCGCGGAGCTGCCCTTCGATGCGCTTCAGTCGCGCGAGGACGTCGCGTTGATGCTCGATGTCCAGCGCGGGCGCGCTCGCCCGGCGCGAGGGCTTGACTATAGCATGCGCATCCAGAGTGCCAGTGTCGATCTGTTCGTCGGCCATTTAAAGCCATTTACGGCCCGCGTGGCACCTTCGTTTACTCGGGCCGCCGCCTCCAGCGGGCCCGGGCCGCCTCGTGAAAGTTTCCGCCGTGCCGGTCGACGATGACAACTGCTGGAAATGCGTGTATTTCGAGCGCAATCAGCGCCTCCGGCCCCAGATCGTCGTAGGCCACGACGGTCGCTGACGATATTTGCCGCGCGAGCAGCGCGCCAAGCCCGCCGATGGCGGCGAAATAGACAGCCCCGTGCGTCACAAACGGTGCCACCTCGCCGCCATGGAGCTCGCCCTTGCCGATGATGCCGCGGACACCGGCTGCGAAGAGCGCGGGAAAAAATCGCGCCATCCTGGCGGTCGTCGTCGGCCCGGCCGATCCAATTATTTGGCCTGGCTTCGGCGGCGACGGACCGACGGCGTACAGCATCTGCCCGTCGAGCGAGACCGGGAGCGGTTCCCCGGCCTCGAGCGCCCCCGCCAGGCGAGCGGCGCTGGCATCGCGCAGCGAGAGGACCCGGCCGGTCAGCTCGACCGAATCGCCGGCGCGCAGCCGATCGAGGTCATCGTCCGACAGGCTGTAGGTGAAATGCACCTGAGTGACTGTCATGTCACACATGCGACGGCGTCATCACAGCGTCGTGCTGATCCGGCGCGTCGAATGACAGCCAAGGTTCACGGCGACGGGCAGGCCGGCGATGTGGGTCGGATACACCTCGATGTTGACGGCGAGCGCGGTCACGCGGCCGCCGAGTCCCTGCGGACCAATCCCCAGATCGTTGACGCGCGCGAGCAGGTCGCCTTCGAGGCGGCACAGGTCGGGCCGTGCATGGCGGACGTCAATCGGACGGAGCACCGCCTTCTTCGCCAGCAGCGCCGCGGCTTCGAACGTGCCGCCGATGCCGACGCCGAC
The DNA here is from genome assembly GCA_035571515.1 of Vicinamibacterales bacterium. Lineage (GTDB taxonomy): Bacteria > Acidobacteriota > Vicinamibacteria > Vicinamibacterales > UBA2999 > Gp6-AA40. The sequence continues at coordinate 12,282 of DATNCQ010000146.1, forward strand.
GATGATGGGCGGGCACGCGTTCGCGCCGGCGCGATCGACGGTCTCGAGGACGAAGTCGGCGATCGCGGGGACGCCATCCGCGGGGACGAACATGCGCAGCGCGCTCGTGTTCTCGGCGCCGAACCCTTTTGACGCGACGGTCAGCTTCACATCCGCGCCGGGCACGAGATCGACGTGGATGACGCCGGGCGTGTCCCCGCCCGCCGTCTTCAGCATCCGCGTGGGATCGCCGGTCACCGACCATCGCAGGTAGCCGGACTTGGTCCCCGCGCGAATCCCTTCGTAGATCGCCTCCTGCAGGCTGCCACCCACCCAGTGCACGTCCTGGCCGACTTCGAGCATGACGACGGCGAGGCCGCTGTCCTGGCAGACGGGGACGCGCTCGGCCGCGGCAATCTCGTAGTTGCGCACGAGCTGCTCGAGCGTTCGCCGCCCGAGCGGCGATTCCTCGCGCACCCCGGCGTCGCGCAGCGCGCTCAGGATGTCGGAGGGGATGGTGTAGTTCGCCTCGACGATCAGGCGCGCGACGGTGTCGCGCAGCACGGAGACGTCGATGTCCCGAATCACGGAAGGCGGACCTGAAGGTCCGCCTCTACGATCGGTCACCCGCTTTCGGCTCGGGAATCGTCCCCCGCTGCGGGACCTGGCCGCGTTTGTAGACCATGAAGGTGCGGAAGAACGTGATGACGATCTTGCCCGTCTCGGTGAAGCCGGTCGTCTTCACGCGCACGATGCCGACGTTCGGGCGCGACTTCGACTCGCGCTTCTCGAGCACTTCGCTGCGCGAATAGACGGTCTCGCCCTCGAACAGCGGGTTCGGCAGCCGCACCTCGTCCCACCCGAGGTTCGCCATGACGTTGATCGAGAGGTCGATCACCGACTGCCCGGTGACGAGCGCGAGCGTGAACGTCGAATCGACGAGTGGCTGGCCGAACTCGGTCTGCGCGGCGTAGTGGCGGTCGAAATGGATTGGGTTGGTGTTCTGCGACAGCAGCGTGAACCAGCTGTTGTCGACTGGCAGCACGGTGCGCCCCAGCGGATGCTGGTACACGTCGCCCACCTCGAAGTCCTCGTAGACGCGCCCGGTCCAGCCTTGTTTGATGGCCATCTTCTACACAATACCCCTCACGCGCCAGTTGGCGGCAGTCGGGGCGTCGATGCCGACCTCCGCGAGGATCGCGTCCGTGTGCTCGCCGACGGACGGAATGGCGCTCATCGGAATCTCCATGCCCGCGAAATTGAACGGCGGCACGAGCATTCGCACCGGGCCGCCCTCGGACGACACGCTGCGCCATCTGCCGCGTGCGCCCAGCTGCGGATGGTCGATCAGCTCCTGCACGGTGTTCATCCGCGCGTTGGCAATCTGCGCCGCCTCGAGCCGCCCGATCACCTGCTCGGCCGTGAGACTGCTGAACGCCATCGTGATGGCCGCATCGAGCTCCGCGCGGTGCTCGACCCTTCGCGGGTTCGACGAGAATCGCGCGTCGGCCGCCATCTCCGGCCGCAGCAGCACCTGCGCGCAGAACCGCGCCCACTCGCGCTCGTTCTGCAGCCCGAGATAGACGATCTTTCCGTCGCCGGCGGCGTACGGTCCATACGGGGCGATCACCGCGTGACGCGCGCCGCTGCGCGGCGGCGGCGCGCCGCCGTACGCGTAATAGACCGGATACGACATCCACTCGGCGAGCGAATCGAACAGCGACACCTCGAGAGCCGATCCCTCGCCGGTCCGCTCGCGCCGCAGCAGCGCCGCCAGCACGCTGGAGAACGCGTACATGCCCGCGGCGATGTCCGCGACCGAGATGCCCACCTTCGCCGGCTCTTCCTCGCTGCCAGTGATCGACAGCACGCCCGTTTCGCTCTGCACCAGCAGGTCGTAGGCCTTCTTGTCGCGATACGGGCCGTCCGAGCCGTACCCCGAGACCTCGCAGACGACGAGCCGCGGATGCGCGCGCCGCACCTCCGCCGACGCGAAGCCGAGGCGCGACATGGCGCCCGGCGCCAGGTTGTGGATGAAGACGTCCGCGCGCCCGAGCAGCCGCCGCAGCACCTCGATGGCCTCCGGCTGTTTCAAGTCGAGCGTCAGCGACTGCTTCGACCGATTGAGCCACACGAAGTGGCTCGCCATCCCGTTCACGGTCGCGTCGTAGCCGCGCGCGAAGTCGCCGACGCCCGGCCGCTCGATCTTGATGATCCGCGCGCCGAGGTCCGCGAGCTGCCGCGTCGCAAACGGCGCAGCCACCGCCTGCTCGACGGCGACGACGGTGATTCCATCCAGCGGGAGCACCAAAAAATTCTATACTTGCCGTTCATGAGCCAGACCCGCGCGACCGCCGCCGTCGTCGATTTCATCGCCTCCACGAGCTTCGCCGACATTCCACCCGACGCGCTCACTATCGGCCGCCGCTGCATCGCCGACGGTGTCGCGGTCATGCTGGCCGGCTCGACGACGGCCGCGAGCGACATCCTGCGGGCACAGGTGCGTGAAGACGGGAGCCGCGCCGAAGCGACCATCGTCGGCCGCGACAGCTTCCGGACGCGCGCCGCGTCGGCGGCGCTCGTGAACGCGACGAGCGGCCACGCGCACGACTACGACGACACGCAGCTCTCGACCGCCGCCGATCGCATCTTCGGCCTGCTCACGCATCCGACCATCCCGCCGCTGGCCGCGTCGATGGCGCTCGGCGAGCGGCTCGGCGTTCCCGGCCGCACGATGCTCGAAGCGTTCCTGGTTGGCTTCGAGGTCGAGTGCAAGATTGCCGACGCCATTCAGCCGACGCACTACAAGCAGGGGTTCCACACCTCCGGCACCATCGGCGCCTTCGGCGCGATGGCCGCGTCGGCGAAGCTGCTGAAGCTGGATCGCGCCGCGCTGGCGCACGCCATCGGCATCACGGCGAGCATGTCGGCCGGTATCCGCGTCAGCTTCGGTACGATGACCAAGCCGCTGCACGTCGGCCGCGCCGCGTTCAACGGCGTGACGGCGGCGGAGCTGGCTGGGAAGGGGTTCACCTCCGGCGCCGATGCGCTCGACGGGCAATGGGGCTTCTTCCAGGTGACCGGCGGCGGCTTCGATGCGGAGCGTATCGTCTCCGTGCTCGGCAATCCGTGGACGATCGTCAGCCCGGGCGTGTCGATCAAGCCCTACCCGTGCGGCTGCCTCGGCCATCCGACGATGGACGCGATGCTGACGCTGGTCACGCAGCACGACGTGAAGCCGGAACAGATCCGCCGCATCCGCCTGCGCGCGGGGTCGAACATCCTGAACCCGTTGCGCTACAAGATCGCCAGCACCGAGCTCGAAGCGAAGTTCTGCCCGGCGTTCATGCTGTCGGCGGTCGCGCTCCAGCGCAAGGCCGGCGTGAACGAGTTCAGCGACGACTTCGTGCGCAGCGCGCCGGTGCAGGCGATGATGCGCAAGGTCGAGACCGTGTTCGATCAGGAGATCGAGAACCAGGGATTCGTTCGCATGCTGAGCATCGTCGAGGTGGAGCTCGAGGACGGGCGCGTGCTGAGCCAGTCGTCGGGGCCTTACCGCGGCGGACCGGAGCGGCCGTTCACGCGCGAGGAACTGCGCGACAAGTTCGACGAATGCGGATCGCTGGTGCTGCCGCAGGACCGGCTCGACGACATCTTCGCGCGCATCGAGCGCATCGACCAGGTCGGGAACGTGCGCGACTTCACGGCGCTGCTGACCGAACGGGCACTGACCACGGCCTGACGGTCCGGCGGGTCCGCCTGCGCGCGGCACCGGTGCTTGGCGGAACCCGCCCTACAACAGGTACGTAGGCCGGGTTCCGCGGCGGGACAGAAGCCATCCAGTCGCGGACCCGGCGGAAACACGTACGTAGGCCGGGTCCCGCGGCGGGACAGAAGCCATCCCGTCGCGGACCCGGCAAACCAGGAGATTGACCATGCGTCTGTCCCCGCTCATCGCTCTCACGATCGTCCTCGCGCCCGCCTCCTCAGCGGGGAACGCGACGCGGTAAGCGACCTGCTGGCGGCACGCGCCCAGATGGCGCTGTCGCTCGGCTTCCACATCGTCTTCGCCGAGATCGGCATCGCCATGCCGCTGCTGATGGTGCTGGCGGAATGGCGATGGCGCCGGTCCGGCGATCCTGTCTACCTGCAGCTCGCGCGGCGCTGGGCGAAAGGAACCGCCATCCTTTTTGCCGTCGGCGCCGTGTCGGGCACCGTCCTTTCCTTCGAGCTCGGCCTGCTGTGGCCGTCGTTCATGCAGCTCGCCGGACCCGTGATCGGCATCCCGTTCGCGCTCGAGGGATTCGCCTTCTTCACCGAGGCGATCTTCCTCGGCGTCTACCTCTACGGCTGGGAGCGCGTCTCGCCGCGCGCGCACCTGCTGGCGGGACTCATCGTCGCGCTGAGCGGCGCCGCCTCCGCGCTCTTCGTGGTCATGGTCAACGCGTGGATGAACACGCCGGCCGGCATCACGATCGAGGCGGGGCGCGTCACCGCCGTCGATCCGATCGCGGGCATGCTCAACCCCTCCGCATTCCAGCAGGTCGTGCACATGCTGCTCGCGGCCTACGCGTCGACGGGCCTCGCCGTCGCCGGCATCCACGCCGCGGTGCTGCTGAAACGCCGCGACGCGCTCTTCCACAGGCACGCGCTGATGCTCGCGCTGACGATCGCGATTCCGTGCGCGCTGCTCCAGCCGATCTCCGGCGACATGAGCGCGCGCGCCGTCGCGCGCTGGCAGCCGGCGAAGCTCGCGGCGATGGAATCGCTGCCCGACACGCGGCGTGGAGCGCCGCTGCACGTTGGATGGATCGAGATTCCACGCGCCCTTTCGCTGCTGGCCTTTCGCGATGCCGACGCCCAGGTGACTGGACTCTCCGCGTTTCCGGCCGGCGATCGGCCGCCAGTCGCTCCCGTGTTCGTCGCGTTCCAGGTCATGGTGATCGCGGGAGCGCTGATGGCGCTCGTCTGCGCGTGGGCAGGGGCCGTCGTGGCGCGCGGGCGGCAGATAGCGGATCGGCCGCGCCTGCTCGCCGCCCTGACGGTGCTGACGCCCGCGGGCTTCGTCGCGACTGAGGCCGGATGGACGGTCACCGAGGTAGGCCGGCAGCCATGGGTGATTGGGGGCATCCTGCGCACCGCCGACGCCGTGACGCCGATGCCGGGCCTGGCGATCCCGATGGCCGTCTTCGCGCTCGTCTACGTCGGTCTCGCGGCGGTCGTCGCAAGCGCGATTGCGTCGCTGGTTCGCGAAACGGCATGAACGGCCTGACGTTCGGCTTGCCGGAGGTGATCGCCGCCGTCATGGGTGTCGCCCTGAACGCCTACGTGCTGACCGGCGGCGCGGACTTCGGCGGCGGCGTCTGGGACCTGTGTGCGAGCGGCCCGCGCCGCGATCGCCAGCGGGCGCTCATCGCCGACTCGATCGCGCCCATCTGGGAAGCCAACCACGTCTGGTTGATCGTCATGATCGTCGTCCTGTTCACCGGGTTTCCTCCGGCGTTCGCCCTGCTCGGCACCGTGCTCCACATCCCGCTCACGATCATGCTCGTCGGCATCGTGCTGCGCGGCTCGGCATTCGTCTTCCGCAGCTATGGCTCGCGCGGCCGCAGCCGCTGGGGCACCGCGTTCGCCATCGCCAGCATCGTCAGCCCTCTGCTGCTCGGCATCATCGTCGGCGCGGTCGCGACGGGCGCCGTGGCGGAAGGGGCGGCGAAGATCGGCGCGGGGACCTTTGCCGAGGTGTTCGTGCGACCGTGGGCCGCTGCGTTCCCGGTCTCGAACGGCCTTTTCGCACTCGCGCTGTTCGCGTTCCTGGCGGCTACGTATCTGACGGTGGACGCGGACGAGGACGGCTTACGCGATGACTTCCGCGCGCGGGCGCTGCTTGCCGCCGGCCTGGTGTTCGTGTGCGCGCTGGCGGCGCTGCTGCTGGCGCGGTCCGCCGCGCCGCGGCTGGCGATGGGAATCGCCGGCGCGCTGCTGATCCAGGCGGCGACGGCGCTCTCGGCGGTCACCGCGATCGTGGCGCTGTGGCGGCGCCGCTTTCGCGTGGCGCGCGTCGCCGCCGCCGCGCAGGTGAGTCTGATTCTCTGGGGCTGGCTGTTGGCGCAGTACCCGTACATCGTGCCGGCAGCGTTGAGCATCAGGGATGCCGCCGCGCCCGCGGTGACGCTTCGCCTGCTTGCGATCGGCCTTGCGGCCGGCGCAGCGATCCTGCTGCCGTCGCTCCGCTATCTCCTTCGTACATTCAAAGGGCGGGCCGGCGTCGCACGGTAACCGTGCTGCGGAGGCCCGCCCTACGTGAATCCGCCTTACCCGCGCTCGTGGGTGACGATGTGGACCGCGTCACGCTCCTCGCATGGCAGGTCCTCGATGAAGGTCGCCTTCGGGTCGGGGTTCAGGCGCAGCGTGCGCGGATCCATCTTGAACGGCTCGAGCAGCGTATCCGGGTCCTCGACGATCGCCTCCCAGCGCAGCGTGTTGCCGGTCCGCGTGTACTTCTCGACGACGTGCATGTTGTTGCTGTGCATCCACCCCGGCCATCCCAGCCAGCTCTCGTCGTTGAAGCCGACGATGTCGATCACCATCGTGTCGCCTTCCCACTTGCCCACCGCGTCGCCGTACCACGTCGTGTCCTGCGACTTGATCGGGTCGTGCGGCCGGCCGTCGATCGGGATGACGCGGAACGTGTTGCCGTTCTGATACATGAAGATCAGCTCGGTCGCGGTCTGGACGATCTTTCCCGGGGGTCCCATGCGCGGCACGCCGTTCGGCTTGCAGTGGAACGCGGGATCGAGCTGGATGCCCTCGCGATCGAGATGCTGCACCTGTTCCCAGAACTCCGGCTTGTACATCGGCTGGTTCGCGGGGCGCTGGTTGATGCCCGCGTCGCGCTCGGCGTTCACGCCCGGGTGGCACTCGCCGGCGTCGATCTGCGTCTGGTGGCAGAGGCGCGCCTGCGTGAGCTGGACGATGTTTCCCTTCTCGTCGGGCTTCACGCCGCCGCCACCGCCCCCGCCGCCGGCCCAGAAGCCGGAGAGGTCCGGATGGCCGTCGGAGGTCCGCGGCGTCGGCACGTTCTGCTGCTGCGCGGCCGCGCCGCCGCGCCCGCCCTGCGCCGGGGCGGCGCCGTACTGCGCGTGAGTCGAGATCATCGAGACGGCCGCGGCGATTGCCGCCGCGCTGACGATACGCACTGACCTCATGTGCCGGAACTCCTTCGCTGGCCTACCTGGCGGGTCCGAAAGGACCCGCCCTACGCCGTGGCCTACCTGGCGGTCCGAAAGGACCCGCCCTCCGTTAAGCACGGCGGCGTCAGCCGCGCTCGTGCGTGACGATATGCTGGCTGTCGCGCTCCTCGCAGGGCAGATCTTCCTGCAGCGTCGCCTTCGGGTTCGGGTTCAGGCGAACCGTGCGCGGCGCGACGTGAAACGGCTCGAGCAGCACGTCGGGATCCTCGACGGTGGCCTCCCACCTGAGGGTGTTCCCGGTGCGGGTGTACTTCTCGATCACGTGCATGTTGTTGCTGTGGAACCATCCCGGCCAGCCGATCCAGCTCTCGTCGTTGAAGCCGACGATGTCGATCACCAGCGTGTCGCCTTCCCACTTGCCCACCGCGTCGCCGTACCACGTGGTGTCCTGCGACTTGATCGGGTCGTGCGGGCGGCCGTCGATCGGGATGACGCGGAAGATGTTGCCCTGCGCGTAGAGGAAGACGACCTCGGTCGGGGTCTGCACGATCTTGGCGGGCGGGCCCATGCGCGGCACGCCTGCCGGCTTGCAGTGGAACGTCGGGTCTTCCTTGATGCCCTCGCGATCGAGGTACTGCACGCGCTCCCAGAATTCCGGCTTGTACATCGGAATCGGGTCCATGCGCTGATCGACGCCCGAGTCGCGCTCGAAGTTGACCGCCTGTTCGCAGTTGCCGAGGTCGCGCTGATGCTGCGAACACGGACGCTGCTGGAACACCACCCTCAGGTTGCCCTTCTCGTCGGGCTTGTCGCCGCCGCCTCCGCCACCGCCGCCACCCCACACGCCGGAGAGGTCGGGGTGGCCGTCGGCCGTCCGCGGCGTGGGGACATTCTGCGGCGCGGCTCCGCCGGCTCGCCCGCCCTGAGGCGCGGCCGGCGCAGCGCCGTACTGCGGCGCGGCATGGAGCAAACCCAGGGACATGAGGGCGGCAACCGCGAACGCTGCCACCGTACGCGTGACGGACCCTGCAGGTCCGCCGTGGCGCGTCACGACGTGCGTCATACGTAACCCCCGAAGAATGAAGAGTGTAACCCTAAAGGCCGGCGCCGACCCCCGCCCCCAGGAACGGCAGCATCCGGCCCGCCCACAATACTCCCGCCCAGGAGATGAGCGACACCGCGGCGATGATTTTCAGCGCCGTCGGCGTGTCCTCGCCCGCCGGCAGCGCCGCGGCGCGCCGGCCGTACGCCGTTTCGAAGATGAACGCGTTCACGCCCGCGATGATGAGGAACGTCACCTTCAGCCACCACGTCGGATTGCCGAAGTACTGCGCGGGCTGGGAGACGACGAAGATGACGCCGGTGAGCAGGTTGAGCGTGAAGCCGACGAGCGCCCACGGCATGAACTCCTTGACGACGCTGATCGGCACGCGTTTCATGAAGCCCATCAGGCGCAGGTCGAACATCCCCGCTACGCCGAGCAGCAGCGCGAGCCCGGCGAAGTGGAGCGTCTCGCAGAACGGCCACAGCCAGGCGACCTGCGCTTGCAGCGCCACGGAAATCGGCGTGTTGTGAAGCCAGCTTGCGAACGGAAGCAGCATGCGGTGCTCCAAGGCGGACCTGAAGGTCCACCTCTACGTTCCTATTTCACGTTCACTACTTGACATAGGCCATCAGGCGGCCAGCCGTGATGGCGACCATCCACAGCAGCAGGGACGCTTTCGCCAGGCTGCGGGCGCGCGGCGGCGCGACGTCCGCAGCGACGCCGCCGCCGAACACCGCGCGGCGCAGCCGGCTCGTCACGACGAGCGCGAGCGCGATCGACAAAAGCTTGACCCAGAAGACCCAGCGCATGCCCTTGTCGTCGGCCTCGGAGATGAAGAGCGCGATGCCCGTCGACGCGTTGATGAAGAAGCCAATCCACATGATGCGGAACGCGCCGCGCAGCGTCTCAACCGGCAGGCGCGCGCCGTAGCCGAGCAGCCGTACGTCGAGCACCCACGCCGGGCCGACGATCATCGCCAGGCCGACCGTGTGCAGCATCAGGATCGTCGCGTACACATCCGGGCCGAAGATCGTCGGGGCGCTCGTCACCCACAACCCGAAATCGCTCTCCTGCAGCCGTAAGAGAAACTCTTCCATCGCCGTCGCAGTGTGTCCCCAAAAAAGAAAAAGGCGGGTCCGGAAAGACCCGCCCTACCCTACCAATCTACCGTCGTCGCGCTGCGAGATCTACCCACGCTCGTGGGTGACCATGTGCTGCGAATCGCGCTCCTCGCACGGCAGGTCCTCGGTGAGCGTCGCCTTGGGGTTCGGGTTCAGCTGCACGGTCCGGCCCCGCACGTGGTACGGCTGCGTGAGGACGTCCGGATCCTCGACGATCGCTTCCCACCGCAGCGTGTTGCCCGTGCGCGTGAACCGCTCCGTGACGTGCATGTTGTTGCTGTGGAACCAGCCGGGCCACTCGATCCAGCTCTCGTCGTTGAAGCCGACGATGTCGACGACCAAGGTGTCCCCTTCCCACTTGCCGACCGCGTCGCCGTACCACGTGGTGTCCTGCGACTTGATCGGGTCGTGCGGACGGCCGTCGATCGGGATGACGCGGAACTGGTTGCCCTGCGCGTAGAGCAGGATCACTTCCGTCGGTGTCTGGACGATCTTCGCCGGCGGCCCCATGCGCGGGACGCCCGCGGGCTTGCAGTGGAACTCCGGATCCTCCTGCGTGCCGTTGCGATCGAGGTACTGGACGCGCTCCCAGAACTCGGGCTTGTACATCGGAACCTCGGGGCCCATGCGCTGCGTGACGCCCGAGTCGCGCTCGAAGTTGATGCCGGGCGCACAGTTGCCCGCGTCGAACTGCTGCGTCGAGCAGGGACGCCCGCGCTGCAGGACGGTCAGGTTGCCCTTCTCATCGGGCTTGGCCGCGCCGCCGCCGCCACCGCCGCCCCACATTCCGGAGAGATCGGGGTGCCCGTCGGCCGTGCGCGGCGTCGGCACCGCGCCAGCCGGGTTCTGCGCATGGAGAGACACGAGGCTCATCGCCGCCGCAACCGCGGCGGCGATGGCAAACCGGTTCAGTTGAGTCATGGGATCAGAGGTCGTTCGGGTTGTTCGGGTCTTCGTGATACATCGTCACGGTCCGCCCGTCGGGGAACGTGAAGGTGACGACGCGGCCCGTGTTGCTGCCGTCGCGGGCGGGCGCATAGCTGACCTTCAGCGTCTGGCCGACCGAGAAAATGCGCGTCATCCCGTTGGACCGGAGCGCCTGCGGACCCGCGCCCGTGATCTCCCACTTGGCGACGGTGCCGTCCGGCTTCTTCACGTCGAAGAACCAGCGGACGTGCGGGTTGATCATCGCGAACTTGGTCAGGGTCCCGGTGAACTCGCCACGCTTCGCGGTGTCGAACTCCGCCTGCAGCGCATGATGCGCAACGGCCGGCTTCGCCCCCAGGCTCAGAGCGACAATGGCCAGAAGACCGAATATCTTTTTCATGATTGCACCTCTCCGCGAAGACACCCTCGCAGCCCCGCAATACTGAAACATACCGTCCAAGTACAAGTCAATAAATGCCTTAGTTGCTCCGCGCACCCGCCGCCCCGCCCCGCACATTGGCCGGAACCGGCATGATGACATACGGGTTGTAGGTATTCGTGTTCGTCACCGTGAGATCCAGAACCGTCATGCCGTTCTGGGTCTGGACGATGTGCTTCGGCAGATAAACGTCGGCCTTCGCGTCGTCGTTCCAGTCGCCGTACTGATCATACGTGACGTTCAGAACGGTCGTTCCGTAGCGCGCTTCGGCCTTGATGGGCTCCATGTACTTGTTGAGCGTGGCGGTAATCGTCGCGCCGTTGGAAGGGAACGTCAGCGTCGTGACGCCGCCGGCGACCGACACCTTCGCCTGGTCACCTGCCGCCTTGGCCGCCTTCGCCATCCCGATGGGCGTCAGGACTAACTGGACCTGCCGCTCCTGCAGCGCCGCCGGCATCGGCGTCGCCTTGCCGCCCGGCGTTTCCTCGTTCCACGCGAACTTGTCGGAGACGACCTCGATGGTGCGCTGGCCGCCCTGCGGGGTGTAGTCGAAACGCATCCCGCTCATCGTGAAGTTCAGGCTGACCTTCCATGTCGCCAGCGTGACGCTGCGGCCGTTGATCACCCTGGTGCCGTTGGTGCCCCACATCTCGATGCGGTTGATCGAGTCGTTGCGCTGCATGCCGCGCAGCATCCCGAGGTTGTCCTGCATGGTCTCGATGACCTTCTTCGGGTCCGTGCTCGGGGTCGCCGTCGTCGAAGGCGCCTGTCGCTGGCCGCCGCCGCGTCCCTGTTGGGCCTGTGCGTCCATCGTCAACAGCGTGAGCGCCACGAACGCCACGGCTGCTGATGCCTTGCTTGTCATCCACGCCTCCTGCGCAAAAGAACCCCGGCCGTCGATTGTCTGTGGGGCTGATCCGATGAACTATCGCCGAAAGCCGGCCCAATCCGCAAGGTCGGGGGACTGCTGCGCCGAACCGCGCCGAAGCGCGAAGGCGCACACACCTTCCCCCCGGCGGTACCGATGGTTACGACTCGGCGGGGCCGTTTGTTTCAGGCTGTATACTCGCCTCACCATTTTCCGGAGGCTTTCCGCATGTCCCCAGCGACAACCCGAACCGCCGACCAGCAGCCGCTGTATGCCCGGCTCTGGTTCCAGGTCATCGTCGGCATCGTCGTCGGGGTCGTGCTGGGCCAACTCAATCCCGGCCTCGGCGCCGCGATGAAGCCGCTCGGCGACGGCTTCGTGAAGCTGATCCGGATGATGATCGCGCCGATCATCTTCGGCACCGTCGTCGTCGGCATCGCCAAGATGGGCGACATGAAAGAGGTGGGCCGCATCGGGCTGCGCGCCCTCGTCTACTTCGAGGTCGTCTCGACGATTGCGCTCATCATCGGCCTGGCGTTCGTCAACGTCATGCGGCCCGGCGAAGGCATGCACGCGACGGCGGCGCAGCTCGATCCGAAAGCGGTCGCGGCCTACACCAGCAGCGCGTCGCACCTGACGACCATCGACTTCCTGATGAACATCATCCCGACGACGATCGTGAACGCGTTCGCGACGGGCGACATCCTGCAGGTGCTGTTCTTCTCCGTCCTCTTCGGCGTCGCCGTCCTGCACCTGGGCACGCTCGGCAAGCAGCTCGTGGGCCTGATCGATCAGTTCACGCACGCCCTGTTCGGCATGGTCGGCATCATCATGTACGTCTCGCCCATCGGCGCGTTCGGCGCGATGGCGTATACGATCGGCCAGTTCGGCATCCACACGCTGCTCTCGCTCGGCGAGCTGATGCTCGTGATGGTCGCCGCGTGCCTTTTCTTCATCTTCGTCGTCCTCGCCGCGATCGCGTGGTGGTCGGGCGTCAGCCTCCTCAAGTACCTCGCCTACATCAAGGAGGAAATCCTCATCGTCATGGGGACCTCGTCGTCCGAGACCGTGCTGCCGCGGATGATGGCGAAGCTGGAGCACGCCGGGTGCGCGAAGCCCGTCGTCGGCCTCGTGATTCCGACGGGCTACTCCTTCAACCTGGATGGCACCTCGATTTACATGTCTATGGCGGCGATCTTCATCGCGCAGGCGACCGATACGCCGCTGACGCTGACGCAGCAGCTCGGCATCCTGGCGGTGCTGCTGCTGACGTCGAAGGGCGCCGCCGGCGTGACCGGCAGCGGCTTCATCACGCTGGCGGCGACGCTGTCGTCGATTCCCGCGCTGCCGGTGGCGGGCCTCGCGCTGCTGATCGGCATCGATCGGTTCATGTCGGGCGCCCGCTCGCTGACGAACCTGATCGGCAACGGGCTGGCGACCATCGTCGTCGCGAAGTGGGACGGGCAGCTCGATACGCGGCGCCTGAATCGCGTCTTCAACGGCGAGACGGTGGCGGAAGCCGAAGCACCCGAGGAAATGCTCCTGGTCGATCACGCGCGCTACGGAAGTTAGAAGGGTGTAGGGTTAGAAGGGGTGTAGGGCGGGTCCTTTCGGACCCGCCAGATGAGGAGAGTCCAAATGCGGCGAACCGTTCTGGCATTCGTCGGCCTCGTCATCTTGTCCCAAGTGGTCGGCTACGGCCAGGCGGCGCGCCTGCACCCGCACCGGATTGCCGTCTTCGGCTCCTCCGTCGCCAACGGCCGCGGCGACGAATTCGCCCGCGACGGCTACACCGGCCTGCTGCGCGCGCTGATGGCGCAGCGCGGCTGGGAGGTGCTGAACCAGTCGCGGGGCGGCGACAACACCCGCACGCTGATGACGCGCTTCGCGCCCGAGGGGGCGCCGGATCCGAAGACGCGCTACCTGGTGACCGTCAACCCGAGCTACGTCGTCGTCGGCCTGTCGTTCGGGAACGAGAATCTCTACGAGTCGAAGACGAAGGCGGAAAAAGATGCCGTCTACGACGGCTACCTGAAGGGCATCCGCGCGGTCGTCGATCGCGCGCGCCAGAACGGCATCATCCCCGTCGTCATGCTCTGCTACACGCGCGATCTCTACACGCCCGAGGATTACGAGTACGTCCGCCGCGCGAACGTCGAGCAGGCGCAATGGGACGTGCCGACCGTCAACGTGCTGGGTGCGATCGACGACGGCAAGGGGCATTGGGCGCTCGGTTGGGACGACAAGCATCCGCAGGCGTCGGGACATCGGGAGTTCCTCTACTCCTTCGTTCCGTCGCTCTTCGAAGCGCTCGAGAAGGGAAAGCCGAACCCGGTGAAGGCGAGCGGCGGCGGCTTCGCGCGCATCACCTCCGGCGTGGCGCCGCTCACCTTCGCGCCGCAGGAGACGATGCATCCGTTCGCGCTGAGCGTGATGGTGCGGACGCAGGATACCGGCACGCTGGCAGCGGTTACGGGCTCGACGCTGCTGACCAGGACCGAGACGAGACTGAGCGAAGAGAAACCATTCACGGCAACGACGTTGTACGGTGACAAACCGTTCACGGCATCGCTCGTCGTACAGAACGGCAGGTTCGGCTACAAGTCGGCCGCCGGCACCGTCGTCGATTCAGGTGTGCGCGCCGACGGCCAGTGGCACCACATCGTGCTGAGCCACTTCACCGCCCGCGGCGAGTCGCTGCTGTTCGTGGACGGCAAGGCGGTTGGCAGCGTGGCGGAGCGGCTCGAGCCGACGCGCTTCGTCATCGGTGGCTCGGGTGCGGCCGGCACCGCGGCGCCGAAGCAGGCCGACTACAAGGACGTGTTCCTGTATCGCGCCGGGCTCAATGCCGACGAAGTCGCCGCTAGCAATCAAGGGAAGATGCTGAAGGGCAGCCTCGAAATCTATGCGCCGCTGACCGACGCCGATTTCAAGGCGGACTCGACGATCGAGAATCGCGCGCAGAGCCTGACCGCGCTGAAGGTTGGCAGCGATCGGGTGGTGCACGTGGACGAGGGGACGAGCACGAGATAACTCCCAACGGCCAACTGCCAACTCCCAAGGAGGTTCGCGTCGATCACCTGTCGTCGGGGCCGACCTTCAGGTCGGCCCGTCGTCACGATTCGCCACCGAAGCGAGCGCTCGGTGCGTCGCGTGAGCGTCTGAGAATGCCAGGACTCGATTCGTGAAAGAGTTCGAGATCGTCGGCGATATCACCGATATCGAGACGATCGCCAAGGCCGCGCCATCCGAGAATTACCGCGACTGCGACGGTTGTATGGCAAAGGCCGCTGGAGGAAGATCAAGGGCGTAGCTCGAATCGGCCTGCGGGATGGCCGGGTTCGGCTGGCAGAACTGCATTGGTATGAAGCGCGCGGTATCGGTAAGAAAGAGATCAAGCGTAAGAAGTACCTCGACTAGCCGTCGGATCGAACGCGCACGTCGATCCCGGTTCGTGGTCTGTGTTCGGAACGAGGGCTACGAGGTGTCGCTCGAACGCAACAAGATCTACAGGATCGTGCCGGACAGAGACGCCGAACGGACGGGAGACCTCCGCATCGTCGACGAAAGCGGCGAGGACTACCTGTTCTCGGCCGAACGGTTCGTACGATCGAAGTACCAGCACGCGTAAGGGCGTCCGTCCTCACCGCAGGCCGAAGCTGAACGCTTCACGTCGCTAACCGTCTTTCCGATTGATGAACCACGCCGAAAACACATCGATTTGGACCCACAGTGCATAACCCCACGCAGGCGGCCACTCCGATTGTCGCGATGACAGCAAGTGGCGACGAATCCAAATAGTCAGCGAGAAGCCTCACCAAGAAAAATCCGACTGCGCCGGCGAATGCGTAGAATCCGCGGCGAAGGCCTTTCCATGCTGTTCTTTCCTCCGCGACCACGAACGTCGCGATCCTACCGGCCACTCTGCACGTCGAACTCTTCAGCAGCGCTCTCGCCATCCTGACATTGGCGTAATCGGTCATCTTGCCGTCCTTGCCGACGGCGCGAGGCGACAACGAGCTGCTTCATAGCGACTCCACCTTCTGCACAGCGCGCGACGGCGGCTGAAACCGCTTCAGAGCCCGCGCGCACGGATCTCGGCGTTTTTCCAGAACGAGAATATTTCCTTCCACCATTGCGGCGATTGCTCGGCGATGTCGTTGTGGTGGGCGCCGGGAATGATCTGAATCTTCTTCGGGCCGTCGTAGCCCTCGTACAATCGCCGGCCATATTCTGCAGGGATCACTTCGTCCGCCTCCGCAAGAACCACTCCCACGGGCCCGTGATAGTTCCTGAGCCAACGGGCCGGATCGAAACGGTCGCGCAAAAGCAGTCGCACCGGGAGAATCGGCAATTTTCCTTGAGCGACCGAAGCAAGGTCGTTATATGGCGCGAACAACATCACGCCGCTGATATTTGCGTTGTGCAATCCTGCCAGGTGTGCGGCAACGCCGGCGCCGAGAGATTCACTCACGACAAATATGGGAACATTCTTCGGCAACCGTTCGAAGGCCTCATCTGCGGCTGCCAACCAGCTTTGTTCACTCGGTGTACCGTCGCGTACGCCATAACCGGGATACTCGAGAACGAACACGTCCACTGCCGACGCCTCGCGAATCGGCCCGGCCAGATACGCACGATCGATGGCGCATCCACCGTTGCCGTGAACGACCAGCACCGCGCCGCTTGACGCCGCGAGTGCTGGCCAATGCCAGCCGATGATCTGTCCACCGCTGTTCCGCCATGCCTCGAACCCTCCCCGTCGGGCGATTTGTTCGGCGACCTTTGGATTCATAGCGGTCGGAAAATAAATCAGCCGGCGCTGAAGGAACATGACCGCCAGCAGGAACAACGAATAGACCAGGCCCAGCGTGACGCAGATCCGCAGCATCGATTGCCGCCATCCCGGCTTTGAGTTTTTGGTCACGGCTTTTCGACAGGTCTCGCAATCCAGAGGCCAAGGCGACGCGGCGTGGTTTCACGTCGGCCTCAACGCCGGCTTGCAAAGCCGATGACGATGAGCGCTCCAACAATCGCAACAGACGCGCCGACGAGGTCGGACAACGTGGGACGTTGCCGCTCGACGACCCACAGCCACACCAGCGACGCGGCGATGTAGATCCCGCCGTACGCGGCATATGCGCGCCCGGCAAATGGCGTATTGACCCTCGTCAGTACGATAGCGAACCCAATCAGGCTTGCGACACCAGGAAGCGTGACCACCGGCGACGCACCGCGCCGAAGCCACGACCAGAATGCGAAGCAGCCGGCAATCTCGAGCGTTGCCGCCAGCACGAATGCCGCGAGATCACCGACCATTCTGTACGTCGAACTTCTTGAGCAGCGCCCTCGCCATGCGGATGTTCGCGTAATCGATCATCTTGCCGTCCTTGCCGACGGCGCCGCGGCCCGCCTTCGCCGCCTCGTCGTAGGCGTCGACGACCGCCTTCGCGTGCGCGACCTCCTCGGCCGACGGGCTGAAGACCCGGTGGACGATCGGAATCTGGCTCGGGTGGATGCACTGCTTGCCGTCGAACCCCATCACGCGCGCGATGCGCGCCGCCCTCTCGAGGCCGGCGGCGTCCTTGTAGCCTGCGTACGGCCCGTCGATCGCGCGCAGGCCGAAGGCCCGCGCCGTCGCGACCACCGCGTGCATCACCGCATGCCACCGATGCCCGGGGTAGACCTCGTCGTTCTCGTCCATCTCGCCGATGTTGGCCACCGGCATCTGCATCGTCGCCGAGTAGTCGCCGGGGCCGAAGATGAGCGCCTGTATGCGCGGCGACGCGTCCGCGATCTCGCGCAGCCAGACGAACCCCTTCGCGCTCTCGATCTGCACCTCCAGGCCAATCTGCCGCTCGAACCCCTTCGCGTGCTCGATCTGCGTCAGCAGCATGCAGACGAACCTGACGTCCTGCGCCAGGTGCGCCTTCGGCATCATCACGACGTCGATGCGGTCGCCGGCGGCTTCGACGACCTCGATGAGGTCGCGGTAGGCGAACGGTGTGTCGAGGCCGTTGATGCGGAACGCCCTGAGCTTGCGGCCGAAGTCGAGCTCACGGAACGCGCGGACGACGTTGGCGCGGCTGGCGGGCTTCTCGTCGACGGCGACCGCGTCCTCGAGGTCGATGCAGACGCCGTCGGCCTCGCTCGCCGCCGCCTTCTCGATCATGTTCGGCCGCGATGCGGGGACGTAGAGCATCGATCGCTCGACGCGATCAACGGGAGATGTTGTCTCGGTCATTTGCTTGGTTATGCTGCCACGAGCGCGCTTCGGGTATCAATTTGCGGCGCCACACCCGTCGCCGACGCCAGCGGTGTTCCATGTCGTCGGAGCCTGGATCCGAACAGGCGGTCGAACGAGCACGGGGCGATACGCCTGCGCGGCTCCGCGCGTGCCGTGCCGTTGCGAAGGCTTGACCGGCTGTTCATGAGCGGCGACTGCGAGCGACGTGATCGGCGTCAGACGGTAAACCGCGGCGGAGGCTGTAGAGAGCGAGTCCGTCGAGCATCGAAAGCCGTATCGTCGCTCACGATGTAGACCTCCGAGCCGACGCCAGCGGTTTTCCACGTCGTCGAGCCTGGAGCCGGGAGTGAACAGGCGGTCGAGCAAGCGTGCTCGCCGACGCGATCGCGGCCGCAGCTGATGCGCCCGAGTCGCTTCGGCGCTAAAACGAGCGCGGCATGCCGAGCACGTGTTCCCCGATATACGACAGGATCAGGTTCGTCGAGATCGGCGCGACCTGGTAGAGCCGTGTCTCGCGGAACTTGCGCTCGACGTCGTACTCCGCCGCGAACCCGAAGCCGCCGAACGTCTGCAGGCACGCGTTGGCAGCTTCCCACGACGCGTCGGCCGCCAGCAATTTCGCCATGTTGGCCTCGGCGCCGGCGGGCTTCCCCGCGTCGAACAGCCGCGCCGCCTCGAACCGCATCAGGTCCGCCGCGCGCACGTTCGCGTAGGCGCGCGCGATCGGGAACTGCACGCCCTGGTTCTGCCCGATCGGCCGGTCGAACACGATCCGCTCGTTCGCGTAGGTGCGCGCCTTGTCGATGAACCAGTAGCCGTCGCCGATGCACTCGGCCGCGATGAGGATCCGCTCCGCGTTCATGCCGTCGAGGATGTAGCGGAACCCCATCCCCTCGTCGCCGATCAGGTTCTCGGCCGGCACCTC
The DNA here is from genome assembly GCA_035571515.1 of Vicinamibacterales bacterium. Classification (GTDB taxonomy): domain Bacteria; phylum Acidobacteriota; class Vicinamibacteria; order Vicinamibacterales; family UBA2999; genus Gp6-AA40. The sequence continues at coordinate 31,026 of DATNCQ010000146.1, forward strand.
GAAGTCCTCGAAGAAGACCTCGTTGGTCTCGTGGTTGACCATGTTCCGGATCGGCCGCACGGTCATCCCGTTGCGCTCCGCGCCGCGCAGGTCCACGAGAAAGATCGACATCCCCTCCGTCTTGCGCTTCACCTCGGGCAGCGGCGTCGTGCGCGCGAGCAGCAGCATCAGGTCGGAATGCTGGATGCGCGAGATCCAGACTTTCTGCCCGTTGACGACGTAGCGGTCGCCGTTGCGCGTCGCCGTCGTCCGCGTCTTCGTGGTGTCGGTCCCGGTCGTCGGCTCGGTCACCGCGAACGACTGCAGGCGCAGCTCGCCGGAGGCGATGCCGGGAAGATAGCGCTCCTTCTGGGCGTCGGACCCGTGCCGCAGCAGCGCGCCCATGATGTACATCTGCGCGTGGCACGCGCCCGAATTCGCGCCCGAGCGGTTGATCTCCTCGAGGATGACCGACGCCTCCGCCACGCTGAGCCCGCCGCCGCCGTACTGTTCGGGGATCAGCGCGGCGAGCCAGCCGGCGTCGGTCAGCGCCTTGACGAACGCGTCCGGGTAGCCGGCGCGCTCCTCGACCTCCTGCCAGTACTTGCTGTCGAACTGGGCGCAGAGCTCGCGGACGGCCTGGCGGTATTCGGGATACTCGTCTGCCCTGGGATTGATGTCGGCCATGCGATCGACGGTTCGGAGCTAGAGCACCGAGGGGCTCAGGAACCGGGGTTCTCTCCCGAATCCGATCGTCCCAAGATCGCCGAGGACCTTGAACACGCGCGTCATGTCGGGCGTATCCTCGATCTCGCGGACCGCCTCGAGCGCCGCGCGCGCGACCTCGGCGCCAAGGCGCGAGCCGACGAGCGTCGTGAACTTCTGCTCGAGCTCCATGGTCGTCACCGGGTTCTCCGGGCTCCCTTTCGGAAAATCGCCGGTGGCACGTTCGGAGGCGCCGCTCTTCAACCCGCCTTCGGCGTGATACGCGAGCGTCAGCCGAGCGGGCCACGCGGCGGGATATCTCGCGGTGAGATCGTCAGCCACGCTGACACAGATGCGCGGGAGCAGCTCCGCGATGGCGCGATCGCGGACGCCGCCGGACCCGAAGCGATCGTCGGCGAACTGCTCGAGCCCGAGCGCTCCTTCGAGCAGCGCCGCGGCCACGCAATACGCCAGGCTGAACTTCGCCTGGTACGGCGTGCGCGGGTTCATCTCCTTCACGATCTCGAAGCCGGGCCCATAGGTTTCGACGGTGATCGCGTCCACCTCCCGCAGCACGTCATCGGCCGACCACCGGCGGCGGGCACGCAGGCCGAGCGCGCAATCGACGGCCGTGTGCGTGTGCCGGCAGCAGGAATACAGCTTGTAGCCGTTCTCGACGATCTTCCATCGAGCGCCGAGCCCGTCAGTCACCTTCGAGGCGTCGTACTGCGCGGCGGACTCCCGGGGTCCGCGAGTCATCGCCTCGAAAAACCCGCGCGGCCCCTCGAGGATGCGTGTCGCGCCCGTGAACCCGATACGCGCCAGGTCGGCTGCGAGGACGCCGTTCATCGCGGCTTTCCCCGGGTGCAGGTGCTTGCTCATCGCGCCATCGGCGTTGAACTCCCAGAGCGCGGCGGCCTGGGTGCCGGCAGTCCCCAGCGCATCCACCATCTGGTTCGCATCGAGACGCAGCAGCGACGCCGCCGCCGCGGCCGCGCCGAAGGTCGCCACGGTGCCCGTCGGATGAAAGAAGTAGTAGTGAGCCGGATTCACCGCTTCGCCGATGCGGAAGGCCGCCTCGTATCCAACCGTCACGGCTGCCAGGAACGACCGGCCGTCCGCGTGCTCCCGCTCCGCGACCGCCAGCGCCGCCGGAACGATCGGCGCGGCCGCATGCAGCGTCGATCCCTCATGGACGTCGTCGAGCTCGAGGATGTGCGACGCGACGCCGTTGGCGAACGCCGCCGCGGCGGCCGACGCGCGTCCCCCGGCAAACACCGTCGCTTCGTACGACCTGCCGAAACCCTCCGCAATCTCCTGCGCCAGCCGCGCGGGCTTCTCGATCGAGCCGCCGAGCGCGGACGCGAGCCAGTCCATCACCGCGCGCTTCGCGTGGTCGACGACGTCGGGCGGCAGGTCGTCGTAGCGGGAGGCCGCGAGCGCCGCGGCCAGCACGCGGGTCGGCGGCCCCGACAGCACGGCGCCGCTTACGCTAGACACCGAGATACCCCAGCCACTTGACGATGATCGCGAGATACACGGCCATATACACCACCCCGAGAATGAAGCCGAGAACCCAGAAATCGCGCCGCTTGATGTAACCGCTGCCATAGTAGACGGCGTTCTGCCCCGACGCGTACGGCGTCAGCACACCGATCATGCCGAGCGGATAGGCCAGGAGGAGCGCCCACGCCACGGGCGTCACGACTGGAATCTTGACCGCCACCGCGAGGAACAGCGGGAACAGCGTCGCGGTGTGCGCCGTGATGCTGGCGAAGAAGTAGTGGAGGAAGAAGAACGTCAGCACGACCCCGGCAATCGTCGTGTAGGCCCCCATCCCCGAGAGCATCGGCACGAGCGAGGCCGCCAGCCAGTCCAGGAACTTCGTCTCCGCCAGCCCTCCCGCCATCGTCACCAGCGTCGCGAACCAGATGAGCGTGTTCCATGCTTGCGAATGCCCGACGATTTCGTCCCACGGCACCACGCGGAAGATCACCATCCCGAGGATGACGAATCCGGCGACGATGGCCGGATCGACGTAGGCGGCGCCGCCAATCCAGAAGCCGAGCGCGCCGAGCACGAGCATCAGCATCGTGATCTCCGGCCGCGTCATCCCGCCCATCCCCTTCAGCTGCTCGGCCGCCCATCGCGGCGCCTCGGGCGCGTCCTTGATCTGTGGTGGGTAGATCGCGTAGAGCAGCGCCGGTTGAATCAGCGTCAGGATGATGCCGACCGGCAGGAACCCCTTGAACCAGAGCGTCCACGGGACCGTGACGCCGATTCCCTTCGTGATGAGCGCAATCGCCATCGTGTTCGGCGCCAGCGCGGTGATGAACATGCTGCTCGAGACCATGCTGGCGGCCAGCGCGGTATAGAGCAGGTACGCGCCGACCTTCTTCGCGCTCGCGTCGTCGGGATGCGAGTCGTACAGCTCCGGGATGCTGCGGACGACGGGATAGATGCTGCCGCCCGAGCGCGCGGTCGCGGACGGGGTGACGGGTGCGAGCACCAGGTCGGCGAACGCAATCGCGTAGCCGAGGCCGAGCGTCCGGTTGCCGAGCGCGCGGATCAACTGCAGCGCGATGCGCCTCCCGAGGCCGGTCTTCGAGTAGCCGCACGCGAACATGTAGGCCGCGAAGATCAGCCACACCGTCGCGTTCGAGAAGCCGCTCAGCGCCCACGCCGTCGCTTGCGCCGGCGCCGGCCGGACGAGCCCGAGCACGGTGGCGACGAGCACCCCGAGCAGGCCGACGGCCCCGCCGGGAATCGGCTCGGTGATGATACCGGTGATGGTCGCGAGGAACAGCGCGAAGAAGTGCCACGCGTTGGCGGTGAGCCCCTCGGGCGTCGGAACCAGGAGTACGGCGCCGCCGATCACGAACGGCGCAAGGCCCCTGACGAGCGTCGATTGTCTCGACCGTGAATGCAGGACTGGCGCGGCGACTTCCGCGGCGACGGACTGGACGTTCATGCCGGACCCCTCGGCTCCACTGTGGACACCCCAGCCTTCACTCCGGACAAGCCCCTCGACTCTCGCAACGCCCCTTCCGGCCGCTCGGGGCAAGCGCACGATACTACAGTGGTAGGATTTTTCGCATGAAACAGCCCGCGGCGGCGCTCATCTTCACCCTGCTCATCGGCGCCGCAACGGCGGCGCCCGGGCAGACGCCGATGGCACACCGCTTCATCCAGGTGGCGCCCGGCGTCTACGCGGCGCTCGGCAACGGGACCATCGAAACGCGCTCGTCGAACATGGTGATCGTCAACGCCGACGACGTGTTGCTCGTGGACACCAACATCACGCCCGAGGCGACGAGGCGCCTGATCGACGACATCAAGACGCTCACCGACAAGCCGATCCGCTACGTGGTCAACACGCACTGGCACTACGACCACACCGACGGCAACCAGGTATTCGGACCCGAGGTCACGATCATCGGTCACGAGAACGAGCGCTCCGGGATTCTCGCCGGCGTGCTGAAGAACCGGCTCGCGCTCGAGTTCCAGAACCTGCCCGGGCAGCTCGAGAACATCCGCAAGCAGATCGCCGAGGCGACCGATCCCGCGCGGAAGAAGCAGGCCGAGGACCGGCTGAAGGTACAGGAGGTGTATCAGGAGCAGCTGAAGGAGACCGTCCCGACGCCGCCGACGATGACCATCGCGGATCACCTGACACTGTTCCGCGGCGATCGCGAGGTTCGGCTGCTGTACCTGGGCCGCGGTCACAGCGACACCGATCTGATGGTGTACCTGCCGAAGGAGAAGGTGGTCGCGACCGGTGACTTCTTCGAAGGTCCGGGGACCGGCGCGCTCGCCTTCGGCTTCCACGACGAGTGGGCCAACAACCTCGAGAAGCTCAAGGCGCTCGATTTCGAGACCGTCGTGCCGGGCCACGGCGAACCGTTCAAGGGCAAGGACCAGATCGCGTACTTCCAGGCGTTCCTGCGCGATCTGTGGAACCAGGCGCAGACGCTGCACGACCAGAAGGTGCCGGTCGCGGAGGCCGCGAAGCGGATAGACCTGAGCGCGCACCGGGAGCACTATCGCAACATCAACGGCGCCGGCTTCCAGGAAGCGACCGTCGCACGGATCTACCAGGTCCTCGACCAGCGGAGTGGCAGCAACTGAGTAAGTTCCAAGGTCCAAGATCCAAGCTCCAAGCTCCAAGAAGATCCAACCGGAATTTGGAGCCTGCAGCTTGGAACTTGGATCTTGGAGCTTGGAGCTTGGAGCTTTTCCTCGCTCTCATCGGATTTACCGTTTACCTGAACGTTCTCCCCGCGCCGTTCGTGTTCGATGACGACCATGCGATCGTCATCAACGAGCAGATCCGGCACATCTCCACGTCGCTCTCGCCCACCGAACGCGGATCGCCGCTGGCCGGCCGTCCGCTCGTCAGCCTGACCTTCGCGGCCAACTACGCGCTCGGCGGGCTCGACGTGCACGGCTATCGCCTGGTCAATGTCGCGATCCACGTCGCCTGCGCGCTGCTGCTGTTTGCGCTTGCCCGGAGGCATGTCGAGACGGGTGTCGCGTTCGCGATTGCGCTCGTCTGGATGGTGCACCCGCTCGCGACCGAGCCTGTCGATTACGTGTCGCAGCGGACGGAATTGATGATGGCGGCGTTCTTCCTGGCGACTCTGTACTTCGGCGGGTCCGCTGTCGCGCGGCAACGGAGCGCCAGCGGGACCCGCCCCACATACTCCGTGGTTTGCTGCGCGCTCGGAATGGCCTGCAAGGAGACGATGGTCGTCGCGCCGATCGTCGTGCTGCTCTACGATCGGACGTTCGCCTTCGGATCGTTTCGCGCCGCGTTCCGGCAGCGGGGCCGCTACTACGCGGCGCTCTGCGCCACCTGGCTCGTGCTGATCGTCTTGCTGTGGTCGTCGCCCCGCGGCGACTCCGCCGGCTTCGCCGGTGCGTCGGTGTCGCCGTGGACGTACCTGCTGAATCAGTCCGTGATGATCGTCCGCTACCTGCGCCTGGCGGTCTGGCCGCGCGGGCTGGTACTCGATTACGGCGAGCCGGCGCCCGTGACGTTTGCCGAGGCGGCTCCCACCTTCGTCGCGGTCGCCGTGCTTCTCGCCGTCACGATCGTCGCGCTCGCGCGCAAGCCGGCGATCGGCTTCCTGGGCGCCTGGTTCTTCCTGACGCTGGCGCCGACGTCGAGCATCATGCCGATCTCGACGGAGGTGGGAGCGGAGCGGCGGATGTATCTGCCGTTGATGGCGGTCGTCGCGCTCGTCATTGCGCCCGTGGGCCAGGCCTTGATCGCCTGGCCAATCAGCACAGCTGTCAACGCACGCCATGAAGGCGTGCAGCACAGGGGCAGATTCGCGACGTTGGTCATCGTGGCGCCAGTCGCCCTGCTGCTCGCCGTCGCCACTTATCAACGCAACGCGGAATACCGTTCGGGGCTGACGTTGTGGCAGACCGTGCTCGATCGCTGGCCGCCGCACGCGCGCGCGCATCGCAATCTGGCCGCGGAGCTGAAGCTCGCCAACCGGCCGGACGAGGAGATCGCGCACCTCCGCGAAGCCGTCAAGGACCTGCCGGAGATTCGCAACCTGCTCGGCCTGGAGCTGCTCGCGCTCGGCCGGAACGCGGAAGCCGCCGACGAGCTGCAGCTGTACCTGCGCGACAACCCGCGCGACGCGGATGCGTGGTCGAACATGGGCAACGCGCTCTCCGCGCTCGGACGCAACGACGAGGCGCTGCAGGCCTTTCAGCGCGCGGTCGCCGCCGATCCGGGCAACGGCCTCTCGCAGCGCAACCTCGCGCTGCAGTACCTGCAGCAGAGCGACTTCCCCAAGGCCGTCGCGCACGCGCGCGAGGCGGTTCGACTGACACCGAGCGACTTCGCCGCGCACAACCTCCTCGGCCTGTCGCTCATCGGCGAGCAGAAGGTCGACGAGGCGATCGCCGAGTTCCGCGCCTCGCTGGCGCTGCAGCCGCAGAACAACGACGCCTCCGGCTTCCTCGAGCGGACGCTCAAGGCCGCGGGGCGCGAACCCTGACTGAAGTCGGAAGGCTGACATGACGTTCGAGACGCACTGCTGCATCGCGGGCGGCGGGCCGGCCGGGATGATGCTCGGCGTCCTTCTCGCCCGCGCGGGCGTCTCGGTCGTCGTGCTCGAGAAGCACGCGGACTTCCTGCGCGATTTTCGCGGCGACACCGTCCACCCCTCGACGCTCGAGGTGATGCACGAGCTCGGCGTGCTCGACCAGTTCCTCGCGCGCCCGCACTCGGAGCTGCGCGAGGTGCGCGGCATGATCGGCGACGAGCGGGTCACGCTCGCCGACTTCTCGCACCTGCCCGTCCACGCGCCGTTCATCGCGATGGTGCCGCAGTGGCACTTCCTCGATTTCCTCGCGGGCCTGGGCCGCGGCTACTCGAACTTCGCGCTGCTGATGCAGGCGGAGGTCTTCGCGCTCATCGAGAGCGATGCCCGCGTGGCCGGCGTCCGCGCGCAGACGCCGGACGGTCCCATCGACATTCACGCCCGGCTCGTCGTCGGCGCCGACGGCCGCGCGTCGACGGTGCGAGACCTCGGACGCCTGCCGGTGGACGACATCGGCGCGCCGATCGACGTGCTGTGGATGCGGCTGTCGAAGCACCCGGGCGACGCGGCGACCGCCACGCTCGGCACGGTCCGCAACGGCCACGTGCTCGTGATGCTCGACCGCGGTGACTACTGGCAGTGCGCCTACGTGATCCGGAAGGGCGGCTACGACGAGCTGCGGCGCGCCGGCGTCGACGCGTTCCGCGCGGAGATCGTCGGCGTCGTGCCGTTCCTCTCCGATCGCGTGGCGGAGATCCGGTCCTGGGATGACGTGAAGCTGCTGACGGTCAAGATCGACCGGCTGCCGCAGTGGCACCGCCCCGGCCTGCTGTGCCTTGGCGACGCCGCGCACGCGATGTCGCCGGTCGGCGGCGTCGGGATCAACCTCGCCATCCAGGATGCCGTGGCCGCGGCGAACATCCTGTCGGGGCCGCTGCGCCGCGGCACGCCGTCAGCGGCGGACCTGCAGGCGGTTCAGCGCCGGCGCGAGCTGCCCGCGCGCGTCACGCAGCGCGCGCAGGTGTTCATCCAGGAGCGCGTGCTGTTTCGCACGCTGAAGCGCGGCACGCCGGCAAGGCTGCCGATGGTCGCCCGGCTGCTCAACAGGTTCCCGGTGCTGCGGCGCATCCCGGCGCGGCTGGTGGGTCTCGGGGTGCGCCCCGAGCACGTGCGCACGGCACCGGTCGAGAGCACGACGACGGGGAACCACGAAGGGCACGAAGGGCACGAAGTTTAAGAGCAGAAGAGGCACCTGTTGTAGACGGCGACCGCCCTGCGTGCTCTTCGTGTGCTTCGTGGCCGCGCGCGAAGCGCGCCTTCGTGGTTATCCGTGGGCCGCGGCGCGCGCGATGTGGCTAGTCGCCGCCTCCTTCGAACGGATCCGCCTCGCCGCCTGCCCCGCCGAGCGCGAGGTTCTGCGTCGCCGGGTCGGGACCCTTGCCTGCCGCAAACGCCCGCTCCGCCGCGCGCGTGTTGGCGAGCATGCCCGTGAGCCCGTAGTTGCCCTCGTGGCACGTGGACTCGAAGATGCGATTGAACTTGTCCTCGTTCTTCTTCAGGTCCATCTTGACGGTCCACGGCGCGACCCACGTCGCCGGATCCTCGACGCGAACGCTGTACTCGACGGTCTCCGCGTCCGCGCGGCGGAACCGTTCGACCAGGTGCAGGTTCTCGTGCGCGCCGCGATAGAACGTCTTCGCACCGAAGTTCGCCGTATCGACGACGAGCGTGTCGCCCTCCCAGTGGCCGCGCGCGTCGCCGTACCACGGCCGCACGCTCGCCGGCAGGTGCGCGCTGCCGTCGGTGGGAATCAGCCGCGTGCCGCCGCCGCCCTGTCCGTGTTCGTAATAGATCGCCACGTAGCCGGGCGACTGGACGATGCGCGTGAAGGCGTTGAGGTCGGGCAGCATGCTGCCGAGGCAGCGCTCCGAGGTGCTGCGGTCCTCCGGACCGTCGGCCCGGTTCATGCGGCCGGTGTTCCACGTGCCCGGATCCGGCGCCTTGCGCGGATTCGCCTGGTACGCGCGCTCCTGCTCCACGCGCCTGGTGGCCGCCTCGGTCATCGCGGGCACGCGGCCGTTCGGCGGATCGACGACCAGCGACGTCCGCCGTCCGGTTCTGCGGTGCGACTCGAAGACCGCGTTGTAAGCGCCGGCGACGTCCTGCTCGGTGCCGCGCCCCGCGCGGTGTTCGCGCCGGTCGAGCGCCTCGCGCTTCGCGTCGATCTCCTTGATCTCGGCGTCGGTGAGGAACTCGCGGTTGGCGTACTGCGCGGGCCGCTGCAGCGGCGTCTGCGTCGGGTCCTGCCAGATGCCCTGGAGGTCGGGCTCGCCCCACGGCGTCCGCAGGCTGGCTGCGTTCGTCGCGTGCCCGCCTGTCAACGGACTGCGGGCCACGGCGGCCAGCAGCACCACCATCGCGACGACCAACAACGTCAGAAGTCCATTCTTCACGTCGAACTCACTTTTCCCTTTTCACTTTTCAACTTTTCACTTACTTCTTCCACTTCTCCACTTTTCCACTTTTCCACTTTCCTCTAGAAGTTCATATTCGCGCTGAACTGGATCAGCCGGCCGTTGAGAATCAACGTCGGCTTGCGCCAGCTGGCGCCGAACGTCGTGTTCTCGCCGAGAATGTCATCGGAGTTGAACAGGTTGTAGACATCGAAGTTCGTCTGCACGCGCCGCTTGCCCATGCTGAGATATTTCGTCAGGCGCAGGTCCAGCTGCGACCGGCGCTTCTCACGCAGCGTCTGCGGCATGACGAGCGGCACCGCGAAGGTGCGCGTGCCGCCGGCGAGGTTGCGTCCGAGCGACGGCAGGATTTCGGCCGTCGTCGCCGAGTACGTCGCGATGTAGGACAGGCCCGGCAGGCTCTGATAGGTGGCGCTGATCATCGCATCCGCAGGCAGCGGGATGCTCCCATTCACCTTCACCTGCGTATTGCCGGCGAGCGGCGTGACCACGTGACAGGTCTTCTTGCCGTCGATCGTCGTTGCGGTGTGCGGCACCGGTGTCGTCGACACCCCGGGCAGGCTGGCGGCAACCGCCGAGGGCGAATCCACGTTGAAGCAGACGTCGTCGACCGTGCGGCCGGAATCGAACCCTCCGCCGACGCGCATCCCGCGCCCCAGCCGCGCTTCGAGCGAGACGCCGAAGAAGTCGTTCGTGCGCGTCTGCTTGCCGAAGTTGCCGGTCTGCGTCAGCAGGTTCGTCACCGCGCCGAACTTCGCCGGGGTGACGTCCGCCAGCCCGCACACCTGGTACCCGCCCCCGTTCGGCAGGCGCGAATCGCGTGGCGCCGTGATGCAGAAGGTATCGAAGTCCGTCGGCGCAACGCTGGTGTTGTCGGTCGCGACGAACGCCCCGTCCCAGTTGTGGTAGTAGCCCGCGGTCATCGACATGCTGGCGTTCAGCTGATGCTGCATCTCGGTGCCGAGGTCCCACGTGTACGGCCGGATTCCCCACCCCTTGCGGACGTCGTTGGCAAAGCGCGTCGCGTTGGGGTTGGCCTGGCCGAAGAGCGAGTTGGCAATCGGGCCGCATTCGCCGTTGTTGGCGAAGTTCCGCAGGTCGCAGTCGGGCACGAAGTTGCCGTTGGCGTCGTTCCACGACCGCGTCGTGTTGTTCACCGAGCTGTTCAACGGGTTGTACTGGCGGACCTGGCCGTTGCCGGTCATCGCGACGTAGCGGCCGAACGACAGCTTGAACGCGGTTCGTCCGTTGCCGAACAGGTCGTAGGCGGCGCCGACGCGCGGATTGATGTCCTTCCATGCGGGTCCGCCGTGGACCTCCGGATAATTCACTTCCGGGGTGAAATCGTGCGCCGGCTCGTGGACCGCCGGGATGTATCCGTTGTAATAGTCGAACCGCAGGCCGTAGTTCACGCTCAGTCGTTTCTTGGTCCACTGGTCCTGCGCGTAGAGGCCGAGCTCGGCCCGCTGGTAGTACCGCTCGCGGAAAATGGCGTTGTACTGCAGCGCCACCGGGACGCCGCGATTGAACTGGTACGACACGCCCTTTGCGCCCGGCCGGCCGAGACCGATGTTCTCGGTGTCCGAGAAGCCTTGATCCCACTGCACGCCCGTCTTGAACGCGTGCGAACCGGTGACATACGACAGCGAGAACCGCTCCGAGTATCGATCGCCGAGGCGGATCCTCGGCTGGTAGAGACCGCCGACGTTGTTGTAGCGGAAGGTCGTCGACTGCTCCGTGATGGCGACGTCGTCGGGGCTCGTGCCCGGCATCAGCAGGTTTGGCCAGTGAAACATCACGTCCGACGCGCCGGCCTCGAGCAGCAGCTTGCTGGTCAGCGGCGACGTCCACGTGCCCTGGATGATGCCATTCGGCCAGAGCCGCCACGGCGCCTCGCCCTCGAGCGCGCTGTTGGCGCCGCTGCCGAGCGCAGACGCGGCGCCACCGCTGGCGCAGATGCAATCCTTCTTGATGTCGGTGAAGATGTTGACCTTGTTGCGCTGCGAGACCTGCCACGTAAGGCGTACGGCATGCGACTGGTACTTCTCGTCGCGGAACGCCGGACGGGAGAGGTCCGGGGTATAGACGGGCGTTCCCTGCGTCTTGTTCCAGTAGAGCCCCGCGGCCTGGTTGCGCACGCCCCAGCGCCGGATGGCGGCGAAGAACCACACCTTGTCCTGCTTGATCGGCCCGCCGATCGTGAACCCGGCGTCGTACATCCGATTCAACTTCGGTACGTCGGTGATGGCACGGTCGCTGAGCGCCGTCGTCAGGTTGCTGCTCTGCAGGTTGTGGTTGGTGAACAGGCCCTCGATGCTGAACCGGAAGGTGTTGGCGCCTTCCTTCGGCACCATGTTCATCGCCACGTTGGGTGAACTGCTCTCGGCGGTGGCTCCGCCGGTTTCGAGCGCGGTCTCCTCGATGGTCAGCGTGTTGAACAGGTAACCCGGCGAATCGCCGGCGCCGGCGTAATTGTCGATCCGCATCCCGTCCAGGCTCAGATGCGTGCCGCGCTTGCCGTGGAAGGTCCCCTTCGTCTGCTGCCCGTGGTACGCGCCGGTGCTGCCGCCAACGGTCGCATTCCCCGTGAAGCCGGGCGTCAGCGCGATCACGTTGACGATGTTGGTCTGGCCCGTCGGCAGCGCCTGCAGCACGTCGTCGGTGAGCACCTTCTGCTGCCGCGCGTTCTGCGTGTCCACGAGCGGGGTTTCGCCGGTGACCGTAATCGTTTCGGCGAGCGATCCGACCGCGAGATCGGCGTTGACGGTCGCGGTGAAGCCAACCGAGATGGCGATCCCCTCGCGCCGGAAGGTGTTGAAGCCGGGAAGCGAGAAGGTCACCGTGTAGGTGCCCGGGCGGAGATCGATGATGTTGTAGCGTCCGTCGCTGTCGGTCGTGACGCTGCGGACCCGTTCAATCAGCACCGGGCTCGCGGCTTCAACGGTGACGCCGGGCAGGATGCCGCCCGATGCGTCTTTCACGATGCCCGCGATGCCGCTCGGCGCCTGCTGAGCGGCCGCGTTCGTCGATGACAGGAGCAGAAGCAGGGTGAGGGAAAAGCCCAGGGGTCCCACGCGACGAGCAACGACCATGTGTCCTCCTCACGGTCCCAAACGTCACACGGCTTTCCAGACTCGCGGTCGGCGGCGCGCGAAGCGCTGCGACCATATACACCCCCCCTGTCTGGCCCGTCAAGACGATGCGGGGGGTATACTCCGCCGCGAACCCGAGGCGGTCCATTCACAACGTGCCCACACACACGCTCGCGTCCGTACTCGTCGTGCTCATCGCGATCGCGGCCGCGTGCCGCGGCAGCGCGCACGAAAGCGCGGAGGCGGCGCCGACGGGGCGCGCGGCCTGGTTCGTCGATCGCGCCGAGGAAAGCGGGCTTCGCTTCGTTCACGTCAACGGCATGACCGGCCGGCGCTACTTCCCCGAGGTCATGCCTCCGGGCGCCGGGTTGCTCGACTTCGACAACGATGGCGACCTGGATGTGTTTCTCGTCCAGGGTGGACTGCTCGGCGCGCCAGCCGACGCGCCGGCGCCGCCGCAACACGCGGGCGGCCGGCTGTTCCGCAACGACCTGCGCGTGAACGCCGACGGCACGCCGAGCATGCAGTTCGCCGACGTCACCGCCCGGAGCGGGATCCATGCGAACGCGTACGGAATGGGTGTCGCTGCCGGCGACATCGACAACGACGGTTGGGTCGATCTCTACCTCACGAACTTCGGATCGAATCAGCTGTACCGCAACAATCACGACGGCACGTTCACCGACATCTCGCACCAGAGCGGGACGGACGACAGCGGGTTCTCGGTGTCCGCCGCCTTCGTGGACTACGACCGCGACGGGTGGCTCGACCTCTACGTCGCCAACTACGTCCAATACAGCATCGCGTCGGATCGCGCCTGCACGGATCTCGCCGGCGTACGGGGTTACTGCCCACCGCAGGTCTACGAGGCCGCGCCGGATCGTCTCTATCGAAACCGCGGCGACGGGACGTTTGCCGACGTCACCGGCCGCGCGCTGACCGGCCACGGCTTCGGCCGCGGCCTCGGGGTCGTCACCGCCGACTTCAACGACGATGGCTGGCCCGATATCTACGTCGCCAACGACGGCGGCGAGAACCTGCTCTGGATCAACCTGCGTAACGGGACGTTTCGAGACGAGGCGCTCACCGCCGGCGCCGCCGTCACCGGTGAGGGTCATGCCGAAGCCAGCATGGGGGTCGACGCCGGCGATTTCGACAACGACGGTGACGAGGACCTCTTCATGACGGAGTTGAACGGCGAGGGGAGCAACCTCTACGTCAACGACGGCACGGCGCGCTTCGAGGATCGAAGCGCATCGTCCGGATTGGGAGCCGCAAGCCTCCAGTACACCGGGTTCGGCACCGGCTGGTTCGACTTCGACAACGACGGGTGGCTCGACCTGCTCTCGGTCAACGGGCGCGTGCAGGCGGCTGAAGGCACGACGGCAGACGCCTTTCCGATGCACCAGCGCAAGCTGCTGTTCCGCAACCGGCGCGACGGCCGCTTCGAGGACGTCAGCGCGCAGGCGGGTCCGGTCTTCCTGCAGCCGCAGGTGGGACGCGGCGCGGCGTTCGGCGACATCGACAACGACGGCGACCAGGACGTCCTCGTCGCCAACGACACCGGTCCGGCGCAGCTGCTGGTGAACACGCTCGGCGAGCGGGGCGGGCCGCGGCAGCACTGGATCGGGCTGCGCCTCACCGGGACGGCCGCGCATCGCGACATGCCGGGTGCGCGCGTCGAGATCGTCCGCAGCGGGCAGCCGTCGCTGTGGCGGCGCGTGCGCGCCGACGGCAGCTACGCATCGGCCAGCGATCCGCGGGTGCTCGTCGGGCTCGGCGAAGCCGCGGCGACGCCGCGCGTGCGGGTGCGGTGGCCCGATGGCCGCACGGAGGAATGGAACAGCATCGGCGTCGATCGATGGCAGACGCTGGTCGAGGGGGGCGCGCGGTGAAGTGGCAAACGGGTCTCGCCGCGATCCCGGTGGTCGTGCTGCTCGCGCTGGGCGCGTGCGGCCGCACGAGCGGTTCCGGCGGCGAGCCTGCGCCGCGGCTGCGCCCCGTCCAGGAGCCGGACCTGTCGAAGATGAGCGGACCGGTCCAGTCGCAGATGCGCGCGCGGTTCGCCGCGCTCAACGATCAACGGAGAGGCGGACCTTCAGCTCCGCCTGACCTGGCCGACGCCTACGGCGCCGTGGGCGAGCTGCTGCTGGCCGCACGGTATCTCGAGGCCGCCGAGCCGGCGTTCCTGAACGCCCGCGAGCTGGCGCCGCGCGATCCGCGGTGGCTGTACTATCTCGCACATCTCTATCGCATGCGCGGAGCGCTCGACGAGGCGGCGGCGGCGTTCCGCGAGGTGTTGACGCTGCAGCCCGACGACACGGCGGCGCGCGTCTGGCTGGCGAGCATCGACATCGATCGGGGACGCGCGGACGAGGCCGCGCCGCTGCTCGAGGCCGTGCTGCAGCGTGATCCGCGGTCAACCGCCGCGCTCTTCCATCTCGGCCGGCTCGCACTGGCTCGTCGTGACTTTTCTCGCGCCGTCTCCCTCCTGGAAACGGCGGCGCGGCAGGAGCCGGCAGCCGCGGCGCTCCACTATCCGCTGGCGATGGCCTATCGCGGCGCCGGCCGCCAGGCGGAGGCGGAGGCGCAGCTCCGGCTGCGCGATCTGCGCAACGCCGAGATTGCGCCGCCCGATCCGCTGATGGAGCGCGTCGCGGACCTGCTCGAAGGGCCGCAGGCGTTCGAGGTCCGCGGCACCGAAGCGCTCAACCGCGGCGAATGGACGAAGGCGGTCGAGAGCTTCCGGCGGGGTGTCGAGGTGGCGCCGGGCAACGCGCTGCTCCGCCACCGCCTCGCGACCGCGCTGTTCATGACCGGCGGGGTCGACGAAGCCGAGCGGGAATTCGCCGAAACGCTGCGCCGCTCGCCGGACTACGCGCCGGCGCACTACAGCCGCGCGGTCCTGCTCGAGAGCCGCGGCCGCGATGCCGAGGCCATCGACAGTTATGCCGCCGCGGTGAAATACCAGCCCTCGTACGTGCAGGCGCGGATGAGGCTGGCGGGCGTGCTGCGCCGATCGGGGCGCGCCTCCGACGCGCTCGAGCAATACGAGGCGAGCGCGCGCCTCGATCCGCGGCTGGCGGATGCGCCGCTCGAGGTGGCGATCACGCTCGTACGGCTGCAGCGGTACGCGGAGGCGCGCGACCGGCTGATCGCAGGCGGGCGCGCGTTTCCCGATCACCCGGGGTTCGCACGCGCGCTGGCCCGCCTGCTCGCCGCGGCGCCAGACGACCACGTGCGGGATGGCCGCCGCGCGCTGGCGCTGGCCAACGGTCTGCTGCGCACCGAGCAGAGCACCGAGGTGGGAGAGACGCTGGCGATGGCGCTCGCGGAAACGGGCCGATTCGGCGAAGCCGCGGCGCTGCAGCGCGACCTCATCGCGGCGGCGCGAAGCGCGGGACGCGCCGACCTTGCCGCGCGCCTCGAGGAGAACCTCACGCTGTACCAGCACAACCACGCGTGCCGGGTGCCGTGGCGCGACGAGGACGTGGGCGATGTGCGGGCGGACACGCCTGACGCCATCCGCGCCGCGGCACGCGCGCAATGAACCCGCTCGCGATCGCCTGCGCCGCCCTGCTCCTCAACTCGGCGTGGCTGTGGGCGTTTGCCGACGCGTCGCCGTGGTACTACGCGAACGTCGCGCTGCATCCGGTGCTCGGCATCGCGCTCGCGATCGCGTTGCTCGGCCGCGCCCGCCGCTTTGCGGGCGCGTCACCGCTGCGCGCGGCAACCGCCGCCTCGCTCGCGACGGCGGCCGTCACGGGTGTCGCGATCCTCGTCCTCGGCGCAACGCGTCCGTATTACGCGCTCGTCATCGCCCACGTCGCCGTGTCGGTTGCGGGCCCGATCCTGCTGGTCCTCGCACTCCGGCCGCGATTCACGCTCGACGCCGCGACCGCCGGCGCCGCCGCGCTCTTCGTCATCGTCGCCGGCGCAGCGATTCTTCACGCGACCCGCGATGACGCACGGCGCGAACGGTTTGCCATCGCGAATCCGGATGTCGTGCCGGCCTCGATGGACGAGGAGAGCCGCGGGCCATCGAGCCCCTTCTACCCCTCGTCCGCGGACACGAACGTCAAGTCGACCATCCCCGCGAATTTCTTCCTGACGAGCGACACCTGCGGCCGCTGCCACACGGACATCTACGAGCAGTGGCGCTCCTCGATGCACCACTTCTCCTCGTTCAACAACCAGTGGTATCGCAAGTCGATCGAGTACATGCAGGACACGGTCGGGACGCGGCCTTCGAAGTGGTGCGCGGGCTGCCACGACCACGCCGTGTTCTTCAACGGCCGCTTCGATCGACCGATCCGCGAGCAGATCTCGACGGCCGAGGCGCAGGCCGGGCTGGCGTGCACGTCGTGCCACTCGATCACGCGCGTGCACGGGACGATGGGACAAGGCGGCTTCGAGATCGAATATCCACCGCTGCACGATCTGGCCGCGAGCGACAATCCGATCCTCCGGAGGCTGCACGACACGCTCACCAACCTGGCGCCGCGGCCGCATCGCGAGACGTTCCTGAAGCCGTTCCACCGCGAGCAGACGTCGCAGTTCTGCTCGGCGTGCCACAAGGTGCACCTGGACGAGCCGGTGAACGCGTACCGGTGGCTGCGCGGCTTCAACGAGTACGACAACTGGCAGGGCTCGGGCGTCTCCGGCGAAGGGGCGCGATCCTTTTACTATCCGCCGGCGCCGCAGGGATGCGCGGACTGCCACATGCCGCTCGTCGTCTCGCGGGATCCCGCCGCGCGGGACGGACGGGTTCATTCGCATCGCTTCGCGGCGGCGAATACGGCGGTGCCGTTCGTCAACCACGACACCGCGCAGTTGGAGGCGGTAAAGGCGTTCCTGCAGGACGGCCAGGTGACGCTCGACCTGTTCGGCCTCGCCCGCGGGGCGGCGGCCCCCTCGACTTCGCTCGGGGCACGCAGCGAGCGCGCGCGCGCCGACGAGGAGCCGACCGCGGCGAGCACGTTTGCGCTCGGCGAGGAATCCGCCGCGTTCGGCGCGGCGCGCGCGATGGTCGCGCCGGCGGCGCCGACCGTCACGCCGTTCGCGGACGGCGTCGCGGCGGTCCGCCGCGGCGAGTCGGTGCGCCTCGAGGTCGTCGCCCGGACGCGCAAGGTCGGTCACTTCTTCCCGGGCGGCACGGTCGACGCCTTCGACGTGTGGGTCGATGTCGAAGCGGTAGACGACCGCGGACGGGTGCTCCTTCGCAGCGGCGCGCTGGAACACGGCACGGGCGCCGTCGATCCTGCAGCGCACTTCTATCGGAGCCTGCAGCTCGACGGTCACGGGAACCGCATCAACAAGCGCAACGCGTGGGCGACGCGCTCGCTCGCCTACGTCCGCCTGATCCCGCCGGGCGCCGCCGACACGATTCACTATCGCCTGGACATCCCTGCCGAGGCGGGTGACACCATCACGGTGACGGCGCGCCTGCGCTACCGGAAATTCTCGTGGTGGAACACCCAGTGGGCGTACGCGGGCATCCGCGACCCGTCGGAGGCCATCGCGCCGCGCGACGCGGCCTACGACGATGGCGGGTGGGTGTTCTCGGGGGACACGTCGAACGTATCGGGCGCGACGAAGGCGATTCCGCAGATCCCCGTGATCGACATGGCCACCGCCACCGCCACCATCAAGGTGGTCGGCCCGCGTGTCGCGCTGCCGATGCCCGTCGCTCCGCCGGCGCCGCGGACGCGCGAGCGCTGGAACGATTACGGGATCGGCCTGCTGCTGCAGGGGGACATCCGGGGCGCGGAGGCAGCGTTCACGAAGGTCACCGAGATCGAGCCCGCATACGCGGACGGGTGGGTCAACATCGCCCGCGCGCGCATCCAGGAGGGCGACATGCAGGGCGCGGACGCGGTGCTGCGGCAGGCGCTGGCGATCGATCCGGCACTGGCCAAGACACACGTCTTCCTCGGCACGGCGCTCAAATCGCTGGGGCGATATGACGAGGCGCTGACACATCTGCGCCGCGCGGCCGAGGCGTATCCGCGCGACCGCGTGGTGATGAACCAGGCCGGGCGCGTCCTGTTCCTCCAGGGCCGGCTCCGCGAAGCCGCGTCTGAATTCCGCAAGGTGCTGGCGATCGATCCGGAGGACCTGCAGGCGCACTACAACCTGATGCTCTGTTACCAGGGCCTCGGCGACGAGGCCGCGCGCACGCGCGAGCAGCGGTTGTACGAGCGGCTCAAGGCAGACGAGGCATCGCAGGCGATTACCGGCGGCTACCGGCTGCTGAACCCGGACGACAACAACGAACGCCAGCAGATCCACGAGCACGGGCAATGACGCCGCTGCGGCTGGCCATCGCGGTCGTGACGGCAAGCGCCGCCCAGCAGGCGGTGACGCTTCCGCGCGTGACGTTCACGGATGCCACCGCGGCGGCGGGGATCCATTTCCAGCACACCAGCGGCGCGTTCGGAAAGAAGTACCTGCCCGAGACGATGGGATCCGGGGTGGCGGTTCTCGACGCCGACGGCGACGAGCGGCAGGACCTCTTCTTCGTCAACTCGATGAAGTGGCCGGGGCGCCAGGGCGCTGCGTCCTACCCGGCGCTCTATCGCAATCGCGGCGACGGCACGTTCGTGGACGAGACGCGCGCCGCCGGCCTGCAGGTCGAGATGTACGGGATGGGCGCGGCGAGCGCCGACTTCGACAACGACGGCCGCGCCGACCTCTACGTCACGGCGCTCGGGCGCAACCACCTGTTTCGCAACGCCGGCGGCGGGCGGTTCGTGGATATCACCGATCGGGCGGGCGTCGCCGACCCCGGCTTCTCGACGAGCGCCGCCTGGCTCGACTACGACCGGGACGGCTTCCTCGACCTGTTCGTCGCGCACTACGTCGAGTGGTCGATCGCCAAGGACCTGTTCTGCACGCTCGACGGGACGAGGAAGTCGTACTGCACGCCCGAGTCGTACCACGGCCAGAGCGCGACGCTGTTCCACAACACCGGGCGCGGCACGTTCGACAACGTGACGCGCGCCGCGGGTGTCTACGACCCGAATGCCAAGGCGCTCGGGGTGGCGCTGCTCGACTACGACGGCGACGGGTGGATCGACCTCTTCGTCGCCAACGACCGGCAGCCGAACCGCCTCTATCGCAACGCCCGCAACGGCACGTTCAGCGACGTCGGCCTCACCGCCGGCGTCGCGTTCGACGAGACCGGCACGGCGCGCGCCGGCATGGGCGTCGATGCCGCCGACTACGACGGCTCGGGGCGCGACAGCATCGCGATCGGCAACTTCTCGAACGAGATGATGTCGCTCTACACGAGCGAGGCGCACGGGTTGTTCATCGACAGGGCGCCGGCGACCGCGCTCGGCCGCGGCTCGCTGCTGAAGCTCACCTTCGGGGTGTTCTTCTTCGACTACGACCTCGACGGCCGCCCGGACATCTTCGCGGCCAACGGCCACGTCGCGGACGACATCGCGAGCGTGCAGCGCAACGTGACCTACGCGCAGCCGCCGGACTTGTACTGGAACGCGGGCATGCGGCGTTTCGAGGACGCCGGACGCGTGGCAGGCGACGGTTTTCAGCGTCCCATGGTCGCGCGCGGCGCGGCCTACGCCGACTACGACGCCGATGGCGATCTCGATCTCGTCATCACCGCCAATAACGGACCGGCGCGGCTGCTGCGCAATGACGAGGGCCACCGCAACAACTGGCTCCGCATCTCGGCGATTGGCGGGCCCGCGAACCGCGACGCCATCGGCGCGAGGCTGCAGGTCTTCATCGACGGAAAGCCGGGGCCCTCGGCCATGGTGAAGACCGGCTCGAGCTACGCGTCGCAGAGCGAGCGTCCGGTGACGTTCGGCCTCGGCCGCGCGACGAAGGTGTCGGCCGTGAAGATCACGTGGCCAGACGGACACGTCGAAAACCTGCCTTCGCTGGAGTCGAACCAGGCCGTCACGATTCAGGAAGGCCGCGGGCTGATTCGAACCGCCCGCGCGTCGCCATGATCCGCGGACGCGCGTTCGCGGCGGCGTTGATCCTGTTCGGCGTGCTCTGGACCGCGTGCCGCAACGCCGCGCCGCCGCAATCGGGTGAGACGACGGCCGCGCAGCGACGCGAGGCCGCGTACCGCGCGAACAACCGCGGCGTGGCGCTGATGGAACAGGACGCCTTCGCAGACGCCGCGCGTGCGTTTCGCGATGCGCTCACCACGGATCCGGACCTTCGGCTCGCCCGCATCAATCTCGCGATCGCGCTCTACTACGCCGGGCAGTTGCCGGACGCGGCGCAGGCCGCCAACGACGCGCGGCGCGAATCGCCGGATGCGCCGCAGCCGCCGTACGTGCTCGGCCTCATCGCGCGCGCCGACAACCAGCCGCAGGCCGCGGTGGATGCGTTCTCGCGCGTGCTCGCGATCGATCCGTCGGATGTCGGATCGAAGGTGAACCTCGCGCTGATCCGGCTCGCGCAGGGTCGATTTCAGGAGGTCGTCGCGCTGTGCCGCGCGGTGCTGGCCGACGAACCGTACAACGCGACCGCGGCCTACAACCTCGCGCTGGCGCTCGCCCGCGCGGGGGACGGCGGCGGCTCCGCGCAGGCGATGCGGCAGTTCGAGCAGCTCCGTAGCGCGCCGTACGCCGTGACGTACTCGCAGGCCTATCTCGAGCAGGGTCGCTACGCGGAGGCGATCGCGTCGAGCGGCGCGGAACCGGATCTGGTGGAGACGGCGGCGCCGGCGGTGACCTTCACCGACGCGACCGCCGCGATGCTCCGGGATGCGCCTGTCGGTGCCGTTACGCTCGCCGACATCGACGCCGACGGCAGACTCGATCTGCTGACGGCGGGAGCCGCCGTAGGACCGTCGATTCGCGCGTTTCACAACGACGGCACGCGCCTTGGCGACGTGACGCCCACGCTCGGGCCCGCGCCGCCTGGCGGCGCGGGAACCGTTGCCGCTGACGTCAACAATGACGGCCGCATCGATCTCCTCGTGCTGACCGCGTTCGGACCCCGCCTGCTCGCCCAGCAGGACGGCGGCCGCTTTCGCGACGTCACGCCGCCGGTGTTCTCGGCGGCGCGCACCCCTCTGCTGCGCGCAGCAGCACTCGCCGACGTCGATCACGATGGCGACCTCGACGTCCTTGCCGGCGGCCGGCTGTTCCGCAACAACGGCAACGGCACGTTCGCTGACATCACCGGCGCCGCGAGCGTGCGACTGCCCGCGTCCGCGACGGCCATCGTGCCGACCGATTTCGACAATCGGCGCGACGTCGATCTCCTCGCGGCCGCGGACGGCGCGCGTCCGGTTCTCTTCAGGAATCTGCGCAGCGGTACGTTCGAAGACGTCGCCGCGACAGTGGGCTTGCCTGCTGCGACGAACATCAGCGCCATCGTCGCCGGCGACGTGAACAAGGATGGATTCACCGACGTGTTCTTCGGACGAAGCGACGCGCCAGGGTTGTGGGCGCTCAGTGACGGGCGCGGCCGCTTTCAGACGCGCGATGCTCCGGCCGGGACGGGAGCCGCCCTTGCGGCGCACCTCCTCGACTACGACAACGACGGCCTTCTCGATCTGCTGGTGGCCTCGCGCGACGGCCTTCATCTGTTCCGGAATATCGGAGGAGACTGGCAGCCGCAGGACGCCGCTGTCGCCGCCGCGAGACACCCTCGCTTCCTCGATGACATTGCCGTCCCTTCCATCGCATCGGGCGATCTCGACGGAGACGGTGACGCCGATCTCGTCGTCTCGGATGGAGCGATCCGCATCTGGCGCAACGACGGCGGCAACGCCCGCCACGCGTTGCGGGTGGCGCTCACCGGACGCGCCTCGAACCGCAACGGCGTCGGCGCGAAGGTGGAGGTGCGCGCGGGAAGCCTGTACACGCGCCTCGAAACGGCGGCAACGGCTCCCGCTGCCGGGCCGGCCGATCTGCTCGTCGGCCTGGGCACGCGCGGAGACGCGGACGCCGTGCGCGTGCTCTGGCCGTCTGGAATCCTGCAGACC
>DATNCQ010000147.1:0-146125 GCA_035571515.1 Vicinamibacterales bacterium
GGTTCCGCGACCAGCCGATCCGCCGCAAGCTGCTGTTCCTGACGCTCGCGTCGAGCGCCACCGCGCTGGTGCTGGCCAGCGGCGGGTTCCTCGCCTTTGACATCATCCAGTTCCGGCAGGAGCTGCAACAGGACCTCGACGCGCAGGCGGCGATCGTCGCCGAGAACAGCGCGGCGCCGCTCGCGTTCAACGACACGCAGGCGGCCGGCGAGACGCTGGCGGTGATGCGCCTCAGGCCGCGCGTCGTGATGGCGTGCCTGTACAAGGGCGACCAGGTGTTCGCGACATACGGCCGCGATGCCGGCGCCAGGTGCCCCGCGCGCCCGCCGGCGCCGGGCGCGAGCGGCTCGTCCTACGACGTCGTCAGGCGCGTCAACGTGGGGGGCGACGCCGTCGGCACACTGTACATATCGCGCGACCTCGACGACCTGATCGATCGCCTGCGCGTTGGCGCGGCGGCGGTCGCGGTGTTCCTGCTCGTCGCGCTGGCGGCATCCTTCCTGATCGCCCAGCGCATCCAGCACGTGATCGCGGCGCCGCTGCTCGAGCTCGCCGGCGCCGCGCGGACGATTTCCACCGGCGAGGACGATTCCGTGCGCGTGACGCCGACGTCGAACGACGAACTGGGGGTCGTCATCCAGGCGTTCAACGCCATGCTCGATCGCATCAGCGAACGCAACGGCGAGCTGTCGCGGGCCAACCGCCTGAAAGACGAATTCCTCGCCACCCTCTCGCACGAGCTGCGGACGCCGCTCGGCGCCGTTCTCGGCTGGGTGCGCGTGCTGCGGACGACCGGCGCCGAGGGCGCCACACGCGAGCGCGGCCTCGAGGCCATCGAGCGCAACGCGCGCGCGCAGCAGCGCCTCATCGAGGATCTCCTCGAGATTTCGCGCATTGTCACGGGCAAGTTGCGCCTCGAGGTGCGGCCGGTCGATCTCGCGGAAGTCATCGACGAGGCGATCGAAGTGGTCCGTCCCGCGGCGGCCGCGAAGCAGATCGCGCTGACGACCGAGATTGCCGTGCGCCCGGCGATGACCTCGGGCGATGCCAACCGGTTGCAGCAAGTCGCCTGGAACCTCATCTCGAACGCGGTGAAGTTCACCACCCCCGGCGGCGCCGTGCGAATCCGCCTGACGCGCCACGACGGCTACCGGATCGTGGTCACCGACACCGGCGAGGGGATCGACCCGCGATTCCTCCCGCACGTGTTCGACGCCTTCCGGCAGGCCGACGGGACGACCACGCGCGAGCACGGCGGCCTCGGCCTCGGGCTGGCCATCGCGCGCGAGCTGGTGGAGCTGCACGGCGGCACGATCAAGGCCCGGTCGGACGGCGGCGGCCAGGGCAGCACGTTCCAGGTCGATCTGCCGTCGGTCGTCAGCGAATTTCCCACCGGCGCCGAGCCGCCGGCGCGCGCCGAGGGACCGGAGATGGGGGCGATCGATCGGCACCTGCTGCGCGACCTCCACATCCTCGTCGTCGACGACGAGCCGGACGCCCGCGATCTGATCGAAATGGCGCTCTCGCAGTACGGAGCGACCGTGACGACCGTCGACAGCTCCGCGGCGGCGTTGAGCGAAATCGATCGCCGCCTGCCGGACGTGCTGCTCAGCGACGTCGGCATGCCGCGGGAGGACGGCTACGAGCTGATTCGCCGCGTGCGGAGCCGTCCACTCGAACGCGGCGGCGGCATCCCGGCGATCGCCGTCACCGCGTACGCGTCGGCGAAGGATCGCGAGTCGGCGCTCGCGTCCGGCTACGAGGCGCACGTGGCCAAGCCGTTCGAGCCGGAGGCGCTCGCGCAGACGGTGGCCGCATTGTGCCGCGCGCAGATTCGGCCGTCGTGAGCGTCGCCGTGCGCTACCATGTGTGCTGCATGGCGACGCAGTGTTCCTTCGACGTGACGTCGAACGTCGACCTCCAGGAAGTGGACAACGCGCTCAATCAGGCGCGCAAGGAAGTGGCGCAGCGCTACGACTTCAAGGGCGCGAAGGCCTCCATCGACTTCGACACGAAGGAGTCGAAGCTGGTGCTCGTCGCCGACGACGAATTCAAGCTGAACGCGCTGTGGGAGATCGTCTCGACGCGCCTGGTACGACGCAACGTGCCGGTCAAGAACCTGAGTCGCGGCGAGGCGCAAGCCGCCGCCAACAGCACCGTCCGGCAGGAAGTCTCGCTGCAGCAGGGCATCCCCACCGAAAAGGCCAGGGACATCATCAAGTTCATCAAGGACGCGAAGGTGAAGAAGGTGCAGGCGTCGATCCAGGGCGATCAGCTGCGCATCACCTCGCCGTCGAGGGACGAGCTGCAGGAAGTGATGCGGCTGCTGCGCGAGCAGGACTTCGGGGTGGCGCTCCAGTTCGGGAACTATCGGGGATAACCACGAAGAGCGCGAAGGCACGAAGTTAAGAGGTCATCTCGTCAATCTCTGACAGCGCCAGGCAGGCGCGTCCTTCCGCGAGCAAGCCCTTCCCAGAAACACAATTCCTGACCGCCTGTCGAATTCCGACCTGGCCGTTCGACCTTGTAGTGAAAAGCCGGACTCCACCCTCAGAGCACGGAGACTCACATGCGAGAGCTCAAAATCATGGAACACATCTCGCTGGACTGCGTGATCCAGCACTCCGCCGACAACGACGCGTTCCCCTACAGCGGCTGGACCGCACCCTATCGGACCCCCGCCGGCCGCGAGGCAATCATGGCCGCCCAGGGCGAGCGCTTCGATCTGCTGCTTGGCCGTCGCACCTACGACATCTGGGCGGACTTCTGGCCTAAGGCGCCGACCAGTCCGATGGCGGACGGCATCAATGCGGCCACAAAATATGTGGCGACCCACCGTCCGGAAAGCCTTGAATGGGGTCCGTGCGAGGGCGTTGGAGCGGACATCGTCGAGGGCATTCGCCGCATCAAGTCGCAGGACGGCCCGGACCTGCTCCTCTGGGGTAGTTCCACGCTGACATCGACGGTGCTGGAACGTGGACTTGCGGATGAAGTCCTGCTGATCGTCTATCCGGTCCTGTTGGGGACGGGGAAGCGGTTCTTTGCAGAGGGAACTCCGCCACGCTCATTTGAGCTCGTCAGCACCAAAGCCATGCCGTCTGGCATCATCTTCAGTACTTACAAGGTCGCCGGGCCTCTGCAGACCGGATAGGTGATTACTTCTTGGCCTTCTTCTCGTCCCACGCCACCTCGGTTTCCGCGTTTTTCCCCGACTCGAGGATGGCGTTCGCGATGCGGTCCGTCCGCGTGTGCAGCGGCAGCTCCGTGTCGTAGACGATTTCCTTCTGGGCGAGCGTCCGCAGCTCGAACTTGACGTGATAGCGGCGCAGGATCGCCTCGATGTCGTTGCGCAGCACGTTGGGATCGCCTGACGTCACCTTCAGCTCGAAGTGCTTCGTCATCTCCGGCTCGATCGACTCGGTCGCCCAGAGCACGCCGAGCAGGAAGACCGTGGCGAACAACGCCAGCCCGTACAACTCCACGCCGCAGCAGAGGCCCATGCTGAGCGTGGAGAGCATGACGACCGCGTCCTTCGGGTCCTCGATCTTCGCGCGGTAGCGGATCAGGTTCGCCGCGCCGACGATGCCGAACGCCCGCGCGAGGCTGGAGCCGACGACCAGCATCACCGTGGCGCCGACGACCGCCAGCACGATCTGCGTCTCGATCACGGGCGCCGATCGCGGCGGCGTGCCGCGCCGGCGCGGCCTGAAGGCGAGCGCGGCGCCGAGCACGGTCGCCACGGGGAGCGCCAGCACCGCGCGCTCCACCATGTCGAAATGCGATTCCAGGACCTGGGGCAGGGTTTGAGTGAGCTCGGGCGGGGGTTGCATTCGTCGCGTCTGGTCGAACGATCAGCGAGTCGCCTGGTCGGCGGGACGCGCGCGCAGCGCGAGCCCGTCGTCGATCTTCTCCTTCAGCTTCGCGATGTAGCGGCTGGCGTCGCTCTCCGAGTAGTTGGCGGCGCGGAAGGCGTCCTGCCACTGCTTGTCGGTGAGCTTGCGCAGGTGCTCCGCGGCCCACCGCACGTCGGCGGGGCGGATCATCGTCAACAGCTCCTGGTGCAGGCCGACGTAGTCGAACTCCACGTGGTCGTCGTGGACGGCGGTGATGAAGCCGCGCCGCTCGAAGCACTCGAGGCAGTTGCGGCGCGGGTACATCTTGCCGGTCTCGCCGAGCGCCGCGCCGAGATCGCGCACCACGAACCAGCGGTCCGCGCCCTCGACCGGCTCCTTGAACTTGTAGAGGCTGTTGTTGTCGTTCTTCAGGTCCGTGCTGTTGAACATCAGCAGGACGACGAGCAGCCCGTTCAACTCGGGCGTGCCGACGAACGGGTTCTGCTGCCACCACCACGATTCGTCGAGGCGCTCGAACTCCTTCAGCTTCGGGCGGAAGCGCGCTTCGCTCTCGGTGGCTGACGTGCCATCGCGTTCGAGCGTCCAGGACGGCAGGTAGTAGATCGGCTGCTGGTGAAAGCCGAGTCCCCACAGGATGCGCGACATCAGGACCTCGGTCTGGGCCTCGGGGCCGATCTTCGCGCTCCATTCGACGTCGCCGGGTCCCTTCACTTCGTATTTCGTGCTGAAGCCGGTGGCGTCGCGCTCCTTGAACTTGTAGACCGCGTCGGGTTTTGGTGCGTACTTCTGGCCGCCGATTCCCCAGAAGAGGTCGCGCGGTTCATTGCCCGGATCGACCCAGAGCTGGCGCAGGGCGTCGGGCGACGGCGGCTGCACCGGCGGTTTGATCTCGATTGCGCCGCCGCAGGCGGCAGCAGCAAGGGCCAATGCGACAACGGTCGAGGTGACGCGAACCATCACCTGACCTCGTCAGCAAGCTACGTTCCACTGTGGCACTCGGTTTGGTTGACGTACCTCGACTATGCCTCCCGCCGTCGTTCCGGCCGCAACCTACCGGTTGCAGTTCAACCAGAGCTTCACCTTCGACGATGCGACGGCGATTGTGGACTATCTCGATCGTCTCGGGATTTCACACTGCTATGCATCGAGCTACTTCAAGGCGGTCCCCGGCAGCACCCACGGCTACGACGTCGCCGACCCGACCCAGCTGAACCCGGAGATCGGCGACCGTGCCCAGTACGACCGGTGGGTGGCGTCGCTCCGCGCCCACGGCATGGGGCACATTATCGACATGGTGCCCAACCACATGGGCATCGCGCAGTCGTGCAATCCATGGTGGCAGGACGTCCTCGAGAACGGTCCGAGCTCGCAGTTCGCGTCGTTTTTCGACATCGACTGGCATCCGCTCAAGCTGGAGCTCACGGACAAGGTGCTGCTGCCGATTCTCGGCGGCTCCTACGGCGCGGTCCTCGAGCGGCAGGAGATCGCGCTCCAGTACGTCAACGGCGCGTTCACGGCCCACTACTTCAATACCGCGCTGCCGATTGCGCCCGGCACCTACGATCGGATCCTCGCGCTCGACGCCGGCACCTTGCTGGCCGAGATCGGCGGGGAGAGCGACGAGGGACAGGAGTTCCTCAGCATCCTGACGGCGATCCGGAACCTGCCGGCCCACGATGCGCAGACCCCGGACGCGCGCGCCGAACGCCACCGCGAGAAGGAAGTGATCAAGCGGCGCCTCGCGCGGCTGACCGGCGCCGCGCCGGCGGTGCTCGCACACATCCGCCGGGCGGTCGAGACGCTCAACGGCACCCGGGGCGACGCGCGGAGCTTCGATCGCCTCGACGATCTCCTGTCGGTGCAGGCCTACCGGCTCGCCTACTGGCGCGTGGCGGCGGAGGAGATCAACTACCGGCGCTTCTTCGACATCAACGAGCTGGCGGCGCTGCGGATGGAAGACCCGCAGGTGTTCGAGCGGACGCACGCGTTTGCCTTCGAGCTGCTCCGCGAGGGCGCGATCGACGGCCTGCGCATCGATCACGTCGACGGCCTCTACGACCCGGGCGACTACCTCGAGCGGCTGCAGGCGCGCGCGAGCGAGGTGCGCCCGGATCTCTTTACCGGCGATCGCCGCCTCTATCTCGTCGTCGAGAAGATCCTGGGGCTCGACGAGTGGCTGCCGGCCTGGCCGGTGGAAGGAACGACCGGGTACGAGTTCATCGTGCGCGTGAACGGCCTGTTCGTGGACGTCCGCCACGAGCGTGCGGTCAACGAGGCGTTCGAGCGCTTCACCCGCCTGCGTGCGCCGTTCCGCGAATTCGCCTACCGCAGCAAGCAGCTCGTGCTGCGGATGAGCATGGCGAGCGAGCTGCAGGTGCTCGCCCACGGCCTCAACCGCTTCTCCGAGCGCAACCGTCACTTCCGCGACTTCACCCTGAACCTGCTCGTCTACGCGATGCGCGAGATCATCGCCGCGTTCCCCGTCTACCGGACCTACGTGAACGGGCGCGAGCCGGACGTGAGCGCGCACGATCGCCGCTACATCGAGCACGCGGTCAGCGAGGCGAAGCGGCGGAACGCCCGCCACCCCGGGGTGGTGTTCGATTTCATCCGCGGGCTGCTGCTGAAGAAGGCGGACTACATCCCCGAGGAGGAGCGCGGCGAACACCTGAAGTTCGTCAGCAAGTTCCAGCAGGTGACGAGCCCGGTCACGGCGAAGGGCATCGAGGACACCGCGCTCTACATCTACAACCGGCTGGTCTCCCTCAACGAGGTGGGCGGCGAGCCCGACAAGTTCGGCGTCACCGCCGACGCCCTGCACGGCTGGCTGGCGGAACGGGCGACGCGGTGGCCGCACAGCCTGTCGGCCTCGTCCACGCACGACACGAAGCGGAGCGAGGACGTCCGCGCGCGCATCAACATCCTGTCAGAGCTGCCCGCCGACTGGCGGCAGGCGACGGGACGGTGGGCGCGGATGAACCGCAAGGCGCGCGTCACCATCGACGGTGAGTCGTACCCGAGCCGCAACGAGGAGTACCTGCTCTACCAGACGCTGGTCGGGACCTGGCCGGCGCGTCCGATGACCTCGGACGGCGAGCGCGAGTACCGGGAGCGGATCGGCGGCTACATGCTGAAGACCATGCGCGAAGCGAAGGTCTTCACGAGCTGGCTCAATCCGAGCGAGCCGCACGAACAGGCGATGGCGCGGTTCGTCGAGATGATTCTCTCCCCCTCCAACATCGCGTTCCGCCGCGACTTCATCGAGTTCGCCGCGCGCGTCGCCCGCCACGGCGTCTACAACTCGCTGGCGCAGCTCGCCATCAAGATCGGCGCGCCCGGCGTGCCCGACTTCTACCAGGGGACGGAGCTGTGGGACTTCAGCCTCGTCGACCCCGACAACCGGCGGCCGGTGGACTACACGAGGCGCCGCGAGCTGCTCGACGCGCTGCCGGAGCGGGGCAGCCCCGAGCCGTCGCTCGTGTCGGAGCTGCTGGCGCATCCGGAAGACGATCGCCTGAAGCTGTTCGCGACGGCGACGATGCTGCGGGCGCGCCGGGCGGCGCACGACGTGTTCCGGTGCGGCGCGTATGAACCGCTGGCGGTCGACGGCAGCGCGCGCGAACACCTGTTCGCCTTCGCGCGTATCCTCGGGCAGCGGCAGGCCATCGTCGCTGTCCCGCGGCTGGTCGCGACGCTCAGGCCGGACGGCGAGGCGCCGATTGGCGACACGTGGCGCGACACACGCATTGCCGTCCCGGACGCCGCGCCGCGCTGCTATCGGCAGGCGTTCACGGGCGCCTGCGCGAGCGTGATCGAGGACGGCGGCCGCCGCTGGATCCGCGCCGCCGACGCGTTCGCGCATTTCCCTATCGCTTTCCTGGAGGCGGCGTAAGCGATGGGATGGACGATCATCGCGGTCGGCTTCATCACCTGGTTCGTCCTGGTGCTGTTCTTCACGCCGCGGATCGACTACAAGGTGTCGCACCCGCTGCGGCCCGACAGCGACGAATTCCTGCACGTCATCCAGGCCACGTGCCAGGCCGCGATTTACCGCGGGAACAAGGTCGACATCCTCACCAACGGCGCCCAGTTCTATCCCGCCATGCGCGACGCGATCCTCGCCGCCCAGTCCTCCGTGAACATGGAGGCCTACATCTTCAAGAACGGCGAGGCCGCGCGCATGCTGATCGACGCGATGATGGACCGCGCGCGCGCGGGCGTGGAGGTGCGCCTGACGCTCGACGCCGTCGGCAGCTTTCGCATCGCCTTCGCGGGCGCGCTGCGGCGGATGCGGGACGCCGGCTGCAAGGTGCAGTTCTACCAGCGGATCACCTGGTACCGGTTTCACCGGCTCAACAACCGCACGCACCGCGAGCTGCTGGTCATCGATGGCCGCGTGGCGTTCACCGGCGGAGCGGGGGTCGCCGACCAGTGGCTGAAGCCGCGCGGCCGCCACCGGGCGTGGCGCGACACCATGGCGCGCATCGAGGGCCCGATCGTCGCCGCGCTGCAGGGCGTCTTCGCCGAGAACTGGCTCGAGTGCTGCGGCGAGATCCTCACGGCGCCGCGCCACTGGCCGGAGCTGCGCCACGCCGACGGCGCCGAGGCGATGCTGGTCAAGAGCTCGCCCTCCGACCGCGCGACCGCGTCGCGCGTGGTCTTCCAGATGCTCGTCGAAGGGGCGGTCAGCTGCATCGACATCCAGACGCCCTACTTCCTGCCCGATCGATCCTTCCGCCGCGCGCTGGTGCGCGCCGCGCAGCGCGGGATCCGCGTGCGCGCGATCGTGCCCGGGAGATATTGCGACCAGCGGCTGGTGCGGCTGGCGAGCCGGCGCATGTATCGCGAGCTGCTGACCGGCGGCGTGCGCCTGTTCGAGTACCGCCCGGCGATGACGCACGTGAAGGCCATGATGGTCGACGGCGCGTGGGCGGTCATCGGCACCACAAATGTGGACAACCGTTCCTTCGAGCACAACGACGAAGTGAACGTGGCGTTCCGCGAGGTGGAGGTCGCCGGGCGCCTTCGGCGTGATTTCGAATCCGACCTGGCGGCATCCGACGAGATCACGCTCGAAGACTTCGGGAAACGGCCGGCGCTCGAGAAGCTGGTCGAGCCGGTCTGCTGGATTCTCGAGCGCCAGCAGTAGTCGGGAGGGGTGCACTGGGTGGGTGGTACGCGAGTTGCTGAGTAGCGCCCCAGAGGTTGATTACGTGGCTCGAAACATCGTTCGCTCCATCGTCCTGATACTCCCGCTCGTCGCGCTGACCGGCAGCGTAGGTTCTGCGAAAGACAACGTGGAAATCAGATTGACCGGCCGTTTCTTCGCCGAACCGGCGACCGTGCAGCTTGTCGTCGCGGTCGAGCCGAACGCGGAGAACCGCACGCTCCGGGTGGAAGCGGATGGTGACAACATGTTCTGCGCGACCGAGATCCAGCTTCAGGGCGCGCGCGAGCAGCGCCTGCACACGGTGGAGTTCAAGAACCTCTCAGCCGGCGGTTACACGCTGCGCGCCCAGGTGATGTCGAACAGCAACGTGCGCTCGCAGGCCGAGCAGGAAATCATGGTCGCCGGCGACGGAGCCGAGACCGGCGGCTGGTAAGGTCCAAGATCCAAGCTCCAAGTTCCGAGCTCCAAGAAGCTCCGGTTACAAAAAGGTTCCAATACGTCTCAGTTTGGAGCTTCACCTGTTGGAGCTTGGAACTTGGAGCTTCAGTGAGATTTGTCGATCGCGGCGGTCCATTCCGCGATCTGTTCCGGCGTCATCGAGCCGCGCGGCCCGAGGCGCGCATCCTCGTAGCCCCAGTCGTCGATATCCACCAGATACTGTCCGCGTGAGAGCAGCGTGCCCTGGCAGACCTTGCTGTCGCGCGTCGGCACGTCGAGCTCCGCCTGGACGCGGTTCATCAGCTCTCGAATGAGCGCCGACGGCACGAGCGAGCGTTCGCCGGGGTAGATGAATCCGAACAGCACGAGGTGGCTGAGAAGCACGCGCCAGTGCGGTCCGAAGCGGCGCACCAGGCGGTCCCAGTTCACGAGCCCCGCGCAGTGGCGCAGCAGGTGCGCGACGTCGGCGCCGTCGTAGCGCTCGCGCTCCATGATCAGCGACTTGGTCCAGATCATCTCCTCCGCGGGCACCAGCTTCACCGGCGTGGCGAGGACGGTCTCGTCGACCGCGTGCGCGAACCACTCGTCGTCAACCTCCGCGACGCCGTTGCCCGAGCTGAAGATGACGTCGATGAACTTCTCGCCGTGATGCGCCTTGGCGAGCCAGTGGTGGAACGCGATCTCGGTCTTGAAGCCGCAGCGCGTCAGCACGTCGAGCACGCGGCGGACGTCGCGCGGCCGCACGAAGATGTCGAAATCCTTCGTCGTCCGGCAGATCCCGGCGTAGTACTGGAACGCGTAGGTCCCGCCGACCAGATACGGGACGCCGCAGCGGTTCAGCATCTCGAGTGCGTCGCGGTACAGCTGCGCCGTAGCCGGCGACGTCAGCAGTGGCACGTCCGTATCGATCACGCGTCTGGCCGTGCAGGATTCACGCCGATTTTACGAGCGGTTTCCGCCGCGGCTCTGCTGCGGCGCCGCCGGCGGCGGCCGCGTCGAACGGCATCTCGACGACAAGAAATGGCGGCCGATTGGGATTGGTACGCATGAGCAGCGGCATCGCGACGTTGTGCACCGGGATGCCCGTCGACGTGCGCCCCTCGGGCGTGCCGCGATGGGCGTGGCCGTGGAAGACGGCGCTGACGCGATAGCGGTTGATTGGCTCCTCGAGCCGGCTCGAGCCCAGATACGCGAAGATGTCGGGTGGCTCGCCCTCGACCGTCGCGCGCACCGGGGAGTAGTGCAGCAGCGCGACGCGCTGCTGCGTGCGGAGGCGGGCCAGCGCAGCCTCGAGCTTCAGCGCTTCGTCGACGGCC
Organism: Vicinamibacterales bacterium; assembly: GCA_035571515.1. GTDB lineage: Bacteria > Acidobacteriota > Vicinamibacteria > Vicinamibacterales > UBA2999 > Gp6-AA40. Next base: position 10,779 of record DATNCQ010000147.1, read on the forward strand.
TCCTGCACGAACGCCTTGATCGCGTGCTCGCCCCACGGGCCGAGCGCGCCGCGACCGAAGCCGCCGGCAAAGCCTTTCACGCCGGCGAAGCCGACGCCGTGTAGCTCGGTGGCTTCGCCGTCGAGGACGGTGACGCCGGCGTCGGACAGGATCTCCCGAATCTCCTGCGGCTTGCCGCCTTCGTAATCGTGGTTGCCGAGAACGGCGATCACTGGGACTTTCATCGCGGCCGTCAGCTCGCGCGCCAGTACACGCGCCTCGTCCGGCAGGCCGTAGTCGGTAAAGTCGCCGCACAGCAGCAGCACATCCGCGTCTTCGCTGATCTGGCTGAAGAGCGGCTGCAACGTTCCCTGGGAATGCTTGGACACATGCAGATCGCCGATGGCCGCGATGCGCAGGTGCGTACGGGTCGTCCGTTCCGGCATGGCTCGGGCGACTGTACTCAAACCCGGTGCCCGGTCCGGACGCGTCATAATTCCCCAATGGCTGTGCTGCAGCAGATCTGGATCAAGCGCGCCCGGCGGGGCGACATGGATGCGGCCCGGAGCGCGACGCTCGTCGCCGGGCGCGGCGTCGCGGGAAACACGGACCAGGGCGGCAGGCGCCAGGTGACGCTCATGGATCTCGAACGCTGGCACGAGCTGATGGATCGGCTCGGCGGCGATCTCGATACCAGCGTGCGGCGGGCGAACCTGGTGATCGACGCGCTCGACTTGTTCGATTCGCGCGGACGGACCCTGCGCGTCGGCGGGGCGCGGCTCCGTATCCTCGGCGAGGTGCGCCCGTGCGAGCGCATGGACGAGGCGCTGCCCGGACTGCAGGCGGCCATGCGTGAACGCTGGGGCGGCGGCGCCTACGCGGAGGTGATCGAGAGCGGGGAGATCGCGGTGGGCGACGAGGTGGCGTGGGAGCTGGGACCGCCGGTCACGAATCACGCATCGCCGACGGACGCCACGTGACGGGCGGCAGCCACGCGCCGCGCTGGACCGTCAGCCGCGGGACGATGACGCGCGCCCAGCGCGACAGCGTGATCGAAGGCAATTCCTCCGCCGCGAAGTAGCGCGCCTCGACGATCTCATCGCCATCGGGCTTCAGCGCGCCGCCGGTCACACGGCACTCGTACACCGCCATCATGTAGCCAACCTCGTCGCCGTTGGCGTACCAGACGCGGTACTCGGGGCCGCCGAAGACGCCGCGCAGCTCGGTCGGCTCCACCAGGAGGCCCGTCTCCTCCCACACCTCGCGGACCACCGCGTCCTGCGGCTGCTCGTCGGGATCGACGGCGCCGCCAGGGGCCAGCCAGACGCTCTCGCGGCGGGACGGCCGGACGAGGAGCACGCGCCGCTGCGCGTCGAAGACGAGCGCCGTCACCGACGGCATCAGCAGGAACTCGTTGCCCATCTTCGCGCGGAGGCGCCGGACGTAATCGGACATCGGCATGTGGATCTTCTACCACTAACTGGTGGTTGGTTGGCGGTTGGTAGTTGGTGATTGGTGGTTCGCGGTTCGTGGTTCACGCTCTCGACTTGACACCGCGACGCAATTGATCAACAGTCTCACTGTGTTAGTTCACTAGTACAGTTGTGCGATGCTGCTGCTCCGCCCCAGCCCATCGTCCGGCGTACCCATCTACCTGCAGCTGATCGAACAGGTGAAGCACGCCATCGACACGGGCGCGCTGCGGCCGGGCGAGCAGCTGCCGGGCATCCGGCCGCTGGCCGAGGAACTCGTGATCAACCCGAACACCGTCGCCAGGGCGTACCGCGAGCTGGAGCACGACGGCGTCATCGAGCTGCGGCACGGCGCCGGCGCGTTCGTGTCGCCGCAGGCGCGCGCGAAGAAGCTGACCGACAGGCTCCGCGCCGGGCAGGCGACGGTTGCCGCGGCCGTCGAGCGGCTGCGCGCGCGCGGCGTCACCGACGCCGAGATCCGGCGTCTGTTCGAAGCCGAACTGGCCGGCCTCAGCAGGGTTGGAGGGCACCGTGGCTGACCCGTTCGTGATCGAGACCGTGGAGCTGCGCAAGCGGTACGGCGGCGTCGAGGCGCTGCGGGGGCTGGACCTGCAGGTGCCGCCCGGCTCGATCTTCGGGTTTCTCGGGCGCAATGGCGCCGGCAAGACGACGGCGATGAAGATCCTGCTCGGGATGACGAGGGCGTCCGGCGGCGACGCACGGGTGTTCGGCCTCGCGCCCGGTTCGCCACGTGAGAGCGTAGACATCCGCCGCCGCGCCGCTTTCGTCAGCGAGGACAAGGGTCTCTACGACTCGATGCACGTGGGAGCGATGGTCCGCTTCACCGCGTCGTTCTTTCCACACTGGCGCGCCGACCTCGAACGAAAGTACCTGCGGGCGTTCGAGCTTCCGCCGGACGCGTCGATCGGGACGCTGTCGCGCGGGATGCGGACCAAGCTCTCGCTGCTGCTCGCCCTCTGCCGCGGCGCGGAGCTGCTCCTCCTGGACGAGCCGACGTCGGGCCTCGATCCCGCCGTCACCGAACAGGTGCTGCAGGCGCTCGTCGCCTACGTCGCCGACGAGGCGACGACCGTGTTCTTCTCGTCGCATCAGATCGCCGACGTCGATCAAATCGCCGATCGCGTCGCCATCATCGAGCGCGGGCGCACGGCCGTCACCGGCGCGCTCGACGACCTGCGGCGTGACTACCGGCGCATCCAGCTGGTGTTCGACGACGCGGCGCCCGACGCGGTGTTCCACGCGCCTGGCGTGGCGCGCGTACGGCGCAGCGGCCGGGTACTGACGCTGCTGTCGAGCGCCGGCGCCGAGCAGGTCGTGGACGAAGCGCGCGCGCTGGCGCCGGCGTCGATGGACGTGTTCCCCGTTTCCCTCAAGGAAATCTTTCTCGAAACCGTCAATGCGGAGGAGTGACATGTTCTGGTACAAGTCCTGGCTCGATACCCGCTGGCGTTTCCTCATCGCGTTGGTCGTGCTCACCTGCTCGGCGGTGCTGACCGTGTTCGCGTACCCGAAGGTCGTGGCGCTGCTGCCGGCCGCGGCGAACGTCGGCAGCGGGGCGCTCGGACGGCGCATCCGCGAGATCGCGGAGCTGGAGCGCAGCTATCGCGGTTATGTCTGGGTGCAGGCGTTCCGACAGACGCTGACGCAGCTGGGCGTGCTGTTCGCGGTGCTCCTCGGCACGGGCGGACTGCTGCCATCCGGCTCGAAGGACACGGCGCTGTTCACGATGTCGCTGCCGGCGTCCCGCAACGAGCTGCTCGGCGCGCGCGTCGCCACCGGGCTGGCGCAGCTCGCGGTGCTCGCGTGGGCGCCCGCCCTCGTGTTCCCGCTGCTCTCCCCCGCGATCGGCCAGACGTTCACGGTCGGCAGCGCCCTCGTCCATGGCGCGTGCCTGTTTGTCGCCTGGGCCGTGTTCTTCAGCCTCGCGCTGCTGCTGTCGACCTCGGTGCGCGGCGCCTGGGGGCCGGCGTTGATCGCCCTGTGCGCGGCGTTCGTGCTGGCCGCCGTCGATCAAGCGGCGGGCGGCGTCGCGGCGTACAGCATCTTCGCGGTGATGAGCGGCGAAAATTACTTCCGCACCGGCGCGCTGCCGTGGGCCGGCCTCCTCCTCAGCGCGGCGGCGTCCGCGGCGATGCTGTATGCCGGTTCACGCCGCTTCGCACGCCACGATTTCTGATCCAGTCCCGGTCAAGAACACAAAGAATGGAAGCCACAAAGAGCACAAAGGTCACGAAGATTTAGAACACAAAGAAAAGCTTTTACTTTGTGTTCTTTAACCCCGTGTTCTCCGTGCTCTTTGTGGCTACCCCTCTTCGTGCGCTTCGTGGCGTCACGCCCCCGCCAGCAGCGGACGCCGCCCGACGAGCGCCAGGAAGGCCGCTTCGAGCGCCGCGGCCCCGTGCGCGCGCGTGTCGGGACGCGGTGGCTCGGGGCGCCAGCGGTCGCTCAGCGCGGCGGGCGTCTCGCACGTGAGCAGGCGCCCGCCATCGAGCACGGCGACGCGGTCGCACAGCTCGCTCGCCTCCGCCATGTCGTTGGTCGCCATCACCACGGTGCGCGTGTCGTCCTCGTGCACCCACCGGCGGATGAAGCCGCGCATCTCGCGCGACGCCGCGCAGTCGAGACCGAGCGTCGGCTGATCGAGCAGCAGCACCCTCGGCCTGCCGGCGAAGCCGCGCTCGAGGCTGAGCCGCTGCCGCTGGCCGGAGGAGAGTTCCGGCGCCCGCAGCCGGACCACCGGCCCGTCGGCCGCGCAGACCACCCCCACATGGCGGCGCACGTGCGACCCGTAGCGGCACACGTCGAAGCCGGCGACCTTCGCGGTGCCGGAGGTCGGACGGAGCTGCGCCGCGAGGATCTGCAGGAGCGTGCTCTTGCCGGCGCCGTTGACGCCCAGCAGGCCGAAGAGCTCGCCCCGGCGGACCGACAGCGTCACGTCATCGAGCACGACCAGCTTCGATGCGCGTCCCGTGGCTCCTCGTGTCGTGTAGACCCTTCGTAAGCGCTCGGTCTCGACGGCGAGATGTCCTGTCATGGCCCTGCTCCAGCCAGAAAAGCAAAAAGGCCATCACCCCCTGCGGGATGATGGCCTTTTTGAAAACCCTGGAAATTGTTTCGGCTACATCACCCGCAGACCTCCACGCGCTCGTCGGTGCCCTTGACCGACGACTGCAGCATGGCCGGAATGCGGTAGATGTTCACTGACAGTTAGAAAAGCATACGAAGCGGACCGTTGTCAATGTGATATCGTGCGCCGCCGATGAGGATGTGGATCGCGCTTGCGCTGCTGGTCGCCGTCGCGCCGGCGCGCGCCGCCGGACAGGTACCGGCCATCCCGCGCACCGCGGACGGCAAGCCCGACCTCTCGGGGATCTGGGAGGTGCTCAACACCGCGGCGTGGGACATCCAGGACCACGCGGCCTCGCTCGGCGTGCCCGCCGGCCAGGGTGTCGTCGATGGGAACGAGATTCCGTATCAGCCGGCGGCGCTCGCGAAAAAACGTGAGAACTACGCGAACCGCCACACCGCGGATCCGGAGACGAAGTGCTACGAGCCGGGGGTGCCGCGCATCACCTACATGCCGTACCCCTTTCAGATCGTGCAGACGCCGACCTACCTCGCGATCCTCTACGAGTACAACCACGTGACGCGGCACATCTACGTGGACGGCACGCAGCACCCGCGCGGGCCGATCGACAACTGGCTGATGGGCGACTCGCGGGCGCGCTGGGACGGCAACACCCTCGTTGTGGATGTCATCCATTTCACGGAGCAGACGTGGCTCGATCGCGCCGGCAACTTCCACAGCGACGCCCTGCACATCGTCGAGCGCTACACGCCGACGGACCGCGATCACCTGCAGTACGAGGTCACGCTCGAGGACCCGAAAGTGTTCACCCGGCCGTGGAAGATGAGCATGCCGCTCTACCGCCGCACCGAGCCGAACGTGCAGCTGCTCGAGTACGAGTGCTACACGATGTTGCAGGAACAGCGGTCGCAGGCCGGCGTCCGCTGACTAGCGCCAGCCGAGCCGGATGACGTCGAAGTCCGCGGCGGTGAGGCTCGCGAAGGCGGGGTTGAGCTCCGCATTGTTCCATCGCGCATCCATCGCGCCCGTCACGTACAGGTCGCTGCCGTTGTCGGCGACGATCAACCCGTAGGTCTGCATCGCGCGGAAGATGTTCTGGATGTAGGCCGGGTACCTGCTGATGTCCTTCGACGTCTTCAGCCGCAGCCGCGCGCCCATCGGCAGTGCGCCGGCGGTCGTGCCCGCGCGGTGCGACGCCGGCCAGACGTAATCGTTCGTCCGGCGGACCGTCATCCGGAACGCATGGCGAACGGGGCCGCGCATCGCCTCGTCGTAGCGCACGAGCCCGGGCAGGATGGCGAGACCCGCGGCGTCTGCTGATGTCCAGCCGTCGGGGCGGCGGCCGTTCGACGAGAGGTCGAACACCGCGCCCGAACCGGCTTCCCACCGGTCGCGCGAGCCGTTCCATCTCGCCGCGAACAATTCGTAGAGGACCCACCTGTCCCGATCGACGATGAGCAGATGGCGATCGCCGTCGGTCCCGCCGCCCGGCGCGCCGCCCTCGATGAAGTTCGGCTGCACCCGGGCCGCGTCCGGAATCGGGTAGCCGGTCTCGCCGCGGAAACCGGCGTCGCTCTCGCTGCCATAGTCAACGAAGGTCACGGCCACGCGTGGCTGGCTGCCGCTCACGCCGACATACGGGATGCCGTACGGCGGGGGGCCGAAATCGGGGTGCGCGGCGCGCGTCCGCCCGATGAAGCCGACGAAGGCGTCCGACTGCGTGTCGACGGGCGCGGCCGAAATGTCCTGGTTCCACCAGTTGTCCGCGGGAAAGGGCTGACGGCCGCCGAAATCGTCGGTCAGCTGGACGCGGGCGTCGCCGGCGGGGCTCGGGGTTGGGGTGCCGGGATTCGATGCAGGCGGCCCAGAAGGCGCCGCTGGCGTTCCGCCGCACGAGGCCAGCAACAAGCAGAAACACAGAGTTTTCCACACGATAGCCGCTCGAGCATCAAGAAATGGACCAGGTTGCTGCCTCGCGGGACGTAACCTTTTCCTTGTGCCGCGGTTTTCAGACAACGACGGAACTGTGACCGACGAGACACTCATGCACGCCGTGCGCAAGGGCGACGTCGCCAAGCTGGGACTCCTCTTCGAGCGCCACCACCGGCCGCTGTTCGACTTCCTCGCGCGGATGACCGGCAACGCGGCGGTCGCCGAGGACCTGGTGCAGGACGTCTTCGTCCGCGTGCTGAAATACCGCGCCACCTGGCGTGACGAGGGGCGGTTCGAGACGTGGCTGTTCCGCATCGCGCGCAACGCGCGCGCCGACTATTTCCGGAGCCGCACCCTCGACGAGCCGATAGACGAGGCCGCCGGCCACGCCTCGCACGCGCCGCTGGCCATCGACACGCTCGCGCGCGACCGCGAGGTCGCCCGCCTGCAGCGGGCGCTGATGCTGCTGCGCGAGGACAAACGCGAGCTGATCGTCCTCGCTCGCTACCGGGGGATGAAGCTCGAAGCGATTGCCGACCTCCTCGGCGTGGAAGTGGGAACGGTGAAGGTGCGCATGCACCGCGCCGTCAAGGACCTGCGCGACATCTTTCTGCGGTTGAACGAGAGATCATCATGGAACACGACACACTCGGTCGGCTCCTTCCCGACGGCGTAGATCCGCGCGAGGCCGACGAGCTCGACGCCACGTGGCGCCTGCTCGGCGCCATCGACGCCCCGACGCCGGACGCCGAGCGGATGCGCGCGCGGCTCGACGCGGTGCTCGACGCCGTCGAGCAGACGCATGTTCCGTCGCGCCCGCACCCACTCCGCGGCTACGTCCTGCAGGGGCTCGCGGCCGCGGCCGTGCTCGTCATCGGGATTGGCATCGGATGGTATGCCGGCTCTGGCGGGTCCGCCTCCGGCGGCACCCGCCCTACATCAGAAACCGGTTCCGCGTCGGAAATCGCGGCGATGCGCGGCGAGATGCACGACCTGCGCGAGATGGTCTCGCTCTCGCTGATGCAGCAGCAGTCGGCAAGCGAGCGCATCAAGGGCGTGACGTGGACGGGCCAGCTCGATCGCCCGAGCGGCGAGATCGTCTCGGCGCTGCTCGACGGGCTGATGCACGACCCGAACGTCAACGTCCGCCTCGCGACCATCGACGCGCTCGAGCGCTTCGCGTCGCGCGAGGACGTGCGGCGCGGCACGATCCAGGCGGTGCAGAGCCAGTCGTCGCCGCTGGTGCAGATTGCGCTGATCGACTTCATGGTGAAGACAAACGAACGCGAGTCGGCCGACACGCTGCGGCGGCTCGCGATGGATCCGCAGGTCAACGATGCCGTGCGCGCGCGCGCCGCGTGGGGCCTGCAGCAGCTGGGATAACGGACATGAAAACCACTCTCGGACCTCTCCTCCTCGTGGTCGCCTTTGCGGCCTGCGCCGCCGCGCAGCCGAACGACCAGCGCTCGCCGCAACCGCCGCCGCTGCCGTCGGCGCCGCCGCAGGCCGCCGATGACGGCGCCCCCCAGCGGCTGACGATGGCGTTCAGCGACCCGGCCAGGCCTGGTACGGTCGAAGTCAACATGGTGACTGGCAGCATCACCGTCAGGGGAACGAACCGGAGGGACGTGCTGATCGAGGCGAGGCCCGCCTCCGGCCGGCAGCCGCAGCCGCCGCGCCGGCGCGTCCCGGACGAGCCGCCTCCGCCGGGGCTGCGCCGGCTGACGCAGAGCACGCCCTTCGACGTCGAAGAGGACAGGAACGTCATCTCGATCGAGGTCGATTCACCCGTCCGGGGCATGGACTTCACCATCGAGGTGCCGCCGCGCACCAACCTCGACCTTGAAACCGTCATGGGGTCGGTGACCGTAGAAGGCGTCGACGGCGAGTTGGAGGTGGAGAGCGTCAACGGCGGGATCACGTTGACCAACGTGGGCGGCTCCGTCGTGGCGCATTCGGTGAACGGCAAGCTGACGGCCAGCGTCGTCCGGGCGACGCCGCAGCAACCGATGGCATTTACGTCGCTGAACGGCTCCGTCGACGTGACGCTGCCGGCGGCGGTGAAGGCCAACCTGAAGCTGCGGAGCGACCAGGGAGACGTCTACACCGATTTCGATCTGCAGCTTCGCCAGGATTCGTCCGACCCGAACCCGAACGTGAACATCGACCTCGACCGGCCGCGCGGCGACAACGCGCGGCAGCGCGTCGACGACGCACGGCAACGCGTGGACAACGCGAGGCGGCGCGTCGAGGTGGACAAGGCGATCTACGGCTCGATCAATGGCGGTGGACCCGATTTCGAGATGCGGACCTTCAATGGAAACGTATACGTCCGGAAGGGGAAGTAACGGCGACGCGCCGGCACGGGTCGTGCTCTACGAGCCGACGCGCGAGCTGATAGCAGGCGGCGCGCGCATCCGGTTGCAGGAGCAGCCGTTCTTGATCCTCCAGCTGCTGCTGGCGCGCCGGGGCGGCGTGGTGACGCGCGACGAGCTCCGCGACCGGCTCTGGCCCGACGGGACGTTCGTCGACTTCGAGCACAGCCTCAACGCCGCGATCAAGCGGCTGCGCGCGGCGCTCGGCGACGACGCGAAGGCGCCGCGCTACATCGAAACGCTGCCGCGGCTCGGGTATCGATGGATGGCCACCGTCGTGCCGCTCATCGAAGAGCGCCTGGCTCATTCCGCGGGCGGGCGGATCCAAATCGTCTGGAGCTGAGCAACGCGTCCACGTGCTGGCGTCGCGCGCGGCTCACGCCGACCTCCGAGCCGTCGGAGAGGACCAGCACGAGCCCGTCGCGGTCGATCAGCTCGCGCACGTGCGCGACGTTGACGACGGCGGCGCGGTGCGCCCGCACGAAGCGGGCCGGGTCCAGGCGCGCTTCGAACGAGGCGAGCGAGGCGCGCAGCAGGTGGCGCCCGCGCGTCGAGTGCACCATCACACAGTAATCCTGCGCCTCCACCCAGATCACGTCGTCTTCGCTCACGACCAGCGTCCGCTCGCCCACTTTCAGCGCGAGCCGCTTGAGGTAGGTGTTCGCGCTGCCTTCGGCGATCTCGCTGGCGAGCTGACCGAGGCGCCGCTCGCGCACCCGTCGTTTCGCGCGTGCCAGCGACGCCAGCAGCCGCTCGCGCGAGAACGGCTTCAGCACGTAATCGGTCGCCGCGACGTCGAACGCCTGCGGCGCATACTGGCTGTAGGCCGTCGTGAAGACGACGACCGGCCCCCCGGGCGGCAGCCCGTCGGCGAGGCACAGCCCGTCGAGGCCGGGCATCTCGATGTCGAGGAAGACGATGTCCGGCCGGTCGCGCTCGATGGCCGCGCGCGCCGCCAGGCCGTCGCTGCACTCGCCGATGGCGTCCACCTCCGCGTCCGCATTCACGATGCCGGCCACGGCGGCGCGGGCGAGCGGCTCGTCGTCGACGACGAGAACGCGGAACTTCGTCATCCGGCGGCCTGAATGCCCTCGATGCGGGCGACCACGGCAGGCAGGGTGATGTCGACGTCCGTACCGCCCGCCGGGCGGGAAGAGACCGCGAGCGATGCGCCGGTCCCGTAGCTGCGCTCGAGGCGGGACTGCGTGTTGCGCAGCCCGACGCCCGTGCAGGCGTGCACGTCGAAGTCCGCCGGCAGCCCCGCGCCATCATCGCGAATCCGGATGCGCAGCTGCCCTGCGTCGAGGCGCGCCGAGACGTCGAGGGTGCAGGCGCCGGCGCGGCGCGCGACGCCGTGGCGGAACGCGTTCTCCACCAGCGGCTGCAGCAGCAGCGTCGGCACCTCACAGTGCTCGCAGCCCGGGTCGACCGCGTAGGAGACGCTCAGGCGATCCATGAACCGGACGCGTTGCAAGGCGATATAGCGCTGGACGAACGCGATCTCCGCGCCGAGCGTCGTCGTCGGGCCCGGCGTGTCGAGCGTCGAGCGCATCAGGTCGCTCAGCCCGAGCAGCATCGACAGCGCGCGATCGGGCGCTTCGGCGCGAATGAGCGTCGCGATCGAGTTCAGCGTGTTGAACAGGAAGTGCGGCTCGATCTCGAGGCGCAGCGCGTCGAGCTGCGCGCGGGCGAGGTCGGCTTCCAGCCGCGATTCGCGCAGCGCCAGCCGCTGCGCCCGATCGGCCGCGTCGGCGCCGTAGCCAATCAGCAGCGCGAGGGTCGCGACGATGATGTCGAACATCCATTCGGACTTGGCCGCCGTCGCCAGCGCCGCGGCGAACCCGTAGCTCTGGACCGGCACGAAGGGCTGGACGAGGACGATGGCCACGGCGTCGACGAGGACGTGGAGGGCCATGAGCGCGAGGACGAGGGCCGCCGTGCGCTGCCATTCGCGGGTCCGGAGCCGCCGCGGGTCGGCGATGCGAGCGCCCTGCGCGGTCAGCAGCGGCGCGACGGCCGCCCAGAACCACCAGCACGTCAGCTCCCAGGCCAGGATGCGGACAAACGCATGACCGTGGCCCGTCATCGACACGTAGGTCTGCAGCGAGGCCGACAGGGCCGCTGCGGCCGCCACCGCGAACCCGCTCAACCACATCACGCGCCTGGACATACGAGCGTCACAGTACAGGCGACGGCCCCCGCGTCACAACGGCCGTGCAGCCAGCGGCGGCGGCGATGCAGCCAACGGTTTTTCCGCGATTTGGCTGCAAAAGGGTTGTGCAGGCGGGCCGATGTCGCCAAGATACGCGCATGAGAAAAATCACGGTGCTGGCGGCCCTCGTCCTGGTGGCCGCGGTCGTCGCCCAGTCACGCGCCCAGACGCCGCCGGCGGCGCCGGTAATGCCGCGCTACGACAAGGACCGTGCGCTGATCCTGCCGGCCGACTACCGCCGCTGGATTCTCGCGGGCACGTCGCTCGGCCTGAGCTACGCCGAGGACGCACCCGCCCATCCGATGTTCCACGAGACGCTGATCGAGCCGAGTGCCTATCAGCACTTTGTCGAGACCGGCGAATTCCGCGAGGGCACGATGCTGGTGCTCATCGTGCACGGCGTCGAAGAGGGCTCGGTGCCGAGCCGGCACGGGCAGTACGCAGCCGCGGTGCACGGCGTGGAGATGGCGGTCAAGGATCGCGCCCGCATGCCCGAAGGGTGGGCGTACTACGCGTTCGGCGACGCCCCGCGCGCGGGCGCGGCAACGGCGCAGCCGAACACGTCGGGCAGCTGCTACGCCTGCCACTCGAAGAACGCCGCGCGTGACAACGTGTTCCTGCAGTTCTACTCGTCGCTGTCGGCGGCGGCGCCGGCGCCGCGCACGCGGTGACACCGTCTGGCCGTCATGACGCTGGCCTTGCACGAGCCCACGCGTGAGCTGATGAAAGGCGACGCACGCCTCCGCCTGCAGGAGCAACCGTTCCAGATCCTGCAGCTGCTGATCGCGCGGCAGGGGGACGTGGTGACGCGCGACGAGTTGCGTGAGCGGCTGTGGCCCGGGGGGACGTTCGTCGACTTCGAGCACAGCCTGAATGCCGCCGTGAAGCGCCTGCGCGCGGCGCTCGGAGACGATCCGAAGGCGCCGCGCTACATCGAGACGCTGCCGCGGCGCGGCTATCGATGGATCGGCGCGACGCGCTCGTTACTGCTCCTTGTAGCCGAGGACGGGGTAGCTCCGGAGCTCCAGCTCCGAGAGCGTCGGGGTCCCCAGTGAGATCTCACGCAGCCGTCCGCGCCACACGGTCAGCTTCGGCTCGTCCGCCTCGCTGAACGCCAGGGCGACGCGATACTGCGGCCGGCTCTGCACCTGCCACCCGTCCACGCCGACGATCATGTCCCCTGCCTGAAGACCCGCGATGCGGGAGCTATTGGTGTCGCGCATCACCACGACGCCTGTCTCGGGGTGTGATTGAACGGACCCGACCCGCTTCAACCCGTCGGGAAACACGCTTTTCGAGGCGTTGTCCCACTTCGCCTGGTACTCGGGATGGCCGCGTTGGTGACTCTGCCGGTAATAGAACCCGAGCAGCTGCGCGGGTTCCGTGTAGCGTTCGGCGGCCGCCCGGTATTCCCGTTCAGCGTCGTCGAGGCGCCCAAGCTGCTCGTACAGATACGCCGCGGTGACCAGACCGTAATAGGAGTACACGCCGCCGGCCTTTTCGGCGCGATCGAGCGCGCGATCCGTCTGCTTCTGCCGCAAGTAATAGTTGACCAGCCACCAGCTGCTGCGGGACATGGCGACCGGATCCTCGTTCGGATCGGCGAAGATTTTTTCGTACAAGGCCGCCGCTTCCGCTTCGTGACCGGTGTGCGCGAGTTCCCATGCGAGCGCAGTGCAATTCGGCACGGCCATCTGACACGACTGCTCGTTTTGCCGATGCAGGTCCTGGCCGTCCGAGGACGCGGCGCGCAGCCATGCGCTCGCGCGCGGGTCGTATCGTGCGGCGTCGCCGAACAGCCGCTTCACCTCGTCGGCCGGCGCGTGCTCGCCGTACTGCCGCTTCACGTAGTAGCCAGCGAGCAGCACGTCGTGCGGCGCCTCCTCGACCAGCGCCCGGATGTCGTCGGCCCTTCCCGTGAAGTACTGGATGCGCCAGCCGGCATCATAGGGGTCGCGCGCCGACAGCGGAATGAACCACTGTTCCCCGAGCGGCATGCCCTGCTTCACCTTCTCGTAATGTGTCCCCTGTTCGAGGAAGTACCAGGCGCGCGACGTCACGAGCTGCGGCGATGACACCGCCAGTTCGATACCGTCGTCGATGTACGTCAGGTCCGCTTCGGCGCTACGCGGCCCTTTCGTCCAATAGATGGACGCGAGCGGAAACATCCTGAGGCCGCGAAAAGCCGTGTGCAGCTCCCCGCGCAGCGCATCCGCGTCGTCATCCAGGCCGAGCGAGTCCTTGTAGAAACGCTGCAGGCCGACGATCTGCACCGCCCACTGACGGTTGAAGAATTCCGCCCACGCTCCCCACGGGAGGATCTGGACCTGCCTGCCGGTGACGCACCGCACCGCGCGCACGTTGAGATCCTTCGCGAGGCTCCGATCGAGTGGTCGCCCGTTGAGCACCGTCGATACCGTCGCGGCCTCGTCGAGCTCCGCCCGGTAGGCATTGTCCACCGTCACCCATCGGTCGGCGACGCCGGCCCTGTACGCCTGCATGAGACGCAGCCACTCGGCGGTCGGCTGTGTGACGCCGAGCCGTTCGAGATCGCCGCGCCCGGAATCGACGCCGGTGGCGCGCCGCGCGCGGAATACTTCCTGCCGCTCGAGCAGCGGCCGTGCGGGAGTCAGCGGAACGGCTGTCCAATCCTGCGTCAGGCGGAGGCGAAGGACGCCTGCCCAGATGCGGACGGTGGGATCGGAGGATGCGTTCAGCCGCTCGATAGCTGACTCCGCGCCGCGCTGATGATTGGCCAGTGTCAGCAGCGCCGCCGCGGCGATTGCACCATCGACGCCAGGCGCCTGCCCAGCGCGCAGCGTGGCCGCGAGCGCGAGGTGCGCGGTGATGCGATTGAGCGACCAGCGGACGTCGGAGAAATCTCTCGCCGCCTCGCGCAACGCGAAGGTGGCAATGATCAGCGCCGCGGCTTCGTGCGCGGGCGCATCGTGCATGTCCGCGGCGAGCGCGCGCGACATGGTCTGGCTTGCGCGCACGATCGTCTCGGCCGTCGGGTCGAGCAGCGACTCCTCCACGCCGTCGGGAGGAGATTGGGCCGAACCCGGCGTCGGACGCCTGTCGAGCACCGCCGCGGCAATCGGCGCGAACGCGTCCGGCGACCAGACATCGCGATCGAGCCGGATGTCCACGGTGGTTCGCAGCGGCGCCTCGGCGTTCAGGTGATAGCCCGTCTCGCCCACTCGAGCGGGACGAACGCTGCGCGCATCGATCGCGCGGCCGTTGGCGTAGGCCGACATCTCGACGATGTCGCGCACGATTTCGGTGACGATCCAATCCTGCTCGGACTTGTACTCGCTCTTGATCGCGGCCGGCGGCGCGTTGACCCGGCTGGAAGCGCCGAAGCCAAGCACCGACATCGCGGTGACCGGAAGGTTCGTCTCGTAGGCGAGACCGACACACAGGACACAAAGCAGGGACAGGCGTGCTGCAGAATTCATGGGATATGGATCCCTTATCGGCAAAAGAGAAGCGAAAGGTGAGCGCGCCGAGGCGCGCAAATCGGCGCAGCTTCAGGAACGCGTCACGAGAACGTGGTCGCCTTCGCGGCGGCCGACCATCACGAAATCGAACAGGTCGCGTTGCAGCGAGAGGACGATGTCCTCCTTCGGGCGGTAGTGGTGCTCGCCGCGCAGGCTCGCCGCGATGTCGGGATCGTTGACGCAGTCCCAGATCGCCTGCAGATGATCGTAGGGTCTGCCGCCGCTGACTCCTGCGCCGAGAAGGTGCTCCAGGTAGTCACCGCAGCGCTCGTCTTCCACTGACGGCCGCACCCCTTCGAAGCCCATCGCGACGATGGTGACGGTGGTCTCGTGGCCGCGGACGAGCGCGTCCATCCGCGCCCGATCGCGGATGTAGGCTGCCGTTGCGGCCGCCGTCATGTAGCTGCCGAGGATCACCTGTTCCGCATGAGCGGCGGCGGCGAGGACGCCCTGCGTGCCGGCGGACGAGCGGGCGGCGACTCGACGGCCGCGGAAAAAAGGTTCCCCTTTTGAGACGATGTCGGCCGGAGAATTCCCGAGGTCGAATCCCTCCACCTTGACGCCCTTCACCTCGCCGGCGACGAGATAGTCCGCATCGCGATCGCGGAACGCGAGCGCTTCCTCCGGCGTCCGCACCAGCGCGAGATCGCGGATGCCGTAGCGGAACATCAGCGCGCTGCAGCTGAACGCGCGCAGCACGTCGATGACGATGACGATTCCGTGCGCGACGCCGGCGGCGGAGAGGAGGCTGCGGCGTTCGATCTTCATCGCGCAGGATGGCCGGTCATGCCGAGGATTGTAACGGTCCAGCTTGACGCGCATGGAAGCCCGGCGATACAAGGGGATCCGCGGCATCCGCCGCGTCAATGGCCGCCCCGACCGAAGTTGTCCTGCTCGTCGACGACATCCGCGATCACGTCGTCAACTACGAAGCTGCGCTGAAGAAGCACGGGTTCATGGTCCACGTCGCCAGGAGCGGCGAGGAAGCGCTGCGCCTCGCGCGCGAAACCCTTCCCGATTGCGCGGTGATCGACCTGCGGCTGCCCGATATGTCGGGCTGGGATCTCTGCCGCGAGATCAAGAAGCCGCAGACCGAGGAAGGGCCGCCGATCATCGTGCTGACGCCGGACGTGACGAAGGTGTGCGCGGAGGACAGCGCGAAGGCGGGATGCAATGCCTGGCTGGCGCATCCCACGATCGCGGACGACCTGGCTCGCACGGTGCGCCAGGTGCTGAACACCGAGAGCGCCACGCCCGCGTCCGCGGACGAGGCGCTGCTCGGCCTCAAGGCGTGCCCGGTGTGCGAATCGCCGAGCATTCGCGCGACGTTGCGCGTGGGCGCGATCCAGTACTACTGCTGCAAGGCCTGCAGCTTCTGCTGGCGCGCGGAAGCGCTCGCCGGGAAGCTCTAGCTTTCGCCTTACGGAATCGCGCGCCTGCGCACGACGACCCGGTAGAGCATCAGCAGGACCACCGCGCCGAGGAACGACATCAGGAATCCAGCGGCCTGATTCGGGCCGTAGAATCCCATCGTCCGGCCGATGAAACCGCCGAGCAGCGAGCCGGCGATACCGATCAGCATCGTCACGATGATGCCGCCCGGGTCGCGTCCGGGCATCACGAGCTTGGCGAGCGCTCCAACGACCAAGCCGAAGAGAATCCATCCAAGGACAGTCATGATCATACGGTGCCTCCTCGAGAAATATAGGGACCGGGCGTGACGGGGGCCGGCGGATCCTGGATGGGGATCGGCGCCGGCTCGTCGAGCGGCGTATCTGGAATCTCGTCCTCATTCTCGCGATCGTGATCGCGAGGCTGAGGCTCGGGGGGAGTACGGCTGTGCTCCGCGGGTATCTGCATGCGGACGTACTATGCGATTTCGCTGCCGCACCGGTGTAACCTGTTGAGGCTTGATACGCCACAGGCAGGAGGACCGAACGTGAAGCGACTGTGTGTCTTCGGGTTGACCTCTCTACTCGCCGCGACCGCGGCGTACGCCCATCACTCCTTCGCGCGGGACTACGCGGAGGACCGGCAGATCTCCCTCGAAGGCGACGTCGTCAGTTTCGAGTACCGCAGTCCGCACGCGTGGGTCTACTTCACGGCCAGCGACGCCAGCGGCGTGCTCCGCAAGTACGGCGCGGAGTGGGCGAACCCCCGCCGGCTGGAACAGCAGGGAGTTGGCGCGTCGCACATCAGGTCGGGCGATCACGTGATCATCAGCGGCGCGCCGAGCCGCAGCGCGACCACCTATAACGTGCATCTGAAGAGCATCCAGCGCCCGGCCGACGGCTGGGTGTGGCCCGGCTCGCGCGGATCCCGCCGCTAGCGTCTAGGCCGTCGCGGTCCTGGGCGTGAACGGCACGACGCCACCGGGGGGCGCGTCGCCGGGCCGATGGGTGTGTTCGTGGACGTGCGAGTGCAGGTCGCAGACCTGGCGGTACTTGTCGATCTCCTTGTAGAAGTGGCCGATCGAGTAGCCGCACAGCAGCGAGAAGGCGTGGCTCTCCGCCAGGTTGTTCCAGAGCACTTCCACGCGGATCGCGGCGTCGGTCTTCCCCTGCTTCCAGAGCACGTCGACCATCTCGCCGTACGCGCGGACGGGCGTGCGCTCGCGGCCGCGCAGGGCCTGCTCGATGACGTCGCCGATGCTGTGCCGGAACAGCGAGCCGACCGGCGCGTGGTCCACCATGAAGGTGCCCAGTGTCTCGTCGGCGTCGAGCATGACGAGGTCGCCGAGATGCCTGGCGGTGGCGACGTCGATGAGATGCGCCTGGAGCACCTGCTCGATCGCGCTGCGATGGGCGGCCGTGGCAATCACGATCGCCGGCTGGCCGGCAGCCAGCCCTTCACTCAGGAACGTGCCGACTCGGTCGAGCAGCTCAGCATCGTCGCTGTAAAACTGTACCGCATGATGGCAGGGGGTGCTGCCGGGCTCCTTCCTCACCATAAGTGGTGATCAACATAGCACTGCAGGTACGGGAATCCGGCCTCGGCCCTTTACTGGAAAATGGCCCCCGTCGAGACCCTACTCCGCCGCACGGCCGAGTTGGATCCAGACGCGACGCGCGGTGTCGATGGCCGCCCGACTCTCGAACCCCAGACCGTGCGGCACCCCATGCGACGCAAACCCGATCCGGCGGTACAGCTCGCCGAGCGAGGCGACGTCGACGACGGATGGCGCATCGGCGATTTCGACCGCATGCCGCAGCTCGTGGCCGAGCGCCGCGATCTGTTCGTCGGGGTTGAGGCCGCACGCGATCCGCACGTTCACGTACCGCCGGCCGCCGCTCGCGGCCATGAACGTGAGCCGGCCGAACAGGCGCTGCGACATCGGGCATTCGGGTTCGACGTAGACGATGACGTCGGAGCCGTCGAGGCGCGCAACGAGATCGCGGAAGGATGACGAACGCGCCATCCCCTCGTTGATTCCGGCGCGCAGTCGCACGTCCATCGTCCGCACGTGCCCGCCGTCACGCGGCTCCCCGCCCGCGAGCGACACGACGAACACCAATACCCCGAGCGCGAAATCCATGTTCGTATCCTCGGTGTTCGCGGCGACGTGGGAGCAACGCCCGCGCAAATTTCAGGTAGGCCGGGTCCTTTCGGACCCGGCATGGTTGGAGCGTTTCTCAGAACGCGACGCGGAACCCGAACTGCACCATGCGCGCCTGGTAGGCGAGGTTGCTGTTGTAGGACGGCTTGCCGTAGAACGCGCTCGTTTCGGTGAGCGTGTACGACCCGTAGTTCGCGCGATTGAACAGGTTGAACACGTCGACGATGGCCGCGAGCGAGCGCGGACCAATCGCGATCGCCTTCTGCACGCGCACGTCGACGCGATGAATCGGCAGTCCGACGAAGGTGTTGCGCGGGATGATCGTGCCGTCCGGACGCAGCCGCTGGGTGGCCATGAGGTTGAAGCCGACGTCGCGCACGTCGCTGCCGTACCGCGCCGCCATCCGCGAGCCGGAACCATAGAAGTAGAGGCCGCTCACCTGTATGCCGAAGGCCGGGCTGTAGATGCCGTTGAGGACCGCGCGATGCCGCTGGTCCGTCGTCGCGAGGCCGTAGCCGCCGTAGATGTCCGGCGCGATCGTGAACGGGTACGGTGTACGAGTCAGTGATCCGTCGGCGATCGAATACTGCTGCGGCTGATCGGAACCGTCGCGGAAGCGCGAATAGGTATAGGTGCCTTCAGCCTGCCAGCGATGACCGTAGCGCTTGTTGAAGCTCGTCTCGAGCCCTCTGTAATTCGAGTAGCCCTCGAGCAGTCCGAGCGGCACGATCGCCCAGTCCTGGAACGGACGATAGAACAGGTCGGCCGACGGGTAGTTCACGCCGGTCGCGGGGTTGTAGGAGAGGTTGATGTTGGTGTCCACCTCCTCACCGCGCCCGCCGGTATAGACGTAGTCCACCTGCACCGACATGTCGGAGCCGACCTGGCGCTCGACACCGATCGAGCCCTGTCGCGCGTACGGCATCCGCCGCCAGGTGCTGCTGATTTCGTCGGTGATCGACCGGCGATAGCAGCGCGGCGCGCTGCCGTTCTGATCGCACGCGTTGGCCATCACCTGCGCGTAGGTCGGCGTCGGGCCGTTGTACGGGTTGATCGCGAAGTCAGCACGGCCGTCGTAGAGCGCCTCGGCGGCCGCCTGATGCACGGCCTCGGCGGTCTGGTGTGCCTCGTCCGTGGACGCCTGCGAGTAGAACAACCCGTAGCCACCACGGATGACGGTTCGGTCATCGAGCGTATACGCGAAGCCGAAGCGCGGACCGACGTTGTTCAGGTCGTAGGGAATGTCGTCGGTGATCCATGGCTTGAACACGTAGCCTTCCGAGTTGGCGCCCGCCTGAACGTCATAGCGCACGCCGAGGTTCAGGGTCAGCCTGCTCGCCACCTTCCAGTCGTCCTGCAGCCATGCGGCGTAGAGATGCTGCGGAATCTGGTAGTGGAAATTCGTGTTCGACACGTTCAGCGTGAAGCGGCGGGAAATCGGTGAGAGCGGCGCCAGGTTCCAGGTCGACGCGTCGTTCCAGACAGGGAAGAGCGACTCGATGCCGGCCGGGACGGCGCCGTTGGTCGCGTCGAGATTGCCGGTGCACGAGGCGCACCACAGGATGATCGTCTGCTGCCGGATGAATTCGCCGCCGATCTTCACGTCCTGCCGTCCCATCCTGTCGAAGGAGAACGTGAAGTCGTCGCGAACCGAGTAGTTGTTCTGCGTCTGGTCCTGGCCGACGGCCTGGCCGATCGAATAGCTGCGGAGGGTGATCACCTTCGAGCCGCCGCAGCGTACCGGCGCGTCGGGGAAACAGCCGCCGTTCCACGTCACCGCCGCGTCGCGCGTGTAGTTGAAGAGCGATGCGCCCCCCTTGATCTCGTTCACCGATCGCGTGCCGAGCACCTGTGTCAGCGTGCTGAAGACTTCGTTGCTGTGACGCTGCTCGCGCCGCGCGGTCGAGGGATGGCTCGTCGCGCCGCCCGTGCCGCTGTTGGGCAGGTCGTTGTAGTACTTCTGGAAGCGCGTCATGACATGGGTCTTCGACGAGAACTGCACGTCGCCGCGCACGATCCCCTTGCGTTGCCGGCTCTTCGCGGCCAGATCGACGTTGAACGCCGGGTACGGGCTCGAAAACGTGACCGTCTGCGGCTGCCGCTCCTGCTCGTAGTTGCCGAAGAAATGGATCCGGTCCTTTCGCACCGGTCCGCCGAGGGTCGTCACGACCTGCTGATCCTGATAGGGCACGACGCGCTTCTGGATGAAGTCCGACGCGTTGAACCGATCGCTCCGGAAGTAGCCGGCGACGGTACCCGCATACGTGTTCGTCCCCGACTTCGTCACGGCGTTGGCCAGCATCCCCGACGAACGCCCCTGCGTCGCGTCGAAGCGGTTGGTCACGACGACGAACTCCGCGATGGCGTCCATGCTGTAGCTCGGCTGGTTCTGGTCGGTGCCGGGAATCAGGTGTGTGATCTGCTGGCCGTCGATGTTGATCTGCGAGTAGCCCTGGCGCGCCTGCGGGATGTTGCTGCTCTCGTTCTGGCGGCTGCCGGGCGCGAGCATCGCGAGGTCCATCCAGTTGCGACCGTTGATCGGCAGGTCCTGCATCTGCCGCTTGTCGATGTTGCCGCCGAGCGTGGACGAGGCCGTGTCGACGAGCGGCGCTTCGCCGCTGACGACGATCGACTCCTGCACGTCCGACACCGACAGCTGCAGGTTGAGCACGGCGGTCTGTCCGACCTGCGCGACCACCTCTTTCGCGGCCGTGCCGAACCCGGGCAACTCCGCACGCACGCGGTAGTCGCCGATCCGAATCGGCACGCGGTAGCCGCCGCGCTCGTCGGTGACGGTGACGAAGTTGTTGCCGGACGCCGTATGGACGGCGGTGATGGTGACGCCCGGCAGCACACCCCCGCTGCTGTCGGTGATGGTGCCGGTCAGCACCGCTTCCTGTGCGAAGCCGGTGCGCGGCACCAGGAAGAGCGCGCACAGCATGAAGACACGAGTGATCACACGTTGACTGTCCACGTCCCGCTCCTTGTCTGGTGGAAACCTGGCGAAGACTTGGAGCGCGGAACAGCAAGCACCGCTCCACCCACGCGACTGCGCTGATTTGCTGAACGTTTTCAGCGATGCGTGCGGCGAGGCGTGCGCGGCCCGGCGGTCACCGGCGGCGAATCACACAGCTTTGTGGAGAGTCGAAGGAGGCGGGCCACATCTTGGTGCGAAAGCGTGGCTGCGTGGCCGATCCGAGCCGACAAACGTGTGCGTCGCGCCGAGGCGCGCGACACTAATGCGTCGTCGTGCGCAGCGTCGAGGGGAGCGCGCTGATCACCGCGCGATGCATCGTCACGATGGCGGGGTCGGCCTTCAGCACGGCGTCGTAGTGCTGGCGGAAGCCGCCGGGCGAGTCGCCTGCCGTCAGCAGCTCGCGCGTCTCGAGCAGCAGGATCTGCGCTTCCGCGCTGACTTGATCGGGCGTCATCGCGGGGCGCGCGGGGGTGTGACGCCGCCGA
This sequence comes from Vicinamibacterales bacterium, assembly GCA_035571515.1. Lineage (GTDB taxonomy): Bacteria > Acidobacteriota > Vicinamibacteria > Vicinamibacterales > UBA2999 > Gp6-AA40. Next base: position 32,376 of record DATNCQ010000147.1, read on the forward strand.
TCGTTGGCGTTGCTGATGAGCTCGTCGACCCGCACGATCAATTCCGAAATCGGGTGGAGCCACGAGAACGCCGAGTCGCGAATGAGCAGCTGCAGCATCTCGCCGGGCGTGACGGCGCCGTGCCCCTGTTCGTAGGCGGCGCGCTCGCGTTCGATCAAAGCCTTGTGGAGATCCAGGAGGGTCTGGCGGACCTGCCTGAGGCTTTCCTGAGGATTCATGGTGTAGTTTAATCTGTTCCGTGCGCGCCGCAGCTCTGCTACTGACCCTGGCACTGGCTGGCTGCGCACTCCATGCCCCGGCCGTCAGCCTGGCCGCGGCGCCGGATCCAACCCCCTCTCGCGCCGGCGACATCGACCGGCTGGTCGAACGCGGATGCTACCGCTGTCTCGAGCAGGCGCACGAGGCCGCGGCTGCTGCCTCCGATGCCGTTCGCACGTTCGAGACGGCGCTGCTGCTGGCCGCGCGCTCCAAGGAGCTCGGCCTGCCGTTCGCGCCCTGGATGGAGAAAGCCCGCGCGGCCGCGCCGCCGGGCCCCGACTGGTCCGATTACCTCGCGATCGTCGACGCACTGCGCATCGATCCGCTCGCGGACGATCGCGACGTGACGCTGCTCGACACGTTGAAGAACCGCGCGTCAGCCGACAAGGTGGCCGGGTGGCGGACAGATCTGGCAACGGGCGCCGGCTCGCCCCTGCTGCGTACGTATCTCGAGCTCTCGCTGATCTGCCAGTACATCGTCGAGGACCGCAACGTGACGATTGCCGCGGCGGTGCAGCGGTTCCACGACGTGCCGCTCGTCGAGTACCGCGCGGGCGCGTGCGGGCCGGGACAGGCGCCGCACCTGGCCGCGGTGCGGGAAGCCGTGCCCGATTTCGCCGACGTGGATTTCGCGCTCGGCCGCTACGCGATGGACATACCGCAGCAGCCGGACCAGGACGAAGCGCTTCGCCGCTTCACCGCCGCACATGCCGCCTTTCCCGCGTCGCCCGCCATCATCGCGAACCTGGCGGCGGTCCGCCGCGACCGCGAGGAATGGGTCGATGCGCTCGAGGCCTACGACGCGACGCTGGCGCTCGTCGCGACACATCGCGACGCGCTGCTCGGCCGCATGGTGACGCTCTCGCACCTGGCGCGCTACGAAGACGCCATCGCGACCGCGGCGCACATCCTCGACCTGGGAAGCTGGTTCACGGGCGAAGCCTACTACTGGCGCGCGTGGAACGAATACCACCTCGCGCGGATAGACGAGGCGCGCGCAGATACCGACAAGGCCAAGGGATTGATGCACAACGCCGCGGTGCTGGTGCTCTCCGGGATGATCGAATGGCACGAACACCGGCTCGACGAGAGCGAGGCGGAACTGCAGGACGCGCTGACGCTCGACGCCGGCGAGTGCGAGGCGGCGTTCCTGCTCGGTTCCGTGCGCGCCGAGCGGCGCCAGTGGACATCGGGCGCGGCCGCCTTCGAGCTCGCGCAACGGTGCTACGACCTGTCGGTGACGCTGCGGCGCGAGACGATCGCCCGCATCACCGCGGGACCGGGCAGCGAAGAAGGGAAAGCACGGCTCATCGCACGCCAGCAGCGCGCGATGACCGAGGAGGCGCAGCACCGCGACGAGGCGGCACAGAACGCCGCGCAATTGCAGAAACGCGGCGGCGTATAGGTGGATTCAGGCAGGGATCAGGGATCGGGGATCGGGGATCGGGGATCAGGGACTCACAGATACAGGTGCAGTTGTGCCAGCCACGTCGTGATGTTGGTTTCCAGCGTGTGGCTGTGGTCGTGGTAATACGACACGACCACGTTCCAGTGCGTCCTCGGTAGCAGGTCCGCCTCGAACGCCAGCCGTCGTATTTCCTCGAAGCCCGGGACACCGCCCGACGTGCGGAGCTGCGGCGAGAATTTCAGCCACACGCCGCGATACGCCTCCACGGCGGTCTCGTTGACCGCGACCCATGAGTGCCCGCCACGCGCCTCCGCCTGCAGGCTCGCGTCGACTTCGGTCCACACGCTGATGCGCGGCGTCGGCGCGAACCCGAGCGCGCCGCCGGCGGCGCCCGACTTCGGCTCCAGGTCCGTCGCATCGCGATAGATCGCCGAGCCGACGATGGCCGCCCGCGGCGTCAGGTCGCGCTGCCAGCGTCCCGCCATCGAGAAGCCGCGGCGCGCGGTGTCGTGCACGATCGCCTCGGCCTTCCCGGGACTGAGCGTCACCTGCAGCAGCGAGGCGCCCCTCGTCGCGCTCAGCTCGACGCCGTACACCTGGTCGTTGCGATCGAAATCGAGATTCGTCCGCGTGTAGGCGGTGTGATCGGAAAACCGCACGCCGTAGGCCGGCATGAAGCGCCCCAAGCGGATCCCGAAGCCGCCGTGGGCTTGATACCCGAGCCAGTGCTCGTAGGAGATGAACGCCGCATCCGGCTGCGTGCGGCCGTTCCTCACCGCCGACTCCGGCGGCTCGCGTCCGGCCGTTGCGTACGCGGTCCATCCGCTCTTTTGAACGGCGCCGATCGCGTCGATGTTCATCAGGAAGTTCCGGTCGAAGTGGCCGCCCGGGAACCCGACGCGGAGGTGCGAGGGACGCAACTCGAGACCAGGGCGCACCGGCCCCAGCGCGTCGCCGAGCGCGCCGAACAGGAACGCCTGCTCGCCGCGTGGATCCTCGTCGGCGCCCGGGGCCGGCGCCGTCCCGCTGGCGCCGGTCGTCGACAGCTCGCGATGCGAGAGCTGCCGTCCGTACGGCGTCAGCAGTCCGCCACCCGAGGGGGAGTAATGACATGCCGTGCAGCGCGTGTACTGCCGGGCGAGGAACATCGGCTCCGCCCATGCGGTTGACGGCGCGAGCGTCAACGCCAGGAGGACGGCGCACGCCGCACAGAGAGCAGTCCTGGACATGCCCGGATATCATCTTCTGAACGGATGCATACGGCGTACGGTTACGTGCTCGTGTTCCTCGGAGGAGGGCTTGGCGCGGCGGCGCGTCACTGGGTGAATCGCACCGCGATGAACATCGTCGGACCCGACTATCCGGCCGGCACGCTGGCCGTGAACATCGTGGGATCGATGGCGATGGGGATGCTCGCCTCCTGGTTCGCGTTCCGCGGCGAGACGGCGACGGCGGCCGAGCGGTTGTTTCTCACGACCGGGGTGCTCGGCGGCTTCACGACGTTCTCGGCCTTCGCGCTCGACACGACGCTGATGTGGGAGCGGCACGACTGGGCGGCCGCGCTGGTGTACGCCGGCTCGTCCGTGTTGCTGTCGATTGGGGGGCTGATAGCGGGTATGTTTGTCGTTCGGGTTTCACTGTCATAGGCAAGTCCGCGGGTCCAGAAGGACCCGCCCTACAGCCGAGCGGATCCGGTGGGTCCAACAGACCCGCCCTGCAGCCGTCTCTACTCTACGCAGGAGAACGTCACATGCGCGCCGTCATCGCCATGCTCGTCATCGTCGCCGGCGTCCTCGTCGCTGCGCAGCAGGCGCCGCAACTCCCGGCGCCATTTGCCACCGAGTCCGCCAACAACGCGCCGCGCGTCGTCGAGGCGCCGGCGGGCGCCCGCCTGCAGGTGCCGCAGGGATTCACCGTCCAGATGTGGGCGGCCGGCTTCGACACGCCGCGCTTCATGCTGCTCGCGCCGGGCGGCGAGATCCTGCTGTCCGACAGTGGCTCCGGCACGGTGTACGTCTTCGCCCGCGGAAATGGCGCTGACAGGAGGTCGCTGATCACCGGACTGAGCCGCCCCTACGGGCTCGCCTTCTGGCAGAACTACCTGTACGTCGCGGAGACCGATTCGGTGAAGCGCTATCCCTACGACGCGCAGGCGCTCACCGCCGGCCCGGGACAGGAGGTCGTGAAGGTGCCGGGCGGCGGCAACCACTGGACGCGCGCGATCGTGTTCGACCGCGCCGGGCAGAAGATGTACGTGAGCGTCGGCTCATCGTCCAACATCGCGCCCGACCCGGAGGAGCGTGCCGCCATCAACCGCTACAACCCCGATGGCAGCGCGCACGAGATCTACGCCGCGGGCACGCGCAACCCGTCGAGCATTCACTGGTATCCGAACAGCGACACGCTGTGGGCGACGGTCATCGAGCGTGACGGGCTCGGCGACAATTTGCCGCCCGACTATTTCACGCACGTGCAGCAGAGCGGCTTCTACGGGTGGCCGTGGGCGTACTTCGGCCCGCACGCGGAGCCGCGCCACAACGGCCAGCACCCGGAGCTCGTGCAGAAGACGATCACGCCGGACGTCGCCCTGCCGGCGCACAACTCGCCGCTCGATTTCGCGTTCTACACCGGCACGCAGTTCCCTGCCGAGTACCGGGGCGGCGCGTTCATCACGCTGCATGGCACGTGGAACCGCTCGCAGCGCGCCGGCTACAAGGTCGTCTACGTGCCGTTCCAGAACGGCCGGCCGGCGGGTGCACCGAAGGATTTCCTGACCGGGTGGATGATCGCGCCGGCGAACAAGGACGTATGGGGACGCCCCGTCGGCGTCGTCACGCTGTCCGACGGCAGCCTGCTCGTATCCGATGACGGCGGGAAGAAGATCTGGCGGGTCGCCTACGGCGGCCAGCCGGCAGCGGGCAGCAGGCAGTAAACAGGCGGCTTCCGCCGCTGCCGGCTGCGTGCGGCCGACTACTGGGGATCGCGGCGAATGCCGTCGAGGACCGACGGAAAGCAGTCGGGACAGATGCCGTGGCTGAACTCGGCCTCGGAATGGTCCGACAGGTAGCCTTCGAGCTGCTGCCAGTACTTGTCGTCGACGCGAATCTTCTTGCAGTAGGAGCACATCGGCAGCAGGCCGCGCAGCTGCTTGACGTTGGCGAGCGCCTGTTCGAGGTCCCCGAGCCGGCGCGCCATGCTCTCCTGCAGCGCCACCATGCGCATCCCGACCTGGGTGCGCGCCTTCAGCTCCGCCGCCTTGAACGGCTTGATGACGTAGTCGTCAGCGCCCGCGTCGAGCCCGGCGGTGATGTCGGTGGTCTCCGACGCGCTCGTCACCATCAGGATGTAGAGCGGCGGGAAGGACGGCAGCAGCCGGGCGCCGCGACAGAGGTCCACGCCGTCGATGCCCGGCATCATGCGGTCGAGCACGAGCACCGTCGACTGCGTGCGCGCCTGGATCTGCGCCCAGGCGTCGTGGCCGTCTTCGGCAACCGCCACGTCGGCGCCGCATCCGGCCAGCGCGTGCATGGCCAGCCGCCGGCTGATGGGGTCGTCGTCGGCTATCAGAATCTGCATCGATGGTCCCTCGTGTGCGCGGGAAAGAGCAGGGAACGTGCCGGGCTTGGGCGGGGATTTCCCGCGATTTTGGGCCGATACTTACCGATCCCGTAGCGGAGGTGTGCGGGACGTGCACGGGAGCCGTGCGGCAGGCGCACAGGCCATCGTCAGCGCGCGGCGAAGAAGGACGGCAGCGGCATGTCGCGCATGGTGCGGAGGCCGGGCGCCGCGGTGATGACGTGCGGGATCGAGTTCACCGTCATCGAGGCGGTCGCGATGTCGCCGTGAATGCCGCCCTGCACCTTCGAATAGATGCGCGGCGAGCCGTCGATCAGCACCGAGTCGAACGATTCCGGCGCGCCGAGATACGCGTCGAGCTGCAGCAGGATCTTCGCCTCGTCGCCGACGTAGCCGACGCCTTCCTGGCTGAGGCCGGCGACGTAGCCCGGGTCCACGGCCAGCAGCTCGCTGCACACTTCTTCCTCGGCGATCCACGGACGCACCTCGTCGGTGATCCGCGTCAGCGCCCACCCCATCGCGTCGCCAATCATCTGGATCGATTCGGTGAAGCCGACGTGCCGCACCGAGCCCGCCGCCACCTGCTGGTCGAACTGTTCGCGCGTGAGGCCCGCGCCGATCTTCTGCTGGAACGGCAGCCGGCGGGTGCGCGCGTCCTGCACGCGCCGCACCTCGATGCGATTGACCTGCTCGCACACCGACGTCAGCGCAATTGGCAGCGCGTCCATCGTGAACCCGGGGTTCACGCCGGTCCCCAGCACCGCGACCTTCGCCTTCCGCGCCATGGCGTCGAGCTGCTTCGCGAGACGGCGGTTCCGCGCCGCCGGATAGGCGAGCTCCTCGGTCGTCGAGACGACGGGCAGGCGGAGCTTCAGCAGCTGCTCGAGCTGCGGCATCACGCCCTTGAGCGAGGACGAGGTGCAGAGGACGGCGATGTCTGGCTTGGACGCTTTCGCGGCCTTCCGGAGATCGCCGCTCACCTTCACGCGCAGCCGTCGCCCCAGATCGATGATGTCGCCGACATCGCGGCCACTCTTGTTCTCGTCGATGTCCACGGCGGAGACGATGCGGAAGCTGCGGCGGGCGGCGAGCTGGCGCGCGACGGCCGCGCCGATCGGTCCCAACCCCACGTGCATCACGCGAATAGTCATAAGCGTACGGAGAGGCGGACGTTCGGGTCCGGCTCGAGCTCCCTAATGTAACATTCGCGCGTGCGCACCTTGCGCGGCGTTTTCGCGGCCCTTCTGACCATCGCTCTCACCGCGGACGGGCATGCGTCGCAGCGGCTCGATCAGCCGCTCCCCGGCGCGCGCTCGCCCCGCAACGCCAGCTACGACATCGACGTGCGGCTCGAGCCGGCCGATCGCTCGCTGCACGGACACGAACGCATTCGCTGGCGCAATATCAGCGCGAATCCGACGAGCGAGCTGCAATTCCATCTCTACTGGAACGCGTGGCGCAACGCGGAGTCCACCTGGCTGCGCGAACGCCGCCTGGGCGGCAATACCAACACGCCGCGGTCCGATGCGTGGGGATCGATCGACATCCAGCGGCTCCGCGTCGTCGCGCCCGGGCGGGTCGACGAGGCAACGCCCCGGCTGCATTTCATCGCGCCGGATGACGGCAACACGGCGGATCGGACGGTGGCCTCCCTGGCGCTGGCGCGCCCGGTGGCGCCGGACGAAACGATCGACATCGAGATCGACTGGAGCGCGAAGATCCCCCGGCCGTTCGCGCGCACGGGCTACATCGACGACTACTACTTCTTCGGCCAGTGGTTCCCCAAGCTCGGCGTCCTCGAAGACGCGGGATGGAACACCCACCAGTTCCACTCGGGCACCGAGTTCTACTCGGACTACGGCGTCTACGACGTGCGGATGACCGTGCCCCGCGGCTACGTCGTCGGCGCGTCGGGCCGCGAGGCGGACGTCGCCGACGGACCGAACGGAACGGCGGTCCACCGCTATCACGGCGAGGACATTCACGATTTCGCGTGGGTGACGAGCCCGGACTTCCTCGTGCGGACGCGCACGTTCACGCATCCGACGCTGCCGCGCGTGGAGATGCGCCTGCTGCTGCGGCCGAATCATGCGGGCCAGGAGGACCGGCACTTCGACGCGGCCGCCGCAACGCTGAAGTACTACGGCGAGTGGTTCGGCCCCTATCCGTACGACAACGTCACCATCGTCGATCCCGCGTTCCAGAGCGGCAGCGGCGGCATGGAGTACCCGACGCTCTTCACCGCCGGCACGCGCTGGATTGCCCCGCGGCGCGAGATCGACGTCGAGGAAGTGACCATCCACGAGGCCGGCCACCAGTGGTGGTACGGCGTGGTCGGCAGCAACGAGTTCGAGCACGCGTGGATGGACGAGGGGATCAACCAGTTTTCCGAGGCGCGCACCGACGAAGCGGCGTTCGGCTCGCGGAACTATCTTTCGCGGCGCTACTTCGGCGGCGTCATCCCATGGGTGTTCGACGACATCCGCGTGCAGCGCGCATGGGACGAGGGGCTGGCAGGCTACCGCGCGCAGGCGGAATCCGACGCCGAGGCCACGCCGTCGTTCCGCTACTGGCCGTCGACCGGCGGCAACATCACCTACTTCAAGACCGCGCTCTGGCTGCACACGCTCGAAGGGTGGTTGGGATGGCCGACGCTGCAGGGGGCGATGTCCACCTACTTCGAGCGGTGGAAGTTCCGCCATCCGCAGCCCGCCGATTTCTTCCAGGCCATCAGCGAGGCCGCGGGACGCGACATGACGCCGTTCTTCGACGAGGTCTATCGCGGCTCGAACACGTTCGACTACGGAGTCCAGCAGCTCACGAGCGAGCCTGTCTCGCCGAAGGCGTCAGGCGAAGGCGGAGGCAAGGACAGGTTTCGCACCACCGTCGTCGCGCGCCGGTTCGGCGAAGCGATCTTTCCCGTCGAGATCGTCACGACGTTCAACGACGGATCGAAGAAGACCGAGCGGTGGGACGGCATGGAGCGGCGCGCCATCTACCGCTATGACGGCGCCGTGCGCGCCCGATCGGTGGAAGTCGATCCCGGCCGCGTCCTGATGCTCGACGTGAACCGCACCAACAACAGCCGCACGCTCGACCCGCGTGCGGGCGACGCCAGCCTGAAGTGGAGCCTCAAGTGGATGACGTGGCTCCAGGACCTGCTCATCACCTATGCGCTCCTGGTCTGACGGCTGGCGGCGCGTCGTCTCCGCGCCCGCGGTCATCGCCGGCGTGTTCCTGGTGACGCTGCTCGCCGCGCTGCCGCTCGCGCTCACGCTGCGCGGAGCGCTGCGCGACCATCTCGGGTCGAGCCTGGCGGCCAACGATGCCGCCGACGGCGTCAACTACGACTGGTGGCAGGAGTTCACGTCGCAGGCGAGCGGCATCGGGACGACCTTCACCCCGTCGGTCATCGGGTTCGCGACGACCCTCGACAGCGTGAGCGGATTGCTCGATAAACGGACGTTGATCACGCCGATTGCGTCGGCGCTCGGGATCTACGTCGCGGCGTGGATGTTCATGGCCGGCGGCATCCTCGACCGTTACGCGCGCGGCCGCCGCGTTGGCGCGCACGGCTTCTTCGCCGCCTCGGGCACGTTCTTCTTCCGCTTCCTGCGCCTTGGCGCCGGTGCAGCCGCGGTGTACTGGTTTCTCTTCGCCTACGTGCACCAATGGCTGTTCGGCACGTGGTACGTGAGCGTGACGCGCGACGTCGCCGTGGAGCAGACGGTGTTCTACTGGCGGCTGCTGATGTATGCCCTCTTCACCGCCCTCCTGGCGCTCACCGCCGTCGTGTTCGATTACGCGAAGGTCCGCGCGGTCGTCGAGGATCGGCGCAGCATGACCGGCGCGCTCGTCGCGGCGATGCGGTTCATCGTCCGCCATCCCGGCCGCGTCGCGGGCGTGTATGCCCTCAACGTTACGGTGCTGCTGGTCATTGTCGCGATCTGGGCGATTGTGGCGCCCGGCGCGGGCGGCGCGGGCGCCTCGATGTGGCTGGGGTTCGCCGCGTCGCAGGCCTACGTGCTCGCGCGGCTCGTCGTGAAGCTGCAGGGGCTCGCGTCGGCAACCGCGGTCTTCCAGCGCTCGCTGGCGCACTGGGGCTACGCGGCGGCGCCGGCGTTCGTGCCGCCCGCACCGCCGATCGTCGACGCCCGCGCCGTCAGCGCTTCAAGGTAGCGCCCGACAACTCGGCCACCGCTCCGAGCGTGGTCTGCGCCGCGTTCAGGCCGAGACGGAAATCACGGTCGCTGAAGGTCGCGTAGCGGTCGGTCGGCTGATGCCAGTGCGGATCCCATCCCGCGCCGATGTGCATCCCCCGTTCGTTCTCGCGCACGCTGAGCGCCGGCACGAAGTCCATGAACGGGTTGGAGTCGGTGTTGGTCATGTGCGAACCGACCGCCGCCGGATAATCCGTCGCGTATTTCTCGTTGGCATCGCGCAGGACGAATGCCAGCCTCATCGCCTCGTCCGCGAAGCGTGACGTGGATTGAAACTCGATGTTCACGTCGGCTTCCGGCCGCTGCTCGGGGCTGAGGCTGCCGTCCGGCCGCGGCATGCCGTGGTCGAAGAGCAGCATGTCGTGCTGAATGATGCCGAGCCACCTCGGTTCCGGATAGCGCCCCGATCGCGGCGGGTCCTCCTTCCCCTGCAGGCCGGCCCGCTGCTCGATGTACGCCTGCGCGCCATTGAGGCCGGTTTCCTCGTTGTTCCACAGGACGAACCTGATGGTCCGCTCCGTCTGCACGTCGGACCCGCTGAGCACGCGCGCCAGCTCCATCACGAGCGCCGTGCCTGAACCGTCGTCGTTGGCCGCTTCGCCAAAACCGATTCCGTCCATGTGGGCGCTGACGATGTACATCTCCTGCGGCCGCACGGCGCCGACCTTGGTGCAGAACACTTCCTGGCGCGGTCCCGGCGTCGTCGCCTGGGAGTCGAGCTGACGCAGCGTCTGGTCCGGCTGCGCCATCGCGTCCCTGTTGACGCCCGTTGGCCGGGTGACGCCACGAAGCCGCGACCCACCCTGCCCGCGACGGATCTCTCCACTGGCCACCACGGGAGAGGGCCGTGCTGGCTGCGCCGCCGCGGGCGCGGGCGGCGGAGGAGTGAAGACGTAATCGAGGCGTTCCGGCGCGCAGCCGTAGCTTCTCAGCTGCCGTTCGATCCAATCGACCGCTGCGCGGTTGCGGTCGGTGCCCTGTTGACGATCGCCGAACCTGGTGAGCTCCTTGATCGTCGCCTTGTAGCGCTCCAGATCGAGGCGCCCGACGAGCGCATTTACCGCGTCGGTCGCGACGGCTGGCGCCTGCCCACGCAGAGCGCCGGGCAACACCAACATGGCCAGGGCGACAGCGGCGCCGCAGATAGAACAGCGACTCGTCCAGCGCATCTCACCTTCTCCGGAATAGCGGCCGGCACGGCCGCACGACAGACGCCGTCAATGCGCAGCCGCCGCGGGCGCGCGCCCTTTCGGACGGCGCATGATGAGAATCAACGGCAGCAGCATGAGGAAGATCCCCCCGAGCAACCGGAACAGCCACACGAACGACACCATGGACGCCTGCTGCAGCAGCATCCCGTGCAGCGCGGCGTACGCGCGCTCGGTGGCGGTCACCGCGTCAACGCCCCTGGCCATGAAACCCGCCTTTATCTGCGCGAGCAACGACTGCGTCTGCGGGTCGTAGATGGTGATCTGTTCGCCGAGCACCGCGCCGACCGTCTGGCGCTGCCGCGTCAGCATCGTCCCGGTCACCGCGATGCCGACGCTGCCGCCGATGTTGCGCATGAGATTGAAGAGGCTCGTCGCGTTGCCCATGCGCTGCGGCGCGATGGCCTGCATCGTCGCCGTCGTGAGCGGGACAAACGTCAGCGCCATGCCGGTGCCCTGCAGCGCCTGCGGCCAGAAGATGTCCCAGTAACCCGCATTCAGGTTCAGCGAGCCCAGCCAGATCAACGTGAAGCCGGCGACGGTGAAGCCGACCGCCAGCAGCTTGCGCACGTCGATCTTGCTCGTGAGGAAGCCGACGATCGGCATCATGATGAGCGAACCCATGCCGCGCGGCGCCATCGCGATGCCCGCCTGCATCGACGGATAGCCGAGCAGCGTCTGCAGCATCACGGGCAGCAGCACCATGCTTCCGTAGAGCACGAACCCGAGCATCGTCATCAGGAAGACGCCGGTCGCGTAGCTGCGTTCCTTGAAGACGCGCAGGTCGATGATCGGGTGCTCGGTGGTCCACTCGTGGATGATGAGGACGAGCAGCGTCACCCCCGACAGGATCGACAGCGCCAGGATCGATCGATTCGCGAACCAGTCCTCTTCCTGCCCCTTGTCGAGCACGTACTGCAGCGCGCCGATCCCGACGACGAGCATCCCGATGCCCCAGTAGTCGATCTTCCCGGCCTCGCGCCGCAGGTACGGCGGATCGAAGATGAACATCTTCGTCATGACGATCGAGGCGATGCCGACGGGCAGGTTGATGTAGAACACCCAGCGCCAGCTGTAGCTGTCGGTCAGCCACCCGCCGACGACGGGGCCGAGAATGGGCGCGACGACGATGCCGAGGCCCCAGAAGCCCATCGCCTTGCCGCGCTCGTGCGGCTCGAACGACTCGAGCAGCACCGCCTGCGAGAGCGGCTGCAGCGCGCCGCCGGTCGCGCCCTGCAGGATGCGGAATGCGATGAGCGATCCGAGGTTGGGCGCAATGCCGCAGAGAAACGACGAGATGGTGAAACCGGTGACCGACATCATCAGCAGCCGCTTGCGGCCGAAGGTGGCGGCCAGCCAGCCGGTCATCGGCAGGATGATGGCGTTGGCGACGAGATAGGACGTCAGCACCCACGTCGCCTCGTCGATCGTCGCCGACATCGTCGCCGCGATGTGCGGCAGCGACACGTTGACGACCGTCGTGTCGAGCACCTCCATGAAGGTGCCGAACATGACGGCGATGGCGACGATCCACGGGTTGACGTGACGATGTTCGGCCATCGACTGCGCCTATTTCGTATACACCTTCGCGGTCACTGACATGCCCGGCCGCAGCAGTTGCGCCGCGTCCTGCTTCTCGTCGAGCACGATGCGCACGGGCACGCGCTGGACGACTTTGACGAAATTGCCGGTGGCGTTCTCCGGCGGCAGCAGGCTGAAACGCGAGCCGGTCGCGGCGGCGAGGCTCTCGACGTGCGCCTTGAATTCGCGCCCGCCGTAGGCGTCCACTTCGATGACCGCCGGCTGCCCGGGACGCATGCTCTGCAGCTGCGTCTCCTTGAAGTTCGCGGTCACCCACACTTCCTCGAGCGGGATGACGGTCATCAGCGGCTGCCCCGGCTGGATGACCTGGCCGACCTCGACGCCCTTCTTGCTGACGATCCCTTTCATCGGCGCCTTGAGGGTGGTGTATTGGACGTTCAGCTCCGCCTGCTGCAGGGCGGCGCGCTGCTGCAGCACGCGCGCGTCGGCCGACGAGGCGCGGGCGCGCTGCGCGGCCACCTGCTCGGGGGCGGTCTGCGCGGTCTGCAGTTGCGCGGCCGCCTGCGTGTGGCCGGCGCGCGCCTGCATCAGCTGGCTCTGCGCGACCGAGATGCCTGCCTGGGCTTCCTGCACCTGCGCCTTCGCGGAATCGGCCGCGGCACGCGCGGCGTCGGCCGCGGCGACCGCGGCATCGTATTGCTGCTGGGCAATCTCGTCCTTCGCCAGCAGTCCCTTGAACCGTTCGACGTCCTTCGCCGTCCTGGCCGCGTTCGCTTCCGCCTCGCGCTGGCGGGCCTGCGCCGTCGCCAGCCGCGCGGTGGCGGCCTCGATGCCGCGCTGCGCCGTGTCGATGCCGGCCTCCGCCTGCTCGACCCCGCCACGGGCGTTCGACACGTTGCCGGTCGCCGCCGTCGACGTGATGGGAATGTTCACGCGCGCCGCCGCGGCATCCGCTTCCGCTGTCGCCACCTCCGCGCGCGCCTTTTCGAGCGCCACCTGGTAGTCGCGCGGATCGATGACCACCAGCACCGTGCCCGCCTCGACCTGCTGGTTCTCCTTGACCGGCACCTCGATGACCGTCCCGCCGACGCGCGCGGCCACCGGCGTCACGTGCGCGTCCACCTGCGCATCGTCCGTCGTCTCGCGGCCGGCGGTCGCCCAGAGCCATACCGACGCGCCCAGCACCACGATCACGACGGCGACGATCGCAATGCGAATCCGTTTGTTCATTCCGTTCCGCTCTCCTCCGGCCGGTCCACAAGGACCCGCCCTACCTGACGTCGCGCTCGATCGGGCGGGTTCGAAGGACCCGCCCTCCCCTACGGGGTGCTGATTCCCAGGATGCGCTGGACGGCGGCTTCGGCGTCGCCGAGCGATCGCGCCAGCACCGCCTTGGCGACGTCGAACCCGAGCAGCGCGTCGATGTACTGCTCGTCGGCCGTGGTCACCGACTGCTGCGCCTGGACGACTTCGATGTTGTTGGCGACGCCCGCGGCAAATCGATCGCGCGCCTGCGTCAGCTCCTGGTTCGCCAGCTCGCGCGAGCGCGTCGCGACCTGCAGCTGCTCGCCGGTAGCCTGCAGGTCGAGGAACGACGCGCGCACGTCGTAGTAGATCTCCGCGCGCATGTCCTCGGCCTCCGCCCGCCGCTGACGCAGATCGGCGTCGGCCTGCGCAATGCGTCCCTGCGTGCGGCCGCCCTGGAAGATGGGAATGTTCACCGATCCCGACAGGCTGTAGGTGGCCACCGCGTCGGTCGCTTTCAGGCCCAGCGCTCCATAGTCGGCGTTGACCCGCACCGACGGCAGCAGCTCGCTCGATGCCGCCGCGCGGACCGCTTCCGCGGCCTTCACGCGCTCGAGCGCCGAAAGATAGTCGGGACGCTCCCGGTACGCCTGCGCCAGCGCCTCCTCGACGGTCAAGTCGGGCACGGGGACGTTCGGCAGCTGCGCGCTGACGGCGAACGGCTGGCCGACGGGAAGACCGATGACGCGCGCCAGCTGCAACCGCGTCTTCTCCAGGTCGTTCTGCGACGAGGTGACGCGCAGCCGGTCGCCGTTGAGCCGCACTTCCGCCCGCACGACGTCGATGCCGGCGATGATGCCGCCCTGCTTGAGGTCCTGCGCCTGCTGATAGAGCGCCTGCGACGTCGCCAGCTGCGAGCGCGCCGAGGAGGCGCGCGCGTCGGCGGCGAGCGCCTCGAGGTACGCGTTGGCGGCCACGAGGACGACGAGGTCGCGCGCGCTCCGGTACGAGTGGCGCGCGGCTTCGACGTTGTGCGTCTCGGCGCGCGTCTCGTTGGAGGCGCGGCGATCGAGCACCGACTGCGAGAGGAAGACGCGCGCGTCGAACACGTTGAAGGGGCCGACGACGCGCGGGATGTTGAACGCCGCCCCGGAGAATCCGAACGCCTCGAGATTGTTCCGCTGCCGCGACTCGGAGATGCGCGCGTTGAGGTTCGGCAGCAGCTCGCTCAGCGCGGCGCGGCGCACGCCGGCCGCGTGCGACATCGACTCCTCGGACAGCAGCACGCCGAGGTTGTGCTCGAGCGCACGGCGGATGATGTCGGCAACGGTGAGCTGCAGCGTTTCGCTCGTCGCGGCGCCCTGGGGCACGCCGCCGGCGAACGGGCTGTTCGGCGGCAGCTGCCGCGAGGGTCCGCCGGCCTGCTCTGCCGCCACCTGGGCGGCGAGCAGCAGCAACGCTGTCATGAAAGGGAACGCAGTCGTGGTATGGCGAATCACAGTACGGTCACGCCTCAGTAAGCCTAAGACGCAATCGTAGCTACGGACGTCCCAAAACCCCAAACTCCATCCCAATCGCTTGGGTTTGGAATCCGGGGTGTGGGAGTGGGATGTGGGACTTGCTTACGCCTGCAACCGGGCTTCGATCAGCGCATCCCGAACGGCCGGCGGGAACGTCGTCGCCGGCAGGACGGAGCCGGCGAGGATCTCGCGCAGCCGATCGGCGTCGACCGACTCCTCCGCGAGCAGTTCTTCGGCGAGCGCCTTCACCGCGGCGCGCTGCCGCTCGATGATCTGCCGCGAGGTTTCGTAGCCGCGCATCACGAGGGTGCGGATTTCCTCGTCCACGCGGCGCGCGGTCTCCTCGCTGAAGCCGGCCGCGCGCGCGTCGTTGTCGAACGCGCCCGACGGGCGGCGGTAGTGCAGCGGGCCGAGCGGCGACATGCCGAGCTCGCAGACCATCTTGCGCGCCAGCTCCGTCGCGCGCTCGAT
The DNA here is from genome assembly GCA_035571515.1 of Vicinamibacterales bacterium. Taxonomy (GTDB): domain Bacteria; phylum Acidobacteriota; class Vicinamibacteria; order Vicinamibacterales; family UBA2999; genus Gp6-AA40. Next base: position 47,824 of record DATNCQ010000147.1, read on the forward strand.
GTCGTTGCTCGCGCCGCTCGTCATCTGCCGGAGGAAGAGCTCCTCGGCAATGCGGCCCCCCATCAGGATGGCGATCTGCGTCTCGATGAACGGCTTGCTGTGCGTGTAGCGGTCCGCCTCGGGCAGCTGCATCGTCACGCCGAGCGCGCGGCCCCGCGGGATGATCGTGACCTTGTGCAGCGGGTCGGCATCAGGGAGCAGCGCCGCGACGATGGCGTGTCCCGCCTCGTGGTAGGCGCAGGTGATGCGCTCGCGCTCGCTCATCGCGACCGACTTGCGCTCGACGCCCATCAGCACCTTGTCGCGGGCCGCGTCGAGATCCAGGTTGCCGACCGTCTTGCGGCCGGCGCGCGCGGCGATGAGCGCCGCCTCGTTCACCAGGTTCGCCAGGTCGGCGCCGGAGAAGCCGGGCGTCCCGCGCGCGATCGAACGCAGCTCGACGTCGGGCTCGAGCGCCACCTTCCGCGCGTGCACGCGCAGGATCTGCTCGCGCCCCTTGATGTCGGGATTGCCGACCATCACCTGGCGATCGAAGCGGCCCGGGCGCAGCAGCGCCGGATCGAGGATGTCGTGGCGGTTGGTCGCGCCGACGATGATGATGCTCTCGGACTGCGTGAAGCCGTCCATCTCCACGAGCAGCTGGTTGAGCGTCTGCTCGCGCTCCTCGTGGCTCAGCGAGTTGCCGCCGCGACTGCGGCCGACCGCGTCGAGCTCGTCGATGAAGATGATGCACGCCTTGTGGCGCCGCGCCTCCTTGAACAGCTTGCGGATGCGGGAGGCGCCGACGCCGGCATACATCTCGACGAAGTCGGAGCCGCTCGCCGAAATGAAGGGCACGCCCGCCTCGCCCGCCATCGAGCGCGCCAGCAGCGTCTTGCCGGTGCCGGGAGGGCCGATGAGGAGGATGCCGCGCGGGATGCGTCCGCCGATCTCGGCGAAGCGCTGCGGCTCCTTGAGGAAGTCGACGATCTCGCGCACCTCGTCCTTCGCCTCGTCGACGCCGGCGACGTCGGCGAACGTCACCTTGACGAGCTGCGGATCGATCGTGCGCGCCTTCTCGAGCGTCGGCACGCGGCCGGTCACCGCGCGGAACAACGCCAGCCCCGCGAAGCCGAGCAGCAGCAGGCCGAACGCCATCGCGCCGTAACTACTCGCCGCATGCGAGTCGTCACTTGCCTTGACGTCGAAGGTGATGCCGCGCTGCGCGAGGTCGGTCACAAACGTCGCGTTCGACGCCACGTAGCCCGGCGGCGCAATCGTCACGTAGCGGCCGCCGTCGACGTGCTCGAACTCGAGCGTGCTCTCCGACTGCGTGACGTGACGGACGCGACCCGCCTGGACGTCGTGCAGGAAATCCGAGAACGCGGCGCTCGTCCGCGCCGGCTGCGCAGAGGGCCGCAGCAGATAGAAGGCACCGACCGACAGGATGACGATGAGCGCGCCCGCGACCATCCAGAACAGCCGAGTGCGTGGAAGTTTGCTGCCGAACACGGTACTCCCTCTGCAGAGTCGAGCCAGCGCAACCCGGGCATGCCGGGTGCAAAAGCCCCGTTTGTTTGTGGAGAGCGCGCAGGTGGAGAGCCGAACGCGCTCGAAAATTGTATCGGACGGTTGCCAGACTGTAAACAGTGGTGAGTGCAGAAGTTATTGAGCCCAACGGTATTAGGGGAAGCGCCTTCGCTCCGCCGGCCGGCCGGACGATACGCATCGGCTGCTCCGGCTGGCAATACGCCCACTGGCGGGGCGGGTTCTATCCGGCAGAGCTTCCGACGTCACGCTGGTTCGGGCATTACGCGCTGACCTTCGATACGGTCGAGATCAACAACAGCTTCTACCGCCTGCCGCCGCCGGAGACGTTCGCCAAGTGGCGCGAGCAGGCGCCGCCGCATTTTCTTTACGCGGTGAAGGCGAGCCGCTTCCTGACGCACATGAAGAAGCTGAAGGACCCGCACGATCCGCTCGAGCGGTTCTTCGACAACGCGGCGCACCTCGCGCCGTGCCTCGGACCCGTCCTCTATCAGCTGCCGCCGCGATTCCCGCTGAACCTCGAGCGGTTCGAAATCTTCCTGCGCGCGATCGCGCCCGCGGCGCAGGCCGCGGGTCTGCAGGCGTCCCCGTCCGCAGGCGGCATCCTGAACGTCGTCGAATTCCGGGATCCCAGCTGGTACGACGAGCGGGTGTACGAGCTGCTCCGCCGGTACGACGTCTCGCTCTGCCTGCACGACATGCAGGGCTCGGCCAGCGGCAGGCTCGTGGTCGGGCCGTTCGTCTACGTGCGGTTTCATTTCGGGACGACGAAGTACGGCGGTCGATATCCCGACGAGCGGCTCGACGAGTGGGCGGAATGGCTCTCGGCGCGCGCCGCCGAGGGGCTGCGCATCTTTGCCTATTTCAACAACGACGCCGGTGGCCACGCGCCGCGCGACGCAGTGCGGCTTCGCGCCCGGATTGAGGAGCGCGTCGGCGTCAAATCCCAAGTTCCACGTTCCAAGTTCCAAATCCCAAGCGGAGCCTGAACGGCTCCGGAAGTCCTGGACACGTTGGGATTTGGGATTTGGGATTTGGGATTTTGCGGCTGGTAGAATCCGTCAGCCGCCATGCCGACGCCAGCGCATCTCGCGCTCACGCCGCAGATTGACGAGTTCCGCCGCGAGTTCGAACGGCTCGCCGACGAGGCCGACGCGCTCGTCGCGCCGCTGAGCGACGAGCAGTTCTACTGGCCGCCCGCCGAAGCGTCCTGGTCGGTCGCGCAGTGCATCGATCACCTCAACGTCACCGCACGCCTCTATCTGCCGCAGCTCGACGAGGGGATCGCCAACGCGATTCGCCAGGGACTCTACGGCGAAGGGCCGTTCAAGTACTGGTGGTTCGCCCGCCTGTTCGTCCGCCTGCTCGAGCCGCCGCCGAAGATGCGCGTCAAGACGCCCAGCGTGTTCCAGCCGCCGCCGGCGCGCACGCGGCGAGAGATCATGGCGGCCTTCCGCGCGTATCAGGTGCAGTACGTCGATCGCCTGCGGCAGGCCAACGGCCTCGACCTCGCGCGCGCGCGCGTCCGCTCGCCGGCCGCGTCGTGGATCCAGGTCCCGCTCGGGACGGGATTCATGGCGATGACGGCGCACGAGCGGCGGCACCTGTGGCAGGCGCGGCGCGTCCTCGAGGCACCCGGCTTCCCCAATAATGTTTCCTAGTTTTTTGTCGCAACGGCCAGGTAGGCGATGAGGTCGTCGCGCATCGCCTGGTCGGCGATCCCGGCAAACGCCATCCGATTACCCGGAATGAACGCCTGCGGATCGACGACGTACTTGTCGAGCGTCGTCGCGTCCCACGTGACGTCGCTCCGTTTCATCGCCGCGGAGTAGCGATAGTCCTCGAGCGACCCTGCCTTGCGCCCGATGACGCCCTTCAGCGTCGGACCGTCGTAGTCGCCCGTGCCGTCGAGTGAATGGCAGGCGGCGCACTGCTCGAAGACCTTCTTGCCGTTCTCGACGTCGGCCGCGCGCACGGACGATCCCGCCAGCGCGAGCCACAGCCCGCAGCCTCCAACGACCAGCCACCCTCCACGCACCAGCCGGCGCATTTACGTCAGCAGCCCCGGGCGAGTGCGGAACCTCTTCTTGATCGCATCCGCCGTCCAGTAGGCGAGCGCGCCGACCGGACCGGTCGGGTTGTACGCCGAGTTGTGCGGAAACGCGCTCGCGCCGACGACGAACACGTTCGGCACGTCCCACGACTGCAGGTAGCGGTTCACCGCGCTGTCCTTCGGCGAGGCGCCCATGATCGCGCCGCCGGTGTTGTGCGTGGACTGGTAGGGCACGATGTTGTAGTCGCCGAGCGTCCCAGGATTGCTCATGCTCGTCGGCTTCAGGCTGCGCGCGATCTCCGCCGCCTTCTGGCCGACATAGCCGACGACCTTCCTGTCGTTCTCCAGGAAGTTGTAGGTGAGGCGCAGCAGCGGCTGGCCGAACACGTTCTTGTAGGTCGGGTCGAGGTCGTAGGCGTTGTAGCGGTTCGGCATGTTGCTCGCGGTGACGCCGATGTTCATCGCGCGCAGGTACCACTTCGCGGTCGCCTTCTTCCACTGCGCGCCCCATCGCGGCGTGCCCGCCGGTACCGGCCGGTAGCCGATCGGCCGCCCGTTGCTCTGGCCGACCGCGATGGTCGCCCCGCCGATGGCGCCCATCGCCGTCCGATCGAACTGATCGCTGGCGTGAAAGTCGTCGAGCGCGACGCCGAAGGCGCCGCTCGCCATGAACGGGTTGAAGATCTTGTCCTCGAAGAACAGCGTCACGCCCCCGCCGCCCGGCTGGTAGCAGTAGTTCCGGCCGACGATCCCCTTCTGCGTCGCCGGGTCGTACGGCGTGCCGATGCCCGACAGCAGCATCAGGTGGACGTTGTTGATCGCGTAGGCGCAGAGCGCCACGATACCCGCGGGCTGCTCGTACTCCTGCCCCGTCGAGACGTCGGTGTAGGCGACGCCGATCGCCTTCTTCTTCGTCGAATCGAGCATCACCTTCGTCACCCACGAGTGCGTGCGCAGCTCGAAGGTCGGCTGCGCCATCGCTTTCGGAATGACGGTGATGTGCGGGCTGCCCTTGGCGTTGGCTTCACAGCCGAAGCGCTCGCAGTGTCCGCAGTAGACGCAGGCGCCGAGGCGCGAGCCGTCGGGATTGGTATACGCCCGCGAGGCGTTGGCGCACGGGCGCGGGAACGGGTGATAGCCCGCCTGCAGCGCGGCCTCGCTGAAGAGCGCCTGTGAATAGCTGTTTTCGAGCGCCGGCAGCGGATAGTCGCGATCGCGCGGCTGCTCGAAGAAGTTGCCTCCGTCCTGCTTCGCGCCCCGCAGGTTGCCTGCCTTGCCGCTGACACCGGCCGTCCGCTCGAACCTGTCGTAGTACGGCTCGAGCTCCGCGTACGACATCGGCCAGTCCTGCACCGGCATGTCGGGCGGAATGAACGCCTTGCCGTACCGCTGCTCGTAGTGCGAGCGCAGCGCGTGATCGATGCCGGTCCACCGCCACGTCACGCCGTTCCAGTGCACGCCGGCGCCGCCGACCCCTTCACCGGGCAGGAACGACCCGAGCTGCCGCATCGGGAGCGAGCGCTCCGCCTGGCTGTGACGGAACGTCAGCGTGTCGCGCGCCGGGTTCTGCATCAGCGCGTTGCGAACCGCGTATTTCAGCTCGTCGCGAATGAGCGGGATGGCGAAGTCGGGATTGGTCGCGCGCATGCCGCCGCGCTCGAGCGCCACGACGCGCATCCCCGCCTCGCTCAGCTCCTTGGCGAGAATGCCGCCGGTCCATCCCAGGCCGACGATGACGATGTCAACTTCCTTGAGTCGTGTCGCCATAAGCAGGTGTCAGGTATCAGGTATCAGGTATCAGGAAAGATCGAGGATGCTCTTCGGCTCGACGTCGTACTTCTTGTTGCGGTAGGTCTTGATGTGTTCCGAGTAGATGGCGATGACGCCGGGGAAGCCGACCATCTTCCACGCCACCTTGTCGCGGTTGCCGCCGTACACCGGATCCGCGAAGAACCCCTGCATGGTCGTCGCGAGCAGCAGGTTGAAGAACTCCTGCGCCGGGACGCCGTCGAGCGCGGCGCGCCCCTGCTCCATGTCCTGGAGCACCTTGATCTGCTGCTCGGCCGCGAGCCGGTCGAACTCCTTCTGCAGCGTCTTGCGGCAGTAGGCGTTGGTGGCCGCGATGCCCGCGCGGAAGTACTCGGCCGGCGTCAGCGGCGACTGGTAGCCCTGCGTCGGCACGCCCTTGTCCCACGGCCCCTGCATGTACATCCGATCGCCGCTCCCCCACGCGCCCGCGAGCTGGCGATCGATGAAGGTCGCGACGCCGCAGTCGGTGCCGCTGGGCGTGAGGTCGTCGGCGGGAATCAGGCGATCGACAGCGGCCTCGATGAACGCCGCTTCGGGCGCGGTCAGAAAGGTATAGGCGTGCGAGACCGGCGGCACCGCCGGGTCCGGACGGACCCGGCCCGCGGGTGTCTGGCCGTCGGCCGGCGATTCCGCGCCGACCGCTGCCGCGATGCCTGTCGCACCGACCGTTCCGACGGTCTTGAGAAAGTCGCGTCGATTGTTTTTCATAGCCTTACGCCCTGGCGGGTCCGAAAGGACCCGCCCTACGCTGTGACTGCCGCGACGATATGACGTGAGGAGATGCCGTAGCGATCGACGAGCTGCTCCGGCGTGCCGCTGCGCGGGATCTCGCGCACGCACAGCCGCTCGACGACAAAGCCGCTGCCGGCCACGCAGGATGCCACCGCGTCGCCGATGCCGCCGGCGGCGTAATGATCCTCGACCGTGAGGATGCGCTTGGTCTCGCGCGCGCACCGCAACAGCGAGCGCGAATCGATTGGCTGCAGCGAATACAGGTCGATGACGCGGATGCTGAGGCCGATCTTCTGCAGCTGGTCGTAGGCCTTCAGCGCCTCGAAGACGGTGATGCCGCCGCCGATGACGGTGACCGCGTCCTTCGCGCTCTCACGCAGGATCTTCAGGCCGCCGATGGCGAACTTCTCGTCCGCGCCGTAGATGACGGGCGTCTTCGGCCGCGACGTCCGCATGTAGGCGGGCCCCGGATGATAGGCCATCAGCTCGAGCAGCCGCTCGGTGCTCATCGCGTCGCACGGGTAGAGCACCGTCATGTTCGGCTGCGCGCGCATCATCGCCAGGTCCTCGAGCGCCATCTGCGACGGGCCGTCCTCGCCGATGGAGACGCCCGCGTGCGAGCCGGCCATCTTGATGTTCACGTTGCTGATGCACGCCATGCGGATGAAGTCGTAGGCGCGCGTCAGGAAGGCGGCGAATGTCGAGGGGAACGGAATCGCTCCGCGCGCGGCGAGCCCCATCGCCGAGCCGATCATCACCTGCTCGGCGATGAAATTCTGCACGAAGCGGTCGCGGTGCTTCTCCTCGAACTTCTCGCTGAAGGTGGAGTTCTTGACGTCGCCGTCGAGCGCGACGATCCGATCGTCGCCGTCGCCGAGCTTCGCCAGCGCGGTGCCGTAGGCCTCGCGGGTCGCCACGGTGTCACCGAGCTTGTACGCCGGCGTGCCGACCGTTCCTTTCTTCGGCGCAGCCGCGGGCCGGCTGCGGTCGCGCTGCGTCCGCGGCCCCTCGGGCACCGGCGCCGGCTCCTCTTCGGGCAGCAGCTGCGACTGCAGCTCCTTGAGCACCCCGTCGAGCTCCGCCCCTTTCTTGAACGCCTTGCCGTGCCAGCCGCCCTTCCCCTCGGCAATCGAGATCCCCTTGCCCTTCAGCGTGCGCGCCAGGACCATCGTCGGCTGGCCCTTCGTGCGGCGCGCCTGCTCGAAGGCGTCGAGGATGGCGGTGACGTCGTGGCCGTCGATGACGAGCGCCTGCCACCCGAACGCGCGCCACTTCGAGGCGTACGCCTCCATGTCGTGGTTCCAGATCGACGGGCCGCTCTGCCCCAGCCCGTTCACGTCGGTGATGCCGCAGAGCGAATCGAGCCCTTCGTGCGCCGCGGCTTCGGCCGCTTCCCACACCGACCCCTCGGCGGACTCGCCGTCGCCCAGCAGCACGTAGGTGCGGTAATCCGACTTGATGCGCCTCGCGTTGAGTGCGGAACCGAGCGCGGCACAGACGCCCTGGCCGAGCGAACCGGTGGCGACGTCGACGAACGAGAGCCGCGGGGTGGGATGCCCCTCGAGGTCGGAATCGACACGGCGCAGCGTCAGCAGGTCGTCGCGCGTCAGCAGGCCGACCTCGGCCCAGGCCGAGTACAGGATGGGCGCGGCGTGCCCCTTCGACAGCACGAAGCGGTCGTTGTCGGGGTTCTGCGGGTTCCTGGCCTCGTACCGCATCTCGGAAAAGAAGAGCGCCGCCACGATTTCCGCGGCCGAGGCGCACGAGGTCGGGTGGCCGCTTCCCGCCTCGCTGGTCGAAAGCACGGAATCAATGCGCAGGCGCGTCGCGACGTTCCTGAGCGCCGCGACGCGCGATGAAGTCTGGACGGGCATACGGCCCGCCATAGTAGCAGAATGAATTCGTGGTATGTCCTTCCCAGGGCGCCACTGGCCGCTCCGATATCGTGGCCAGCCGAGTGCGGCCGCAGGGCTGCCGCGCGTGGTAGAGCATCAGTTGAAACAGGCCGCTAGATGACCGACGTACCGCCGCTGCTGCTGGCGATCGACGACGAGCCGGCAATCTTGACGATCGTCGAGCGTTTCGGACGGCAGATGGGGTTCGAGGTCGAGACGCGCACGAACCCGGCCGCGGCGCTCGCGGAATTTTCGAAGCTCGATCCCGACGTGGCCGTCGTCGACCTGCAGATGCCGGAGCTCGGCGGACTCGACGTGCTGAAGGCGATCCGCGAGGCGAACCCCGACTGCCACGTCATCCTGCTGACCGGCAACCCGACGATCGACACGGCGATCGCGGCCGTCAAGCTCGGCGCGCGCGATTACCTGCAGAAGCCGATCGACTTCGGGCGCCTGGGCCGGCTCCTCTCGGAGGTCGTGGACGGGATCCGCCGCCGCGAGCGGCTGCTGCGCGTCGAGGCCGACGTTGCCGGCGACTTCGAATGCGAGGGGATGATCGGCCGCAGCACCGTCATGCAGGAGCTGTTCGACTCGCTGCGCCGCTACGCGCCGCACATGCGAACCGTGCTCGTCACCGGGGAAACGGGCACCGGCAAGGAGCTGGTCGCCAGGGCGCTGCATCGCCTCGGCCCGCGGCGCGCGAAGCGGTTCATCACGGTGAACTGCTCCGCCGTCGTCGAATCCCTGTTCGAGAGCGAATTGTTCGGACACGTCCGGGGCGCGTTCACCGGGGCCACTGACGCCAAGGTGGGCCTGTTCGAGCACGCCGACGGCGGCACGCTGTTCCTCGACGAAGCCGGCGAGCTGCCGTTGCCGCTGCAGGCCAAGCTGCTGCGCGCGGTCGAGTACGGCGAGCTGCAGCGCGTCGGCTCGCTCGACACGCGCCGCGTCGACGTCAACGTCATCGCGGCGACCAACCGGAACCTCCGCGCCGAAGCGGCGGCGGGACGCTTTCGCACGGATCTGTTCTATCGCCTGAGCACGATCGAGATCGTGCTGCCGCCGCTGCGCGACCGGCGAGAGGACATCCCCTACCTGGCCGCGCGATTCATCCGCGAATGCGCCGCCCGCGTCAACCGGCCCATCACCGGGCTCACGCAGTCGGCGGAGCGGCTCCTCTTCAACGCGCCCTGGCCGGGCAACATCCGGGAGCTGCGCAACGTGCTCGAGCGCGCCTGCATCCTGAGCGAAGCAGGGATGATCGCGGAGCGCGACCTGGCGAGCGCGTTGACGAACGGGTCACCCGTCCGCGCCATGGACGTGGACGACGCGCCCGACGACCGTCTCTCGACGCTGCAGCGCCGCCAGGTCGAACGCGTGCTGGAGGAGACGGGCGGGAACAAGTCCGAGGCCGCCCGGCGGCTCGGCATCAGCCGGCGGGCGCTCTATCGCCGAATCGACGAGATGAACCTCACCCAGTAGCGCCGGCGCTCACCGGCGCGCGGCGCGCATCGAGCGGACGACCGACGCGTTGTGAATGGCGACAGCCGTCATCGTGCCGTTCGTGATGGCCAGCAGGACGAGAGCGGTCTTGCGATGATGCTGCTTCCACAGCTGCCTGCTCGCGACCATCGACGAGGCCGCCACGCCGGCCTTGACGGCGACGAACGCGGCCGGATGCCGCACGAGGGCGTGCATCGTGGGATTGCTCTCCACCGCGCCAAGCCGGATCGCGGAGAGCGTCGAGTAGGCGTCGTACGCCTGCAGTGATACCGAGGCCGCGGCGAGCGTGAGCAGGGCCGTGCGTGCGGTCCCCTCCTGTGCATCGCCACGCTGCTGCGCGGACGCGGGAACCGCACAGAGACCATACACGAGCGCCGCCATGACAAGGATTCGGGGCATATACAGGGCACCACAGCCAAGCGCTGTGCCATGCTACGCCGGCTCTTGCACGGGCGTCAGGGGCCACCGTGATCTTCCCTGCGTGATTGCCATGGTTTCGCCGCGCGGACTACCGTGGCGCCATGACCGGCACACTATAATCACGCGATGCTCGCGCTGAGGTACGTCTACGTACTCGCGCTCGTCGTGTGGCTCGGCGGCATGCTCATCCTCGGCGCGCTCGTGGCGCCGACGGTCTTCGAGATCCTGCAGGCGCAGGGGGGGTCGCAAGGTCGCGAGCTCGCCGGCGCGGTGTTCGCCGCGGCGCTGGCCCGCTTCCACTACATCGCCTACGCGGCCGGCGGCATCCTGTTGCTGATGCTCGGCGCGATGCGCGTGCTCGGTCCGCGCCCCGCCCACAGCGGCCTGCGCGCGGTCATCGTCGTCTCCATGCTCGGTGTCGCGCTCTATTCGGGCCTCGTCGTCCTGCGCCAGATTGACGCCGTCCAGGAGGCGGCGGGCGGCCTGCCGTCGCGGCTGCCTGCGGGCGACGAGCGGCGCGCGCGGTTCGACGCGCTGCACGTACTGTCCACGCGCCTGATGATGTTCAACATCGCGGGCGCGCTCGTGCTCCTCTATTGGGAAGCGCGCGAGTGAGCGAGCCTGCCCTCTTGTACCTGCGACCCCCTGCCCACTGCCGACTGCCCACTGCCCACTGACAGACATGGCCAAGCATCGCATCACGCTGATTGCGGGCGACGGCATCGGCCCCGAAATCACCAGCGCGGTCGTCAAGATCCTCGAAACGGCGGGCCTCGACGTCGAGTGGGAGCCGCACCTGGCCGGCGCCTCGGCCATCGAGAAGCACGGGTCGACGCTGCCGCCGACGCTGCTCGAATCGATCGCGCGCAACAAGGTTGCGTTGAAGGGTCCGCTGACGACGCCGGTCGGCGGCGGGTTCGCGAGCGTGAACGTCGGGCTGCGGAAGGCGCTGGAGCTGTTTGCGAACCTGCGGCCGGTCTGGAACATCCCGTCGGTCCCCTCGCGCTACCAGGGCGTCGATCTCGTGATCGTGCGGGAGAACACCGAGGATCTCTATTCGGGCCTCGAGCACGAAGTCGTGCCGGGGGTCGTCGAGAGTCTGAAGATCATCACGCTCGAGGCGTCGACGCGCATCTCGCAGTTTGCGTTCGACTACGCGCGGCGGCACGGCCGCAAGCGCGTGACCGCGGTGCACAAGGCCAACATCATGAAGATGGGCGACGGCCTGTTCCTCAAGTGCGTGCAGGACGTCGCGGCGAGCTATCCCGACATCAGGCAGGACGATCTCATCGTCGACGCGGCGTGCATGCACCTGGTGATGAAGCCGGAGCAGTTCGACGTCCTGCTCCTGCCCAACCTGTACGGCGACATCGTCTCCGATCTCTGCGCGGGGCTCGTCGGCGGCCTCGGCGTGGTCCCGGCGGCGAACCTCGGCACGGAGGTCGGCGTGTTCGAGGCGGTCCACGGCAGCGCGCCCGACATCGCCGGCCGCAACATCGCCAACCCGATGGCGCTGCTGCTCTCGGCGCTGCTGATGCTGCAGCACATCGGCGAGACGCCGATGTCCGATCGCATCATGAAGGCGCTCGGGATCGTGTTGTCGGAGGACCAGGTGCGGACGCGCGACCTGGGCGGCACGGCGAGCACGACGGAATTCGCCGCGGCGATCTGCCGGCGTCTCGCCGCCTGAGGCGCAGGAATTTCGTAATGATATAGTCGCGGTCGTGTCGACGGTCGACGAGATCACCCAGGCTGTTCTGGCGCGCGACGAGATCGCGCGCTACCTGCAGGACGAGGCCAGCGGGCGCGACACGCGCGAGCGCATCCACGGCTACCTGGAAGAGCTGAAGACGACGCAGCGGTATTCGATCTACCGCGCCCTCAAGCACCCGCTCTACCCGATCCTGCGCAAGATCGAACGCATCGGCGAGAACGTCGAGGTCGTGAAGGCCGCAACCCGCGCCGGGCGCGTCGTCTACGCGTCCAACCACAAGAGCCACACCGATTACCTGGCCGAGCCCCTGGTGCTCGACGACAACGGCATCCGCCCGCCGATCATCGCCGCCGGCATCAACCTGTTCGGCGGACCGCTGGGGCTGCTGCATCGCCACGTGACGGGCGCGATGCCGGTGCGCCGCAATACCAAGGACCCGGTGTACCTCGTCACGTTGAAGGCATATGTCGCGGAGCTGCTGCTCCGCCACGACCTCTTCTTCTACCCGGAGGGCGGGCGCAGCTACAGCGGCGACATCAAGAGTCCCAAGACGGGATTGCTCCATGCGGCGCTGCATGCCGACGTCGCGCGGATGGCGATCATCCCGACGGCGGTGGCGTACGACCTCGTGCTCGAGGATCACGTGCTGGCGCGCCAGCGCGTGAAGCGGACGCAGAAGGCGTTCAGCCGCGAGCTGGCGGAGATGGTCCGCTACGCCGTCGGCTACCGGTCGCGCGCCATCGTCACCTTCGGCAAACCGCTGTCGATCGAGGGGATCGATCCGACGTCGCGGCGCGAGGTGCTCGACCTCGCGCACACCATCATGACGGCCATCGGGCGGCTCCACAAAGTGCTGCCGACGGCGGTCGTCGCCAACGCGATGCGCCCGTCGATTACACGCCGCGAGCTCGAGTCGCGAGCGGATGCGGTTCTCGATACGCTGCGGTCGGCCGGCGCGAACCTCGGCGTCCAGTCCGGCGCGGAGGCGGTGGCCAAGGCGGTCGAGCCGCTCGAGGGGCGCGGCATCATCGTTGCTGAACGGGGGCGCATCCGTGTCCGCGACCGCAACGTTCTGCGTTACTACGCCCGCACGCTTGATCACCTGCTCGCGTCACCCTCGCGACGAACGCACTAGTTCGGCCAGGCGGGTCCAAAAGGAGCCGCCCTACGTGCGGGGCGCGCCCTACACTTGGGGTAGGCCGGGTTCTTTCGAGCCGCCACGATAGATGTACGCCGGCGCCAAAGCGTTCTTCTACGCGCTGTCGCGCAGCGCGGCGCTCAAACGCCTCGCATCCAGGTACGGGATGCGCTCGCGCGAGAGCTTCGCCCGCCGCTTCATCGCCGGCGAGACCATCGACGAAACCGTCGAGGCGTCGCGCAGCATCCAGGCGCAGGGACTGCAGCTGACGCTCGACTACCTCGGCGAGAGCGTGCGCACCGTGGAGGAGGCCGACGCCGCGACACGGGAATACGTCCGCCTCCTCGACGTCATCGTCAAGGCAGGGATCGAGCGGAACATCTCGCTCAAGCTGACACAGCTCGGCGCGGGCATCGACCGCGCGACGTGCGTCGACAACCTGCGCCGTATCCTCGAGCCGGCCGGGCGCCACGGCTTCTTCGTGCGCATCGACATGGAGGACTCGGCGTGGACGCAGATGACGCTCGATATTTTCGAGACGCTGTGGCAGCAGGACTATCGCAACATCGGCGTCGCGCTGCAGGCGGCGCTCTATCGCACCGAGCAGGACGTGCGGCGGATGAACGAGCTCGGCGCGCGGGTGCGCCTCGTGAAGGGTGCCTACAAAGAGCCGAAAGACGTGGCCTACCAGCGAAAGTCCGACGTAGACGCGGCTTTTATCCGGCTCATGCAGCTGCTACTTGATTCGGGCGTTTACCCTGCGATTGCGACGCACGACCCGCCGATGATCGAGGCGACCCGGTCACACGCCGGGCGAAACGGCATCGGCAAAGACCGGTTCGAGTTCCAGATGCTGTATGGAATCCGACGTGACCTGCAGGGGACACTTGTCGCCGACGGGTATCGGGTACGGCTCTACATCCCCTTCGGCCGCGAGTGGTTCCCCTACTTCATGAGGAGACTGGGGGAACGGCCGGCCAACCTCGGCTTTGTCGTGCGTGGAATCCTTCGGGAACAGTAGCGCTTTCCCCACACTGGACCATACGTTACCCAGCCGTAAGCCCAGCCGGTGGCTCATCGTGGAAGCGCCGTTCACAGTTAGGACAGCGTAAAGCGTGATCCCATCACTTCGGAGGCCTGTTTGATGGCCAAATACTGACGGCGGGCCGTTACGTCGGACGACATCGATCGTTAATCCATTGAAGGCCAAACGCTTACGATCTACACCCCAAGCGTGGCATTTGTCTTGAAATGTCGGGCTCACAGTCGGGGTGCCCGGCAACGAGGCCAGGTCAACAGACGTCATATCGGTTGGGGTACTTGGGAAAGGGGTTTCGGCGCAATGGTTACCGACAAGGTTCGGCAGTTCCTGTGCGGGCTCCACGGACACGACGCGCTTCTGCACTTCGAGCATGGACGGATGTCTCTGCAGTGCACCTCATGCGGGTATGAGACGCCGGGCTGGGATTTGAAGGCGAACGACGAGCCCGCGCGGACTGCTGGATTCGAATCGCCGCGGTTGCAGCGGTTATCGCTCGTCCGTCAGCGACGAGTCGCGTAGAACGAACGACCCGACCAGCGAAGCAACGACCCAGCGAACGACGAACCACCAAAGAGGGCCGGGCGCGTGCCGTGGCCCTCTTTCCATGTACGGCGCGAAGGATAATTTGCGCGTGCCGGACCACGATGCCTCGCTCGACGCCGCGCGCCGCGTCGCGGCGGCGGCCGCGGCCGCCGGCGGACGCGCGCTGATCGTCGGCGGCTGGGTGCGCGACCGCCTCCGCGGCAAGCCCTCCAAGGACATCGACATCGAAGTCTTCGGCATCGCCCAGGACCGGCTGCCGGCGCTGCTCGAGCCGCTCGGACGCGTCGAGCCGGTTGGGCAGAGCTTTCCCGTCTACAAGCTCGTGCCGCCGGGCGGCGGCGCCGGAGACATCGACGTCGCGTTGCCGCGGCGCGAATCCAAGCGCGGCCGCGGGCACAAGGGCTTCGAAGTCCAGGGCGACCCCACGATGTCGGTGGCGGAGGCTGCCAGCCGCCGCGACTTCACCGTCAACGCCATCGCGTGGGATCCGCTGACCGACACGTACGAGGATCCGTTCGACGGGCGAGGCGACCTCGCGCGCCGCCTGCTGCGCGCGGTGGACGCCAGGACGTTTGCCGACGACAGCCTCCGCGCGCTCCGCGCCGTGCAGTTTGCCGCGCGGTTCGAGTTCGCGCTGGACGGGGCGGCCGCGGCGCTCTGCCGCGGGCTGGCGCTCGACGACCTGCCGGCGGAACGCATCTGGGGAGAGATCGAAAAGCTCCTGCTGCTCGCGGAGCGTCCGTCCGCTGGCTTTCGGCTCGCGCTCGATCTCGGCGTGCTGCGGCAGGTTCTTCCCGAGCTGCTGCCGCTCGTCGGCTGCGAGCAGGAGCCGGAATGGCACCCGGAGGGTGACGTCTGGACGCATACGCTGATGGTGATCGACAAGGCGCGCGAGCTGAACGGCGATCTCGATCGGCCGCGGCGCGTCACGATCATGCTCGGCGCGGTCTGCCACGACCTCGGCAAGCCGCCGACGACGGCCTTCCTCGACGGGCGCATCCGCTCGCTCGATCACGAGCAGGCGGGCGTCGAGCCGACGCTGTCGCTGCTCGACCGGCTCAACATCCACACCATCGACGGGTTCGAGGTGCGCGCGCAGGTCGTCGGGCTCGTCGCGCATCACCTGAAGCCGGGCGCGTTCAGGAAGGCGGCGAACGTCACCGACGGCGCGTTCAGGCGCCTGGCGCAGAAGGTGGACCTGGAGCTGCTGGCGCGGCTCGCGCGCGCCGACTGCCTCGGGCGCAGCGGCAGCTTCGACTGCTCCGCGATGGACTGGTTCATCGAGCGCGCACGCACGCTCGGCGTCGAGCATCAGCCGCCGGCGCCGTTGCTCCTGGGGCGGCACCTGCTCGCGCTCGGCCTGTCGCCGGGGCCGCGCGTCGGAGAAATCCTCAGGCAGGTGTACGAGAAACAGCTCGATGGGGAGATCACGTCGGTCGAGGCGGGAATCACGGAGGCGCAGCGCCTCCTCGGTCCCTAAGGCGAGCCGGTGATGTATTTCGCGTACTCCTCGGGCGCGATGTTTCCACCGGAGACGATGGCGACTGCTCCCGGGGCGGTGGGCCGATTGCGCAGCACGGCAGCCACACTCACCGCGCCGCTCGGCTCCGCGACGACGTTCGCGTGGTCGAAGAGCCATTTCACCGCGGCGGCAATCTCCTCCTCGGTGACCGTCACCACGTCGTCCACGAGCGCCTGCACGTGCGCGAACGTCAGATCGCCGGGGCGAATCGACAGCAGCCCGTCCGCGATGCTCGCGCTCTTCGGCAGCGTCACCGGGTGGCCCGCCGCTCGTGATGCGGTCATCTTCGGCGCGCCTTCCGGCTCGACCCCGATCACCCGAGCAGCCGGACGAAGCGAACTGACCGCCACGGACGTCCCCGACACCAGCCCGCCGCCTCCCATCGGCACGTACACGGCGGATACCGTTGGATACTGCTCGACGATCTCGAGCCCGCACGTCCCCTGGCCCGCGATGATCCACGGATGATCGAACGGCGGCACCATCGTCAGCCCGCGCGCCGACGCCTCCGATTCCGCGCGCGCCTTGCGGTCGAGCACCGTCGTGCCCGCGAAGAGCACCTCCGCGCCAAGCCGGCGCGCGCCGTCGGCCTTGATGCGCGGCGCCGTCTCGGGCATCACGACCACTGCGCGGATGCCGAGCGTCCGCGCGGCGAGCGCCATCGCCTGGCCGTGGTTGCCGGAGGAATAGGTGATGACGCCGGCGGCCCGCGCCTCGGCCGGCAGCTGCGCGATCATGTTGCAGGCGCCGCGAATCTTGAACGCGCCGGCCGGCTGCATGTTCTCGCACTTGAGGGCGAACGGCGGCTCGCCGAAGCCGCCCACGTCGATGACGGGCGTCCGCCTGGCCACGCCGGCAATGCGCGCCGCGGCCTCGCGGATCTCCTCGAGCGTCACGAGCGACACGGTTTGCAGCGGGGGCCTCAGGTGCGCCTAGTATAGTTGCGTCATGGCGCGCTACACGCTCGTCTACGGCATCCGCCTCGTCCCTGAAGGCTCGCTGAGTGGAGCGGAGGATGCCCGCCTTAAACTCAGGAATGGAACCGAAGCAGCCGTGACGCTCCACACCATTGACGGGACCATTCCGCAGCTTCGCCGTGCGCTCGACCGAAGCCTCGATGCCTTCTTCGACCTTCTGCCCGGCGCCGAGGAAGAAGACCGCGATGAGTAAGGAACCCGGTTTGCACGGTGCGCAGACTGTGGCGGACTCGTCTGTTCCGGCCTCGCCCGAGAAGGATCGGGTGCAGGTCAGCCAAGTTGTTCCTCACCGTGAACTGAACGACCGGTTGGTCAGCGACCTGATCGACGCCGTCAAGGGCATCCTCCGCAAGGAGCAATCCGATCGTCTTCGCGATATCTACCTCATCGGAGACATCGAGAAAGACACGGCGCGCGGCGTCATCGAGCGGCTGCGCGAGCTCGCGAACGACAACAGCAGGCCGATCACGCTCTACATCAACAGCGCCGGCGGCAACGTGACCGACGGGCTCGCGATCCACGATGCCGTGCGCGAAATCGTCGCCCGCGGCATGGAAGTGACCATCGTGGTGCAGGGCATGGCGTACTCGATGGGGTCGGTCGTGCTGCAGGCTGCCAGCGATGGCCGCCGGCTGTCCTACCCGCACTCGTGGATCATGATTCACGAGCCGGCGAAGTGGGCCGGCTGGCAGTCCACGTCGGCGGCGGCTCAGCACCTCGATCGCCTGAAGCAGATGCAGTCGCAGATCTACCAGATCCTGGCGCTGCGGTCGCGCAAGCCGCTGCAGAAGATCATCCGCGACACCAAGCGCACGGACTTCTACCTCGACGCGCAAAAGGCGCTCGACTACGGGTTGATTGACGGGATTGTCGAGGGCGCGATCAATTCGACGACGGGCGGTCCGCCGACCCCGCGCGCCGAACCGCCACCGCCTTAAGCGGCCTCGCGGCGCGCCCTGAATTCTTCCAGCAGGCCCGCGACGTTCCCCGCGACCGAATGCAGCGTCGGCGACCAGCCGAGCGCGCGGGCCCGGGGACTGCGGATGCGCTGATCGAGCGCCAGCGCGTCGGCGTAGGCGCCCATCTTGGCACGCGCTTCGGACATCGGCACGTGGCGGACGTCCGGGCGCATGCGGACGTGATGCGCGATGGCGTCGACGATGTCGCCGACGGTCTCGTCGGCTTCGTCGTTGGCGTGAAACACGCCCGACGCCGCGGGATTGGTCGCCACCCGCAGGTAGACGTCCGCGAGGTCGCGCGCGTAGACGCACGGCCAGTGGTTCTTCCCCTCACCAATCACGCGAACGAGCCCGTTTGCCGCGTCCTTGAGCAGATCCGCGATGATGCCGCGGCTCTCGCCGTAGACGATGCCGGGGCGCAGCACCACCGTCCGCACGGTCGGCGACCGCCCCGCGTCCAGCACCAGGCGTTCGTGCGCGGGGCGCCAGGCGACGTGCGGCGTCGGGTTCACGGGCGCGTCTTCCGCCACCGGCGCGGGCGTGTCGCCGAGGACCCAGATACCGGACGTATAGATGAACGCCGCGGTCAAGCCGGACGCCACGCGGTTGGTGGCGGCGGCGAGAAACGTGTCCACCGCGCGCCGGTCGACCGCGTCGCGGCGCGGGGAACCGTCGAGCGCGGTGTGGATGACCACCTCTGCCCGCTCGGCCTCGGCCGCGTACGACGCCGGCTTGTCCAGATCCCCGATGACGGCGCGGACGCCGCGGCGCGAGACGAACTCGGCCTTCTCCGGGTTGCGGACGAGCCCCGTCACGTCGTGGCCGGCGCGGACGAAGGTCTCGAGGACCGCAGAACCGATGTAGCCCGTGGCGCCCGTGAGGAAGATCTGCATGGTGGGGCGCTTATTCTAATCGGAGTTCGCACGGCGGACGCGGGATCTTCCAGCTGCGACACCGCTGTCGGTTGGTGATCTGCCCAAGTGCCGTCTTTTGTAGAGTTTGCCCGTGTATCCACGCGAAACGATTGACGTCCTCGACACGCACCGTTTCGACGTCGACGCGCTCGCGCGCTACGTGAACGGACGCATCCCGGGGACGGAGCCGCCGTTTGCGGTGCGGCAGTTTCGCGGAGGCCAGTCGAACCCGACCTACTACCTCGGAACATCGTCGAAGCCGCTGGTCCTGCGACGGAAGCCTCCGGGCCAGCTGCTCCGCTCCGCGCACGCCGTCGAGCGCGAATACCAGGTGATGACCGCGCTGCGCGACAGCGGCGTTCCCGTCCCGAAGACGTACCTGCTCTGCGAGGACCCGGACGTCATCGGCACCCCGTTCTTCGTGATGGAGTACATCGACGGGCATCCGATGACGGACGCGACGCTTCCGGACCGCTCGCCTGAGGATCGCCGCGCCATCTATCGGTCGATGATCGAGGTGCTCGCGCGGCTGCACGGCGTGAACTGGCGCACGGCCGGCCTCGAAGACTACGGGAAACCGGGCAACTACGTCGCGAGACAGGTCCACCGCTGGACGGCGCAGTACCGCGCGTCGGAAACCGGGCGCATCGAGGCGATGGAACGCCTGATTGAGTGGCTCCCCGCGCACGTTCCCGCCGACCCCGCCGCCGCAATCGTCCACGGAGACTACCGGCCCGGCAACCTCCTGCTCCACCCCTCCGAACCGCGCGTCGCCGCGGTCATCGACTGGGAGCTTTCGACGATCGGACACCCGCTGGTCGATCTCGGGCACCACGCGCTGCTGTTCCGCACGGGGCCGGAGGATTTCGGCGCCTTCGCGGATCGCCCGCGCCCGGCGGGCATCCCGAGCGAGGAGGAGCACCTCGCACACTACTGCCGGATCACGGGACGCTCGTCGCTTCCCGACTGGAACTTCTACGTCGCGTTCGCGATGTTCCGGTTCGCGGCCATCTTCCAGGGAATCATGGGACGCGTGGTCGCGGGAACGGCCAACGATCCCGACGCGCGGGAGGCGGGCGCGCGCGCCAAGCCGCTCGCGGAGCGGGCATGGCAACTGATCGAGAATCGAAGAGGGTAGCCAACCACGAAGGGGCGAAGGGCGCGAAGAATTTCTATCTCTTTTTCCTGAGTTCGATGCGCGCGATGTGGCGGCGATGGACTTCGTCCGGCCCGTCGAGGATCCGCATCGTGCGCGCGGTCGCGGCGAGATAGGCGAGCGGGAACAGCTGGCCGACGCCCGCGGCGCCGAACAGCTGGATGGCCCAGTCGAGCACGCGGCTCGTCATCTCCGGGACCGCCACCTTGATGGCCGCGATCGCCTGCTGCGCGGCCTTGTTGCCCGCCGTGTCCATCATCCAGGCCGCGTGCAGGACGAGCAGCCGCGCCTGCTCGATCCCGATGCGCGCCTGCGCGATGCGTTCCTGCGTGACGTCGTTCTCGCTCAGCGGCTTGCCGAAGGCGACACGCTCGCGCGCACGGCGGCACATCAGCTCGAGCGCGCGCTCCGCGACGCCAATCTGGCGCATGCAGTGGTGGATGCGCCCCGGGCCGAGCCGTCCCTGCGCAATCTCGAAGCCGCGCCCCTCGCCGAGCAGCAGGTTGGCCGCGGGGACCCTGACGTTGTCGAACGTCAGCTCGCCATGCCCATGGGGCGCGTCGTCATAGCCGAACACGTGCAGCATGCGGACGAGCGTGATGCCCGGCGCGTCGCGAGGGACGAGGATCATCGACTGCTGGCGGTGCCGATCGGGATTGCCGGGGTCGGTCTTGCCCATGAAGATCAGCAGCCTGCAGCGCGGATCCCCGATGCCCGACGTCCACCACTTGCGCCCGTTGATGACGTACTCGTCTCCGTCGCGCGCGATCGACGCTTCGATGTTCGTCGCGTCGGACGAGGCGACTCCAGGCTCGGTCATCGCGAACGCGGAGCGAATCGTTCCCTCGAGCAGCGGCGCGAGCCACTGCTGCTTCTGCGCCTCGGTGCCGTAGCGGACGAGCACCTCCATGTTGCCGGTGTCGGGAAACGAGCAGTTGAAGACCTCGGGCGCGATGGGCGACTTCCCCATCAGCTCGCAGAGCGGCGCGTATTCGACGTTGGTCAGTCCGGCCCCGTGCTCCTTGTCGGGGAGAAACAGGTTCCACAGGCCTTCGCGCCGCGCCTTCGCCTTGAGCTCCTCCATGACCGGGGGAACGGTCCAGCGGGTCGGCGCCGACTCCACCTGCTGCACGTAGACGGATTCGTTCGGCAGCACGTGCGCGTCCATGAACGCCTGGAGTTTCTCCAGGTATTCGCGGGTGCGCGCGCTGAACTCAAAGTCCATGGCTCTAGATGTCCCACACCCGCTCGCGATCGTAGAACGTGATTTCCCCGTCCTCGCTCACCTTCAGCACCGGGCCGAACTTGCTCGCCGTCATCGCCGCCGTCGTGCGTGCCCCCTCGATGATGCCTCCCGGCTCCGGCTCCTCCATGGGCGGATGCCGCAGGATGGCGCCGGCGGCGAGCAGGCTGCCGGCTTCGTCGACCACAATGGCGCCGTCGAGGGCGGCCAGCGTAAAGAGGACGCTGGGGTCCAGGTCGATGGCGGTCCGCCCCTCGAGCAGGTTGAGGATCTCGCGGCGCGACACCGACCCCGAGCCCGGTGAATCCGACCGATCGCACACATCGAGGCGATCGGCCTGGGCTAACAGCCGGGGAACGGCATCCGCCGGATCGCGCAGGACAGCGAACAGCGCACCCTCGCGGGCGTCGGCAAGATCGAGCGCGGTCTGGAACAGGCGCAATGCGAGCAGCGGGTTGCCGAGCGCCTCCGCCCACACCTCATACTTTGCCTTCAGGTCGAGCAGGTGCCACGCCGCGCCGTGAAAGGCGAACACTTCCGCGCCTTCCGCGAAGACTTTGATCTCGCGCGAGGGACTCAAGACGACGCAGACGCCGCGATGCTCGAGCGTCGCCCGTGCGTGCGCCTGGTAAGCCCGGGCACCGGGCACGTCGAGAATGCCGTCGGGGCAGAGCTCGCGGCTCCAGCGGTCGACGTCGATGATGTCGAGCAGGCGGCCGTCGACGTCCGCAAGAAAGAGCGTGCGGACGCCATCAGCGAGCCGGTAAAAACTCTTGATCGAGGCGAGCGTCTCCATCTGCGAGCCCGCGGACCCGATGCTGCCGGGCACGTCGGGGTGCCACGGGTCGTGCGCGGCTTCGAGAATCAGGACGCCGGTCGAAATGGGCCGGTTCTCGTAGGTCGACAGCGCGGCGACCCGAAGCATTTCTATGACCGCAGCGATCCGATCGACGACGTTCCCGCTGCCGCCCGCCGAGTAGGGCCGTTCGTCGAAGAACGCGCCAACGTAGCGGTCCTCGATCGGCCCGCGGAACAGCTCGCCGCGCTCGGTCGCCAATTCGGGGTCGAGAACCGCGCGGTAGCGCGCCCCGACCACCGCCACGATCGCCCGCGCCATCCGCACCTGGTGCGACGTGAACGTCACGCGGCCCGGCATGCGGAGCATGTAGGTCGTGCCCGCCCAGGAGATACGCAGCGTCGACGGATCGACGATCGCCTCGATCGCGGGCGGACGATCGGGACGCGGCGACTTCCCCGGCTCGATCTCGAGCACCGCGCGGCGGAAGAACTGCCGCAGCGCGGCCTGGAGCACGCTGTCGAAGAAGGCGCCGAGCGCGAGGGCGGGCGGGCTGGACATGAGCGCTGAAGTCCGAAGCCATCATAATTCCATCGTGCGCCGCGAGACGCTCGTCGACTTCTTCCGGGACCTCGTCGCCAGCCGCGGCGAGTTTCTCGTCTACGACGACGGCTACCGGCGGCGCGGACACAGCTACGAGGAGACCGGCCGCGCCGCGCGTGGATTCGCGGCACGCCTCGCCGCGGCGGGAATCTCAAAGGGCGACAAGGTCGTCTTCTGGGGCGAGAACCGCCCCGAATGGATCGCGTGCTACTGGGGCTGCGTCATTGCCGGCGTCATCGTCGTGCCCATCGACTACCGCTCGTCGCCCGACTTCGTGCTGAAGGTCCGCGGCCTCGTGGATGCGCACGTCGTGCTCGTCGGTGACGAGGTCGACGCGGAAAAGATCGGAGGGGCGGCGTGGCGCTTCGCTGAGCTCGACTGGCGCGCCGACGGGCCGATGCCGGCCGTCGACGTTTCGCGCGACGACATCACGCAGATCATCTTCACGTCCGGCGCCACCGCGGAGCCGAAGGGCGTCGTCATCCGGCACCGGAACGTGCTCGCCAACATCGTGCCCGTCGAGCGCGAGGTGGTGAAGTACCGCACGTGGGCGCGCCCGTTTCATCCGCTGCGCTTCCTGAACCTGCTCCCCCTCAGTCACATGTTCGGGCAGTCGATGGCGACCAACGTGCCGCCGATGCTGCAGGGAACCGTCATTTTCACGCGCAGCTTCAACCCGCGCGACATCCTGCGGCTGATCAAGGCCCGCCGCATCTCGGTTCTCGTCTGCGTGCCGAAGATGCTCGACGTGATGCGCGAGCACGCGACGCGCGCGTGGCCCGAATCGAAGGAGGCGCCGCCGGCCGGCATCTCGATTCCCGGGCGCTGGTGGCGGTACCGGCGCGTCCACCGCGCCTTCGGTCTCAAGTTCTGGGCGTTTGTCGTCGGCGCCGCGCCGCTGCCGCCCGACCTCGAGGAGTTCTGGCGGCGCATGGGGTTCGCGGTCGTGCAGGGGTACGGCCTGACCGAGACCGCACCGATCGTCACGCTCAATCACCCGTTCAAGACGAGCAAGGGCTCGGTCGGGACGCCCATCCAGGGCGTCGAGGTCCGCATCGCGGAGGACGGCGAGATCCTGGTTCGCGGCGAAAACGTTACGAGTGGCTATTACCAAAGCTCCACGCTCCAAGATCCAAGCTCCAAGATCCAAGCGCCAAGCTCCAAGCTCCAAGCGGATCCCGGATCCCGGATCCCGGATCCCGGCCTGGATCCCGTCTTCGACGCCGACGGCTGGTTCCACACCGGCGACATCGGCGAGCGCGACGACCAGGGACGCGTCTTCATCAAGGGACGCAAGAAGGAAATGATCGTGACGCCCGAGGGGCTGAACGTCTTTCCCGAGGACGTCGAGCGCGTGCTCGACGAGATGCCGGGCGTCCGCGAATCGGCGGTCGTCGGCGTGGCGGACGGCAGCGAGGAACGCGTCCACGCGGTGCTGGTGCTCCACCCGGGCGCGGACAAGGATGCGATCGTGCGCACCGCCAACAGCCGCCTGCAGGATCACCAGCGCATCCGCGCGGCGTCGGTCTGGACGGTGGGAGAGTTGCCGCGCACCGAGGGGACGCGCAAGCTGAAGCGCGGCGTCCTGCGCGACTGGGTGCGATCGGGCGAAACGCCCGTCGCGGCCGCCGCCGGCGACACGCTCGAATCGCTCATCGCGCGCTTCGCGCACGGGCACGCCGTCAGCGGCGCCACCACCCTCGAGGAGCTCGGCCTCAGCTCGCTCGAACGGGTCGAGCTGATGATCGCGCTCGAGGATCGCTTCCAGACGCGCCTGGACGAAGGGCGCTTCTCGCAGGCGGCCAGCGTCGCGGAGCTGAAGGAACTCGTGGCGCAGCCTGCCAGCGTCGAGGACGTCGCCGAGCCGGTCGACTTCCCGTCGTGGAACCGTACGGGGCCGGTGCGCATCATCCGGCGGCTGTCGCAGGCGACCTGGATCCTGCCGCTCGCGCGCGCGTTCGCCTGGGCGCAGGTCGAAGGACGCGAGCATCTCCGCGCGGTCGACGGACCGGTGATCTTCGCCGCCAACCACCAGAGCCACATGGACGTGCCCGTCATCCTCGCCGCGCTGCCGGCCCGTCTCCGCGCGCATGTCGCTCCGGCGATGGCGAAGGAATTCTTCAAGGCGCATTTCTTTCCCGAGGGGCACACGTGGAAGCAGTGGTTCACCAACTCGGTGAACTACTACCTCGCGGCGTTCTACTTCAACGCCTTCCCGCTGCCGCAGCGCGAGGCGGGCGCGCGGCAGACGCTCACCTATGCAGGCGAGCTCCTCGGCGGCGGCTGGTCGATCCTGATCTTTCCCGAGGGTGAGCGATCGGCGACGGGCGACATCAAGCCGTTCCGGGGCGGCATCGGCATGATGGCCTCGCGTCTCGACGTGCCGGTCGTGCCCGTGCGGCTCGATGGTGTCGACCGCGTGCTGCATCCGAAGGCCAAAATGGCCCGTCCCGGGCCCGTGCGCGTGGCGTTCGGCGCTCCCATCCGCCTCCACGGCGACGACTACGCGGCGCTTGCCGCCGACGTGGAGCGTCTCGTTAAGTCGTTGTAAATAAAAATTTTAATAGAACCATTGCACCATTGTGTGTGATGTGGCACACTCGTTGCTAGATTTGCTGAAAGGATGAGCTGTTGAGCAAGGACGATCTAATCGACATGCAAGGAACCGTGGTGGCGGTGCATTCCGGCGGGCTGTATCGAGTGCAGTGTGACGCCGGTCATGAAGTCCTCGCCCAGTTGAGCGGCCGGATGCGGCGCTTCCGCATCAAGGTCGTGCCCGGTGACCGCGTGACGGTTGGCGTCTCTCCCTATGATCCGGTTCGCGGGATCATCACGTTCCGAGCCCGATAGTTACCTGGTGACACTTCATACCAACGCATCATCACCCAGACGTCGCAGCCGCCGCAGCGGCGGTTCCACGGGATCGCGGCGTCGTGGCGGCGGCGGGCATCACGCGCCCGTCCACATCAAGCCGGAGCCGGCGACGCTCGCCTACGAACCGGAGGCGTTCGACCCGGCGCCGATCGCGTTCGACACGCTGGCGCTCGACGCGCGGCTGCTCCACGGCATCAAGGACCTCGGCTGGGCCGAGACGCGCTCGGTGCAGAGCGGCGTCATTCCGCTCGCCCTTGCCGGCGACGACGTCATCGCGTGCGCGGAGACCGGCACCGGCAAGACCGCGGCCTTCCTCGTGCCGATCCTGCAGAGATTCCTGCGCGAGGGTCCGCCCAGAACTCCCGCCACCCGGGCGCTGATTCTCGCGCCGACGCGCGAGCTCGCCGTGCAGATCGAAGACCAGGTGCAAGGCCTCACGTATCACACGACCGTCTCGAGCATCGCCGTCTTCGGCGGCGTGCCGATGACCATCCAGGAGCAGGCGCTCAAGGCGAACGTCGATATCGTCGTGGCGACGCCGGGCCGGCTGATGGATCACATGCGGCACGACTCGGTCAGCTTCGGCTCGCTCGAGGTGCTCGTCCTCGACGAAGCCGACCGGATGCTGGACATGGGCTTCTGGCCCGACGTGCAGCGCATCCTCGCGGCGCTTCCCGCCGTACGCCAGACGCTGCTCTTCTCGGCGACGATGCCCGCGGAAGTGCTGAAGCTGACGAAGGAGTTCCTGCACGATCCGAAATACGTGCAGGTCGGCCGCCGCGGCGGGCCCGCGCAGACCATCACGCACGCGGTGAAGACGCTGCCCGCGGGCGAGAAGGTGCCGTGGCTGGCGAAGTGGCTGCGCGAGGAGGCTACCGGCCCCGTGCTGGTGTTCTGCCGGACGAAGGTGGGCGCCGACCGCCTGGCGTCGCGCCTCGGCGCGCTGGGCATCCGCACGGTGGCGCTGCACGCCGATCGGACCCAGCAGCAGCGGATGGCAGCTGTCGAGGGGTTCAGGACCGGGACCTACCCGGTGCTGGTCGCCACCGACGTCGCGGCCCGCGGCCTCGACATCGATGGCATCGCGCACGTGGTGAATTTCGAGGTGCCCGATACGCCCGAAGCCTACGTGCACCGGGTCGGCCGCACGGGCCGCGCCGAGTCAACCGGGAGCGCGCTGACGCTGGCCGCCCCAGAAGAATTGCGCGCACTTCGCGCGCTGGAGAAAGCCGTTGGCGTCCAACTTCAATAACAACATGCTCCTCCGCGGCGCCGCCGACGATCGGACCGCGGCGCCGGTGGAAGCCGTCCCGGCCGAGGTTCCCGTCGTCAAAGCGGGCGACGGGCCCGTGACCTCCGACCGCCCCGAATCGGCGGCGTTCGTCCGCTTCCGTTCCTGCCGCTGGATGCAGCCGGCCGAGAACGGCAACCAGGAGTTCTGCACGCATCGCGAGGTCAAGCCCTACGCCGGCACGCAGGGCTTCGACGCGGACGCCTGGTGCCCCGAGTGCGCGCACTACAAGCTGCGGCGGGCGCCGAAGAAGCGAAATCCGGCGGACGATTACAGCTACTAATCCGAAAATTCCCTCGCCAGCTCGACCCACTCTCCGTGCGGCGCCAGCTGCTGGTACGCCTTCCAGTGCCCGCGCGCGTCCTGTGACTGGCCGTTCTTCTCGAGCGTGACCGCCAGGTAGAAGTGCGCGTCGGCGTACGCCGGGTTCAGCCGCAACGAATCGCGATAGCACCCCTGCGCCTCGCGGTAGCGTCCGAGGTCGTGGAAGATGTTGCCGAGGTTGAAGTGCGCCTCGAAGACCTCGGGCTCGAGCGCGATGGCGCGTTCGTAGAGCGCCTGCGCCTCCGCGATGGCGTCACGCGAGTAGTGGATGTTGGCGAGGTTGATCAGCGCCGGCACCAGGTAGGGATCGATCTCGAGCGCCCGCCGATAGGCGTTGGAGGCCTCCTCGAAGTTCTCGGGATTGCCGTCGTCGAGGATCGACGCGGCGAGGAAGTACTGATCGGCGGACGACTCATCGACGGGTCGCGGCGCGTCCATGAGCGCCGCCATCGGCGGCGGCTCGCGCCGCTTCAGCTGCAGCACCTTGGCGTGCTGCGCGTCGATGCGGAAGTCGAACGCCAGCTGGCCGTCGCGCGACGCGAGCAGGTTCCGCAGCACGGCGCGGAAGTTCGCGCCGCCGCCGAGCGCCTCGTCTGCCTGGCGCACGATGGCGACGTCGGCGAACGAGAACTGTGCGTCGCCGTTGGCGCGGTGCGACGGCCGGATGAGCCCCCACTTCTGCATGTAGCGCAGATGATCGTCGCGCACGTGCTTGTAGCGCTCGATCAGCTGTCGCCTCGAGATGCTCGCCGAGTCCGAGGTCACCACCGCCACTATAATCCACTCATGATCCTCGCCGGCGACCTTGGAGGGACCAAGACGTTGCTCGGTCTCTTCGAACGCGGCGAGCAACGGCCGCAGCACGTCAGCTCGCGCGCCTACCCGACGCAGGAGTTCACCAGCTTCACCGCGATCCTCGACGCCTTCGCGCGCGACGTGGGACGCGGCTTCGCCGTCGACGCCGCCGCCGTCGGCGTCGCTGGTCCGATCGTCGATCAGCGTGCCTCGCTGACCAACGTCGGGTGGAACGTCTCGGTGGCGGAGATGGCAGGCCGGCTGGAGACCTCGCGCATCGCGCTGCTCAACGACCTGCAGGCGATGGCGTACAGCGTCGGCGTGCTCGACGCGGACGAGATCGTCGTGCTGCAGCGCGGCGAGCGCAGGGCGCGGGGCAATGCCGCCGTCATCGCCGCGGGGACGGGCCTGGGACAAGCCTACCTCCACTTCGTCCAGGGCCGCCTGGTACCGTTCGCCTCTGAAGGCGGCCACGCCGACTTTGCGCCCCGAACCGATCGCGAGTACGGCCTCGCGCGCATGCTGCGCGACCGATACGGCCGTGCCGAGGTCGAGCAGGTCATCAGCGGTCCCGGACTGGTGAACATTCATCGCTTCACGCATGTCGGACAGGAATGCGACGCGACGCACGGGCTCGCGCCGGCCGATCAACCGGCCGCCATCTCGGAGGCCGGGCTGACGGAGCGGTGCCCGCGCTGCGTCGAAGCGCTCCACATGTTCGTCGAGGCCTACGGCGCGGAAGCGGGAAACCTGGGGCTGCGCGGGGTCGCCACCGCCGGCCTGTTCGTCGGCGGCGGCATCGCGCCGAAGATCCTGCCCGCGCTCCAGAACGGCCGTTTCATGGAGGCCTTCCGCGCGAAGCCGCCGATGGATGAGCTCGTGTCGGCGATGCCGGTGCAGGTGATCGTCAATCCCGATGCGGGGCTGTTGGGAGCAGCGGTCGCGGCGCTGGACCTGGCGGCCGGCCACTAAGGGCACAAAGAGGGGACCTTCGTGTTCGTCGTGTCCTTTGTGGCTCGACGTCTTTGTGCTCTTGTCCGACGCTAATTGCTCATCGCGTCGAGCGCCTGCACGCCGGACCGCATACCGTGCAGCCAGGTGGCGATGCTGATGCACACCGCCGCGACGAACGAGACGCCCATCATCACCAGCCGGCCGGTGGGAATCGGACGGTGGCGCAGCTGGTAGAACAGGTAGGTCGTCGACGGCCACCCGAGCAGCACGATGATGACGATGATGAGCAGCACGGCGAGGATCATGAAGGCGACGCCGCCGTACGAGCCCGCGACCTGGCTCGGGTTGTCGGCCGTGAAACGCGGGTAGCGGGCGCCCAGGCCCGTGGCGAGCCCGACGAGCGCGAGGCTGAGAAAGACGATCGCACCCGCGGCGACCACCTTCAGGAACGGATCGACGTCGAGCAGCTCGTTGGCGGCCACCGTCAGCGTCTCGGTGAGGACGAGCACCGGCACGAAACCCGTCCAGAACTTCGACCACAGGAAGTCGTGCATCGAAATCGGCGACTTGCGAACCAGCCAGAACGCCGGCCCCTCCGCCGAGACCATCGGGAAGACGAAGCGGACGGCGACGGTTGCCAGCACGAAGCCGGCCATTCCCAGGTTCACGAACGCGTAGACGTTCTTCACGAAGCCGCTCATGTACGGGATGCGGCCGAGATCGAGCACGCGGAAGTTGTACAGGTAGATCAGCACGAGCGCGAGCAGGAGCAGCAGTTGTGACCACTGGCTGACGTCGCGCAGGAAGATCTTCAGGTCCTTGACGAGCAGCTGCCGCCGCACCGGCGACAGCGGCAGCACGCCGGCCATCACGTCGAGCGTCCGCAACTTCGTGAACCGCG
This sequence comes from Vicinamibacterales bacterium, assembly GCA_035571515.1. Classification (GTDB taxonomy): domain Bacteria; phylum Acidobacteriota; class Vicinamibacteria; order Vicinamibacterales; family UBA2999; genus Gp6-AA40. The sequence goes on from DATNCQ010000147.1 coordinate 77,509, forward strand.
CCTTGGGCGCTTCCTGCGATCGGCTGTAGCCCGAGAAGTGCCACCGCTCGTCGGCCGCGCGCAACCCGACACAGCACGCGAGCGCGGTCGTCCAGAGCGCGCCGGCATGGAGCGCGTCCCAGCCGCCCTTGAGGCTCGCAAACAACAGCTCTCCGGCCCAGAACGACGGCAGCAGCGGCGTCACCGGCGACTGCAGCGTGCTGAAGAAGCCCGTCACGTCGGGCAGCGACTCGGCGCGCAGCAACTGCTCGGGGCGAATCATCCGCAGCAGGACGACGATGCTGGCGGCGAAGAGGAAGCCCATGAGCATCAGCAGGTCGCGCGCGCGGCGCGCGGGAAAGACGTTGACGAGCAGCAGCGTGCACGCGGTGCCCACCGCGACCGGGATGATCGCGAACGGAACGATGGTCAGCGCGGACGTGACGTAGAAGCTCGCCGGCGCGCACTGCGCGAGGCCGACGCCGAGCAGGACCGGCGCGATGAACACCACTACCATCCACGACGACTGCACGACGGTGCGCGCGAAGCGCGCGTAGAACAGCCGTCGCGCCGCCACCGGCGCCGTCAGCAGCAGCCGCAGGTCGTCGGAGAGGAAGAAGGTCGACAGCGCCGTGACGATCCCGCTGAAGGTCAGGAAGGCGAGGAACGTCATGAAGATCCACGACAGGCCGAGGCGCAGCAAGTAGTCGCCGAGCTCCTCGTAGTCCTGCAGCTGCCACGTCAGCCAGGCGGCGCCGTAGAAGAGCGCACAGAACACCCCGATGCCGACCGCAGCGAACAGGAACGCGCGCGTCAGGTCGCCGGGCTCGCGCCGCTGCGCCCGGTTGCGCGACGACCAGACATGCGGCAGCAGCAGGTAGGTGAAAGCGCCTTTCATACTGCTTCGTCGATTTCCTGGAGCGCACTGCCGCCGGTCAACCGCAGGAAAACCGACGTCAGCTGATCGTCGGCGCCGCCGAGCCTGCGGACCTCGTCCACCGTGCCGTGCGCGATGATCTTTCCCTTGAGGATGATGCTCAGGCGCTGACACATCTCCTGCGCGACTTCGAGCGTGTGCGTGCTCATGAGGATGGCGACACCGCGCTCGCTCATGCGGCGGAAGACGTCCTTGATGAGCCGCGCGCCGCGCGGATCGAGGCCGACCATCGGCTCGTCGACGGCCACGGCGCGGGGACGGTGCAGGAACGCCGCGCACATCACGAGCCGCTGCTTCATGCCGTGCGAAAAGCTTTCGACGAGCTCGTTTTCCCACCGGCGCAGCTCGAACAGGTCGAGCATCTCGTGCACCCGGTCCATCACGCCGTCGCCGTCGAGCCCGTAGAGACCCCCGTGGAACTTCAGGAACTCGCCGGCGGTGAGCTTTTCGTAGATGAAGGGCCGGTCGGGAATGAACCCGAGCGACGCCTTGGCGAGCTCCGGCTCGGCCGCAACGTCGTGGCCGTTGACGATCACGCGGCCGGACGTCGGCTTCAGCAGGCCGGCAATCATCCGCAGCGTCGTCGTCTTGCCGGCCCCGTTCGGCCCGAGGAAGCCGTGAATTTCGCCCGGTTGCACGTCGAGCGACACGTCGTCGACCGCGGTGAACTTTCCGTACTGCTTGATCAGGTGTTGAACGGCGATCATCGTCTTCGGGGCCTCAACAAGCGGCTCAGCCAGCAGCAGTCCTCCGCTGCCGGCGGGGTGGCCGACACCGCACGCATCGGCGCCAGGTCGGTGGACTGGCCGATCAGGATCGGCGTGGCGTTCTCGACGAGCGTCATGTCGAGCACCTTCATCCTGATGCGGCCGATGAGCGGCAGGATCGACGCCTGCTTGTCGAGCCCTCCGCGCGCGAGCCGCACGTGCGTCGCATCCGCGGGGAATTCGTTCAGCGTCGGATCGACGGGCAGCCAGAGGCCGCGCCCCGCGCCTTCGTCGATGTACACCTCCGGCCACGCGTGGTAATAGAACGCGCCGGTGATCCCGCGGACGTAGGTGAGGCCGACCGCGATGCGCGCGGGGATGCCGACGGAGCGCGCCATGGCGACGTAGAGCGCCGTGTGCTCGTTGCAGTCGCCCACCTTGGTGCGAAGCACCTCGAGCGCCGACGGAAGGCTGACGGTCGGCTTTTTGTCGAGGAGCGCGTTGACGTAGCGCGTCAGCCTCTCGGCGCGGGCCCGGGCGCCGGTCGCGCCCGCAATCGCCTTCTCGGCCTCGGCGCGAATCTCCGGCGCGTCGCTTTCGATGAGCGGCTCCGGCTTGAGGTATTCGCCGATCGTGGCGTCGGCGGGACCGGCCTGAAGCTTCTGTGGGTCGGTCAGCTCAATGATCGAGCCGTTCACCTCCTGCCCCGCCCCCTGCAGCTCGGCGTTGGTCAGGTCGGCGCCATCGAGCTCCAGCCGCAGGCGGCGAACGTCGCGCGGCTCGTCGATCCGCTGCCGCATCGCGGGAACCACGGCGGCCGCCTGCAGCAGGTCCGTCTGCACGCGGCCCGGCACGCTGAGCGTCTGCGCGCGGTCGGCCGACTCGCGCACCGTGATCAGGCCGAGCGGGCTCTCCTCGCGTACCACGTCGCCGGTGTCCGTAATCCACGACGTCGTCTGCAGCCCCTGGTACACCATGTCCACGCGGAAGGCGGGGATCGGCCGCTCGCCGCCGTTGCGGACGATTTCGCGGCTGCCGATCTTCACCGTGACCGGCTGGTTGCGGAGCGTGGCGGGGTCGAAGATGTGCCACTGCTGCTCCGAGCCGGCGGCGAGCCGGCCGCCGGCGAGCAGCCGCGAAAAATTCTGCGAGAGGACCGGCGCCTCGTCGAGCTCGCGTGTTTCGCTCCGCGTGCGGCCGGCGGACGTGATGGCGATCACCAGTCGCGCGCGCGCCTTCGCGGTCGGGCCTCCCCCGGGCGAGCGGGACGAGTCGAGGGGCTCGACGCGGCCGCGCACGGCAACGGCCCCCGTGCCGGGATCGAGCGAGAAGTCGAACGAGCGGAGCGCGAAGTTCGAGTCCACGCGCGCCGCGGTGTGCAGCGCCGCGGCGGTCGATGCGCCCAGCAGCGACATCTGCAGGCGTCCGTCCTCCTGCAGTTCGAAGCCGCCGTCGGTCGGCACGATCTGGCTGACCGTGAACCCGATCTTGTCCCCGCGGTAGTAGACGCCGCGCCACTCGGCATTCGAGCCGTAGCGCGCGAGGTCGGTCGCCAGGTTGGCCGCCGACGCCTGGAGGTACGAGCGGTTCACGAGCACCGCCATCGAGGCGGCCCACGCGATGACGATGAGCACGGACACCGGCCGCGTCAGCCAGCGCGGCAATGGCTTGAAGAAGGTCATGGAGACGGTGGAATTCCCGATCCGTTATCGGCGCGAAGCCGTCGATCGATTATCGCAAGGCCCAGGCGAGGAATCGCTCTGTGTAATAGAGCGCAATCTGCCCGCTGACGCCGTTCGGGACGGCGTCGAAGGCGTGCTCGGCCCACGGAATTTCGAGGAGAACCGACCGCGCGCCGGCCTCGCGCAGCCGCTCGTCGAGCTCGCGCCCGAATCGTGGGGCGACGATGTGATCGCGGGCGCCGTAGACGAGCAGGCTCGGCGGCACGCGCGAGGTCGCGTACGTCACCGGCGAGGCGTCGTGATAGCGCGCAGCGGCGGTGTCCGGGGTGCCGTGCAGGTACGTCTCGAGGATGGAACGGATGTCGAGCGGATCCGGACGCGGCGGCTCTCGCCAGCCTTCAATCAGGTCGGTCGGCCCGTAATAGCCGACGACGGCGCGCACGAGCTGCGCGCCGGACTGATAGGCGGCGACGAGCGCCAGCTGCGCGCCCGCCGAGCGGCCGACGAACGCGATGCGTGAAGGATCCGCTTCGTATTCGGCGCTGTGCGCCAGCACCCATCCGAGCGCGGTGCGCACGTCCTGGATTTGCGCGGGCCACGTCGCCGCCGGCGCGTGCCGGTAATCGATGGCGGCCACCACGTAGCCGCGCGCGGCGAACCATGTCGCAAACGATGCATTGTCCGCCGGCGCGCCGCGCTGCCACGCGCCGCCGTACAACTGCAGCAGCACGGGATGGGGACCGGCGCCCGGCGGCCGATAGACATCCGCCGTGAGCGCAACCCCGCCGGGACTTGCGAACTCCACGCCACGGCGGACGAGCACGTCGACGCGCGCGATTCCGCGCACGAAGTCGAGCGGCGAAAGGGCGTGCGCCCGCAGCCCGGCGCCCGTCGCGGCCGGAATCTGCTGGAGGTAGTCGCGGCCGAGCCCCTGCTCCATCGCCCGATCGAAGGAGGCGAGCGTGAGCGGCGCGCGTGCGAGCGGTGAGGCGGACAGGAGCGCCGCAACGACGGCGAAGGCGAAGGCTGCGCGCGCCGCTGGCGCCACGGCGGCCGCGTTGAACGTCATCGCGCACACGCCGAGCGACGCCAGCAGCAGCCACGGGCTGATCTCCGGCGCCCCCACGGCCAGCGGCAGCAGGCCGGCGTGAAATGGCGGCAGGACGATCCAGATCGCGATCAGGCAGAGCGCAATCGCCGGGACGAGCATCCATGTCATCAGCGGTGGGGACGGCGGCCGCGCCACGCGCCATCTTATCCGCGCGCCGGCTCGGCGTTCACGTCGAAGCGCGTCAACGCGAACTTCGCGTCCCCGTCGATCCACTGCTCGCCGCCGCTGAAGCCGGCGGCGAGCCCCTCGGCCATCACCTGGTCCGGCTCGTACTTGTACGAACTCTCCGTCCAGATCGCTTCGCCCTCGCGCAGCTCGAGCTCGAGGCCGGCGCCGGGAATCGAGACCGTCTGCCGCCGCGCGCTCACCAGGTACGCTTCGACGCGCTGCGCCGCGGCATTCCAGGCGGCTCGATGGCGGAACGCGGCCAGGTCGAAGTTGGCGCCGAGCTCGTCGTTGATGCGGCGCAGCACGTTGCGGTTGAACGCGGCGGTCACCTTCAACGGATCGTCGTAGGCGAGGAGCAGCTCGCGTTCCGGCTTGACCAGGTCAGCGCCAAGCAGCAGCGCGTCTCCGGCCCGCAGCGAGTGACGGATCCGCCGCAGCAGATCGCGGGCCGCCGACGGCGCGAAGTTGCCGATGTTCGAGCCCAGGAACAGCACGATGAGCGCCGCCTCGGGCGGCCGCCTCTCGATCGCCCGCATGAGGCCCGCCTCGTAGGCGGCGTGATGCGTGATCACCTCGCGCACGCCGATCGCCTGCAGCCGATACCGCGCGGTGTCGAGCGCTGCCTGCGAGATGTCGATCAGCTGGATCAGCGGAAATGGCTCGCCCGCCGCGGCGACGAGCACCGCAATCTTGTCGCCGCTGCCGCATCCGAGCTCCGCGAGCGTGGCGCGCCCGCGCCGCGGATCGACGATGTCGCGCGCGTGTCGCGCGAGCATCGCGGTTTCCGCGCGCGTGACGCGGTACCAGGGCAGCCTGGTGATGGCCTCGAAGAGCGCCGAGCCGAGCTCGTCGTAGAAGTATTTCGAGGAAATCTGCTTCGGGTCGCGCGCCAGCGTCTCGGCCAGCTCGGCCCCGAAGGCGCGCGTCCCTACGTCGTCTTCACGCACCGGAACGCCGCGTAGATGTAGGGATAGCGTGGCCGGAACCAGTTCCGGAAGCCGGGCCGGATAAGGCCGCGGGCGGTCACTGGAGAGGCGCCCTTCATGACGAAGTGCTCGCCGTCGAAGAAGTCGGCCGAATACTCCGGGTACGACGGCAGCGGCGTGAAGCCGTCGAACGGCGCGAACACGTCGGCGGTCCATTCCCAGCCGTTGCCGACCAGGTCGTGGACGCCGAACTCGCTGGCGCCGCCGCGGGCGCCGGCCGGAACCGGATCGAAGCGCGCGAAGTCGACGTTCACCGGCGTGCTGCCGGCGGAGGCGCGGATGAATTCCGGCTCGGTCATGAGACGCTGCCCGCGCCAGCGCGCGTAGGCGTTGGCCTCGGCCCACGTCACGTAGACAGGCCATTGCCCGGGGAGCGGCACGCGCTCGAACATCGCACGCCAGTACCACGCACCGTCGTGGTGTTCCCAGAACGGCGGGTGCGCGACACGATCCTCATGCACCCACGCCCAGTCTTCCGGCCGCCAATGACGCGGGTCGCTGTAGCCGCCTGCTTCGACAAACTGCATGAAGTCGGCGTTGGTCACATTCAGCGTGTCGATCTCGAAGGCCGCCACCTCGACGCGCCGCGAGGGGCGCTCGTTGTCCCAGGCAAACGGCTCCTGGTCCGGCGTTCCCAGCGTCACCGTGCCGGCCGGCACGAGCGCGCGCGACGCGCGAGCGCCGTCGCCAAGCCGGGGCGGCAGCGTCACGTAGTGGTCCGGCTTTCTCTTCCACTCGTCGGGAACGCGGTGCCACATGTACGCCAGCGTCTCCTGGTGCATCTCCTCGTGCTCGATGATCGCCCACACCGCCTGCGCGTGACGCAGCAGCGGATGGTCGTCGCGCTCGACATCCGCGTGCGCGATGGCGTCCTCGACGAGCGCGTCGGCCGCCTCCGCGTAGGCACGCACGGAGTCCTGATCGGGCCACGCGGGATTGCCGCGCGCGATCGCCGCGGCTTCCTGTTCGGGATCGATGCCGCGCGCGAAGATGGTCTCCAGGTGCTCGTCGATCCCCGGACGGCCGAGGCCCTTCTTGATCAGCGTGTTCACCGCGAAGGCCGGCAGGTGGCCCTCGTAGAAGACGATCGGGTTGCGCAGCGCGATCGGCTTGTGGAAGTAGGCGGCGGGGTCGAGGAGATCGAACAGCGCGCGCGTGCGGCGACGCGTGCGGCGGAATCGATCGAGCGCCTCGCGGCGATTGAACACGGCGGCGGCCAGCGCCTCAGGAGCCATCCCCCTAGAGTACAATTCTCCGAGCCCACGGCCGTGCGCATTACGCTCAACGGGGATCCGTACGACCTCGAGCAGCCGTTGTCGGTACAGGAGCTTCTCGAACGGCTCGACATCGACCCGAGACGCGTCGCGGTCGAGCACAACCTCGTGATCGTGCGGCGCACCGCGTTCGCCGCGACGCTGGTCGGCGATGGCGACCGCGTCGAGATCGTCAATTTCGTGGGTGGCGGATAGATGGGTTGCAGATGACGGACACGCCTTTTACGATCGCCGGCCGCACCTTCACCTCGCGGCTGATTGTCGGCACCGGCAAGTACTCGTCGCACGCGGTGATGGCGCAGGCGCACGCGGCGTCCGGCGCCGACATGGTCACCGTCGCGGTGCGGCGCGTGAACATCTCCGATCGCACGCGCGAGTCGCTGCTCGACTACATCGACACCTCGCGCATGTTCATCCTGCCCAATACCGCCGGCTGCTACTCGGCGGACGAAGCGGTGCGGACGGCGCTGCTCGGGCGCGAGGCGGGGCTGTCCAACTGGGTGAAGCTCGAGGTGATCGGCGACGAGCGGACGCTCTTTCCCGACAACGAGGCGCTGCTGGAGGCGACGCGCATCCTCGTGCGCGAGGGGTTCGTCGTGCTGCCGTATACCAGCGACGATCCGATCGCCTGCCGCAAGCTCGAGGACGCGGGCGCCGCGGCCGTGATGCCGCTCGGTGCGCCGATCGGCTCGGGGCTCGGCATCCAGAACGCCAACAACATCCGCATCATCCGCGAGTTCGCGCGCGTGCCCGTCATCGTCGATGCCGGTGTCGGCACGGCATCCGACGCGACCGTCGCGATGGAGCTCGGCGCGGACGGCGTGCTGATGAACACCGCCATTGCCGGTGCGCAGGAGCCGATCGCGATGGCCGAGGCGATGAAGCACGCCGTCATGGCCGGCCGCCTGGCCTACCGCGCGGGGCGCATCGCGAAGAAGATGTACGCGACCGCGAGCAGCCCCGTCGAAGGACTCGTCGGCCGCTGATCGATGTCAGACCTCAAGGTGGATGGGCCTCCGGCGATTCCACCCCCGGATCGACATCAGATCGAACGCCTCAACAGCCTGTACCGAATCATCGACGAGACGCCGGCCGGCGGCGGCCTGAAGGCGCGGCTCGCATCGAGCCTGCGGCGTCTGCTCGGCCGCGTCCTTTCGCGCCAGCAGGAGTTCAACGCCGTCGTCGTCGATCATCTCAACCGCAACATGGCGGTTGGCGCCGAGGCGCACCACGCAAGCCTCAGGACCATCGATTGGATCGGCGGCGCGGTGGACCGATGCGAGGGGGCAAAGGACGAAATCCAGCGCCACCTCGAAGCGCTGCTCGCGCGCGAGCGGAGGAACGACACGGCCGTCGCGGCGCTCGCGGCGCAGCACGAGGAGCTGCGCGCGGCTCTGAGCGTCGTCCAACAGGCGGCGCATGGCCTCCGGCGCGCCGTCGAAGAGATCGGGTCAACTCCCAACGCCCAACTCCCACCTTCCAACTCCCAAGCGGATCCCGGATCCCTGGCGGATCCCGGATCACGGATCCCGGACCCCGGTCCCGGTTCACAGTTCGACGACCTCGACAGCCATAAGTACGTCGGCTTCGAAGATCAGTTCCGCGGCTCCCCGGAAGAGATCCGGCGGCGCGTCGAGGACTACCTGCCAATCTTCCAGGGCGCCGACGTGCTCGACGTCGGCTGCGGGCGCGGCGAGTTCCTCGACCTGCTGCGCGAGCATGGCATCCGCGCGCGCGGCGTCGACGTCAATCCCGCGATGGTGGAGGTGTGCCGGGGAAAGGGGCTGGAGGCGGAAACGGCCGACGCGCTGACCTACCTGCGCGGCCTGCCGGACGCGTCACTGGGAGGGCTGTTCGCGGCGCAGGTGGTCGAGCACCTCGAGCCGCGCTACCTGGCGCGGCTCCTCGACGCCGCGTTCGAGAAGCTGCGCCCGGGGGCGCCAATCGTGCTCGAAACGATCAACCCGGCGTGCTGGTTCGCGTTCTTCGAGAGCTACATCCGCGACCTGACGCACGTGCGCCCCGTGCATCCCGACACGCTGAAATACCTGCTGATCGCCACCGGGTTCCAGCGTGTCGAGATCAGGTATCGCGCGCCCTACCCGGAGGGCGAGAAGCTGCAGAAGCTGGCGGGCGGCGGGCAGCAGGCGGCGCTGGCCGACCTCGTCGAGACGCTCAACGCGAACGTCGAGAAGATCAACCGCCTGCTGTTCACCTACCTGGACTACGCGGCGATCGGCAGCCGGACCTGAAGGTCCGCCTCTACGACCAACCACCAACTACCAACCACCAACGGCACCTACAGCCGGAACACGTTGTCGGCGTCGACGTTCTTCATCGCGTTCCGCGTGTCGACGACGAGCGGGAACTTCTTCGGCATCGCGGCGTAATTGAACACCGCGTGGTTGGTGCAGATGACGGCGCAGTCGATGCCGTCGGCCGCCTGTCCTTCCGGCACCGACTTCAGGGACAGCTCGGCGTGCTCGAGCACCGGCACGTGCGGGTCGGTGTAGCTCAGGATCGCGCCGCGGCGGTGCAGCAGCTCGAGGACGTCGAGCGCCGGCGATTCGCGCATGTCGCTGACGTCCTTCTTGTAGGCGACGCCGAAGATGTGGATGCGCGAGCCATTGATCGCCTTCTTCTTCGAGTTGAGCGCCTCGCCCACCCGCTCGACGACGAACGAGGGCATCGAGCCGTTGATGTGCCCCGCCAGCTCGATGAAGCGGCACTCGAAGCCGTTCTGCCGTGCCTTCCACGACAGGTAGAACGGGTCGATCGGGATGCAGTGCCCACCGAGACCCGGCCCCGGGAAGAACGGCATGAAGCCGAACGGCTTCGTGGCGGCGGCCTCGATCACCTCCCACACGTCGATGTTCATGCGGTGGGACATCAGCGCAATCTCGTTCACCAGGCCGATGTTCACCGCGCGGAAGGTGTTCTCGAGCAGCTTCACCATCTCGGCCACCTGCGTCGAGCTGACCGGGACGATGGTGTCGATGATCGAGCCGTAGAGCGCTGCGGCAAGGTCAGTGCTCTCCTTGTCGATCCCGCCGACGACCTTCGGGATGTTGCGCGTGTTGTGCGTCGTGTTGCCCGGGTCCACCCGCTCCGGTGAGAACGCGAGGTAGAAGTCCTTCCCCGCCTTCAACCCGCCCTCCTCGAGCGCCGGCTGCACGACCTCGTCGGTCGTCCCGGGATAGGTCGTCGACTCGAGGATCACGAGCTGCCCCGGCTTCAGCCGCGCACGCACCGCGTCCACGGCCAGCACGACGTAGGAGAGATCGGGGTCGCGCGTCTTGCGGAGCGGCGTCGGCACGCAGATGTCGATCGCGTCCATGTCGTGCAGCTTCGCCATGTCGTCGGTGGCCTTCAGCTTGCCCGCCTTGACGCAGCCGCTGACGTCTTCGCTCGACACGTCGCCGATGTAGCTGTGTCCCTTGGTGATCGAGCTGACCTTGGCGACGTCCACGTCGAAGCCGGTCACCTCGAAGCCCGCCTTCGCGAACTCCACCGCGAGCGGCAGCCCGACATAGCCGAGACCGATGATGCCGATCCTGGCCTGCTTGTTCTGTATCTTGTCTTTCAGTTCCAAGTCGTCTCCGTAAATACAGCCGGCTGTCGCGACCCCTCGACGGGCGGCAGCCGGTCTCCTATCTGACGCCGGCGCGCGCCGCCGGTGCAAGCCGAGCGACGTCGGCGTCAACCATCATGGCAATCAGCCGCTCGAAGGGTACCGACGGCGTCCATCCGAGCACCCGCCGCCCCTTGGACGCATCTCCGATCAGGTGGTCCACTTCCGCTGGACGCGTGAGGGCGGGATCGATCCGCACGTAGCGCTGCCAGTCGAGCCCCGCATGGCCGAACGCGGTCTCGACGAGCTTCTTGACCGAGTGGCTGACGCCCGTTGCGATGACGTAGTCATCGGCCTCGTCCTGCTGGAGCATCAGCCACATCGCCCGCACGTAGTCGCCGGCGAAGCCCCAGTCGCGGCACGCGTCGAGATTGCCAAGGTTGAGATGATCGGAAAGACCCATCTTAATACGCGCCACACCATCGGTCACCTTGCGCGTCACGAACTCCAGCCCGCGCCGCGGGGACTCGTGGTTGAAGAGGATGCCCGAGCACGCAAACATGCCGTAACTTTCACGGTAGTTCACGGTGATGTAATGCGCGAACACCTTCGAGACGCCGTAGGGGCTGCGCGGATAGAACGGCGTCAGCTCCGTCTGCGGCACCTCGCGGACCCGCCCGTACATCTCGCTCGAGGACGCCTGGTAGATGCGGATGCCGGGATCCACCTGGCGGATCGCCTCGAGAACGCGCGTGACGCCCTGCGAGTTGAACTCGCCGGTGAGCAGCGGCTGATCCCACGACGCGGGCACGAACGACATCGCCGCGAGGTTGTAGAGCTCGTGCGGACGGACGTCCTGGACGATGCGCATCAGCGACAGCTGGTCCACCAGGTCCGCGGGGCGCAGCGTGAGGCGGTCGAGGAGGTGCTCGATGCGCCACAGGTTCGGCGAGCTCGAACGGCGGACGACGCCGGTGACCTCGTAGCCTTTTTCGAGCAGCAGCTCGGCGAGGTACGAGCCGTCCTGGCCCGTGATGCCCGTAATGATCGCGCGCTTAGACATCCGTTCCGTTCATTCTATATGGCCGTCCTAGACCGCCCGTCCCCTCGAGGCGACGCTCGGCCGACTCCGCTCGGGGCGGGCCGCCGCGGGCCGCAAGCCAGCGCTGCAGCGCGTTCTGCCACGCGGGCATCTCGAAACCGGCGGCGGCCAGCTTGCGGTTCGACAGCGCGCAGAACCGCGGGCGCGCGGCGATGAACCGCGCCTCGTCGGTCGTGATCGGCTTCAGCCGCGGCTGCACGCGCAGCAAGCGCGCCGCCTCGCAGGCCACTTGGTACCAGGTGGCGTGCCCGGAATTCACGCAGTGGTACAGGCCGGGCGCGGCATGCGAATCGATGACGTGCCGCGTCGCGGCGGCGACATCGACGACGTAGCTCGGCGACACGACGCGATCGGTGAAGACGGGCACCTCGCGTCCGGCCTCCAGGCCGGCGACGATCGCGTCGAGCGACCCGCGCCTGCCGGTCCATTCCGCCGGCAGCCCGAACAGGCTCTCGACACGCAGGACGTATGCGCGCGGGTACTCGAGCGCCATCCACTCGCCCACCAGCTTCGACGCCGCGTAGACGCTGCGCGGCGAGGGAACGGCCGATTCGTCGTACGGCTCGGCGCCGGGGCCCTCGAGGCCCGCGAAGACGAAGTCGGACCCGTAGTGCACGAGCGTCGCGCCACAGGTCTCCGCCGCCCGGGCGAGTGTCCGCACCGCAAACGCGTTGAGCGCAAACGCCTCCGACGGGCGGCTCTCCGCGGCGTCCACCTGGTTGAACGCGGCGCAGTTGACGATCGCGTCGGGCCGGGCGTCGGCCACCGCGCGCATCACCGCGTCGATGTCGGTGACGTCGAGCGTCGCGCGCGCGTGCGCGATGACGTCGCGGTCCGCATACGCGCGCCGCACCGCGTCCGCAAGCTGGCCGGACGCCCCGGTCACGAGCACGCGCATTGGCACAACTGGGCATCGTACCTCGTCCACACCCCATCGTCTACGGCGTGCAGCCGTGAGAAGGCACGATCGCGGGGCGTCGTGTCGATAAACTAGGTTACGAATGGAACAGATCGATGCCGCCGTCATCGGCGGTGGAGTGGTGGGACTGGCGGCGGCGCTGGCGGTGGCGCGGAGAGGTCGCACCGTGTGCGTGCTCGAGAAGGAGCCGCGACCGGGCATGGCGACGAGCACGCACAACAGCCAGGTCATACATGCCGGCCTGTACTACCCCGCCGGTTCCCTGAAGGCGAAGCATTGCGTGAACGGCGCGCGAATGATGTACGAGTTCTGCGCCGCGCACGGAGTCCCGCATCGGCGGTGCGGCAAGCTGGTCGTCGCGCACGACGAGGCGGAGGTGCACGGCCTCGAAGAGCTGCGAGCCAAGGGGATTGCCAACGGCGTCGAAGGGCTCGAGATCGTCGATGCGGCCTTCGTGCGCAAACGCGAGCCGCACGTCGACGCCGTGGCCGCGCTGCTCTCGCCCAACTCGGGCATCCTCGAAGCGGAAGTGCTGGTGCGGACGCTCGCCCGGTTGATCGGCGAGGAGGGCGGCTACGTCCTCCCCGGCACCGCGTTCACCGCGGGCGAGCCGAACCGCGATGCGATCGAGCTGGTCACGCCATCGGAGCGCATTCACGCGCGCGCCGTCGTCAACGCGGCGGGGCTCTACGCGGACGACGTCTCTGCCGCGCTGGGCGGCTCGGCGTTCCGCATCTATCCGTGCCGCGGCGAGTACGCCGAGCTCGTGCCGTCCAGGCGTTCGCTTGCCAACGGTCTCGTCTACCCGCTGCCGCACACGCACAGCCTCGGCACGCACCTGAGCAAGACCATTCACGGCAACGTCACGCTCGGCCCGACCGCGCGCTTCCAGGATCGGAAAGACGACTACGAGCACGATCGGCTGCCGATCGAGTCGTTTCTCGAGCCCGCCCGCCGGCTGCTCCCCGAGTTGCAGCTGTCGGACCTGCGGCTGGGCGGCACCGGCATCCGGCCGAAGCTGCACGGGCCGGAGACGGCGTACGCCGATTTCCTGATCGCCAGAGACGAAAAATGCCCGCGCCTCGTGCAGGCAGCGGGCATCGAGTCTCCCGGATTGACCGCCTGCCTCGCCGTCGGCGAGCACGTGGCGGGGTTAGTCGAAGAAGTGCTCGCCGACTGACCTACTGAACCTTTTGAACCTTGTTGAGCGCTGCAGCGATCAACTGCAGCCGGCAGCGCGTGTGCAGGATGGCGCGCGCGACCGCGCGCTTCGGGCTGAGCGGCGCGGGCGCGACGTGCGTCGCGTAGTACAGGTACGCGCTCTCGTGGAACGCGCGGATGGCGAAGGCGCGCGCGGTGCGGCTCGACTGGCCGACGCGGTGAATGGCGGTCGCGGCGGGCACGTAGCGGACGTGATACCCGCGCGCCCTGAGCCGCCGGCACAAGTCCGCATCCTCCCAGTAAAGGAAGAACCGCTCGTCGAAGCCGTTGACTGCCGCGAGCGCCTCCCGGCGCGCCAGCATGCAGGCGCCCGACAGCCAGTCGACGCCGACGCTCTCCTGGCCGCTGCGAATTGCCTCTTCGGTGACGACATTCCGCCTGGCGATCGGCAGGAACGGCACGGCCCGGCGCAGCATCGCAGTCCGTCCGAACAGGCCTGTCAGCATGTCCGGATCGCCGCGCGCGCTTCCCTGCACCGAGCCGTCCGGGTTGAGGATGCGCGGTCCGGCGATGGCGCACTGCGCGTGCGCGTCGAGCACCGCGCGCAGTGTGCCGATGGCGCCCGCCATCAGGCGGCAGTCGGGATTCATGATGAGGACGTACGGCGCCCTGGTCGCGGCAACACCCTGGTTGACGCCGCGGGCGAAGCCGGCGTTGGTGCTGTTGCCGATCAGCCTGACGTGGGCCGCGTGCGCCTCGACGGCCGCCGCGCTGCCGTCCGTCGACGCGTTGTCCACCACTACGCCTTCCCACGGGTGCCCGGCGAGCTCGTCCGAGATCGACCGCAGCGCGCGCTCGAGCTCCGCGCCCGCGTTGTAGTTGACCAGCACCGCCGCATAGCTCGGGTCCGAGGTCATTTTTCGGCGACGCGTCCGCGCAGGTGCGCGTCGAACCGCTTCTCGCGCAGCTTGGTGGACAGCCACTTCGTGTCGAGCAGCGGCGCGATGTCGGACGTGGCGACGCGGCGCGCGCGTTGAACGGCCGCGCGCTTGCGGAGCATCCGCGGCAGGCCGGCGACCGCCGCCGCCTTGGCACGCAGGTAGGGGCGCAGCATGCCCATGCGGGCGAAGTGCACCCCCGCGGCAAGGTCATACACGACGTGGCCGGCCAGCGTCCGCAGCAGCAGGCTGCCGGGCGTGTCCTTGAAATACATCCACTCGAGATTGCGCTGCCCGTGGAACACCGAAAAGGGGCTGACGGTGCCGAGCGTGGCGCTGCCGACGTGCCGCACGACCGCGTCGGCCACGTAACGGCAGCGATAGCCGCGCAGCCGGGCCCGATACGACAGGTCCACGTCCTCGTGCGACGCGAAGAAGTCTTCGTCGAACCCGCCGACCTCCTCGAACACCGCGCGCGGCATCATGCAGGCCGCGCCGCAGACGCCGAACACTTCCTGCGGGACGGCCGCGGCCGACGCGGGCTCGCCATGGTGGCGCTTGAACGCGCCGCCCCAGCGCAGCACGCCGTCGCCGGCGCTGTCGATCGTGTCCGGGTCGTGCATGTAGACGATGCGCGAGGTCACCAGCGCGAAGCCGTTCGCCTCGTCCACGCCGGACATCAGCGCCCGCAGCCACCGCGGATCGGCCGACGTGTCGTTGTTCAGGAACGCGACGAACCGGCCGCGCGCCTCGCGAACCCCCGCATTGTTGCCGCCGGCAAAGCCTCGGTTCTCCGCCAGGGTCACGAGCTTCACCCACGGATATCGGGTGCGTACGTGCTCCGCGGTGCCGTCGGTGGATCCGTTGTCCACGAGAATGGTCTCGACGCTCACGTCCTGCTGCGCCTCGACGGCCGAGAGGCACGTTTCGAGATGCTGACGTCCGTTCCAGGTCACGATGACGACCGAGACGTCAGGCACGCGCCGCCTCGCGATAGACGTTCAGCGTCAGCCGTGCGGTCCGTTGCCAGGTGAACGTCGCGGCGCGGGCGAGCCCGCGCGCCCGCAGGTCGCCGCGCAGCGCCTCGTCGTTGACGATGCGGATGATCGCCTCACGCCAGGCGGACACATCGCGCGCGTCGAGCAGCAGCCCGGCGCCGCCGAGCACTTCCGGAATCGACGCCTCGTGCGAGGCCAGCACCGGGGTGCCGCTGGCCATCGCCTCGACGAGCGGCAGGCCGAAGCCTTCGTAGAGCGACGGGTAGACGAGCGCGGTTGCACCGCGGTAGAGCGCATGGACGCGATCCTCGCTCACGGGACCGAGCGCGACGACCGCTTCCGGGCTTCCGGCCTCCGCTGCCATCGCGCACAGTCCTTCGCTCATCCCGCGATCGACGCCGGCCAGCACCAGCGACATCGCGGCCGCCGCGCCGAAGTGCCGCCGCGCCTCGAGCACCGCGTCGACGACGAGCGGCAGGTTGCGCCGCTCGTGAATGTCGCCGACGTGCAGGAGGTACGGTTCGGTGACGTCCGCCGGCAGGTCCAGCGCGACGTTCGGATCGCCGGCGCCGAACGTGCCGTGCACGCCGAGCGGCGCGACCGTGATGCGCTCGAGGGGAATCCCGTACGCCGCCGCAATCTCGGACGCCGAGAAGGCGGAGTCGGTCAGCACGCGCGAGGCCGACCTCGCGCTGCGCCGGTAAAAGTACCGCCGCAGCCGGTCGCGGCGATACGGATACCACTCCGGGTGGGTCTCGTAGCTGACGTCGTGAATCGTGAGGACGACGGGAACGCCGGCCCAGAACGGAGCGGTGTAGGCGGGAGCGTGAATGACGTTGACGCGCGCGCGGCGGGCCGTGCGCGGCAGTCCGATCAGCGTCCAGCCGGCGTTAGTGGGGGGATGCGTCGACTCGGAGATGCGTTCGAGGCCCTGGGGGATGTGCGCCGGATCGCCGCCGAGCGCGACGATCTCGAGCGGCTCGCCGAGCGCGACGAGCGCGCGAACCAGCTCCGTCGAATAGCGGCGGACGCCGGCGGCGGGAGAACTGAAGCCACGGCCATCGAAACCGACACGCAGGACGGGACGGTAATTCAAAATGCAAAATGCAAAATGCAAACCCGACGCAGCGTCGACCCCCGTGGGTGAACGTCGCCGCGCCTTTCACGACATTGATTCGAATCGTGCAGGGTTTGCATGTTGCATTTTGCATTTTGCATTAACCGGCGCCGCTACGTAATGCTCATGTTCAGCCGGCGGACCGGACACTCGAGCGTCGCGCAGACCTGCCGGATGGTGCGCTCGATGTGGCCGTTGATCGACGGGCTGCTCAGGATCACTTCATCGACCCGGTACTTCCGCATCGTCGATTCCAGCTCGTCCAGCGCGCCGCGCACGGGGACGCCGACGATCCACCGCCGCGCCTTCGTCGGGTCGTCGTCGATGAAGGCGACCGGGTTCATGCTCCAGTGCGGGTTGGCGCGCATCTCGCGGACGATCAGCTGGCCGAACGCCCCCGCGCCGTAGACGAGCACGCGGCGGCTCCGCTTGCTGCGCGACGCCGTCACCAGGCTCATGCTCCGGAACGAGGCGCGGGTGGCGACGATCGCAATCGTCAGCAGCATCGCGTCCGTGATGAAGACGACGCGCGAGAAGCCCTCGAAGCGGTAGAAGTACGCGGCCGCCAGCACCGACAGCACCGATCCCGTCAGCACGCCGCGCAGCACCACCACCATGTCCCGCAGGCTGAACGTCTCCCACGACCGCTGATACAGACCCGAACCGTAGAGCGAAGCCAGCTTGCAGCCGAGCACGACGGGCAACGACGCGGTGAAATACGGCAGGAACTGATCGAGCGCCTCGCCCTCGAACCGGAAACGATACGCGAAGTAGTAGCAGGCCACGATCAGCACGAGGTCGAGCATCACCTCGGCGGCGTGCCACCGGAACGTCAGGTCCTTGAGCAGCGGTGCGAACGGCGACCGCTGCAGCGCCTTGAAATCCTCTGCCTTGTAGGCGGGCACGCGGGCGAGATAGATGCCGACCAGGAACACCACCACGCCGAACAGCGCGGCCAGCGGGATCATCTGCTCGACGCCGCCCACCGTGAGCGCCCAGGCGGTCAGCCCACCCACGATGCCCTGCAGGTAGAGGATGCGGACGGCACTCCGCTCGGAGAAGCCGAGCGACACCAGGCGGTGCGAGACGTGATCGGTGCCGCCGCGCGTCGCGCTGTGCCCGGCCAGGCGGCGAAGCACCAGCACGAAGGCGGTGTCGAAGAGCGGCGCGATGAGAATCATCACGATGAGGACGGACGTCCACGGGAACGTGGTCGTTTCCTTCAGCACCGGCACGAGCGACGCGCCGGCGATGACGGCCCCGATGAACAGGCTGCCGCAGTCGCCCATGAAGAGGCGCGCGGGGGGACGGTTCCAGTAGAGAAAGCCGAGCAGCGCGCCGCACAGCGCCACCAGGAGCAGCAGGACCGGGGCGCCGAGCGCGCCCGCCAGCAGCCACGCGAGAAACGCGGCGGCAATCAACGCCACGCCGGCCGCGAGGCCGTCCATGTTGTCGAGCAGGTTGAACGCGTGACAGACGCCCGCGAACCACACGGTGGCGACCACCGTGTACGTCCACGGCAAGGCGTTGTCGGGCCGCCGCGCCAGCGAGAACACGAGGAAGGCGCCGATGATGAGCGAGGAGACGAGCTTGGCGAGCGGCGACAGCTGGACGCGGTCGTCGAGCACCCCGACGACGAACATCGCGACCGCCGCGAACAGGACGGGCAACCACGTGGCCGGCAACACCCCCGCGCTGACATGCGACGTGGTCGCCCCGACGCCGACGAGCGCCCCCATCGCGATCGCGAGGCCGCCCATCGTCGGCGTCGGCGCGTCGTGCCAGCGGTCGGCCCGCGGCGGCACGACCGCGCCGAGGGCGGGCGCGAGGCGGCGCACGAAGGCGCACAGCGCCGCCGATGCCGACAGCGACAGGAGAAACGCGAGCAGGTAGTAGATCACGTGCAGCCGGCAGGTCCGCCTACAGGCGGACGCCGCCGATGTTGGCGGAATGCAGCCCGGTTTGCTTCTCGGTCGAGTCGGGCTTCAGCCGGACCCGCCGCTCGCGAAGCACGAACGGCGCTTTGGTCAGGATGCCCTCGCAGATCGTGTCGAGGCCGTGCGACGCGCCGGGCAGCAGCTGCTGCAGCCGCTCCAGCTTGAGCCGGTAGGTCGGATAGCCCGCCTTCGGCTCGATGAACGGCAGCGGAATCATCCGGTTGAAGAAGAAGTGATACGCGTAGCGGCGGGCGCGTGCCAGCTGCGAGTCGGACAGCCGCTCCTTGAACGGCAGCTGCGCCAGCAGCCGGAAGTACTCCCCGGGCGAGCGGGCGTCGAGCGTGATGCCCTTGTTCCTGATCCACGCTTCGCCGGCGACGATGACGGGAAGACCCACGCTCGTGAGCTCGACGCCCATCTTCGTGCCGTAGATGATCGCGGAGTTGCAGAGCGACATCAGCGCGTAGGTGCTCAACCCGCTCTCGGGCGGGACGACGATGATGTTCGGCGCCAGGCGCGGGAGGCGCTTGCGCACCTCGGCGAGAATCGGTTGACGCGAGGGCGGGAAGCCGCTGATTTCCGCCGGGTGCACGCGAATGAGGAGCTGGAGATCGGGGCGGGTCGCGAAGTACTCGCACGTCTGCACCAGCCACTCGAGCATGTTCGGAAACGCCTTCGCCGGATAGTGCAGCTGGGCGTCCCACGACACGTTGGTGAGGAGGCCGATCGCCGGCTTGTCCGGATCCAGGCCGATGCGCCTGGCGATCTCTCTCGGGTCCTGGCTCGTGGGCCGGTGGAAGACGATCCAGTCGAACAGGCCTTCGCGCCGGCTGCCGAGGTACTGCATCAGCTCGCGGTCCCGCGCCGGCGTGAGCTCGAGATGCTCCCAGTGTTCGCGCGGCTCGTCGAGCAGCGTGTGATGGTACGTGTCGTCGTGGCTGAAGATGAAGCGCCGCTTGCGGTAGGCGACGTTCCAGTTCGACACGTGGACGCGCTCCTGGCGCGCGACCTCGCCGACGATCCCCCACGGCACGTAGATGCCGTGCGTGAAGACCGCCGCGGTGAAGGCGACGCTGCGGACGAGCCGCCGCGATGCGAACGCGGTGAGCAGCGCCGACTCGAGGTAGCGGCGCAGGATCGCCTCGCCCAGCGGCTCGTCCGCGAGCGAGCCGCTCGCGAAGAAGCGGAGTGCGCCCGCGTGCGCGTGCTCGCCGATGTTCAGCCCGTCGAAGGTGCACGCCTCGACGTCGGCCGCCGGGATCGTCGATGCGATGCGTCGAGCTTCATCGCGCTCCTCGGCGGTGAGCCAGTCCGACATGCGGTGAATCTTCAGGCCGAGCGTCTTGTAGACGTTCTCGGCCGGCCAGCTGCAGTCGCGGCACAGATCGCGCGAGGGGCCATGCTGCACGAACTGCCGCAGATCTGGATAGATCGACGCCTCGCATTCGGCGCAGGCGGTCATCGAACCGTCGCAGAGCAGCGCGTGGACCTCGGCGCCGCGGAAGGTCAGCGCGACGGCGAGCGCGCTTTCGAGCGTCACCGCGTGCGCGTAGGAGCCGATGGCGGTCGCCATCAGCACGCGCGGCCCGCCCTGGGCGGCGGCACGCGCGGACGTCCAGAGCGCGCGGTCGGCTTCCACCGCGGCATTCCAGTCGGGGTACGCGTCGCGCCGCGCGTGGTACCAGCGCCGCGCCAGACGCGTTGTCCGCCAGAGCGACGGGAACTTCCGGATGAAGTGCTTCACGCTCTCGGGGCAGCCTGTGTCGCCGCAGCGCGGTCAGGCGCGACGGCAGGGTCCAATTCAATCACGTGCAGGAACTCCGTGGGCGGCGGCAGGTGCTCGAAGACGCGCCACGGGTGATGAGGCCGCAGCTCATCGACGGAGTATCCGCCGGTCGCCACGGCGATCGTCTTGACGCCGATCACGTTGGCCGCTTCGATGTCGTGCGGCGTGTCGCCGATGACGAACACGCGTTCGAGGTCGACGGGACCGGTTCGCCGCGCGAGCTCGAGCGCGCGGCCCGCGATCGACGCGCGCAGCCCCTGATCTTCGGCGAACCCGCCGTCGGGGAAGTACTGGAACAGGTCGTAATGGGTCAGCTTCGCGCGCGCGCCGCGGCGCGTGTTGCCGGTCAGGAGGTACGACCGGACGTCGGCGCGGCCGCGAAGCGATTCGAGGATCTCGCGCACGTTCGGCAGCACGCGCCCCTGCTTCAGCGGCAGCATCGACGGCAGCAGGTCTTCGTAGCGCGTCACCATGCGCGCGAGCAGGTCGCCCTCGAGCGGCACGCCGAGCAGCTCGAACGTGCGCGCGGCAATCTGAAAGTCCGTCAGCCCGGGGACGCGGATCGAGGACAGCTGGAAGTCCTTCCCGGTGACCTCGCGAACCGCCTGTTCCCACGCCGGCACGCCTGCCCTGCCGGTCGTCAGCAGCGTGCCGTCGATGTCCCAGAAGATGATCGTCACCCCTCGACTGTACTCGGGATGATCCTGAGGCTCTGGAAGGGTCATGCGATCTGTGGAATGGTCTCGAGCGCGGCCCGGAACTGCTTCACGAGGCCGGGGACGTCGAGCCCGTGATACGCGAGCACTTCGTCGTTGGTGCCACACTCGGGCAGCTCCGTCACGCCGATGCGCGCCACGCGCGTCGAGGGATCGAGGCCGAGCCCGGCGATCGCCGCGGCCAGCATCTCTCCCTGGCCGCCGTGCACGTAATGGTTGTCGAGCGTCACGATCGTGCGGCAACCGCCGATGGTCTCCTTCAGCCACGCGGCGTCGACCCGATTGAGCCACGGCAGGTTGACGAGGCGGACGCGCGCGCCGGTGCTCTTCTCGATCTCCTCCGCCGCATGCCAGGCGTTCGCGAGCATCCAGGGGCCGTAGCCGAAGACCACGGCGTCCTTGCCGGGACGAACGACCCAGCCTTTCCCCGCCTCGACGCGAACGCTCGACGGATACTCGAACGGCAACGGCCACTTGACGGACACCAGCCGCAGGTAGGCGCTCTCCGCGGTTCCGTCGACCAGGTAGTCGAGGAGCGCGCGCACTTCGCCTTCCGCCGCCGGCTCGGCGAGCAGCAGGTTCGGCACGGCGCCGAGCGCGCTGATGTCGCGCACCGACTGGTGCGAATGGCCCGGGCCGCCGGGGAGCACGCCCGCGAGGGAGCCGACGTAAATCACCCTGGACGACTCGCTGCACTGGTTGTAAATCTGTTCGTTCGGCCGCGTCGAGAGGAAGCAGGCAAAGGAATGGGCGATCGGCAGCGCGCCGCGGCGCGCCATCCCGCCCGCCATCGACACCATGTCCTGCTCGGCGATGCCGCACTCCACGAAGCGCGCCGGGAACTTGGCGGCGAATTCGAGCAGGCCGCAGTCCTTGATCAGGTCGGCGTCGAGCGCGATCAGGTGCGGATGACGCTCGGCCTGCTGGACGAGCGCCTTGCCGTAGGCCGCGACGAGGTTGTGCGTGTCGCGCGGCTCGCGGCGAGGGTTGCGCGTGCGTGTGTCGGTCTTCAGCGCGCCCAGCCCGAGCGACGCGAACGCGCGCGATGCGGTCTCGAGCAGCTGCGTCAGGCCGTCGACGTACTGCTGCTCCGGCGGCGCACCGGAGTGGAACAGGTAGAGGTCCTCGTCTTTCCCGAGCGCCTGCGGCCCTTCCATGAACGAGACGCCGCGCCCCTTGACGGTGTCCGCGACAATCGCCTTCGGACGATCGGTGACGGCGTCGAGCGATCGCAGCGTCCGCTCGACAGCCGCCACGTCGTGGCCGTCGCACCGGCTCACGTGCCATCCGAACGCGCGCAGCTTCGCCTCGACGTCGCCGAGGTCGCTGACCTTGCGCACCCAGGTGTCGGACTGAATCTTGTTGTGGTCGATGATGGCGACGATCTCGCCCAGCTGCATGTTCGCCGCCGACCCGAGCGACTCCCAGAACTGGCCTTCCTGGAGCTCGCCGTCGCCGGTCAGCACGAAGATGCGCCGCGGTGTCCCCGCCAGCCTGTTGGCGAGCGCCATCCCCTTCGCCTTCGAGATGCCCATGCCGAGCGAACCGGTGTTCGCCTGGATGTAGGGGGTTTCGACGTGCGGGTGCCCGGGCAGGCCGCCGAGGCGGCGCAGCTGGTGCAGTTTCTCCGCGGGCAGCAGGCCGAGGCCGATCAGCACCGCGTAGAGCGCCGGCGCATCGTGTCCCTTCGAGGAGAAGAAGATGTCGCAGCCGTCCGGTCCCTTGTCGAGGTCGCGCAGCTCGTTGAGAAAGAGCCAGCTCATGATCTCGAGCGAGCTGAAGCTAGTGCCGATGTGGCCGGACCACGCGCCCTCGATCATGTAGAGCGTGTTGATGCGCGCGAGCGCGGCAAAGGCGGCAGCCCTGGCCGCCGCATCGGCCTTCGCGTTCACGACGCGCGTGAATTCCGCGACGGGAACGTAGCGAAGCTCGAGGCTTTCGCCCTGATCTGTTTGTAAATCACCCATTGACCTTCTCGGGCTCGCGGGCGATGTGCGGCAGCTTCACCGCGCCGTCAGCCAGCAGCCGCTCCGCGATCATCCAGTCGTGCGGATCGTTGATGTCGAATCCTTCGTAGCCTTCGGTGATGAAGGGCATCAGCACGTCGCCGGCAATCGTGTGCTTCTCGAGCGCCACCCGCGTCCAGGCGATTTCGAGCGACGCGTTCTGCACGTACACCCGCGGGAGCGCCTGGTAGGGCGTACTGTGCCACGGCTGCGCCCGCGGATCGGTCTGCGCGAGCAGCGGCCACATCCGGTTGCCGTCCACGACCCACATCTTGCCCGGATGCTGCGTGCACAGCTCGACCGCCCGCAGGGAATCGACACCCTGCTCGGAGGTGAACTGCCGCCACGCGCGACCAATCGTGTCGGGCGTGCGGAACGGGCTCGTCGGCCGCAGCAGCGAGAACGCATCCCACGCGCGCCCGCGCGTCTTCAGCTCCTGCAGCGTGTACTCCACCCACTCGATGTCCGGCGACGTGTCGGTCGCAAACGCCGCGGGCCGCAGGAACGGCACCTCGGCGCCGTAGTGCCGCGCGATGGCCGCGGTCTCTTCCGAGTCGGTTGACACGATGACCGCGTCGAACACACCGCTCTCGATGGCGGGCGCGATCGTGTACGCCAGCATCGGGTGGCCGTGCAGCAGGCGGACGTTCTTGCCGGGGACCCGCTTGGAGCCGTGGCGGGCAGGGATCAGAGCGACGGCTGATGGCATCGCCCTACACCTGACTGGGGTTGTGGTTGATGTACACCGTCTTCAAATCCGAGTAGACGTCGAGCGCCTGCGTGCCCGCCTCGCGCCACCCGTTGCCCGACTGGCGCAGGCCGCCGAACGGCATGTGCGGCTCGCTGCCGTAGGTCCCCCCGTTGACAACGGCGACGCCCGCCTGGATGCGGCCGATGAACGTCATCGCGCGATGAATGTTCTGCGTGTGAATCGCCGCGGTGAGGCCGAACGGCGAGTCGTTCGCCAGCGTCACCGCCTCGTCGAAGCCCTTCACCCGGTAGAGGCACGTAATCGGCCCGAACAGCTCGCTGCGCGTGATCTCGTCGTTCGCCCCGACGTGTTCGACGATGGTCGGCGCGACAAAGTACCCCGCGCCGTATGCGGCTCCCGTGAGCCGCTCGCCGCCGGTGAGCACCGCGGCGCCCGACTCCTTCGCCCGCGCGACCGCCGCGAGCATGCTGCGCATCTGCTCTTCGTTGATGACCGGCCCGTAGTCGTCCGTGTCGCCGCTACCGACCTTCAGCGTTCTCGCCGCCTCGACGAGCATCGCCTTGAACCGTTCGTAGACCGCATCGAAGACGATGATGCGGCTGCCCGCGGCGCACCGCTGGCCGGCGTTGCTGAACGCCGAGCCGAGCGTCCACGTCACCGCGTTCGCCAGGTCCGCATCGTCACAGACGATGAGCGGGTTCTTGCCGCCGAGCTCGAGGCACACCTTGGCCAGTCGCCTGCCGGCCGTCTCCGCAATCCAGCGCCCGACCTCGCACGAGCCGGTGAAGCTCACGACGGCGACATCGGGATGCTCGACGAGCGGCGCGCCCGCTTCTTCACCGAAGCCGTGCAGCGTCGTGTAGACGCCGTCGGGCACACCAGCCTCGCGCGCGAGCAGGCCGAAGGCCCACGCCGAGAGCGGCGTGTCTTCCGCCGCCTTCAGGATCGCCGCGTTGCCGCAGAGCAGCGCGGGGAACGCCTTCCACGCGACGTTGGCAATCGGCGTGTTGGCCGCGATGATGAGGCCCGCCACGCCGAGCGGCTGCCGCACGACCATCGCCGACTTGTTCGGCACCGCGCTGGTGGTCGTCTGGCCGTAGAAGCGGCGCCCTTCGCCCGCGACGAAGAAGCCCATCTCGATCGCCGCGTCTGTTTCGCCGAGCGCGTCCTTCCTCGACTTGCCCGTCTCCTGCGCGACGAGCGCGGCGATGGCGTCGCGGCGCTCGCGCATCAGCAGCGCGATGTTACGGAGGATGTCTCCACGCTTGACCACGGTCATCGCGCCCCAGGCGGGCTGTGAGGCCCTGGCTTTGGCGACCGCGAGCTCGACGTCGGCCGCGCTCGACCGCGCGACCTCGCAGATGGCGCGCCCGGTCGCGGGATCCTTCTTCGTGAACGTCCGTCCGTCCAGCGCCGGCATCAAGTCGCTGCCGACCTGATTCAGGATGACGGACGGGACCGTCCCCAGATCCACGTCCTGGGAGTTGGCAGCTGGGACCTGCGCGTTGACCGCTTTCACCACGCGGTAAATCCTCCATCGACTCTCAGCTCGTGTCCCGTCACGTAGGACGAGGCGGCCGACGCGAGAAACACGAGCGGCCCCTTGAGGTCGTCGGCCTGCGCCATCCGGCCGAGCGGCACGCGCGCGGCGTACTTCTTCTTGAACTGGTCGTCCTGGCCGCCGGCGACGCCGCCCGGCGACAGCGTGTTCACGCGGACGCCCTGCGCGCCCCACAACGTCGAAAAATACTTCGTCATGTTCACGACGGCGGCCTTCGAAGCGCCGTAGGCCGGCGATTTCAGAAACGGCAGGTCGCCGGGAAGGTGCTCGTAGAAGCGCTGATCGGGCGAGACCGACGCGTAGAGCGAGCCGATGTTGACGATCGAGCCGCTGCCGCGCGTCGCCATCTGTGAGCCGAAGACCTGCGTCACCTGGAAAGTGCCCATCAGGTTCACCTCCAGCATGCGCCGGAACTGGTCGATGGGCAGCTCTTCGATGCTGCTGCGGTTGCCGCCGGAATCCGGCGGTTGATCGACGCCCGCGTTGTTGACGAGAATCGTCGCCGACCCCAGTCGGGTGGCGACCGCCGCCGCCGCGGCCTCGATCGAGCCGCGGTTCGTGATGTCGCAATCGAACCGCTGCACCTTGAGCGGCGCCCGCTGCGCGACCGCGCGGAAGGTCGAGGACGCCGGCGCGCCGGCCAGCTCGAGCGCCGCGACCTGGGCGCCGGCGTCGAGCAGCGCCTCGATCCAGATCGGACCGAGCTTGCCGCACGCGCCCGTGACGACCGCGATCTGATGCTCGAGGCTGAACGGATGGCTCACGTCACGAACGCGCGAGCTCGACGTCGGGCTTGCTCAGCACCTCGAAGGTGAGGAAGTCGTCCTCCACCAGCGGCCGCAGCGTCACCCGTCCGAGCACCTTGTTCAGCTCGTATGGCGGGATGCCGCCGCCCGGCGACTTCATGACGATGTCGGCGGGGCCGATGACGTGGCCGCTCGGGAGATCGCGCGCGACGACGAGGCTCTTCCCCATCTTGACAATGGGCGCCTTCTCGCTCTCGTAGATCTTCTTGACGCCGTTGCCGAGCGCCTTGTGCGTCCGTTCGAGGTCGCGGACCATCTTACGGAGGCCGACCGGCTCGAGCGAGAACGCGTGGTCGGTCCCCTTGCTCGCGCGGTTCAGCGTGAAGTGCTTCTCCACGATGCGCGCGCCGAGTATGTAGGCGGCAACCGGCATCGCGATGCCGTTGTCGTGGCTCGAGAAGCCGATGGCCGCGCCGGGGAACTTGTCGCGATACGTGGCGATCACGCGCAGGTCGAGCTCCTCGAACGCCGCCGGGTAGCCCGCCGTGCACTGCAGGATCGCGAGCTGCTGGTTGATCGGCATGATCGTGTCGTACGCCCGCTGGACGTCCTCGAACACCGCGCCGCCGGTCGAGACGATGACCGGCTTGCCGAAGGCCGCCACGTGCTTCAGCAGCGGCGTGCTCTTCAGGTCGCCCGAGGCAATCTTGTAGGCCGGCACGTCGAGGCCGCGCAGGAAGTCGGCGCTCGCCAGGTCGAATGCGGTCGAGAAGAAGTCGACGCCGAGCTCCGCGGCGTAGGCCTGCAGCTCGGTGTATTCCCTGCGGCCGAACTCGAGGAACTCGCGGTGCTCGCCGTAGGTCGAGCCGAAGCTGTTCTCGTTGTCGTACGGCTTGTTGTAGGCCGCGCGCGTGTAGAGGCCGCGGTTGTCGCGCTTCTGCAGCTTGACCGCGTGCGCGCCCGCCAGCTTCGCCTCGCGAAACAGCTCGCGCGCCTTCTCGACGCTCCCCTGGTGGTTGTGCCCGATCTCCGCGATGACGTAGCACTTCGCGTGATCGCCGATCTCGTGTGACCCGATCCTGAATGTCCCAGCCAATGCATTGCTCCCCTACGCCTGAACGACCGGCCGCAGCTGCGCGACCAGCTGGTCCCACCCGTAGTCGGCGAGCGCGATCTCGCGCGCGGCCCGACCAATCTTCTCCGCGTCCGCCGGCGCCGGCAGCCGCTCGCAGCGGTTGATGTCGATCACGTTCTTGAGGTGGACGAGCCCGTGCGGCGAGTGCTCGTCGAGGTTCGTGATCACCGCGCAGCCGACTTCCATCGCCGCGTTCACCGTCGTGTTGTTCGCCCGCAGCCCCTTCTCGAAGAACGCCGCCAGGAAATTGCAGTCCACGAGGTGATTGAACACCGCCGTGTCGGACAGGTAGCCCATGAAGTAGATCTGCCCGTTGAAGATCGACTGCAGCTCCTCGAAGCGGACGACGAACGAGTCGTCGAAGCTCGTGTTCTCGTGCAGCGCGGTGGAGACGAACACCGAGTAGGTCTTCCCCGTCGCGTCCAGCAGGTCCCGCAGCTTGCGGTAGAGCGGCACCCGGATCTTGTGCGCCATGCCGAAGGTGAAGACCCTTAATTCGGTATCGTCGAATCGCTGCGGGTTCAGCAGGGTACCGGGGCAGAACGCCTCGACAATATCCGGCCGGCCGGCCTTCAGCTGCTCGTAGAGCTCGCGGTTGCCGCACGTGACGCGCGCGGCCGCGCGGAGCATCCGCTTCTCGAGCGCGGTGCTTTCAAAGGCGTGCAGGAAGAGGTCGAATTCGCCGTCATGCCGCTCGATCCAGGTGTCGAGCGCCAGCGCGTCCTCCGCCGAGAACTCCGACATCTTCAGCGACAGCAGCGGACAGCGATAACGGTTCAGCTCCGCAGACCCGATCCGCACCACCGGCAGTTCGAGCCGAGCCGCCAGAATGGCATTGAATTTCGCGATTCCGCACGTCCACGCGTTCAGGTGATAGCCGGCTATACAGTCGATCAATCAGACCTCGGGAGCTGCATTCGTGCGGCTCGATTCAGGGATAGCGCGACAGGAAGTTCCCGCAGGCGCGGGCCGGGTCCTCATTCTAGACGAAACGCAGATACTCCCGCAGGTCGAGCGTGCCGAACTCCGCGGCCCCTGCCCGGCGACCAGCCTGACGCGCGATCAAGAGGTGCTGCGTGAGAAGGCGGTCGTCCTCGTACACCGCGGTCGTGGGAGTGCCCATGAGCGGTGCCACCCACGCCAGCCCTCCGCACGTGCTGATGAACCGGTCGGCATGCGCGATGAGCGAAGCCTGGAGGCCCAGGTTGTTGCGCGGCGTCATCCACGCGCACGCGCTGATCACACCCGGGAGGCCGGCGAACGTGTAGTCGGAATGGTCATCGAAGGCGACGCCGGTGTCGAGAACGACGACGGGAGTCGAACGCGCGACGGCCGCCACCAGCCCGCGCAACGCGTCGCACGTCTGCGTGGACCTTCGTAATGCCGTCCCTGAGTAGAATTTCACGGCGACGTATCGTTCCGGGAGTCCTGCCACCGCTGGACGTGGCGGACGCGGCGTGCCTCCGTACGTCGTATGCCTCCATAAGGTGTCGAGCGGCAGATTGCCCTGCCACACCTCACGAAAGAGGCGGAACATGAGGGATGGGTGAAGGACCACAGGATCGGCCTGGTCCGTCACCGCGCGAAGCACCTGTCGATCGAATGCTCCGCCGGCCGCCGACTGCTTGCGGCCACCGCCTTCCTCCACTCGCTGTCGCGCCTCGCCGCCCGCCGCGAATTCCGTGGGCGACATGTGATCGAAGAGGTCGATGTACTGCTCGGCAATGCCCGCGTACAGCGGCTCGATGCCGCCACGCGAGACGATGACGAGCCGCTGCGGCGCGATTCGGTAGCGGTGCTGCACCCAGCGCAGGAACGGAATCCAGTAGAGGACCTCGTAGCCGACCTCGGCGAGCCACGGACCCGCGATGACCGGCGCTCGACGCGCCGCAATGCGGCCGAGCTCCTGCTCGATTTCGGTGACGGTGAGGGCCATTGCGGCGTGCTGCTTCGCGCGGGCGCGCCGCCGTGTCCGCCGGACGAGCGGCTTGTGCAGCGACAGCAGACGGCGCGCGGTCTTGCGAGCGAGATTGCCGATAATCGCGGCAGTATTGACCACGGTGGTTACGAGATACCGATGCGATCGCTGACGCCGGCCGTCGTCGCTTCGATGACGTAGCGCGGACGTCTCCGCGTCTCGTCGAGCGTGCGCCAGACATATTCCCCGATGACACCGAGCATGACGAGGCCGATACCACCGACGACGCCCACGGCAGCCACCACGATCACCAGCGGCGGCGCGAGCACGCCCACGCCAACGCCCGCGAACCCGGCAAGCGCGAGCGCCAGCGACGCAGCGACCATACAGAGGCCGACCAGCCAGCACGCCGTCACCGGCAGAGCCGAGAACCCGGTCAGAGAATCGAAGACGAGCTTCGCTTTGCGCGACATCGGCCATCCGGACGCGCCATGCAGGCGTGGCTGCTTGTCGTACTCGATTTGTTCCTGCCGAAAGCCCAGCCAGGTAATGAGTGCGATCAGGCTGACGTGTGTTTCCCGGAATTGCCGCAGCGTGTCGATCACCTTGCGATCGATGAGGAAGAAGTCCGCGCCCGCTTCCGGCATCGATGTCATCCCGAGCGGCCGGCGCATCATCCAGTAGTAGCCGCGCGCCAACCATCCGTTGGACCGGGAGCTGCGCCCGCTGCGGGCGGCCCACACCACCTCCGCGCCGGCACGCCACCGCGCAACGAGCGCGCCGAGCGTTTCGGGCGGGTCCTGCAGGTCGGCAGCGAGCACGACGGCAGCATCGCCTCGCGCCTGGTCGATGCCGCAGGCAATCGCGATGTGCGACCCGGATCGGCGCGCGAACCGCAAGCCTCGGACCCGCGCATCGCGCCGCGACAGCTCGGAGATGACGTCGAATGTCCGGTCGTGCGAATGGTCGTCGATGACGATCCATTCCCACGCGAGACCGGTCGCGTCGGCGGCCGCCGAGGCGCGCGCGTAGAAAACGGGCAGGTTGTCGGCTTCGTTCAACGCGGGCGTGACCAGCGAGAGCGCCGGCGCGTCGGTCACGATTCCCTTCCGTCACACGCCGCGCGCAGGAGCGCGACGACGTCTCGCTGCTGGTCGGCGGTCAGTTCGTGGAACAGCGGCAGCATCAGGCCTTGCCGCTGGTTGCGCTCGCTCGTCTCGAGACTGCTGCCGGCGCGCCATGTGTCCGCGGGATACGACGACTCGAGATGCGCACACATCACGCCGCGGCGCGTGGCGACCCCGCCGTCGAGCATCTTCTGCATCACGCGCTGCTGCTCCAGGCCGTCCGCGAGGGTCACGCAGTACGACTGCCAGTTGCTGCGGGCAAACGACGGTGCGCTCGGACCGACCACCCCGGGAACGTCGTGCAACAACTCGTGGTACCGCGCCGCGAGCTCGCGGCGGTGGGCAATCATGGCCGGCAGGCGCTTCAACTGCTCGCGCCCGACGGCGGCCTGAATGTCGGTGAGCCGGTAGTTGTAACCGAGGGTCGGGTAGCGTTCGAACACCACACGCGCGGAGGTGTGTCGCACCGTGTCCGGCACGCTCATGCCGTGCTGTCGCGCCAGCCTGAAGCGGGCATCCCAGTCCGCGTGGCGCGTCGTCAGCATTCCCCCGTCGCCGGTCGTCAGCAGCTTGCGCGGGTGAAACGAAAAGCAGGCGACGTCGCCGTGCGGTCGCCCGATGGTCTCCCATCGGTCGTCGACGCGGACCTCGCTTCCGACCGCGCAAGCCGCATCCTCGACGAGCGCGACGCCGTGGCGGCGGGCGAGGGCGGTGAGTGCCTGCATGTCACAGGGCATGCCCAGCTGGTGGACGCAGAGGACGGCCTTCGTACGCGGCCTGATCGCCGCGTCGACGAGCGCGGGGACCATGTTGTACGTCCGGGCGTCGACATCGACGAACACGGGTATCGCGCCGCAGTAGCGGACGACGTTCGCGGTCGCGATGAACGAGCTGCTGACGGTCACGACCTCGTCGCCCGGCCCGATGCCCGCCGCCAGCAACGCGAGATGCAGCGCGGCGGTGGCGCTCGAAACCGCGCAGGCATGCGGGGCGCCGACCCACGCCGCGAACTCACGCTCGAACGCCGCGACTTCCGGTCCCTGCGTGACCCACCCGGACAAGATCGCCCGACGCGCCGCGTCGGCTTCCGGTTCGCCCAGCCACGGGCGCGCGAACGGGATCGATGGCATCAGCGGCGTTTTGGCGACGCCCAGTTGTGCACGATTTCATCGTCGAGCAGGTGCTCGGGGTCGATGCGGCGTGACTCGTACCATTCGAGCAGCAGCCGTAGACCGTCACGCATCGACACAGCGGGCGCGTAGCCGAGCAGGCGCACTGCCTCGGTAGCGTCTGCACACAGTCGCCGCACGTCACCCGGCCGCGGAGCATCGTGCTCCACACCGACGTGACGCCCCGCGACCGAGGCGATGAGCTGGGCGAGATCGTTAATCGAAATCTCGCGTCCGCTCCCGAGATTGATTGTCCTGCCGACCGCGGCCGCCGACCGGCCGGCGAGCAGGATTCCGGCCGCCGTATCCGAGACGTACGTGAAGTCACGCGTCTGCAGGCCATCGCCGAACACCATCAGCGGGCGACCCGCCAGCGCGCGAAGCAGGAACTTCGGGATGACCTCTCCGCTGTCACCCGTGTGGTGGCTGCGCGGACCGAACGTGTTGAACGGGCGCACGATCACCGTCGGGTAGCCGTAGGTCAGGAAATACGCGCGCGCGTAGCACTCGCCCGCGAGCTTGGACGCGCCGTAGACGGTGCAGGGATAGGTCGGGTGCTCTTCCGTCATCGGCGTCGTGCGCGCCGTGCCGTACACCTCCGAGCTCGACACGTAGACGAACCTCGGCACGGCCGCGTCACGGCTCGCGCCGAGCAGATGGAGGGTGGCGGTGGCATTCACGTCATGGTTCTCGAACGGTGCGTGCACGGAGTGGCGAACGCCCAGGCATGCCAGGTGATAGACGATGGCCGTGTCCTGCAGCATCGACGCAAACCTCTCGACGTGTCGGATGTCGAGCTCGAGCAGCGTCAGATCGCCGCGAATTCCCTCCAGGTTCTCGCGTCGGCCGTTGACCAGGTTGTCGACGACCACGACCCGGTCTCCGCGAGCCGCCAGCTGACGGACGAGCTCCGAGCCGATGAACCCGGCGCCGCCGGTCACGAGCGTCAGGGAGCGCCGAATGGCCATGTCAGGTCTCGAATGTCAATCCTGCGGTTCGGCGGCCAGCCTCTGCAGACGGCACTCGCGGAGCGCCGCCGCAACGGTGCCGATCGCGGCCTCCGTCAACTCCGGATAGATCGGCAACGACAGGATCTGTCCGGCAACCGCTTCGGCAACTGGGAAATCGCCGCGGCGGTAACCGAGCGCCGCGTGTGCCGGCTGCAGGTGCACCGGAATCGGATAGTGCACACCCGTCTGAATGCCGCGCGCATCCAGCGACTTCCGGAGCGTGTCGCGCTCCGCCACCCGTACGCCGTATACATGGAACACGTGACGGCTGTCGCTCCGCGCCGCCGGCACCACCACGTCGGACCGTTCGAGTGCGCGCGCATAGGCGGCCGCATGTCTGCGGCGCGCTTCCGTCCACCCCTCGAGGTACTTGAGCTTCACACCGAGGACGGCACCCTGAATTCCGTCCATGCGGTAATTGAAGCCCCGCACGGCATGCTCGTACCGCCGACGCTCTCCCCAGCTCCTGAGGAGGCGCATCGTGTCGGCATAGGCGGCGACGTTGGTGACCGCGGCGCCGCCCTCACCGCAGGCGCCCAGATTCTTACCTGGATAGAAGCTGAACGCCGCGATGTCGCCCATCGAGCCGCAGCGTCGCCCCTTGTATTCGGCCCCGTGCGCCTGGCACGCGTCTTCGATGACGATCAGCCCGTAGCGCCGCGCGACGTCCAGAATGGGATCCATGTCGGCCGCCTGTCCGTAGAGGTGGACTGGGAGGATGGCCTTCGTGCGCGGGGTGATCGCCGCCTCCAACGCCGCGGGATCCATCGTGTAATACACCGGATCGATGTCGACGAACACCGGCGTCGCTTCTGCGTACGTGATCGCCGCGACCGTCGCCACGAACGTGAACGGCACCGTAATCACTTCGTCGCCGCGCCCGATGCCCGCCGCCAGCAGCGCAAGGTGCAGCGCACTCGTGCCGGAGTTGACGCCGACGGCCTCGGCGACGCCGCAATACGCCGCGAACGCGCGTTCGAAGGAGGCGACAGCCGGACCGAGGACGAACTGCGCGCTCGCAAGGACCTCATGGATCGCCGCGTCGATCTCGGGTTGCAGCGCCCGATACTGCGCCGGCAGGTCGGCGTAGGGAATCGTCACGGTGCTTCCTGCTTCTTGTGGCCGGGGGACGCGTCGTCGCGATGGCGGAGAACACGGGCGGGTACGCCGGCGACGATCGCGAGCGGCGGCACGTCGTGCGTCACCACCGATCCGGCGCCGACGATGGCGCCCTTGCCGATGGTGATTCCGGGAAGGATCACCGCGTTGACGCCGATGTCCGACCCGGCGCAGATCCGCACCGGTCGCACGTCGAGGTCGGTCTGCACGACCGGCCTGGAGGTCGGACTGCCGGTGTGCTCGGAGCCGAGCAGCCGTGCCCCCGGCCCCCACCCGACAAACTCCTCCATGACGAGGTGGCGCGCATCGAGATAGCTCTGCGGCCCGATCCAGCAGCGGTCACCGATGCGGCACGTACCATCGAAGCGTCCTTGGATGATGGCCTGGTCGCCGATGAAGACGCCGCTGCCAATCTCGAAGGTCTCGATGTGCATGAACTGGACGCCACGGCCGATGCTGAGGCCCGGCCCCGCCCGCCTGGCGAGCGCGCGCCACACGACGCGCCGCATCATCGCGTCGAACGGCGTTTCGCCCTGGACGAAGCGGCCGTAGAGCGACAGCAGCGCCTCCCGCGATGCGGAGGCGCGAAGGTACGCCGCGAGCTCCTGTTCGTGCGGCGGATCGACGGCGACCTCGCCGGTCGCGTGCACGGCCGGGACCGTTCGGCCGCCCGCATCACTCACGGCGTGTCTCTCCCCAACCCTGTGTCCGCGCGATCACGGCGGAATTCCGCGCATCTTCGAAACGGCCGCCATATGAACGCGTCGCGCGGCGCTACCGGCGCAGCACCCGCGCGGGCACGCCCGCGACCGTGGCGCCCGGAGCCACGTCTTTGGTGACGACGGCGCCGGCGCCGACCATCGCGCCTTCCCCGACCGTGACGCCGCACATGACCACGACGCCGCTGCCGAGCGATGCCCCCTTGCAGATGCGCGTCGGCACAACCTGCCAGTCGGCCTCTGTCTGCGGCGTGCCGCCGGCGGTCGCGCGCGGCAGCCGGTCGTTGATGAACATGACGCCGTGGCCGACGAACACTTCGTCCTCGATCACGACGCCTTCGCACACGAACGTGTGCGACGAAATCTTGCAGCGCTCGCCGATGCGCGCGTTCTTCTGGACTTCGACGAACGCGCCGATGCGGGTACCGCTGCCGATCGTGCAGCCATACAGATTGACGAGGCCCGGATGATGAATCATCACGTCGTCGGCGAGGCGGACGTTTTCAGTGATAGGCATAGGCAGAATCGTCAGAGCTTCTCCAGAACGAGCACGCGTCCTTTGTTGCCCCAGTCCATGCGCACCTCGAGGTCCGGACGCGACCGGCAACCCTCGAGGACGAACATCAACCGCAGCATATCCTTGTTGAGGAGCGTGATGTGGGAGGGGTCGAGATCGTCTTCCTGCCTGAAGTCGAGCAGGTCGGCGGGACACGGATGAAAGCGCGTTGTCACGTAGATGAAGCGTGAGGTCATCCGCACCATGTTCGCGACGGCCTGCTTGACCTGCAGCACGGTCAGGTGCTCGAGCACTTCGCGGCAGATCACCAGGTCGTAGGCATTGGCCGGCTTCAGGGCAGGGTCGGTGACGGATCCGACGGTGATGCGATCGCGTATCTCGGCGCTCGCCAGGCGCGGGCTGCTCTCGGCGAAGTCCACCCCCTCGACGTCGATGCCCAGCTCCCACAACAGGTGCATCAGCGCCCCGGGCCCGCACCCCAGGTCGAGCACCCGGACCGGCGCGAACACGTCCTTGATGAGCGCGGGGTTCCGCGCCTCGATGGCACGACGCGTCTCGAGATTGTAATTGTTGCCGGCGTCGCGCCATTCGCCGGTGAAGTACTCGGCGTCGTAGTGGTCGGCGGCGACGGGTTTCTGCTCCAGGACACGGCGTTCGAACTCAGTGATGGTCATTGCCGTTTGTGGTGCTCTGCGAAGGCGGTGAGAAGGCGGCTGGACGAATCCAGCACGGTGTCGAGGTAGACGACCTCGATGCCGAGAGCGCGGCAGATCGCCACCTGCTGCGCCGGAAGCCGCCCCTCCCAGTCCCTGCCCTTGACGTAGTACGCGGGACGAAGCTCGCCCAGAATCGTCTCCGTGTCGAAATGATTGACGTGCGTAAACGAGATGTAGCGGATGGCGTCCACGATGGCCGCGCGCTGGACTTCCGGCAGCAGCGGCGGATGTTTGGTGCGCACGTATTCGTCGGACGCGACGTTGCACAGCAGCGGCGCACCGAGCCGCTCGGCGGCGCGAAAGTACTCGATGTGCCCGCGGTGCAGCGGGTCGAATGCGCCGTCCACCATCGCGACGCGACCTCGATAGTCCTTGAGCTGTTCGAACTCGACGATCACGACTTCACCAGCAGTCCCTTGTCCTTGAGCTCGTCGAGCGCCGCATCGAAGAGGTCGACGGCGCCGTCGGGCGTCATCTTCGACCATTCGATCAGTTCCGCGAACCCGTCCTCGAGGGCGACGCGCGGCGCGTAGCCGAGCGTCGTGCGCGCACGGCTGATGTCGGCCGTGTTGTGGCGTATGTCGAAGGTGCGCCCCGTCTGTGTCACCTGCGGCTCGATGGAGGTGCCGAGGCGGCGGTTCAGCAGCCGCGCGATCTCGAGAATCGTCGTCGTCTCTCCCGAACCGACGTTGACCGGCAGGTAGTCGGCGCCGGAGGTTTCGAGCATGAGCGTGAGGCAGTCCACGACGTCGTGAATCGACACGAAATCGCGAAGCTGGCCGCCGTCCTCGAAGACGACGGGCTGTTTACCGTTCAGCAGCCGGCTCAACCAGATGGCCGCGACGCCCGCGTACGGGTTGCTGAGGCTCTGGCGCGGGCCGTACACGTTGAAGAAGCGCGGCGCGACGGCCGGGATCCCGTAGGTCTTGCCGATGAGCAGCACCATTTCTTCCTGGTGATACTTCGTCATCGAGTAGATGTTGTCGCGATAGAGCGGCTTGTCCTCCGGCGTCGGCACCGACTCCACGTGCGCCTGACACACGGGGCAGCGCTGCTCCCAGTCGCGGGCCGCGAGTTGCGCCTCCGGGCGGATCGTGGGCGCGACCGCGCCGTGCGTGCGGCACCGGTAGGCACCCTCCCCGTACACCCCGATCGACGAGGCGACGATCACCTTCTCGACGTGGTGCTTGGTGTTCACGAGGATGTCGAGCAGCAGCGCCGTGCCACGCGTGTTGACGTCCACGTAGCGATCGACCTGGTACATGCTCTGCCCCACGCTGACCGCCGCGGCGAAATGCACGACGGCGTCGGAGGCGAGGACGAGCGGTTCGAACGCCGCTCGATCCCGGACATCGCCACGCACGTAGACGGCCTTCGCGTTGGCGTAGGACGGCCACACGCCGCTGCGGTGCACCTGTGGCTCGAGGTTGTCGAGGACCGTCACCTGATAGTCGCGGCCGACGAGCGCGTCGACCAGGTGCGATCCGATGTAGCCGGCTCCGCCGGTGACGAGAACGTGTCTGATGCTCATGGGATGAGCGGAACGACTCCATCGGCCGGGATTGGCCGGACGTCGAGCAGGTCGCCGGCACCGATTGTACGCAGCGCCGATCGCGCCATGCGCAGGTGCCGGGCGGAGTACCCGTGCGGATCTCCGTAGTAGACGAGCGAGCGGACGCCATAGAACGGCGCCAGATACGAAAACCCGCCATAGGTGCCGACGAAGCACGACGCGCCGGCCACGATGGCGCTCTGCGCGGCCAGATTCTCGCGCACGTCGAGCTGCGGCGGCAGCGGCCGGACGCCGAGCTCACGCGGATCGACCGCCCCATGATCGTCGAGGGTCAGCGTCGTCGTCAGGGAGACGACGGGACCGGCGGCCACGAGGCGGCCCAACACGTCGCGCACGAACTGCTGGTTGGCGGCCGTCGGCGGAAAGCACTCGTTGAAATAGAACTTCACGGCAACGTAAGGGTCGGCCGGGCGCAGCGCATCGTAGCAGGCGGGCGCGCCGAGATGGCGGTATCGCGCGCGCCGATGCACCCACGACTCGTCCATGTGTCCCCACCAGTACGGCGCGAACAGCGAGAACATCGTCGAGGGGTGCAGCATTCGGCGATGCTGCACGTCCGTCGTCAGCGTGCTCAGCAGGTCGTGCTCGAACGAGAGCACCCTCGTCTGCTTCTGTTCGCCGTTGATGGCGACGCGCTCGTCGTGACGGCGGCGGAATTCCTCGGGCGACATGTGGTCGAGAATCTCGCGGTAGCGGGCCGCAAACGGCCGGTACCACGCGGCGGTGCCGCCCCGCGAGACGATGAGCAGCCGCTGCGGATCGACGTTGAACCGCTCCGCGAACCAGGCCAGGAACGGAATCCAGTAGAGCACTTCGAACCCGACCTCGCCGAGCCACGGACCGACCACGATCGTGTGCGTGCCGGAGGCGAGCCCAGCCAGGTCGCGTTCGAGACGCCACGCCCGCAGGCGCGCGCCCTGCGCGCGGACGCCGCGCCGGGCGGCACCCGGGACCAGCCGGCGAACGATGCCCACGTCAGCGGCCAGCCAGTCTCCGCTCGGCGGCATCCCAGTCCGCCGGCGAGTCGATCGACAGCGACTCGGCGGGATCGACGACGAGCGGCCTGCAATCGTCACCATAGATGGTGTCGAACGCATCGATGGTGCGGCGCCAGCAGGCGTACACCGTGCCGTCGCGCGCGTAGGCCACGCGCGCATCCTGCCGGCGCACGACGCGCGCGCCGTTGGGCAGAAAGGGCTTGAGGATGCCGTCCTCGATCCGCATCACGTAGTCGGGAGACAGGTGCTGCGGCACTTCCACCACCGTCACGACCGAATCGGCATTCGTCTGGCGCAGCATCGCCACCGCTTCGCGGATGCGCTCGGGCCGCCGTAGCGGCGATGTCGGCTGCAGCAGCACGATGAGCTCGGCACGCCAGCCGTCGGCGTCGAGCGCCGCAACCGCGTGCCGGAGGACGGGCAGCATCGGCGTGTCATCGCCGGCCAGCGACGCGGGCCGCAGAAACGGCACTTCCAGACCCGATGCCCTGCCGACGTCGGCAATCTCCGCGGAATCGGTCGACAGAATCGTGCGATCGATGACCCCGGATTCGCGGGCTGCCCTTGCCGTGTAGTCGAGCAGCGGACGGCCGCCGAGCAGCCGCACGTTCTTCCCCGGCACGCCCTTCGAGCCGCCGCGCGCGGGCACGATGGCCAGCACGCCGCTCATGGCCGCGGCGCGTTCTGGACGTAGCGAATCTCACGCAGCAGCGCGTCGGCCGTGGCGGCCGGCGGCAGCGCGTCCGCATTCCGGCCGCTGCGCCGGCACACGTAACTGACATGCAGATGGTCCGCGGCGTAATCCGCGCGCAGCACGTCGAACCCGTTCCGTGCCAGGTAGGCCGTCATCGTTTCCTGCACCAGGTAATAGGGGTGATCGATCTTCACCGCCTCCTCGACCGACCAGTGGCGCAGGTAGGCGGCACGAAAGTCCACGATATCGATGAACAGCAGGCCGGCATCGGTCAACAGCCGGCGCACGCGCGCCAGCACGCCGCCGACGTCGAGGAGATGGTCGACCGTCTGACAGACGATGACGAGGTCGAAGCGGCGCGCCCCGAAGTCGTGCTCCTCGACGAGGCCGGTGATCGTCTCGAGGCCCAGCCGCCGCGCTTCATGCACCTCGAGCGGCGCGGGATCGATCAACACGCCCTCGAGCCCGAACGTCTGCGCGAACCAGTGCGCCACCACGCCCGTCGAACCGCCGATATCGAGGAGCGTCCGCGGGCGCGCCTGCTCCACAAACGGGCGGATGAACGCTGCCCGTTCGGCCGCGTAGTCGCGCTGCTCGGACTGGATGGTCGTGGCATCGATCAACCGTCCATGAAACGCGCTCACCAGCGGACGGTAGACGCCATCGTAGAAGCGTCCGTACGCCGCCGCCGTCATCCGCGGATTGAGGAACACGAGGCCGCAGTGCATGCAGGCGTGCGCCTCGGCCGGATAGCCGTAGCGATCGCGATGCGTCAGCACGACGAAACGCGATTGGCCGCACAGGTTGCAAGCGGTGATCTCTTGACGGGGCTGGCTCGCGTAGTCGTAACCCAGCGCTTCGATGCGCCGGCTCCGGTCCGCGACGATCGTCGCCATCAGTAGGTGAGCCGCTTCTCGATTGACAGTGGCGCCGTCGCCAGGCAATCGGCAATCCGCTCGCCTGCGTGCCCGTCGCCATACAGATGGTCTCCCGGCGCGCGGCCGCGGCGGCGATGCTCGTCGAGGGCGGCTCGAATCGCGTTCCGATCGTGCGCGACATCGATGACGTTCGCGCCGCGTTCGCGCCCCTGCTGCCGCGACCCGATATTGACCGCGGGAACGCCGAGGAACGAGCACTCGCGAATCGCCACGCTCGAATTGCCGACAATGGCGGTCGAATTCACCAGCAGGCGCAGAAAGTCGGCCGGGAACATGTTGCGGAACAGGTGGAAGTTGCTGGGCTGTTCGCGCTCGCGAAACACGCGGATCCCCTTCGACGTCCCGTCGGCGCCCGCATCGACGTTCGGCCAGAACCACAGCACGGGCAGGTCGATGTCACGGACCGCGTGCAGGGTTTCCTCGACCTGCGTGCGCGCCTCTTCGTATTCGGTCGTCACCGGATGCTGCATCACGACGAGATAGCCCTTCGACAAGTCAGGCTTCGCCCCGACGCCGCCGTACTTCTCGAACGGATCGAAATCCAGCGCGGGCGTGCGCGCGATCTCGGCGGCGATATCGATCGACGGGCAGCCGGTGAGCACGACGGTGGATGGCTCCTCGCCCAGGCGGATGACACGCTCCCGCGCCAGCCTGGTCGAGACCAGATGCAGGTTCGACAGTTTCGTCACCGAATGCCGGACTTTCTCGTCGATCGAGCCGGTGACCTCGCCGCCCTGGACATGGACGAGCGGGATGTTCATGTAGGCGGCGGCGACCGCAGTCGCGAGCGTCTCGTAGCGGTCGGCGACGGTGACGACCGCATCGGGTTCGATGTTGTCGAAGGTCGTCGCCAGCTCCGACAGGCCGATGCCGGTCGACTTGGCGGAGGTCACGAGGTTCTCGCCCTCGAGCACCATGTATACGCGTTCGGCGATCTCGAAGCCGTCGTGTTCGATCGCCTGGATGGCGTTGCCGTAGCGTTCGAGCAGCGCGGACGCGGCGACGACGAGCTGCAGCTCGAGGTCGGGATGCTGCTGAATCGCGCAGAGCGCGGTGCGGATGCGCGAGTAGCTGGGACGGGCGGTGACGACGACGCAGATTCTGCGCTTGGGCATCAAGCAGTGAGTCCTTCAACGTCTTCGGCCGCGAGAAGCTGATCGGCCTCGACGGGGCGCGCCAGACGTCTGCCCAGAATCTCCTCCAGGCGGTCGGGTGAAAGTCCAGTGCCGGGTTTCTTCACGCTGACGTGTTCGCGCGCGAGGATGGTCCCCGCCGGCAGCGCACGGTTCGCCACCAGACTGCGGGTGAACAGACGGCGCAGCGGCGCCGTTTCGGCGGCCGACGCGTCCTTGTCCAACGGATGCGAACGCATCCGTTCGATGAAGCGGATGCCTTCGACCAGCTGCCTGAGCTCCGCGGTCGTCACCGAGGCGACGACATCGGGACCGAACATTTCGCGTGAGAGCGCCACATGCACCTCGAGGAGATCCACCCCGATTGCCGCCGCCGCGAGGCCGGCGTAGATGGTCGCCGAATGGTCGGAGAGCCCCACCCAGCAGGCGTAGCGTTCGCGGTACACGGGAATCAGGTTGAGGCCTATCTTCTCCGGTGGACATGGATAGGCGGTGGTGCACTGAAACACGCCCACGGGCACACCGCGCTGCTTCACCCGCGCAACCGCCGCATCGATCTCGCTCAGCGGACTCATGCCGGTCGAGAGCAGGACGGGCGCGCCGGTGTCGAGCACGCGATCGAGGAGCAGCCGGTTGCCGGTTTCGCCCGAGGCAATCTTCCAGAACGGCTGCCCGATCCGCTCCAGCAGATCGACGGCCGGCAGCGAGAACGGCGAGGAGATGAACAGCACACCGCGCTCGCGGCAGTGTTCGGCGAGGCCACGCCATTGCTCCTCGGAGAACTCCATCCGCTTCCAGTAGTCGTAGCGGGTCGCGTCCTGGCGGCTGAACGTGACGCGAAAGGGCTCGGCGGGCGTGCTTTCCGCGGCGGCGATGTGCGTCTGGAACTTCACCGCGTCGGCGCCCGCATTCGAGATCGCATCGATGAACGCGTGTGCGAGGCCAAGGCTGCCGTCGTGGGACAGCGCGACCTCGCCAATAATCAGGCATCGGCCTGCGCCGAGGCGCGCCAGGGCGGGACGCACGGCATCCGGCGGTGTCATTCTCGGCGCTCGCGGACCGCCGCGATTCGCGCCTGCCGCGCGGGGTCGAGCTCGCGCGGCGAACGCACGAGCGACTCGCCGGCGATGCGCGACACGAGCTTCATCGCTCCGCCGAGGACGGCGCGACGCCAGGCGGCCGCCGCGGATCGCCGCGGCACCTCCACCCGACATGAGGCGAGCTCCTCGACGGCGGCCACGAAGTCCGGGGTCGCCGGGTGGTCCAGACCGCGCGGCCGCACGAACAATTCGAGGAATTCCCGATGCGGATGGTCTTCCGGCGGCGCCCGACGAATCGCGGCCGCCAGCTGCGCGAGGTGCGCATCGCGCTCGCGCGCCGTACGCAGCAGTCCCCCGCCGATCTGCAGCAGATAACGGAAGTGAGGCGTCCCCTCCTGCGCGTCATAGAAACGGCGGTCCAGCAGCGCCAGCACTTCGCGTCCGACGATGCCTGCCTCGATGAATGCGCTCGTGTTCAGCCCGACGACCACGGCGCTGTGATAGAGCGCGTCGAAATAGTTGGCGCGCGACCGCTCGTCGACCGGGTTCTCGCCCGATATCGCCACCGGGCCCAGTGCAGACCAGTCGAGTCCCTGCCACTCGGCGGCATGTGACGGGTGGGGGCGAATGAGCACGCTCGCCTCCTCCAGCATCGAGTCGCCACTGGTTCGCACCCACGTCAGCCACTCGTGCACGGTCGGCGGCTCCGGCGGACTTCCTCGCACCAGTCCGGAACAGACCCAGAGGATGAGTGGCCGATCGGCAGGAAGACCCACACTGGCGCAGAACGCCTCGCGCGATCGCGATGGCGCCTGTGCAAACCACCGATCGAAGCATTGTGCGCCTGTCACCACGACTCGGGCTGGCGGAACGCGGTGCAGCCGGATGGCTTCGTCGCGCTGTGTCTCGTTCCAGACCAGCACGCGCTCCGGATATTCCCGCACCCGCGCTTTGCTCGTCAGATGGTCCCAGCTCCATACCGCCAGACCCGATGGGATACCGAGCAGACGGGCGGCTCTGAGGTAGTCGATCTGCTGCGATCCGAGATCGACCAGCGGTGTGACGAGCACCGCATCGGGCTTGTGCTCGCCGATGTACTCGACGACGGTCTCCGAGGGCGGCACGATCCTGTCGAGCGCGTGGAGAATCCGGCCGATGACGTCTCGCCAGAGGCGGCCACGCACCAGCGGCGGATTGGCGAGCGCGATCAGCAGGCGCGGCGTGCGTTCGCGCGCACGGATGCGATGCAGCGGCGCGTCATCGTAGAACGGGTCGAGATAGCGAATGTAGTCGAGCCCCAGCCGGAGGCGACGCGCGACACCGCTCCACGTATCCACGCGCCGCTCCGGGACCATCCCGAAGGTCAGCGTCGGGTAATCGCGTGCGAGAGCCTCCACACCGGCAATGCCGCCAATCTTGTCCCTGCGCTCGACGGCAAGGTGAATGCGGTGTCCGCGCGCGGCAAGCTCACGGATGGCCGAGTCGTAGTTGCGGAAATAGGTGAAGTGACGCGCGATGAAGAGGATTCTCACGCCTGTCCCTGCAGCGCGGAGATCGGCGCCGGTGCGAGCGGGTCGAGGGCGCGCAGGTCGGCGGGCGCGAAACGTCCCGCATCCAGCTTGTGGTACGCGCGCATCGCCACCGCGAGATGCGCGTGCAGCCATTTCGGGTCGATGTAGAGCGCCGAGGTATCGACGCCCAGCCGCGGCGCCAGCCACGCGATGCTGCCGCAGGTGCCGACAAACGCCTTTGCGCCCGCGACGATCTGCGTCTGCACCCCGAGGTTGTTCTGCGGCGTCATCCAGCGCCGGCCGCTGATCACGTTGCCGCTGCCGCCGAGCGCGTAGTCGGCATGGTCGTCCTCGAGCACGAGGCCCGTGTCGAGCAGGACGACGGGCACGCGCGCGGCGATCGCCCGCACGATCTCGATGAGGCGCGCCCGCGACTCGGGCGTGTCGGGAAGCGACCGCGCGGCGTAGAACTTCACCGCCACGTACTCGGGCGGCAGCAGCGCCGGATCGATCAGCGTGTCCGCGTCCTGCCGGCGGTAGCGCGTGTGCGCGTCCACGAACCCCATCGCCCTCTGTCCCGACCAGTAGAGCGTGAACAGCCGGTACATCAGGCCGGCGTGCAGCACGTCGAACTCGCGCGTCCCGAGCCGCCGCGCCACGTGCGCCAGAATGTCGTCATCGAGGGCCGACGGCTCGTACTGCTTCGTGATGCCGCGCTCGGCGTTGCGCCGGGCGAACTCCGCCGGATCGACGTCGTCCCAGATCTCGACGTAGCGTCCGGCGATGCCGCGATACCAGGCCCCGACGCCGCCTCGCGAGACGGCGATGAGCCGGTCGGCCTCGAGGCGGAACGCCGACTTCACCCAGGCGAGAAACGGAATCCAGTAGAGCGTCTCGAAGCCGACCTCCGAGTACCACGGTCCCGCGACGATGAGGCGGTCGCGCGAGATGAGCGTCTCGATTTCGCGCTCGACGTCCCATTCGGCGCGGTAGAACTGCATGTGCTCGGCAAGCTGGCGCCGGCGCCGCCGCATGCGGCGGTACGGGCGCCGAGCCGCGCGCAGTCCATCCTTGCCCACGTTGACTCCGGAATCGCGCAGCCGTTCCGCCGACTTGCGGACGGCATGCACCGC
The DNA here is from genome assembly GCA_035571515.1 of Vicinamibacterales bacterium. Taxonomy (GTDB): domain Bacteria; phylum Acidobacteriota; class Vicinamibacteria; order Vicinamibacterales; family UBA2999; genus Gp6-AA40. Next base: position 122,073 of record DATNCQ010000147.1, read on the forward strand.
GTCCTTCACCGCCTCGAGACTGGCTTTCGCGGACCACCGCGCGCGCGAGGCGAGACGCCGCATTCCCTTGCGGGCGACGTTCCGCAGCGCCGGATACGAGAGACTCATCGTGTTTCAACGAGCGAAGCGAGTGGCCGGCCGAACGCCAGACGGACCGCGTCGACCGAACGCGTGTCGAGCTCGACGAACGCGGCGCAGCGCAGCCCCGCGAACACGCGCTTGGCGACCTCGAGATGGTCGAACCGGAAGCCGGTCGGGTGCGAGTAGAAGGCGATCGTATCGGTGCCGAGCAGCGGGGCGAGATACGAAAAGCCGCCGTAGGTGCCGACAAATGCCGTCGCGCCGCGAATGACCTCCGTCTGCACGGCCAGATTGTCCTCGGGTCGCATCCACGACTCGATGGTGTGCACGCGCCCTTTCAGCGACGGCGGAAAGTCGTCGTGATCGTCGAACCGGTCGGCGGTGTTCAGCAGCACGACGTCGGTGTGTTCGGTCAACTGCGTGAGAAAGCGGCTGATGAACGCGCGGTTCTCGAGTGTATCCGGCAGCGCGCTGTTGCCGTAGAACTTCGCCGCGACGTAGCGCTCGGGCAGCTGGGCACGCCGCGCCGACGGCGGCCCGGCGTCGAGCATCGAGAACTGCGTGAATGCTTCGATGAGCGTCACCGGCGTGCGCTGGAACCAGAAATGTTCGAACAGCCGGTACATCTCCGAGGGATGCAGCAGCTTCGCCCCGCTCAGACCTCGCGCCTTCGTCACGTGGCGGATGAGTTCCCGGTCGAAGGGCGAGACGGTCAGGTGCTTGAGGCGGCCTTGCTGCGCGGCGATGCGCAGATCATTGTTGCGGCGGAACTCCTCCGGCGAACAGAAGCTGAAAATCTCCTCATAGTGGCCGGTGATGTGCGTGTACCACGGTTTGGCGCCGCCGCGCGACACGACAACCATCCGGTCGGCGTCGAGGTTCCCGTACGCCTTCATCCAGGCCAGAAACGGAATCCAGTACAACAACTCGAAGCCGGTCTCCGACAGCCACGGGCCGACGATGATTGGCGCGCCGCTGCGTCCCAGCAACGTTGCCAGCTCGCGCACCTCATGGGCTTCTTCGACGTCCCAGCCCCACGTTCGCTTCGCCGGGTCGCGGTGGCGTCCGGGCTTCGGTGTGAGTGCACCTGGCGGAGGCGGTGGAGAGACGCGGCGGCCGCGCCGGCGCAGCCGCTCCACCGCGAACTTCTTCATGTCCGTGAGTACACGGCGCCGCCACGCCTTGAATTGCTTGCGCCAGCGGTTGCGCGTGTACTTGCGCCAGAGCTGCGTGCGGGCGTTGAGCGCCAGCACCGCGGCGACGGCGTAGAGCGGGATCCGGTAGACGAACGCGGCGATGCCTCCGCCGCGGCGGCGCGGCGCCGGCGCGGCGGCGATGCGCTCGAGCGCGTCGGCAAAGCGCGGCGTGGCGGACTCCGCGAGGCCGAACGGCCGGATGAAGCCGGCGGCGAACCGCGAGGCTTTCACGTCGCCGCCGCCTTCTCCGGCCAGCGAGTCCGCCAGCAGGCGGACGTGCTCCTCGAGGCTCGGGGCCGCCGTCAGCAGCCCGCCGTTCACCGTGAGGAGATACCGGAAGTGAATCGTCCCTTCCTGGTTGAACGTCGAGATCTCGGGCAGCAGCACGGTGTGCACGGGCTTGCCGACGACCGCCGCCTCGAGAAACGCGCTGGTGTTGAGGCCGACGACCGCGGCGCTGTAGTACAGCGACTCGAAGTAGTCCTCCTTCGCCTCGGCGTCCACGGGGTGCGATCCCCACATCACCAGGTTGCGGTAGCCCGACATGTCCACGTCGCGCCACTCGTCGAGGCGGGTGGGATGCGGACGGACCAGGATGCCGACGTCGCGCAGCCGCGGGTCGCTGCTCGAGCGGATGGCGTGCACCCACTCGCGGACGAAATCCGGCTCGCTCGCCGTGCCGCGGAAGAGCGACGAGCAGACGTAGAGGACGAACGGCAGGGTCGGCTTCAACCCGACCCGGATGCAGAACGCGTCGCGCGAGCGGGACGGCGTGCGGCCCCACCACTGGTCGTAGCACTGCGCGCCGGTGACGACGACCCGCTCCGGCGGGACGCCATGCAGCTCGATCGCTTCCTGCTTCTGGATGTCGTTCCAGACGACGAGCGCGTCGGGCTGCGTGCGCAGCACCGACTTGCTCGACAGGTGGTCCCAGCTGCCGACGGGCAGCACCGTGCGCAACCCGAGCGCCTGCGCCGCGGCGAGGTGATCGAGCTGCGGCGAGCCCATGTCCACGAGCGGCGTGATGAGCACGACATCGGGCTGCTGTTCCTCGATGAAGCGCATCAGCGACCGATCGAGCGGCAGCCCGCGTTCGACGGCGCGCAGGCACGCCCGGAGGAGCCGCCGGCCCGTGACGGAACGTCCGACCGGTCCGCCGGCGATGGCGACCAGCGCGCGCGGCGCGCGCTCGCGCGCCCGATCGCCGAGGTGCGGCGTGTCGGCATAGGCGGGCTCGAGGAACCGGAGATAGTCGAGTCCGAGCCGGATCTTGCGCGCGAGCTCGGACCATCCGCCCACGCCACGGACCGGCGTGTTCCCCATGGTGAGCCGGTCGGGAAAGCGCGCGACGAGCCGCTCGATCATCTGGCGGCCGCCGATGGCTTCCTCACGGTCCACCGCGAGATGCAGCGTGTGGCCGCGCGCGGCGAGCTCCTCGATCACCGATTCGAAGTTACGCAGGTACGACCAGTGCCGCGCGAAAAACACGAACTTCATCACTCGATCCTGGAAGCGATTTGCCTTCTGATACCATGGCTGCGGCCCCGATCACCGACAGCGTGCGGATCCTCTTTCTCGTTCACAATCTCGCCAAGACGCGGCATTTCGAGAGCGTGATCCGCGGCCTGACGGCGCGGCGCCACACCGTCGTCCTCGCCGCCGCGCGCAAGCGCAAACCGCTCAAACCCACCAAGAGCCTCCACGACGATCCGCGCATCGAGGTGATCACCTGCCCGACGCGCCGCGTCGATCGATGGGTCGACATCGCCACTCCGCTGCGCAGCGCGCGCGATTACCTCCGCTTCTTCGATCCGCGCTATGCGCGGTCGGGCAAGCTGGCGGCGCGAGCCGCCGAGTACGCGCCGAGCGGGCTGGCGTCGATGCTCGAGCGGCGTCCCGCGCTGCGGCGCCACTGGAAGCTCGCACAGCGGATGCTGGCGCTGGCCGAAACGGTCCTGCCGCCGGACCGCTACTTCGAGCTGTTCCTCAAGGCCGAGCGTGCGGACCTGCTGCTGGTGACGCCGCTCGTGGACTTCGGCTCGTACCAGACCGATTACGTCAAGGCCGCGCATCGCAGCGGCGTGCCGGTGGTGTTCCTGCCGTTCAGCTGGGACAACCTCACCAACCGCGGGCTCGTGCGCGTGGCGCCGGATCGCGTCCTGGTCTGGAACGACTATCAGAAGGCGGAGGCCGTCGATCTCCACGGCGTCCCGGCGGACCGCGTCGTCGTCACCGGCGCACCACGCTTCGACGACTTCTTTGCGATGCGGCCGGCCACGACGCGGGAGGCGTTCTGCGCCGGGATCGGGTTGCCGCCGGGGCAGCCGATGGTGCTCTACACGTGCTCGTCGAATTTCGTCGCGCCGCGCGAGGTCGAATTCGTCCGCCGCTGGATCGCCGAACTGCGGAAATCGCCGCTGCCGCACCTGCACGATTGCGGCATCCTCGTCCGGCCGCATCCGGCGCATCGCCAGCAGTGGGAGGCCGCCGACCTCGCGGACCTTCCCCGCGTCTCGCTGTGGCTCGAAAAGTGCGAGATGAACGCCGACCAGGGACTCTACGATTCGCTCTACCACGCGGCGGCGGTCGTCGGCCTCAACACCAGCGCGATGATCGAAGCCGCGATTGTCGGACGGCCGGTGTTCACGATCGGCACCGACGAATTCGCGGCCGGCCAGCAGGGAACGCTGCACTACCGCTATCTGCTGACCGAGAACGGCGGCATCCTCTCCTCGGCCGCCAGCTTCGATGCCCATGCCCGCCAGTTGTCCGCGGCGCTGGCCGGCGACCCGGAGGTCGGCGAGCGGAGCCGCCGCTTCGTCGAGCGCTTCGTGCGGCCGCGCGGCCGCGAGCAGAACGCGACGACGATCATGATCGACGAGATTGAACGGGTCGCGAAGCTGCGCAAGCATCGCGCGCGAACGCCGCTCTGGCACTACCCGGTGCGCTGGTCGCTGCATGCGGCGTCGCGTCCCGCCCTGCGCCGCGGTCACAGCTGACGCCGTCCCACCCGGCGTGCGGCCGACCCGAGGCCGCGCACGAGCCTTGCCGCCTGCTTGTTCGCCCGCCGCGCACGATGCCTGGCCTGCCGGGTCCATTCGTACCACGCGCGCTGGAGCTGCCGTCGCGACCGCTTGCGGCCCAGGTGCACGCTGCCGCGCAACGCATCGCGTGCCGACGCCGCAGCCGCCCAGAGGCGGACGGCGCCGTTGAGTAGCGGCCGCGCCGCGTAGACCCAGAGCGGCCGGTCCTCAGCCAGCGTGCGGGCCAGTGAGGCCAACGGCCGCAGCGCCGTCCGGGCCGCGCGGACGGTCCAGGCCTCGGGCGCGGCGTCCGGCCGCGGCAGCGACGCCAGCGTTTCCACCGTGCGCGCGAACACCGGCGCCGCCGGACGGTCCAGGCCGAGCGGCCGGATGAACGAGCCGACAAACGCGCGATCGCGCTCCGCGACCCCGCCCTCGCCGGCGAGCGCCGCGGACAGCTGCGCGACGTGCTCGTCGAGCGACGCCGCCGCGCGCACCAGCCCGCTGTCGCCATGCACGAGGTGCTGGAAGTGCAGCGTCCCGTCCTGCGAGTGCGCGAACTCCGGAACGGTCACGGTGAAGACCGGCCGGCCGACGATCCCTGCCTCGAGCAGAGCGCTCGTGTTGATGCCGACGACGGCGGCGCAGTAGTAGAGCGAGTCGAAGAAGTCGCGCCGGAAGTCAGTATCGTTGAAGTCGGTGCCGATGCGCGGCCATACCGCGACGTTGGAAAACGCCGCCGCCTCGAAGGCGCGCCACTGCCGCGAGTTGGCCGGATGCGGCCGCACGAGCACGCCGGCGGTCGAAACGGCGGCATCGGCGTCGGCGCGCAGCCGCGACAGCCAGCGCGTGAAGAACGGCACCTCGTCCGGCGCGATGAAGGTGGAAGAGCCGACATAGAGCAGGAACGGTCGCGACGGGTCGAGCCCCACCGCGCGGCAGAACTCGTCACGGCTGCGGCTCGGGCGCGCCTCGAACCAGTGATCGAACACCTGTGCGCCGGTCACCTCGACGCGTCCGGCCGGCACATCGTGGAGCGCGATCGCCTCCGCCTTCTGCGCCTCGTTCCAGACGATGACGTGATCGGGCACGACACGGACGAGCCCCTTGCTGGTCAGGTTGTCCCAGCTGGCGACGGCCAGCGCGCTGCGCACGCCCGTCTGCCGCGCCGCCTTGATGTAATCGACCTGCTGCGAACCGAGCTCGATAAGAGGCGTCACCAGCAGCAGGTCGGGCCGCTGCTCCCGCAGGAACGCCACGACCGCGGGATTGGCCGGGATCACCTGCTCGACGAAGCGGAGCACCGCCGACAACGTCGTCCGCGCCGACGCGCCGGCACCGGCTGCGAGCCTCACGATCCTGGCGTGCAGGCGCGGCAGGCGCTTCTCCGCGCGGTCGCGCAGGCTGGATGCCCGCTCGAACGCCGGCTCGAAGTAACGGAGGAAATCGCCCATCAACCGCACGGTCGTGGCCAGGCTCTCCCACGCCTCGACGCGCGCGTCGCCGCGCGTCGCCGGCACGGCGCCGCTGCGCAAAGCGGATCGATCGCTGCGCTCGAGAAACAGCCGGACGCTTTCGGGGCGCGGCGGCGTCGCCCCGCAGGTGATGCGCGGCGATGCGGCGGCCAACCTGCTCGCGGCCGCATCCTCGCGGAGCTTGCTGCGCGTGACCTCGAAGGCGACGTGAACGTCATGCCCGGCCGACGCCATCGCGTGCAGGGCCGGCTCGTAGTAGCGGATGAAGCCCGGATGCAGCATGACGAACAGCACCCGGCTCACGACACGCGCTCCGCCTGCACGGCGGCAAGACGGCCGTCCCCGAGGAAGCCCTCGTCCGCGCCCCACTCCGCCAGCTGTGGGACGCGCGCCGCCAGCCCCTGCGCCGCCGCGGTCGCACGGGCACGAAACCGCGCCTGTGGCGCGGTCTCGGCGGTGTGGCGGCCGCGGGCGTCGTGCATCTCGCGGACCGCCGCGAGAAGCTCCACGGCGGTCGTCTCGCGAAAGCCGTAGTTGCGCCGATTGCGGTAATACCGCTCGGTCAACATGTCTTCCACGCTCAGCAGCTCGCCGGTATCGAGATCGACAGGCGTCTTCAGCGTGAAGAGTCCGCTGCTCCGCACCGGGTAGGAAACGACCGCATCGGCCGCGTTGACGAGCAGGCACGGCGTGCCGGCCAGGCACGCCAGCCGCTGCACCTCCACGCTCTCGCAAATCAGGAAGGCCGACCGCAGCAGCACGTGCAGCTCGAGCAGCCGGTTCTGCTGCGCGTCGCCGGCAAGATCGATGACGCGGCGGTGCCGAACGCGCGCCGCCGCCGGCTCGCCAATCCGCACGACGGTGTAGCCGCTCGCCTCCAGGAACCCGATCGCGTCCAGAAACGGCTCGATTCGCGTTCCAATCTCCAGCGTGACAACGTGCCCGTCCGCCGTGATGCCGGCTGCCGCGGCCTCTCGCCTCGCCTGCTGTTCCAATGCGGCGGGAAGCCGCACGGGCACCGGCTCCCGTAGCAGCCGCCGGGGGAATGTGGTCGAAGACAACGGCACGCGCGGGGACATGCGTGCCGAGGCGTGCTGCATCCAGCGGCGCAGCGCCTCGCGCACGCGCGCGGGCCACGACTCGTTGCCGGCGAGACGCCGCAGCTCCAGGTACATCTCCTGCCAGAAAGAACGCCTGCCTCGCGCCACCCGGTCCCGGAGACCCTCGCGGAGCGCAGCCGCCGACCACTTCAGCACGCACGGCCAGGCGGCGATGCCCTCAGATGCGGCACGCGGCGCGGCATCGCTGGTCAACGCGAGCAGCACGTCATCGCCGGCCGGACGCGACGGCAGCAGGCGCACGCGCGCCTGGTCGCGCCGCGCCGCCGCCAGCACCGCCGCGAGATCGACGGCGAGTCGCCCGCGCGAGGCGGCATCGGGCCTGGCCGCCACGGTGCGGCCGCCCGCACGGCATGAGACGGTCAGCGTGACGGGTTGCCTCCGCCGCGCAGGCCGAGGCGATGCGTCACCATCAGCACCTCGTATACCGCGCGCCGCCCCAACCGCCGCGACCGTCCCCACAGGAGACGCGACCCGACGAGGGCGTTGTAAATCGCGTGCCGGACGTAATGTTTCGTCAGCTTGTTCGTCCGCTCGATGGCGTTGATGGTGCGGGCGAAGCCGTGTGATACCTCGGTCTTTCGCAGATGCCGCCAGCCATAGCGCAGCTGGTACGTCGCCAGCATCCGTATCCACTGCGAGCGGGCGATGCGCACCGGAGGGTCGGGCGCGGAGACGTAGTCGCGCCACAGCGACAGCGAATGCTGGAACCACGGCGGCGTGGCGAACCACTTCGGTTCCTCGCCGGCCACGACGAGCGTCGTCGCCTGGCGCTCGACGCTCGTTGCCGACGACTGGCGGCGGAACCAGAGGACCTCCGGCACCTGGCGAATGCACCCCTGCAGCGTGAGCTCCGCCATCAGCAGGCGATCGGGACGCAGCACCGGCCGGAAGATCCCGGCCTTCGCCAGGTTCTCGATCCGCATCAGGCCGTAGACCATGTCGCCGCAGCCGACGCCCGCGCGGCAGAAGTGCCGCCACCGCGCATCGACGTCCGGCATGCCGGCGCTCTCGAACAGCCGCGGCCCCTTCTCGAGCTCGTCCCCCTCCTGCGACATGCGCCGCGTGATGGGGTACGCCAGGATGGCCGAAGGATCGCGGTCGAGCTCGTAGACGAGGCGTTCGAGCCAGTGCGGATGCCAGCGATCGTGATCGCTCACCCACGCGAAGAGCGTGGCCGAGGGACATTCGCGCGCGGCGCGCTCCGCGACTTCCCGCCACGTGGCGATCATCGCCTTGCGGGCATCGCGCCTGACGTAGCGGATGCGCGGATCCTCCTCCGCGTACCGCCGCGCCACCTGCTCGGTCTCGTCAACGGAGGCGTCGTCGAGCAGCACGAGCACGAAGTCGCCGAACGACTGGGCGAGCAGCGAGTCGAGCGCCGCCGGGAGGTTCGCCGCGTTGTTGTAGAGGGGCATGCCCAGGACGACGCGCGGCCCGTCGACGGCCTGCCGCGGCTCCGTGCGCGTAACCGCGCGCGAGCGCGCCGGCGCATCGAGGCGTCCGACCAGGTGCCGGATGGCGAAGTCGGAGCGTTCGACCATGCGAACCGCCTTGGGCGGCTTCTTGTTCGCGGCCGTGTATTCGGTTTCGAGCACCGGCACTTCCGTGAGCCGGTACCGTTCGGCCAGTGCCTCGCTGACGCTGACGAGCTCGGTGTTGTACGGCGAGCGCTCGCGATTGAGGCTGTAGAGCAGCGGGCAGCCCGCAGCGGCGACGATCGACGCGTAGTCGCGCACCTGCTCGTCCGTCATTTCCTGGAACGACACCATGTTCACCGCGAGGTCGAGCGGCAGCGTCGAGGCACGCGTCGCCAGCGTGTTGGGCACGAACACGAAGTCCGCGTCGCGCCATTCTTCCAGCGCACGGTCCTCCCCTTCGCCCCAGAACAGCATCCTGGAGCCGGGAAACATCGCGCCGAGATACGTGGCGGAGAAGAGGAACAACTCCGGAAAATCGATGACGACGTAGGTCGAGCGCGGGAAGAGCGTCTTGAACTGGTAGGCAAAGCCGCCCCATCCGGCGCCAATCTCGCAGACGATCGGCCGTTCGATCTGCCGCATCGCCGGCAGCACCCCGCCGCGTTCCATCCCGATCAGCACTTCATAGAACTTCAGCGTGTCCACGTTGAACAGCTGGCCGCCGAGCTCGTAGCCGAAGCCGCCCATCGCGCGCGACTCGGGGACGAGCAGCGCATCGCCACCCAGCTCGCGCAGCTGGTGCAGGCGCCGCTCGAAGTGCTGACGCCGCTCATCGTTCTTGTCCCGATAGTCGTAGGGCCGGATGCCGGTGATGTGGAACGCGTGCTGGCGCAGCTTGGCCACAATCAGCGGCGAGGCCTCGATCATGTAGTCGATGTTGGCGAGCTCCTCGGTCCAGTACCCGCTGGCCGCAGCCGTGGCATCGACTGCCGCCGCAGCGGCCGCCGCGCGGCCCTTGATGCGCAGCACCGCGTCGCGCGCCCGCTGATATGACTCGTAGCCCGGCGCCGTAGACCCTTGGCTCATGACGGCTCCGGCGACGCGTGCGGCGCGCTCGTATACGGAGGCAGATCGCGCGTGTCGACACGCGGCAGCTCGAAACGGCGGTCGGCGTCCAGGTCGACGCGGCGGCGCACGCTCGTGAAGGCCGCCGTGTAGCCGCAGTCCCGCAGGATCGTCGTCGTGTCCGTCGTGTAGGTTCGCGGGCCGCCCCAGGGATAACAGAACGACACGTGCGACTGACCGGTCAACGCCTTGATCCAGCCGACGCCGTCGCGCAGCTCGCACTGCTGCTGATCGACGGTCAGCCGCGACAGCATCCGATGCGAGCGCGTGTGATAGCCGAATGCCATCCCGGTTGCCGCCATCTCGGCCACCATGGATTCGCTCAGGTACAGCTCGCGCGCGAAGCTCTCCTCCGGTCCGATCCAGCGGTCGAACAGCGCGTCGAGGACCCGCTCCGCGGTCTCGAGCGGCAGCTCATAGTTGAGAAGATTCTTGAGGGTGCGCTCGTCGGCATGTTCCCAACTGTCGATGCCAAAGATGCGACCGTCCGCGGCATCGGCGCGCCCGGCCGTTGGATGGCATTCGCGCGCGAGCGCGGCGGCGAATCCTTCCGCTCCGAGCCGGGCGAGCAGGAAATGCACCTTGTGGACGCCGAGCACGCGTGGTGTCGTCCCGTACGGCAGCTGCGCGAGATAGAAGACGCCGCCGATACCGCGCCGCCGCAGGATCGGCCACACCGTCGTGTAGTGGTCGACGAAGCCATCGTCAAACGTGAGAATCGCCGCGTCGGCCGGCAGCGGCGCGGCGCGCTCGATGGCGGCGAGCAGCTCGTCGAGCGAAATGACGTGGTATTGCTCCTGCAGCCAGTCGAGTTGCTGTTCGAACAGTGCGGGCGGCAGCGCACGGATGGCCGGGAAGGGCGTCGCATCGCTGTCGCGTACGTAGTGGTACATGACCGCGAGACAGCGGTTCCCCATTACCGTGTACCTGCCTCCATGGCGACCAGCGACAGCCCCGCATCGCGCCGCGCGCGATCGCGGAGGTAGGCGTCAATCATTCCCGTCGCGAAGTTCTCGTACAGCCTCCGCACGGCGCCGGCATTGAAATCCGCGCGCTTGTACACCCGCCCGCCACCCGCCTGCGGCACGCCGTTGAGCGGCGACCGCGCATGCGCCTCACCGATCGACGCCAGCGCCTCCGCGGCGGCGACGATCGTCTTGTTGCCGATCTCGTGCGGGCCGTCGCCGGCACGAATGTCGGGACGGACGTGCGCGAGAATGGGGCCGGTGTCGACGCCGATGTCGAGAAAATGAATCGTGGCGCCGCAGTATTCCGGTTCGCCGTTCACCAGCGGCCAGAAGTTGGTGGCTGCACCGCGGTAGTACGGGGAGAGCCCGAGATGGACGTTGATGATGCGGCCGGGAAAGGTGTCGATCAGCGGTTGCTTCAGCATCGCGGTGCCGAAGACAAGCACGACCTCGGGCTCTAACTGGCGCATCGCGTCGATCTCCGCCGCCGCATTGCAGCCACCCGCCGCCACACCTCGTGCAGGCACATGGACCCGATCGTGGTCGCGGAAGAACGTCTCCTCCGATTGGTCGCGCGCATCGAAATGGCGCTGGATCGCCGCCTCGTCCTCCGGCGTCGTCGCGTAGGTCAGCGGCTTGAACGATTTCGCTTCCTGCCACACGCCGCGAACGTCGAGCCGCGCCGCCACTGCGTTGGCCATGAAGTTGTGCCGGCGCATCTCGCTCGTCAGCACAATCGCGCGCACGTCGCTCGTTGCAGCCACCGCCGTCAGTCCTTCCCCGTGCTGCCCGGCAGCTCTCCGCGCCAGAGACCCGTCATGTAGAGACCGCGGTAGAGCGTCACGGCAGTGCGGTGACGGGCCTTCCGCAACGCGCTCTTGACCTCTTTGCCACGCCGCATCCAGGCGTCCCGCCGCAGCCGCTGCTGCTTCCGCCGCACTTTCGCGTCCTGGCGTTCGCTCTTGTCGCGGATGCGCGCGCGGACATGCTGCTCTTCCCAGCGCCGCTGGCTGTCCCACTCGTCCTCGCGCGGTTCGTTCAGCAGCCACTGGCCGAGGCGCGTACGGCCCGCCGCCACGCCGGCATGGACGACTGGCGCGAGCCATCCGGCGCGCGGCAGCGTCGTGTCGGCGGACGGACCGTCGCGGTGCGCCGCCTCGAGCGCATCCACGAACGCCGGGGTCGCGCGCCGCTCCATCCCGAGCGGACGGACGAACCGCCGGAGGAAGCGCGTGTTGCGGTCGTCGCGCCGGCCGTCCAGCGCGACCGCCGCCGACAGCTGCGTCAGGTGCTCCTCGATGCTCGACGCACGGTGCAGCAGTCCACCTTCCACGGTCACCAAGTAGCGGAAGTGGAGCATCTCCTCCTGGTGGGACCGGTACTCTGGCAGCGTGAACGTCAGCACCGGGCGGCCGACGATGGCCGCCTCGAGAAACGCGGTGGTGACGAGGCCGACCACGGCGCTGCTGTAGTACAGCGAGTCGAAGTAGTCGTCCTTCGCGTCGGGGTCGATCGGATTGCGCCCATAGAACGCGACGTTCTCGAGTCGATCGAGGCTGACGCTCGCCCATTCCTTGATGCGCTCGGGATGAGGACGCACCAGCACGCCCACGTGCCGCAGCCGCTCGTCAGCGCTCGTCCGCAGCGCGTCGATCCAGCGCCGGACGAGCACTGGTTCGGGCGGATCCGGTGTCGGACTCAGCGCCGAGTGCACCCACAGCACGAACGGGCGGCCTGGATCGAGACCGACGGTTCGGCAAAACGCCTCGCGCGTGCGTTGCGGCGTGCGCGTGAACCATTCGTCGTAGCATTGCGCCCCGGTTTCGACGATGCGATCGGCGGGAAGCCGATGCATCTCTATCGCTTCCTGGCGCTGCACGTCGTTCCAGACCAGCACACGATCGGGCGACACGTGCAGCAGGCCCTTGCTCGACAGGTGATCCCAGCTCATGATCGCCGCGACCACTGGAATGCGGAGCGCTCGCGACGCCTTCAGCAGGTCCATCTGCTGCGAGCGCGAGAATGTCAGCGAGGCGAGCACGACGAGGTCCGGCGCCTGCCGGCGCAGATAGCGCTCGAACAGCACGCTGCGCGGCATCACGCGCTCGAGCGCTTGGAGTGCGACGCGGGTCGCCGCCGGTCCAATCCACGGCAGCCGCGCGGACCAGCGCACGAGGCGCGCCGTGCGTTCCTCCGCGCGCATCCTCAGCTTCGGCGACGAGGTATATGGCGGCTCGAGCGCGCGCACGTAGTCGAGCCCGACGCGAAGCTTGCGCGCGGTTGGGTACCACGTCTCGTCCTCGAGCCGCGGCAGCAGATCCCACGTCACGCCCGGACATTCCGCCGCCAGGCGTTCGGCAAGCTGCCGTCCCCCGAGCGTCTCCTCTTCGTCGGCCGTCAAGTGCACGCGATGGCCGCGCGCGGCGAGCTCGCGAATGACGGACTCGAAGTTGCGGAAGTGCGCGTGATGCAGCGCCGCAAAGAGCACCTGCACGAGGACTGCTACTCCCGCCGCGCGATCACGCGCAGGTTCTTGCCGTAGCCGCCGGCATTGACGAAGAACTGCAGCAGATCGGCGATCTCTTCCACGCCGTCATCGGCCTTGCCGTGCACTTCCCGGCGGTACCACAGGAAATCGACGATATCGAGCCCTTCCGTCGCCACGTACACGGTGTCCAGTCCCTCGCGCGCCATGAGGTCGCGCATCGTCGCCGGCGTGTAGTAGTTCAGGTGGTGCGTCGGCCAGATGAAATGGGCGTCCTTGCCCATCAACAGCCGCGAGGCGGAGTCGTAGTTCGGCACGTAGAGGAATACGATGCCGCCCGGGCGCAGCAGCGAGACCGCGGCGCGCAGCGTCTGCAGCGGGGCGAAGAGATGCTCGAGGACGTCGAAGAGGGAAACAACGTCGAAGCTCCCCGGCTCGAACGCGGCGTCCTCCAGCGCGGCGGTGCAGAGATTGAGCTGCCGGCTCCGGCCGAACTCGATGGCCGAGGGATTCAAATCAATTCCGACGGCGTCCCAGCCCGCATCGCCCGCCGCTTCGACAACGAAGCCCGTACTGCATCCGACGTCGAGATAGCGCGGCCGCGGGGTCCGCAGGTGCGGCGACATCAGCGCGACGCGCTCGCGCCCGAACCGCTCGACGCGGTACTCGTGACTCTGGATGCCCAGCTCCCGGACAATGTCCTGATACTCCTGCGAGGCGTATACCTCGCGGTAATGCGCCTCGTCGAACGTGGGGCTGACGTAGACGAGGTCGCAGGACGCGCAGCGCACCAGCTGCATGTGGTCCTTGTCCAGCTCGGGACGGGCGTCCGCGCTGCCGCACGTCGGGCAGGCGCGCGATCGCAGCAGGTCGGCGGGAATCCTGCCGTGGATGCGGACCAGCTCGTCGATCGGGTGCGTCCGCTTCGCGATCAGCTGCTGGTACGAGGTGCCCGGACGCAATCGCGTCACGTCCACCGGCTGATACTCGTCGAAGCGACGATACGGAATCTGCATCGGAGGCTGAATCACTTTCGCCCGGCGCGCGTCAGCAGGAATTCGGCGTACTCGAGGTCCGCGGGACCGTCGATATCGACCGACTCCTCCGCGTTCATACCGAGTGGCCACGATCGCTCGCCGTACAACGACCCCCCCTTGACGACCGCGCTGCGGACGGCGAGGACCGCGGGACCGTTGCGCGCGAAGAGACGCGGCTTGTCCTGCCGTCTGGTGACGGTCGGACCGTCGAGCAATGGTTTCAGAAGACCATCTTCGAGGCGCATGACCGAGACCGGATTGAACTGGTGCGGCACCTCGGTGACGGAGACGACCGAGTCGGCTGCGGTACGCTCGAGCCAGTCGATCGCCGCGTCGATGTGCTCGCCTCGCCGCAGCGGCGACGTCGGCTGCAGCAGCACGAGGATGTCCGCGGGAAAGCCACGCTCCTCCATCGCGTCGAGCGCATGCTGCAGGACCGGCAGCATCGGCGCTGCGTCGGCGGCCAGTGACGCCGGACGCATGAACGGGACCTCGAGGCCGAGTGACGTCGCGCAGGCGGCGATGCGCTCGTCGTCCGTGCTGACGATCGTCCGCGTCAGCCGCGTGCTGGCTTTCACCGCGTCAGCCGTGTAGGCCAGCAGGGGCCGCCCGCAGAGCGCCACCAGGTTCTTGTTGGCAATGCCTCTGGAGCCGCCGCGCGCCGGAATGACGCCGAGCACCCGCATCACACCGGCTGGGCGAAGACGAGCCGCTTCTGCACGCGCAGCGGCACGCGCGCCAGCAGGTCCGCGATGCGGCCGCCTGCATGCCCGTCGCCGTACAGCGGATCCGAGGGATAGCGCCCGTGCGCCAGCTGCCGCTTGATACCGGCGACGATGCCGTGGCGGTCGTACTCCACGTCCACGACGTTGGGACCCCGGTCGCGCCCGAGTTGCCGCGTGCCGATGTTCACGGCAGGGACGCCGAGGAACGCGCCCTCGCGAATCGGCGCGCTCGAGTTGCCCACGGCGCAGACGCTCAAGAGCATCAGCCGCACGTAGGTGTCGATCGGGAAGTTCTTGTAGAAGCGGATGTATTCCGGCTTCAGCTTTTCGCGGAACGTCCGCATGCCGCTGGCGATGTCGTCGGAGCCGGCGTCGACGTTCGGCCACAGCATGATCGTCGGCATGCGCAGCTCGTCGAGCGCCATGAGCGTTTCCCACACCTGGGCCTTGCCCTGGCCGTACTCGGTCGTGACGGGATGCTGGTTCACGAGGAGAAAGGGCCGCGTGACGTCGACGTGCGCACCCACGCCTTCGCGCTCGAGCCACTCGGCATGCGGGAGATCCGCGCCGCCGTGCGCGATCTCGGCGACGAGATCGATGCGCGGACAGCCGACGGCGTGCACCGTATCCGGCGCCTCGCCCATTCTGATGATGCGTTCGGCAGCCGCGGTGTTGGCGGGAAAGTGGATGTGCGCGAGCTTGGTGACCGCGTGGCGGACGCTCTCGTCGATGGTCCCGCTGATCTCGCCGCCCATCGTGTGGGCGATGGGAATGTTCATGTAGGCGGCCGCGATGGCCGTCGCCATCGTCTCGAAGCGGTCGCCGACGCTGACCACGACGTCGGGCTTCAGCATCTCGAACAGCGTCGGCAGCTCGATGAGGCCGAGACCCGTCGACTTCGCCATGGTGGCCGGCGTCTCACCTTCGACGATCATCGTCACCCGGGCATCGGGCTTGAACCCGTCCTCCTCGATGACGTCGATGACCGAACCGAAGCGGTCGAGCAGCGCCGACGCGCCGACGATGAGCTGCAGCTGCAGCTGGGGATGCGCCCGGACGGCACGCATCACCGACTTGATGCTGCTGTAGTTGGCGCGGGAGCCGATGAAAATACAGACTTTTCGCACGTCCGTCCCTATGCGGCCTCGAAGTAGCGCTTCCACCGCGCGCCCGTCTTGGCCAACCGCTTGCGCGCCCGGAGCACGTAGCCGCGGATGCGCTTGCGGCCGCGTGTGACCACGCCGCTGTCGCCGAACGCGTCGACCGCGAGTACAGGCATCGTCGCGGCGAGCAGCAGCGGCCGCACGAGATACCTGGAGGCCGCCGGGCGCTCCGGCGCGCGCGCCGGCGAATGCGCGAGCTCTTCCACGGCATCAGCGAAGATGGGAGTCGCGGGGCGCTCGATACCGAGCGGCCGGATGAACGACCCCACGAAACGCGCCGTCTCCGCGGCCGCTGTCTCCGGGCACTCGAGGACCTCGGCGAGCTGGGCAACGTGCTCGGCGAGCGTGGCGGCAATACGCAGGAACCCGCCGTTCTGCGGCAGCAGGTGGTGGAAGTGAATGGTGCCCTCCTGCGTTCCCGCGAACTCCGGCGCGAGCAGCGTACACACGGGACGGCCGATGATCGCCGCTTCGATCATCGCGCTGGTATTGATGCCGACCACGGCGGCGCTGTGAAAGAGCGAGTCGAAGAAATCGTCGCGGCTCTCTGCCTCGATCGGGTTGTACGACTGGCGCGGGAAGACCGCGACGTCCGGTTCACCCGCGAACGGGGCGTCACCCCAGCGGTGGAAATTGTAGGGATGCGGACGGATCAGCACGTTCAGCTCCCGCAGCACCCGGTGGGAGCTGTGGCGGAGCGCCTCCACCCAGCGACGGACGAACGCCACTTCCGCGCTCGATTCCGAGATGAAGCTCGATGAACCGGTAAACAGCACGAACGGCCGCTCGTCGCGCAGCCCGGCGCGCTGGCAGAACGACGTGCGATCGCGTGCCGGGGTCCTCGCGAACCATCGATCGAACAGCTGCGCCCCCGTGACCGCGATCCGTTCCGCGGGAATGTAGTGGTACTCCTGCGCC
The DNA here is from genome assembly GCA_035571515.1 of Vicinamibacterales bacterium. Lineage (GTDB taxonomy): Bacteria > Acidobacteriota > Vicinamibacteria > Vicinamibacterales > UBA2999 > Gp6-AA40. The sequence continues at coordinate 138,808 of DATNCQ010000147.1, forward strand.
TCGCGGCGCTGCGCCTCGTTCCACACGAGGGTGCGGTCCGGCTCGACGCGCAGCAGCCCCTTGTTCGTCAGGTTGTCCCAGCTGGCGATGCACACCGCGGTGCGGATGCCGCAGGCACGCGCCCCTCTGATCCAATCGACCTGCTCCGATGCCGCCGTCACCAGCGGCGAGACGAGCAGCACGTCCGGCGACTGGTCGCGCAGGAAGTCGGCAATCGGCTCGCAGACAGGAATCGCGCGTTCCGCCGCCATGAGGGCGCGCTCGGCGCGCGCCACCGTGCGCGCGTCAACGCGCGGAATCGCGTCCAGCCAGTGATACGGCCGCGGCAGCACTTTCCGCTTGATCCGCGCGCGCAGCGCCGGCGCCGCTGCGAACCGTGGATGCAGGAAGCGGACGAAATCCATCGTCGCACGAACCGTGCGGGCGACGTCGCTCCAGACGCCGGTCCGCTCCGGAACGACGCCGAGCACCGTCACACGATCGGCATACGCGCGAAGCCCTTCGAGGCCAACCGGCTTCCTGACGCGCTGGCTGTTGACGGCAATCGCGACGTCATGCCCGCGAGCCGCGAGCTCCTCGACAGCCGAGTCGTAGAACCGCAGGTACTCGGGCGAGTCCATCAGAAACAGGATCTTCACGACGTCAGTCCCGTGTGACCGTCCGCTTGACGAGCACGGCCTGTTCGTCGCGCATGGTCCACACCTGGAATATCGGATGTGCCGCGAGATACTGCCGCACCGCGAGCGCGATGCCGGGGCAGGTCGGTGCCTCGAAATCGTCCATGACGATGATGCCCTCGTCGGCCACGCGCGGTCCGAAGTACTCGAGGCAGTTCAGCGTCGGCTTGTACAGGTCCACGTCGAGATGCACCAGCGAGTATCGCCGCTCCGGCCACGTCGGCATCACGAGCGATGCATCGCCTTTGTCGGCTGCACCAGCACACTGACGTCGCGCAACGCCCGCGAGGCATCGCGAATGCCCGTGACCCAGCGGCGGATGAACGGCAGTTCGTCGTGCGAGATGAACTTCGACGAACACAGATACAGGAGGTACGGCGCATGGATGGCCAGTCCGACGCGAGCGCAGAAGCTGTCGCGGCTGTCGCGCGGGCGCCACGAAAACCAATGGTCGTACGCCGCCGCGCCCGTGATGCGGACAGCCGTCCGCTGCACATCGTGCAGCGTTGTCGCTTCGTCGGCCATCGCGCGAACCCATACCGTAATCAGACCGAGCGTGTCGTGAATCAACCCCTTGTTCGTCAGGTTGTCCCAGCTGTACGCGCACAAGCCCGCCGGTACCTTCAAGGCGCGTGCGCTGCGCACGATGTCCGACTGCGGCGAGCCTGGCTCGACGAGCGGCGTGACGAGGACGAGATCGGGGTCGTGCGGGCGGATGAAGGCGTCGACGGCCGGATCGCGCGGTATCGCTCGATCGCACTGCCGCAATACCCTGCGCAACAGCGGACGCCCGATCGGTGATCGCGCGAGCGGCGACTGCAGCAGCGCCGTCAGCAGCTTCGGGAGCCTTGCGCTGTGCGCGCTGCCGAAGCTTCGTCGCGCTGGCGTATTCCGGCTCCAGATACCGCAGATAATCGAGCGCGCGGCGGATCTCGGCGCCGAGAAACGACCAGCGGTTGAACGGGACTCGCAGCCCGGGCACGTAGCGCAGACGCCGCGATTCCCGCCTGATGCGGTCGATCAGATGGGTGCGATGCGGATCCGCAACCACGACGACGTCGTGTCCGCGATCCGCAAGCATCCGCAACGTCGACTCGAAGTTGCGGACGTAGACCGTACTGCGCATGAAAAAGAGGATCTTCACGGATCGCTAGTCGATCTGACTCTTGTCGCGAAGGCTCGCGGCAAGCAGCGCCGCGGCGGCACGTTTCGGGTCTGCGTCGCTCTCCTCGCGCTTCCACGCCAGATGCCGGTGCGAGATCTCCGAGGCCCGCTCGATTTCGCGAACGAGTTGCTGCGCGTCGGCGGCGCCGAGCCCGTCACGGCCGAGCATGGCGGCAATCTCCATCGCCAGGTCGAAATACTGAAACGCGACCGTCAGCCCCAGCAGTCTCGCGAGCGGTCGCTGCGCCGCACCACCATCCCCGGCGATGGCCGCGGGCTCGCGCAGGTAGAGGCAGTGCGCCCACGTGACATCGCGCTTCGAGTAGATCGTCGCGCGATATCCGGCGCGCCGCAGCATTGTCCGGTTGAGCGCGCGCAGCGTGAATCCCTGCTGCACCAGGTACGCGTCGACGTCGTGAAAGACCGGTTGCCCCGAGTAGAACGGCTGAAACGACACCTCGAGGTACACGCCGAGCAGCGACGTGATCAGCCGCTGGCCGGAATGCAGGATGTCGAGCTCGGTCCCCTGCGTGTCGAGCTTCAGGAACGCGGCCTGCTCGAATCCGTAGCGCGAAGCCGCGTGGTCGGGTGTCACGCACCGCACGTCGATGGTCGAGACCAGACCACCGCGAATTTCGGCGCCAGGTAGTACTTGCCCGTGACCTCCGCATTGGGCAGCAGCAATGAGCTCATTCCTGGTTCGGCGGTATGTGCAGCTGTCGCGGCTCGCTGGAGGACGCGATCGCCTCGGCGAACACGGTCACCGACCGCCATCGACCCTCGCGCGGCAGTTGCTCCTGCAACCGCACCGCTTCGGCCGGATCCGGCTCGGCAACCACGTAGCGCGCGAATGGCGCGACGGTCAGCAGCGGGTACAACGCCTGCCCGCGGCCGCCCACGTCGACAAACGTCGAGTCCGCTTCGCGCAGCAGTGCCGTCAGCACTGGCAGATCGAGGACTGAGAACAGTTTCTTCGGCAGCGGCATCGGCGAGTTTCCAGCCCGTCAGACCCTCCCGAGCACCCGTCGCGACATCGCGGTCACCGACACGATCGTCTGCAGGGCGCGCTGCAGCGTGCGCGTATGGGCCGGCAGATCGCTTGCCGCCGGCCGCAGCGCCGCCTGCTCTTCTATGGCGCGCACCACGCGCGGCGTCGCCGACTCGTCCAGACCGTACGGACGGACGAACGCCCGGATGAATTCGCGCACGCGCGCCTGATCTCGCCCGGTGGATGCAAATGAGCGCGCGAGCGCATCGACGTGCTCCTGGAGCGTAGCGGACAGCTGGAGCAGGCCGCCCCGCTCGAGATGCCGGAAGTGCAGCGTCCCTTCCTGCGTGTCCGACAGTTCCGGCACGCGGAAGGAGTAGACGAGCCGCCCGACGATCCCCGATTCGATGAGCGCGCTCGTATTCACGCCGACGACCGCGTGCGAGTGGTACATCGAGTCGTAGTACTCGCTGCGCGCCTCGGGTCCGATCGGGTTGGCGCCGGCCCGCGGCCAGATCGCGACGTCGCGCGCGTGCGAAAGATCGGTCTCGGCCCACTGTACGGCGTTCTGCGGATGCGGACGCACGAGAACGCCAGCGGTGCGCAGCGTCTCGCTGCTGCTGGCGCGGATGGCGGCAATCCAGCGGCGCACCACGTCCACTTCGTATGGCGCGATGAACGGTGACGAGCACAGGTAGAGCAGGTAGGGGCGGTCCGGGTCCAAGCCCACGCGCGCGCAGAACGCAGCGCGCGTGAGGGACGGCGTCGTGGCAAACCAGTGGTCGTACGCCTGCGCGCCGGTGACGACCACCTGCTCCGGCCGTGCACCGTGCAGCTCCACAGCCTCCGTGCGCTGCAGCTCGTTCCAGACGAGCACGCGGTCCGGCATCTCGTGGATGAGACCCTTGGTCGTGAGGTGATCCCAGCTGCCGACGCCGAGCACGCTGCTGATGCCCCGGCGGCTCGCGCAGCGCACGTAGTCGACCTGCCGCGAACCAAAATACAGCAGCGGCGTGACGAGCAGCACGTCGGCCTGGCAGCGGTCGAATACGGCCTCGACCTCGCGCCGCACCGGAATGGCGCGCTCCACGGCGCGGAAGGCGGCGGTGAGGGCGCGGATGCCGGCACGCGACCGGAGCAGGGGCAGATCGCTGATCCACACGAGCGGCGCGAGCGCCTGCTCTCTCCCGCGCGCGCGCAGCTTCGGTGCATCGTCGAAGACCGGCGACAGGTAGCGCCAGTAGTTGAGCGCTTCGCGCACGCCCGTCGAGACGCCCTGCCACGGATCGCGCTTCGCCGCGCGCACGGTTTCCACGGTGAACGTGTCGGGAAAACGCTCGCGCAGGCGCTCGACGATTGGCGTCCCGTCGACCACGCCAGGCTGCGACGCGCGGTCGGTCACGAGGTGAACCGTGTGACCACGCTGCGCGAGCAGCGCGAGCGTTGACTCGAAGTTGCGCAGGAAGCCGAGGTGCGTGATGGCGAAAAGGACGCGCATTATGCACGCGCTCCAGCGGGCAGCGCCAGCCCTTTGAACCGACGGGCGCGCTCGAGCTCGACCGTCGCCCACCCGCCGGTCGCGGCGGCCGCCTGCAGGCGCTGCTGTTGATCGAGCGGCAGACGCTCGCTGTGATACGCCGTCGCGGGCGTTCCACAGTAGGCCGCCAGAATCGCCATCTCGCCGTAGCTGCCGACAAACGCGCGCGCGCCGGCCAGCACCTGTGTCTGCGCGCGTCGCACGTCGGGGACAGGCGCCAGCATTCGCACGCGCGACGACGGCGGAATCGTGACGTCCGCGGGAGGCGGCATGTCGACGATCACGACGTCGTGGTCCACGGTCACGTGCGACACGAGCTCGCCGAGGAACCGCCGATTGTCCGCATTGGCCGGCAGCGCATCGCTGAAGGCGACGCTCATCGCGATGAACGACCGCGGCAGGTCCGCCGTCGTGGAGGGCTGCGGATGCGCGGCGAATCGCTCGTGACGCAGCACCTCGCTCATCTGCTCGAGCGCGCGGTCCGTGTGCAGCCGCCTGAAGATGCGGAACAGCATCGAGGGGTGGAGCACCTGATACGCGGACAGATCGAACCGCCGGGCAACGCGCTCGAGGACCTCCTGATCGAACGCCGGAAGCACTGCCTGCTTGGGATTCTGCTCGCTCTGCGGCACGATGCGGCGCATCCAGTGTTCGAGCTCGACCGGCGAAAACAGCGTGCGCACGTCCAGGCACCTGTGGACGATCGATCCGTACCATTCGCTGGCGCCGTCGAGTGATACGGCCATCAGGCGCTCGCGCTGAAGGCCGTAGGTCGCGGCGACCCAGCGCAGGAAGGGAATCCAGTAGAGGACCTCGTTTCCGGCGGTATCCACCCACGGGCCAACCAGGATCGGCGACGTATCCCGCTGCATCTCTTCGAGCGCGGTCTTCACCGGACGCAGCGACATCAGCCGGCCGACGATCGACGAATCGACCGCCGCCTGTCTCGCCGTGTAGAGGCGCCGCAGCCACCCGTTCAGCACCACGCGCGCCGGGTAATGCCAGGCCGGCGTCGCCCGTCGCGGACGTTTGACGAGGGCGGCCGCGCGCTCGATTTCGGCCGCCAGACGCGGCGCCACGGGCTGATCGATGCCGCACGGCCGCAGAAAGGAGCCCGCAAACGCGCGGCTGCGCTCGGACTGCACCGGGTCGCCCTGCACCACGCGTGCGAGCTGACGATGATGCTCGGCAAAATCGTGTGCGACCGTCGCCAGACCGCCGTACGCCTCCACCAGATAGTGAAAGTGCATCGTGCCGATCTGGCCTTCGTCAAAATCCGGAAGGACCAGCGTCAGCACCGGCCGGCCGACAATCGCCGCTTCGAGCATCGCGCTCGTGTTCAAGCCGACGGCGGCGTGTGCGTGGTAGAGCGAATCGAACAACTCCTGATCCGCGCTGCGGCTGGCGTCGAGCGCGACGGCGACAGGCGCCAGGTCCGACAGATCGACGGACACATAGGACGTACGCAGCGCCGGATGCGGGCGCACGAGAAGGTTGCAGCGGCGCACCGTCTCGTCTTCCGCGCCGCGGATCGATTCGGCCCAGCGGCGGACGAGCTCCATCTCGTTGGGTCCGGCGAGCTGCGACGAGCCGAGATAGAGCAGCAGCGGCCGTGTCGGGTCGAGCCCGCGTTCGGCACAGAACGCCTCTCGCGTCGTCGACGGCTTCTTGTCGAAGAAGTCGTCGAAGCGCGGCGCGCCGATGACGGCGACCGTGTCGGGCGGACAGCCGTGGAGCTCGATCGCCTCGCGCCGCTGGAGGTCGTTCCAGACCAGCACGCGGTCCGGGTGGATGCGCATCAGCCCCTTGTTCGTCAGGTTGTCCCAGCTGAAGGGGATGAAGACGACGGGGATGCCGAGCCGATGCGCCGATTTCACGTAATCGGTCTGGTACGAGTCGAAGGTGACGAGCGGCGTGACGAGCACGACGTCGGGCGCCTCCTCGCGCAGCAGCGTCTCGAAACCGGGATCGCTCGGAATGACGTCCTCGCACCGCGCCAGAACGTGCGATGCCAGATGCCAGTGGCGCTTCATCCACGGGTGGCGCTCGCAGAAGAGGACGAATTCGGTCGGCGCAATCTCGTACGCGCGGCGCACCAGCCGCGTCGCCTGCGCGTAGCGCGGATCGAAATAACGCACGTAGTCGCGCGCGCCGCGCAGCACGTCGACGAAGTCGCGCCACCCGTCCACGCGCTGCGTCGGGTTGACACGTCCGCGGATGCGTTCGTGCACGACCGTCTCCGGCAGCTCGAACGTGCGCTTGCGCAGCCGCCCGGCCAGCACGATGTCGTGGCCGCGATCGGCGAGCATGATCAGCGTCTCTTGAAAGTTACGAACGCGGCTCGTCGCCCCGAGCAGGAACAGAATCTTCATTCGGTGGCACGTGCGGATTCCGCCCCCGCCGGGCGCGCCGATCGCAGCCACGCTCTCCACGGCGCATCACCACGCGTGATGTCGCGCACCGTCGAGTACCAGAGCTGGAGCGTGGCGTATCGCGCTCCCGCGAGCCGGCCGAACCGCGGACGGCCGCGGCCGCGCACCGCGAAATCCCAGAGGACGACGGCGAAGTGCTGCAGGTTCGCCGGCAGATACGTGTGCCACGGCACATGCGTCGGAAAAAACATTCGCCGCTGCCGCTGATAGCTGAAGGCGCCAGATACTTCGCGATACCAGAGGAACTCAGGAACGTGGCGGAACTCGCCGAGCAGCGAAAGTTCGAGCAGCACTTGCCTGTCCGGCGCCACGACCGGCCGGAACACGCCCGCCTGTGCCAGGGCCGAGGCACGAAAGAGCCCGTAGATGGCGTTGCCCGCGGTCATCCTCCTGATCGCCAGGCGCAGGCGATCTTGGGGCCGCGTGATGCCGACTGTTTCCACAATCCTCGCAATGCGGCGCCGCGCATCGCTCGGGTAGACGCGGTACATCAGCGGATACGCCATCACGACGTCCCGCT
>DATNCQ010000148.1:0-49207 GCA_035571515.1 Vicinamibacterales bacterium
GTAGGCCGGGTCCTTCTGGACCCCGCCGAGGTGCGCGATTGCCGCCGCGATGACCGCGATCTCGACGCGCTCCTCGTCCGGCGAGGTGAACGGCTCGCCGGCGCGCGAGCGGAGGATGTCGTCGAGATACGCGGTGTGGAACCGCCCTTCGACGAAGTCCTGCTGCTCGAGCATCCAGCGGAAGAAGGGGACCGTCGTCTTGATTCCCTGGACGTCGTATTCCCGCAGCGCGCGCCGCATGCGTCCAATCGCCTGCGGACGATCTTCGCCCCACGCGACGAGCTTCGAGATCATCGGGTCGTAGAAGATGGGCACGTCCGCGCCCGCCTCGGCGCCGCTGTCGTCGCGGATGCCCGGTCCGCCCGGCACGCGCAGCGCGGCGATGTGGCCGGGCGAGGGCATGAACCCGGCATCCGCATCCTCGGCGTAGATGCGGCACTCGATAGCGTGGCCGCGCGGCTTGAGCGCCACGTCCGGATCGATCGTCAGCTTCTCGCCGCGCGCGATGCGGATCTGCCATTGCACGAGATCGATGCCGGTGACCATCTCGGTGACGGGATGTTCGACCTGCAGGCGCGTGTTCATCTCGAGGAAGTAGAAGTGCCCCTCCTCGTCGAGCAGGAACTCCATCGTGCCCGCGCTCGTGTAGCCGACCGAGCGCGCGATGGCCGCGGCATCGGACGTGATCCGCAGCCGCAGCGGCCGGCTGACGGCCACCGACGGCGTCTCTTCGATCACCTTCTGATGCCGCCGCTGGATCGAGCACTCGCGCTCGACGAAGGGGATCACAGTGCCGTGCCGATCGCCGAGCAGCTGCACCTCGACGTGGCGCGGCCGGACGATGCGCCGCTCGAGATAGATCGCGGGGTCGCCGAACGACGCCTGCGCCTCGGAGCGGGCTGCGCGGATGGCGCTCGACAGCTCGTCGGCGCCCGTGACGACGCGCATCCCCTTCCCGCCGCCGCCGGCGACGGCCTTGATCATGATCGGGTAGCCGATGCCGTCGGCGACGCCCGCGATGGTGGCGTCGGGAACGTCCGCGCCGAGCGGCTCCTCCGTCCCGGGCACGACGGCCACGCCGGCCTCGATCGCCACCTTGCGCGCGGCCGTCTTGCTGCCCATCAGCGCGATAGCCTCCGCTGTCGGGCCGATGAAGGTGAGCCCCGCGTCGCGGCAGGCGGACGCGAAGTCCTCGTTCTCGGCGAGGAAGCCGTACCCCGGATGCACGGCGTCGGCGCCGGTGCGCTTCGCCGCGTCGACGAGGCGATCGATCCGCAGGTAGCTCTCGCCCGGCGCGTTGCCGCCGATGTGCACCGCCTCGTCCGCGAGGCGGACGTGTCGCGCCGCGCGGTCGCAATCCGAGTAGACGGCGACCGCGCCGATCCCCATGTCGCGGCAGGCGCGGACGATGCGGACCGCGATCTCCCCGCGATTCGCGACGAGGATCCGCTTCATCAGAGGGGAATGTTGCCGTGCTTCTTCGGCGGGTTCCGGTCGCGCTTGGTCTCGAGCGTCGCCAGCCCGTTGATCAGCTTGGCGCGCGTCTGGTGCGGGCGGATGATCTCGTCGAGGAAGCCGCGCTGCGCGGCGACGAACGGGTTGGCGAACTTCTCGCGGTACTCGGCGACCTTCGCCGCGCGCGCCGCGTTGACGTCGGCAGCCGCGTCGAGCTCGCGCTTGTAGAGGATGTTGACCGCGCCTTCCGCGCCCATCACGGCAATCTCCGCGGTCGGCCAGGCGAAGTTCAAGTCGGTGCGAATGTGCTTGCTCGACATGACGCAGTAGGCGCCGCCGTACGCCTTGCGCGTGATGACCGTCAGCTTCGGCACCGTCGCCTCGGCGAAGGCGAACAGCAGCTTCGCGCCGTGCCGGATGATGCCGCCGAATTCCTGCACCGTGCCGGGAAGGAAGCCGGGGACGTCCTCGAAGGTGACGAGCGGGATGTTGAACGCGTCGCAGAAGCGGACGAAGCGGGCGCCCTTCACCGAGGCGTCGATGTCGAGCGTCCCGGCGAGGTACGCCGGCTGGTTCGCGACGACGCCGACGGGGCGGCCGCCGAGCCGGGCGAAGCCGACGAGGATGTTGCGCGCGTAGTGCGCGTGCACCTCGAGGAACTTTCCCGCGTCGACGACGGCGTGAATGACGTCGAGCATGTCGTAGGGCTGGTTCGGCGCCTCCGGCACGATCGTGTCGAGCGCGGGATCGGCGCGATCGATCGGATCGGCTGAAGGAACCTGCGGCGGATCGTCGACGTTGTTGCCGGGCAGGTAGGCCAGCAGGTCGCGGATCAGCAGGATGCACTCCTGGTCGTTCTCGACCGCGAAGTGCGCGACGCCGCTCTTCTCGTTGTGCGTCATCGCGCCGCCGAGCTCTTCCTTCGTCACCTGCTCGTGCGTGACGGTGCGGATCACGTCGGGACCGGTCACGAACATGTAGGCGGTCTGCTTGACCATGATCGTGAAGTCGGTGATCGCCGGCGAGTAGACCGCGCCGCCGGCGCACGGCCCCATGATGGCGGAGATCTGCGGGATGACGCCCGAGGCGAGCGTGTTGCGGAGGAAGATGTCGGCGTAGCCGGCCAGCGACGCCACGCCCTCCTGGATGCGCGCGCCGCCCGAGTCGTTGAGGCCGATGACCGGCGCGCCCATCTTCATCGCCAGATCCATGATCTTGACGATCTTCGCGGCGTTGGTCTCGGAGAGCGACCCGCCGAACACGGTGAAGTCCTGCGCGAACGCGTAGGCGAGGCGTCCGTTGACGCGGCCGTGGCCCGCGACGACTCCGTCGCCGGGCACGACCTGGTCCGCCATCCCGAAATCGAGACAGCGGTGCGTGATGAACTTGTCGACCTCTTCGAAGGTGCCGGGGTCGAACAGCAGCTCGATGCGCTCGCGCGCGGTCAGCTTCCCCGACTCGCGCTGGCGGCGCAGACGTTCTTCACCGCCGCCCAGCTCGGCGCGCCGATCGAGATCGGCGAAGACGTCGTCCACCAGATCGCTCAAACTTTGGCGCCCTGGGCTTTCTCCCAATCCTTCAGGAAGCGCTCGAGCCCGAGGTCGGTGAGCGGATGCTTGAAGCACGACTCGATGACGGCGGGCGGCACGGTGACCACGTCGGCGCCCATGCGCGCGGCTTCGATGACGTGAATCGGGTGGCGGACGCTGGCGACGAGCACCTCGGTCGGGTAGTCCGCGTTGTCGAACATGTCGACGATCTCGCGGACGATCTGCATCCCCTCGTTGCCGATGTCGTCGAGCCGGCCGACGAAGGGGCTGACGTAGCTGGCGCCCGCCTTCGCGGCGAGCCAGGCCTGCACCGACGAGAAGATCAGCGTCACGTTCACGCGGATGCCTTCCGACGACAGCGTCTTGCACGCCCGCACGCCGTCCTTGGTGAGCGGCACCTTCACGATCATGTGTTCGTCGATGCCGGCGATGTCGCGCCCCTCGCGCACCATGCCCGCGTAGTCGGTCGCGACCACCTCGCCGCTGACCGGCCCCTTCACGATGTCGCAGATCCGCTTCAGGATCTGCTTCACGTCGCCCCCCTCCTTGGCGAGCAACGTCGGGTTCGTCGTCACGCCATCGAGGATGCCGATCGTGGCGAGCGCCTCGATGTCCTTCACGCTGCCGGTATCTACGAATAACTTCATGGGTGTGCTCCGGTGTTATCGGGCCGTCTCCTCGACGCGGTTCGACTCGGCGCTCACGTTGGCGACGGGAAGGCGCGAGTCGAGCGCGAGGACGGCATACACGTATTTTTTCCCGGCGGCGACGTGCGTGTCACGGAAACGCGGCTCGGCAACCGGTGTCGGCGTGAGCGGTTGGAGTGTGGCATCGGACGCGTCGCCGCGCAAGACCACGTAGCCGGCGACGTCAGGCTCTGCATTGGGTTCCCAGATCAGGCTGATGCCGCCTTCGTCGGCGACCGCGACCAGTCGTGCCGGCGGCGCGGGCGCGAACAGGTCAACTGGCATGAAACAGTTCGGCGGAGAGGGATCGCCTTCGATGCTGTTGGGCGGGATACCCCTGAGCGGCCGAACGACGTAGCACCGCTGCCGGTCGAACTCCACGGTGTCGGTGAAGTTCATGGCGCTGAGCGGCACGGGGTTGACGGGCGCCGGTGTGGTGGCGGCCCACGCGACGGGCGCGCTCGCGTCGGGGAATGCGAACGGATCGGGTTCGACTTCCCGGTAGACGTTGTACCGCACCGGTCCCGCCGGCAGCACGACCGCGTTGGGCGCCGGCGCCGGCGCCGTCACGATGGGCTCGAACAGCTCGTCGAGCGGCGCGTCTTCCTGCGGCAGCGGCGAGTCGAACAGGAACCCGACGATGCCGCCCGATGGCGGCCATTCGAGATCCAACGTCGCGTCCGTCCACGTCGCGTTGACGAACGCGGGCGGGGCGGGCGTCTCGAAGAGCGGGAAATCGGCGGCGGTGCCGGGCGGTCCCGGGCGTCCCCGTTCGCTGAAGCCGATCGCCATGTAGAAGCGGCGCAGGACCTCGGGTTCGGCGCCCCGGGCGGCGTCGAGAGGCGTCGTGGCGACGACCGGGACCGCGGGCGCGCGTCTGCGCCGGCCCGGCTCCGCGACGACTCTTCCTTCAACCAGCTTGGCAGGCGTGAGGTGATCGAGCACCGTGACCATCGTGCCCGGCGCCGCGCCCTTCGAGAGGTCCGGGGGCTGAGCGGGATCAGCGGAAGGCGCATCCGGCGAGAGCGGCGCCACCGGGATGGTGGCGACGAGGTCCGCGACCTCCACCCATTGCGCGTTCGGCGGCGGCCGCCGGCCGGTGTAGCCATAGATCTCGACGCGGCCGATGTCGATCGGAATCGAGCTGTCGATGTTCGTGGCCGGAATGGTGACGGTGACGAAGGCGTCGCTGCCGACATGCTGCGCCTGGATCATCGTCACCCCCGCGGGAATGCGGAGGATCGGCGCGAGCGGCGGACCTTTCTTCCCGCACGCGGTCACCACGAAGGTGGCGGCCACGATGACGGCGACGGCCGCCGCGCGGCACGAAGCGCACGAAGGGCAAGAAGACTTGGGAACCACGAAGGGCGCGACGTTCACGAAGCTCTAAGACAAATTTTACTTCGTGTCCTTCGCGCCCTTCGCGGTTTCCCCCGTCGCGCCGTTCGCGCGCCGGATTGCTACTCGGCGGCGGCCTGCTCGGCCGGCGGGGTGTCGGTGTCGGCGCGCCGGACGGCGCGGCGGCCGCCGTCGGATGGACGGAAGCGCCGCACGTCGACGCCGAGGTTGCGGACCTTGTAGTTGAGAATGCGCTCCGTGGTGTCGAGCAGCCGCGCGGCCTTGGCGCGGTTGCCGCGCGTCGTCTTGAGCGCGTCCTGGATGAGGTCGCGCTCGAACCCCTCGACGGCGTCCCTCAGCGACACGCGCGTGACGGTGCCGGAGGCGTCGGCCGTCTGCAGCGACGGCGGCAGGTGATGGCCGTGAATGACCTGGCCGTCGCACACGAGCACCGACCGCTCGAGGGCGTTCTCCAGCTCGCGCACGTTGCCCGGCCAGTGATACGACATCAGCATGTCGATCGCCGGCGTCGAGATGCGCTTGATCACCTTGCCGTGCTCGCGCGAGAACTTCTCGAGAAAGTGGTCGGCCAGCAAGAGCATGTCAGCCTTCCGGTCGCGCAGCGGCGGCACGAAGATGGTGAAGACGTTCAAGCGGTAGTAGAGGTCCTCGCGGAAGGTGCCTTCGGCAATCGCCTTCTCCATGTCCTTGTTGGTCGCGGCGATCACGCGCACGTTGACGCGCACCGACTCGGTGCCGCCGAGCCGCTCGAACTCGCGCTCCTGCAGGACGCGCAGCAGCTTCACCTGCGTGCTGGCGTTGATGTCGCCGATCTCGTCGAGGAAGATCGTCCCGCCCTCGGCGAGCTCGAAGCGCCCCTTCTTGCGCGCGTTCGCGCCGGTGAAGGCGCCCTTCTCGTAGCCGAAGAGCTCGGACTCGATCAGCGTGTCGGGGAGCGCGGCGCAGCTGACCTTCACGAACGGCTTCTTGGCGCGCAGCGAGTTGTAGTGGATGGCGTGCGCGATCAGCTCCTTGCCCGTGCCCGACTCGCCGCGAATCAACACGGTGGTGTTGGTCTGCGCGACCTGCGCCACCTGCTCGTACATCTGCCGCGTCGGCCCGCTGGTGCCGATGATGTTCGAGAAGTCGTAGCGCTCGCGCAGCTCCTGCCGGAGGTGGGTGTTCTCGTCGACGAGGCGCCGCCGCTCCTCCTCCACCAGCCGCTGCACGTTGAGCGCCTGGGCGATCATCGAGCTGACGATGCCGAAGAACTTGACGCTGCTCTCGTAGTCGCGCTCCGCCTTGAACTTGAGATCGACCGCCAGCGTGCCCGTCGTCGCGCGCTGCACGACGATCGGCACGCAGATGAAGCTCAACTCGTTGCGCGCGACGTCGGCGCGCCGCGGCATGCGGTTGAGGAATTCCGGCTCCTTGCTCACGCGCGGGACGACGATCGGCTTGCCGCTCTGCGCCACCTGGCCCGTGATCCCCTCGCCCACCTTGTAGCTGATGGTCCGTGCCCGGTCGTCGAACCCCTCGATCGCCTCGACGTGCAGCTCGCCCTCGCGCAGCAGCGTCACCATGCCGCGCACGACCCCGTGATGGCGGATGAGGATCTGCAGCACCCGCTGCATGGACGACTTGAGGTTGAGGGTGCCCGAGAGGGCCTGGCTGACCTCGAGCAGGGTGGACAGGCGTCGGGCGTCGCGGGCGACAATCGTCGCGTCGGGCGCGGGCTTGGCGGCGGGCATGGGGTCTCCTACATTCCTGATCTGGTCTTGGCGTTCGTAGACAAACGTGTCGGAAAAGCGCGGCGTGGACATTCCTTGCGAATTCGTGCGATCGCCGCTATCACCGTACGTTGATGTCGCAGGCGCCTTACTATAGAACATTTTTGTGTGAATTCAGGGCCTCTAGAGCCCGCACGGAGGGCCTTGAGGCAAGCCGCGGGCCAGCAGGGGCTTGGAATCGGTGGGGTCCCGCTCGAGCGGACCGCTTCAGGCGGAGCTAGAGAATGTACCGCGACAAATCGTCGTTCCGGACGATGTCGGCAAGCATGCGATCGACGTAGGCCTCGTCGATCACCACGGTCTTCTGCCCCAGGTCGGGGGCTTCAAACGACAGCTCGTCGAGCAGGCGTTCCATCACCGTGTGCAGCCGGCGTGCGCCGATGTTCTCGGTGGCGTCGTTGACCCGCGCGGCGAAGTCGGCGATCCGATCGACGGCCCCCGGCGTGAACGTCAGCGTCAGCTCCTCGGTGCCAAGCAGCGCCACGTACTGCTTGACGAGCGCGTTGCGGGGCTCGGTGAGGATGCGCACGAAGTCGTCGCGCGTCAGCGGCTCGAGCTCGACGCGGATCGGGAAGCGCCCCTGCAGCTCGGGGATGAGGTCCGACGGCTTCGACACGTGGAACGCGCCGGCCGCGATGAACAGGATGTGATCGGTCTTCACCATCCCGTGCTTCGTATTGACGGTCGTCCCTTCGACGATCGGCAGGATGTCGCGCTGCACGCCCTCGCGGCTCACATCCGGCCCGCCGTGCCCGCCGCCCGCCATGCCGTCGCGGCTCGCGATCTTGTCGATCTCGTCGATGAAGATGATGCCGGCGTGCTCGACCCGCTGCACCGCCGCGCGGCCGACCGATTCCATGTCGACCAGCTTGCCCTGCTCTTCGCCCAGCAGGTGCTGCATCGCCTCCGGTACCTTGAGGCGGCGCGCCTTGGTCCGACCCTGGAACATGTTGCCCATCATGTCCTTCAGGTTGACGCCGATCTCCTCGACGGAGGTGCCCGCGATGATCTCGAACGACGGCATGGACGACTCGCGGACCTCGATTTCCACGCTCCGGTCGTCCAGGCGCCCCTCGCGCAGCGACTCGCGCATCCGCTCGCGTGTGCGGCTCGCCTGCTCACGGACGGTGGCGGGATCCTCGCCCGGGCCGGGGACGCGCGACGGCGGCAGCAGCAGGTCGAGCAACCGCTCCTCGGCGGCCGTCTTCGCCTTCTCCTGCACCTCCTCGGTTTTCTCCTCGCGGACCATGTCGACCGCGAGCTCCACGAGATCGCGGACCATCGATTCCACGTCGCGCCCGACGTAACCGACCTCGGTGAACTTCGACGCCTCCACCTTGATGAAGGGCGATTGCGCCAGCCTGGCGAGCCGCCGCGCGATCTCAGTCTTGCCGACGCCGGTCGGCCCGATCATGAGGATGTTCTTCGGCGTCACCTCTTCCGCGATCTCCTGCGGCAGCTGCTGGCGGCGCATCCGGTTGCGCAGGGCGATGGCGACGGCGCGCTTCGCCTTGGCCTGGCCGATCACAAACTTGTCGAGCTCGGCCACGATCTCGCGGGGCGTGAGCGAGCGCACCGCCGTGGCCGTCCGTTCCGGGAGGAAGATTGCCACTCACAGTTCCTCAATGGTGAGATTCGGGTTCGTGTAGATGCAGATGTCGGCGGCGATTCGCATCGCTTCGGTGGCAATCTGGCGGGCGTCGAGCTGGCTGTGCCTGGCCAGCGCGCGCGCCGCGGATAGCGCAAACGGGCCCCCCGATCCCACCGCCACGATGCCATCGTCTGGCTCGATCAGATCGCCGGTGCCGGAGAGCACGAACGTCGAGCGCTTGTCCGAGACGACGAGCATCGCCTCGAGGCGGCGAAGGAGGCGGTCGCTGCGCCAGTCGCGCGCGAGCTCCACCGCGGACCGTTCGAGGTTGCCGCGGTACTGTTCGAGCTTGGCCTCGAACCGGGAGAACAGCGCAAAGGAATCCGCGGCGGAGCCGGCGAAACCGGCGAGGATCGAGTCGTTGTAGAGCCTGCGAATCTTCTTCGCGGTCTGCTTGAGCACGGTGTTGCCGAAGGTGACCTGGCCATCCCCCGCCATGACCGTGTGGTCGTGGTGCCGGACGGCGAGGATGGTGGTCGCGCGGATCACATGCGCCAGTATGACTCAAAAAGAGGGCATGTCCGGCCCGGCTCGCGCGACCGTTCGCGTGGACAGGCGGCCGGATTTGCGGTGAAAGCAATCCGTTTTGGGCCGGACCTCGCGTACCACTCACTGGCAGCATCGTTGCTCAGCTGTGCTATTGCCATGACTACGAAATCGCTCCTCGTCGTGTCGTTGCTCGTGGTTTCTCCGGCCAGTCTGCTCTACGCGCAGGACGACCAGAACGGGGGCGACAAGCCGGCGCCGACCGTCCGCATGCCCGACGGCAGCCGTGAACGGGTGGGGCCGGCAACGGGCTCCGCGGTGGCGCGCCCGGCGCCGCAACCGGCGCCAGCGCCAGCGCCCGCACCGCCGGCGGCGACGCGTGCCGAGCGGCCGGCCGCGGCTGCTGCGGCGCCGCCTGCCGCGGCAGCTGCTGACGATCAGCGCGCGCGTGACCGCGACGGGGGACGCGACCGCGGCGACAACCCGGCGGTCGGCCGGGCGGTGCCGCGCGGTTCGCGCCCGTCCCCGACCACCCCGCCGCCCGTGCGCAACGACGGACGCGCCGAGCCGCGGTCGCGCGGCGGCAACGTCTACGTCGCGCCGCCGGTCAACAACTACTACTACTCTCCGCGCCGCTACTATCCGTACGGCTACGGCGCATTCGGCCTCGGCTACTTCTATTACGACCCGTACACGTGGTATCCGCCCAGCTATTACTCCGGTTACTACGGCGGCTACTACGGGGGTTACACCGGGGGTTATTCGGGCGGGTTCTTCGAAGGCGAGCTGCGCCTCGACGTCTCACCCCGCTTCGCCGAGGTCTACGTGGACGGCTACTTCGCGGGACGCGTGGACGACTTCGACGGGATCTTCCAGGCGCTGAAGCTCGAAGAAGGTCCGCATCACATCCAGGTCGTGGCGCCCGGCTTCACGACGCTCGACTTCGACGTGCGGATCGAATCCGGACGGAAGATTACGTATCGCGGCGCGCTGCAGCCGTACCGCCCCTGAACAGCAGGTAGGCCGGCAGCCCCGCGGCGATGATCAACGCCCCCGCGCCGGTCGGCCCGGGTGCCCGGTAGAGGCCGTTGACGAGAATCGCGGCGCTCGCGATCGCATAGATCGCGGGCGCCACCGGATAGCCCCACGCCCTGAACGGCCGCGGCGCGTCGGGCACTCTCCTCCTGAGCACGAACAGCGCGACGACCGCGACTCCCGAGAACAGGACAATCGCAAAACCGGTGTAGTTGACGAGCGCGTCGGCGGTCGCGGTCAGCACCAGGATCGAGCTCCAGATCGCCTGCGCGGCGATGGCCGATGCCGGCGTTGCGTAGCGCGGGTGGACGCGCGCGACGCGGCGGAAGAACAGGCCGTCGCGCGCCATCGCGTAGTACACGCGCGGCCCGGCGAGCGTCATCGCGCTGATGCTCGCGGCAAGGCTGACGATCGAGACGACGCCCATGACGTTGCCCGCGCTGCTGCCGAGCAGGCGATCGGCGATGACGTCGAGCACGCTGCGATCGATGGCCGCGAGCGCGCCCACGGGAATCACGTACAGATACAGCGCGTTCAGCAGCAGGTAGATGACCACGACCGCGAGCGTGCCGAGCGCCAGCGCCCGCGGCACGTTTCTCCCCGGCTCGCGGATCTCCTCCGCGACATAGGCCGCCGCGTTCCATCCCGAGTAGGTGAACATCACGGGGATCAGCGCCAGCAGCCACCCGGCGGCGCCGACGGGCGCGCGCTCGGCCAGATGCGCGGCCCTGCCGCTGCCAAGCGAGAACCCCAGGGCGATGAACAGCACGAACGCCGTTACCTTGAGCGACGCGAGCAGGTTGCCGGCAATGCGCCCCGGCCCGAGACCGCGCCGGTGCAGCGCGGCCATCGCCACGATGATGGCGACGGCGGTGACCGTCTGCGGCGAGAGCGTGAGCACGACCCTGCCGGGGACGATCGGCACCACGGCCCATGGGGCGGCGTTGGCGACGGTGGGCGCAAACCGGCCGACGTAGAACACCATCACCGCCGCACTCGTGGCGATCGCCCCGGAGAATCCCGCGACGAACGACGTCCAGCCGGTGAGAAACGCCGCCGGCTCGCCGAACGCTTCCCGCAGATAGACGTACTCACCGCCCGCGCGGGGCCGCAGCGCCGCGAGCTCCGCGTAGGCCATCGCGCCGGCGAAGGCAAGCGCGCCGCCCGCCACCCACGTGGAGAGGAAGAACACCGCGTCGGGCACGAGCATCGCGACCTGCGGTGGCGTGAAGAGGATGCCGCCGCCGATGACGTTGGAGACGATGATGGCGGCGGCGTCGAGCGGACCGAGACGCCGCTCGAGCGCGGAAGAGGGCGGGGCCTCTCGAGTCGCGTCGCTCGTTCGGACCAAGACTACTGCGTCAGCAGTTGACGATCGATCTTGTATTCGCCGAGCTTGTACCAGGTCGGGCCGCCGTGCTTGCCCAGGACATCCACCTTCGCGTCGACGAAGTTCCGGTTCTGCAGCATCTGTAGCCGCGACTCGGTGCCGGTGTAGCCCAGGTTGGAACGAAGGACGAGGAAGCCCGGCGTGATCTGCCCCGCCGGCAGGCCGTCGCGGTCGATGCCGGTGGCGTAGTGGTCACCCCACGACTGTGTGTCGCCAACCTGGCGAAAGACCGCCAGGATCTGGACGCTTTCGATCGGCTCCGTGGAGACGTTCTGCAGCTTGAACGTGATGCTCGGCACGAGCTTGTTCTTGCCGTCCTGGATGCCGGCGTCGTACCAGCCGGTATGGACATCGGTGACCTTGACGGATTTCTCGACGTCGAACTTGTGGCCGCAGCCGGCCAGGCACAGCGCGGCCGTGACGAACAACACCACCCGCTTCATGACCCAATTGTAGCGCCGCGTCAGAATTGGTTCACCTCCACGTGCGCGCGCGCCTCCTCGAGCGTCATCTTGCCGGCGCGATAGGCGGCCAGGTCGGCCCCCTTGACGCGGAAGACGATGCTGCTGATGTTCGAGGTGTCGCCGGGAACGAGGCGGTCGGGGCGGACGTTGTCGCGCGCGGCCACGGTCAGCCACTCGTTGTCGCCGATCGGCAGCGGCCCGCTGTTCTCGATCATCGCGTCGACGATGGAGACGCTGACTTCACGCGTGTACGCGCCGTTGGGGTCGTCCACGACGGCGGGATCGACCGCCGGTGCAGCAGGCGCAATCGTCGTCGCCGCGGCGACGGTCGACGCACCGACCGTACGCGCGGAGGCGTCCTGCTGCACCGGGCCGACCGGCCCGACTGGACCGACCTGTAGCTCGAGACGGCGCAGCGCGCGATCGAGGTTGGCGCGCTGACGGGGATCCTGCACCGTGGCGATGTACGCCTTGAGCTGGTTGACCGCGGCCGCGGCGCCGAGGCCGCTCTCGTCCACCATCTGGCGCAGCGTCCACGCCATCGAGCGGCGGAACGCGGGCACCTCGACGTCGAAGAAGATGCCGTAGCCCTCGAGGCGGAATCCGCGGGCGGAAGGCGCGCCCGTCAGCATCAGCGCGTCGGGCGGCATGACGGCGCGGACCGCGCGCATCAGGCTGTCGGCGCCGTTGGCGACCGCGCTCTCGAGCACGCTTTCCATCATCGAGATCTTCTGGCGCGACTTGACCTGGTCGGCTTCAGACCGCGGCACCTGCGCAGACGCGGGCGGCGCCATGCCGACCACCGTGCTCCCGACAAGACCGGCGATCACGAACAGATTCCGTTTCATTACTGTCCTCGCTGCGACACGCGCATCAGGTAGTTCAACATCTGGCGCTGCTGGACGACTTCGGCGCCCGTCGTGCCGTCCATCTGGCCGAGCGTCCGCTCGATGCGCACGAGGTCGTCGCTCCGCTGCGCGTCGAAATCGCGCACCATCTCGGTGGTGCGCAGCGCGAGCTCGCGGCGCTGCCGCTGCTCGCTGTCGTCGATCATCGCGCGGACCCGCTCGAGGACGCGCGCGTCGCCGGACGCCGGACTGGTGGTGGCGCGCACCTGCGACATCTCCGCGCGCAGCCGCTGTTCGAGCGCGGCCAGATCCGCGCGCGTCACGGGCGCGCTGGTGGCGGCAACGGCACTCGCCTGGGGCGCGGACCCTTGCGGTGCGCGCGCCGCCGACGGCAGCGGCCCGCGCAGCGTGCCGAGCGTCACGCCGGTCGCGAAAATGAGCGCGGCGGCCGCGGCCTGCGCCCACGCGGGCATCGGCTTCTTCCACCACTGCGTCGGACGAAGCACGTTCGACGCGGGCGCGTCGGAGACGATATTGAACCCGAGCTCCG
The DNA here is from genome assembly GCA_035571515.1 of Vicinamibacterales bacterium. GTDB lineage: Bacteria > Acidobacteriota > Vicinamibacteria > Vicinamibacterales > UBA2999 > Gp6-AA40. The sequence goes on from DATNCQ010000148.1 coordinate 13,244, forward strand.
CGTCGGGCGACGTCCACGCCGCCAGCTGCTCGCGCGTCGCCCCGAGGGCTGCCAGCTCCTGCGCGCACGCGCCGCAGATGGCGGCATGCGCAAGGATCGTCCGCCGCTCGGCCGGCGTGCACTCGTCGTAGAGATACGACATCAGCGCGCCGTGGTCTCCGCAGGTAAAGGTCTCGTTCATGATCGTTTCACCAATCGCGGCGTCATCGCTCCCTCGACGCTGCTCGACAGCCGCCCGTTCTTCTCCAGGTGCCGCCGCAGGACCGTGAGGCCCTGATAGAGGCGCGTCTTCACGGTGCTCAGCGGGCATCCCTGCATGTCGGCAATCTCCTGGAAGGTCATGCCGTGGTACTCCTTCAGGACAATCGCCGTCCGCTGCTCCTCGGGGAGCAGCGCCATCGCTTCTTCCACGACCTCGCTCAGTTGCCGGCGGCCGACCAGATCCTCGATCGACTCCACCGGGCCCTGCTCGGCCACCAGTTCGCCCGGATCGACGCCTTCGGGCATCTGCATGACCGGCGCGCGCCGCTGACGCCGAATCCAGTCGCGACACAGATTCAGCGCAATCCGGTAGATCCACGACGAGAACTTTGCCTGCCGCTTGAAGCCAGGCAACGCGCGGAACGCGCGGAGGAAGGTCTCCTGACAGACGTCCCGCGCATCCTCCTCTCGGCCGATCACCCGATACGCGAGGGCATAAATCGGCCGTTCCCATCGAAGGATGAGCTGATTGAAGCTCTCGGCGTCGCCGCCCATCGAGCGGGCGACGAGCTCGTCGTCGGTCAGCGTCATGTCTGGAGCCGGGGGCCCTCCGGTCCGGTCACCTTGTAAGACGGCAGGTGCGGCCGGACGGCCGTATCGTCCATGATACGCGCCCGATTTTGGCAAATGTATGACGTGTCGCAGTTTACGATTTGCGGTGGCCGAGGCGATTATTTACTACCCACCTGACGGCCGGCATCCTGTCATTGCCGGACAGGGTGGTAAACTAACGGGGTCTTGGCCCTGAATTTCCCGACGGACGAAGTCTTCCTGACGACGGAAGAAGTGTTGGAGTACCTCCAAGTCAACCTCCGGACCGTCTACCGCTTGATCAAGGCCGGAAAGATTCCCGCCGTCAGGGTTGGACGCCAGTGGCGGTTCCGGAAGCGCGACATCGATGCCTGGCTCGACAGCCAGCGGCCGCGGGGCGATCGTCCGGCGGCGGCCGCTACGGCGACGCCGGTCCGCAGCGCGCGTCAACGGGTGCTGGTGGTCGACGACGAGGCGAGCATCCGCGATCTCCTGTCGAAAACGCTCGCCCTCGCCGAGTACGACGTCGACACTGCGCCCGACGGCACGTCGGCGCTGGATCGGATGCGGCAGTTCAATTACGACCTGCTGATCGCGGACCTGAAGATGCCCGGCATGGACGGCCTGACGCTGATCCGCCAGGCCAAGCGCATCAAGGCGGACCTGCCCGTCATCATCATCACCGGCTTCTCCACCGAATCGAGCGCCATCGAGGCGGTGAATCTCGGCGTGGCCGGGTACCTCACCAAGCCGTTCAGGGTTCCGCAGGTGCTCGCCGCCGCGTCGAAGGCGCTCGGCGCACCGGCGGCGTGATCCAGCTTTCCAACCTCAGTAAGTCGTTCGGCGACCGCACCCTGATCGATCACGTCACGTGGCAGATCTCGGACGGCGATCGCGTCGGCCTGTGCGGCCCCAACGGCGCCGGCAAGACGACCGTGCTCAAGATGCTCGCGGGCATCGACGAGGCGGACGAAGGTGCCATCGTCAAGCCGGCGGGCCTGACCATCGGCTATCTGCCGCAGGACGGGCTGACGCACGCGGGGCGGACGGTCTTCGAAGAGGCGAGCAGCGCGTTTCAGCCGCTGCTCGACATGAAAGCCGAGATGCACGACATCGAGCACCGGCTCGGCGACGCATCGATTCCGCAGGACGAGCACGACGCGATGCTGGCGCGCTACAGCGAGCTGCAGGATCGCTTCCGGCTCGCCGAGGGCTACAGCATGGACCTGCGGATTGCGACGGTCCTGCGCGGCCTCGGCTTCGACCCTGACGACGCGCAGCGTCCGGCGGAGACGTTTTCCGGCGGGTGGCAGATGCGCATCGCGCTCGCCAAGCTGCTGCTCGGCCGCCCCAACCTGCTGCTGCTCGACGAGCCGACCAACCACCTCGACCTCGAGGCGCGCAACTGGCTCGAGGAGTATCTCGGCGCCTACCCGTTCGCGGTCATCCTCGTCTCGCACGACCGCTACTTCCTCGACGCGGTCGTCACCCGCATCACCGACATCCACCTGCGCAGGCTGACGGATTACGTCGGCAACTACAGCCGCTACGTCGCGCAGCGCGACGCGATGCTCGAGCGGCTGCGGCAGGCGAAGAAGGAACAGGACGAGGAAACCGCGCGCATCAAGATGTTCATCGATCGGTTCCGCTACCAGGCCACCAAGGCCGCACAGGTGCAGAGCCGCATCAAGCTGCTCGAAAAGGTGGTGCCAATCGAGGTGCCGCCCGAGCGGAAGCGGATTCACTTCACGTTTCCCGCGTGCCGGAAGAGCGGCCGCACGGTGCTCGAGCTGAAGCACGTGCGCAAGGCGTACGGCCCGCTGACGGTGTTCGGGGACCTCTCGCTGCACATCGAGCGCGGCGATCGCATCGCGCTCGTCGGTCCCAACGGGTCGGGCAAGTCGACGTTGATGCGCATGCTCTCGGCGGAGGAAGCCCCCGACAGCGGCACGCGCACCGAGGGGCACGAGGTCGTCAAGGAGTACTTCGCGCAGGACGAAGCGACGCGCCTCGACCCGACGCTGACCGTCTACGAAACGCTCGCCTCCGGATCGCCCACCGACATGGTGCCGGCGATTCGCAACATCCTCGGCGGCTTCCTGTTTTCGGGAGACGACGTCTACAAGAAAGCGGGCGTGCTGTCGGGCGGCGAGCGCACCCGCCTCGCGGTCGCGCGCATGCTGCTGCGGCCGTCGAACACGCTGCTGCTCGACGAGCCGACCAACCACCTCGATCTCGACTCGAAGGACGTGCTGCTCGAGGCGCTCGAGGACTATGGCGGCACGCTGATCTTCGTCTCGCACGACCGCTACTTCGTCGAGAAGCTGGCGACGAAGATCATCGAGGTCGGGCATGGCGGGGCTGTGGTGTACCCGGGGACGTATGCGGAGTTTCTCTGGAGCAAAGAGCATCAGGGGGAGTCGGGCAAGCTCCAAGCTCCAAGCTCCAAGCTCCAAGCTCCAAGATCCAAGATCCAAGCTCCAAGCGGCAAATCACAAAAGACCCCGAAGCCCGAGGTCCCGAGCTCGAAGCCAGCCGCATCCCGCATCCCTGATCCTGGTTCCCGGCCTGAATCCCGCGAAGATCGCAAGCGCGCGGACGCGGAACGCAAGAAGCTGCAGCGCGCGGCGGAGGCGTTGCAGAAGCGCATCGCGGACCTCGAATCGCGCATCGCCGAGCGCGAGGCGCAGGTCAAGGAACTCGAGGCGGCCATGGCCGCGCCCGGTTTCTACGAGAATCTCGAGGCGGCCCGGCCGGTCACCGATCGGCACCAGGCGTTGATGTGGGAAGTCGGGGACCTGATCGCGCAGTGGGAAGCACTCCAGGAACACGCCGCCGCGCAGCCGTCCGAAACGTAACCTCCGAAACGTAAGCGACGCCTTTCCGGCTCACGATTTCTGCGGTACGATTACATAATCGTAATGAGAGATGGCCGTACCCGGGACATAAACACTGCTCTACCCGTAGTTTCCGCCGTTTCCTTGCTGTCCAGCTCGGGCACGTCGTTTGCCCCGCTTCCGCGGCGGTTGGGTTCTGCTCGCGGAGCCGCCGATGCCGATGACCAGCTCTAGCCGCCCTGTACCCCGTCGCGGCCGTGCCGCTGGTGCCAGCCGGCCGGCCCATGCAGACGCCTTCTTCCGGCAGATCGTCGCCGGCATGCGCAACGGCGTCCTGGCGATTACGCGCGCCGGGGCGGTGGCGCTGCTGAACGAAGAGGGTTACCGGATTTTCGGCGTGGAACCGCACCCTGACGACTTGGGCAAGCCGGTCGCCGAGGTGCTCCGCGCCCACCCCGAGGTCGTGCGGCAGCTGCTGTCGGCGTTCGACCTGCACATGCTGCCGAACCGCGCGGAGATGCGGCTGCGGCCGTCGGGAAAGGTGCTCGGGTACACGTTCGCGTTCGTCAGGGACGACGAGAACGAGATCGCCGGCGTGGCGATGTTCTTCAAGGACCTGACGCGCGTCGAGCAGCTCGAGGAGCGGGAGCGGCTTCGCGATCGGCTCGCGGCGGTGGGCGAGATGGCGGCGGCCATCGCCCACGAGGTGAAGAACCCGCTGGCGGGCATCGAGGTGATGGCCGGCCTGCTGCGCAGGAAGTTCCCGGACATTCCGGATGCGCAGGCGGTGCTGACCAACATCATCGAAGAGGCCAAGATGGCCAACGCGATCGTGCAGGAGGTGCTCGAGTTCGTCAGGCCGATCCGGCTGCAGGTCGAGCACACGGGGATTACCGAGGCGCTGCAAGGCGCGGTGCAGCTGGCCGATACGAAGGCCGCGCGCGGATTGATCGTGGTGGAGGTGAACGTCCCGGAGGACCTGCCGCAGATCCAGGCGGACCACCACCAGCTGACGCAGTTGTTCACGAACCTGCTGATCAACGCCTACGAGGCGATGGACGGCAGGGGGCGCGTCGCGATCGGCGCCTCGCGGGTGCAGCAGGAGGACGGCGGCGAGGGGCGCGAGGCGGTGCGCATCGAGCTGCAGGACACCGGGCCGGGCATGCCGCCGGATGTGGCCGAGCACGTGTTCGATCCGTTTTTTACGACCAAGGCCCAGGGCTCGGGGCTCGGGCTGGCAATCGTTCGCAAGATCGTGGACGCGCACGACGGGCAGATCGACCTGCGCACGTCCGCGGGCAATGGGACGCTGATACGGGTGACGCTGCCGGTTTCGGTGGCAACGGACTAAACGGCGGGCGGGTAAATTCGTCAATCTCACAAGGACAGGTTATGGGCCGCATTCTCATCGCAGACGACCACGATTCGCTCCGACGGGGGCTTGCGCAGGCGATTGCCGAAGCGGGGCATGACGTCGAGGAAGCTCCCAACGGCAACGCCGCCATCGAGAAGCTGCACGAAGGCTTCTTCGACGTGGTCGTCAGCGACCTGAAGATGGGCGGCAGCACCGGTCTCGAGGTGCTGAAGACGGCCAAGCAGCTGCACCCCTCGTGCGCGGTGATCCTGATGACCGCCTTCGGCTCGGTCTCGACGGCCGTCGAGGCGATCAAGTCGGGCGCCTTCGACTACGTGCAGAAGCCGTTCGAGATCGAGGAGATGGAGGTCAAGATCGAGAAGGCGCTCGAGATGCGCCGCATGCAGCACCAGATCGACTACCTCCGCCACGCGCAGGGCGACATCTACGACTTCGAGCGCATCATCGGCAGCAGCGGCGCGCTGGAGAAGGTGCTCGCGGTCGTCCGCAAGGTCGCCAAGAGCAACACCACCGTGCTCGTCCGCGGCGAGACCGGGACCGGCAAGGAGCTGATCGCCGGCGCCATCCACCACAACTCGCACCGCGCCTCGCGCAACTTCATCAAGGTGAACTGCGCCGCGCTGCAGGAGAACCTTCTCGAGTCCGAGCTCTTCGGCCACGAGAAGGGCGCCTTCACCGGCGCCGACAAGCAGCGCATCGGCCGCTTCGAGCAGGCCGATGGGGGCACGCTGTTCCTCGACGAAATCGGCGACATGAGCGCGAACACGCAGGCGAAGATCCTGCGCGTCCTCCAGGAGCACGAGTTCGAGCGCCTCGGCGGCACCCGCACGCTGCGCGTCGACGTGCGCCTCATCGCCGCGACCAACCGCGACCTGCCGTTGATGGTCGAAGCGGGGACGTTCCGCGAGGACCTCTACTACCGTCTGAACGTTGTCACCATCGAGATGCCGCCGCTGCGCGAGCGGAAGGAAGACGTCGCGTCGCTGGCGGGCTTCTTCATCCGCCGGTTCGCCGGCGAGCTGAAGAAGAAGATCGAAGGGCTCGACCCGGACGCGCTCAAGCTGCTGATGCGCTACAACTGGCCCGGCAACATCCGCGAGCTGGAAAACGCCATCGAGCGCGCGATGCTGCTCGCCGAGCGCTCGCACATCGGGGTCGAGGACCTGCGCCTCGGCGACACGAGCACGACGGGCGCGTCACGCGAGGCGTCCTCCATCGTCAAGATTCCGCCGACTGGCATCCCGCTGGAGGAAGTGGAGCGGCTGGCGCTCATCGAGGCGCTGAAGATGTCGAACTGGGTGCAGAAGGACGCGGCGGAACTGCTCGCCATCAGCCCGCGCGTGATGAACTACAAGATCAAGACGCTCGGCATCGACTTCCCGCGCGGCCGCCGCGCGCAGGTGACGCAGCCGGCGGAGTCGTCGGCCGCCGCGGTCGTCTAGGACGACGCGGCGCCGGCCGTTCACCCTTCGGGGTTCTCGGTTCTCTGTTCGTGTTCAGGTTCGGGGCCGGCTCTGCCGGCCCCGGGCACCTGCCAGTCCCTTCCGCACTCGGCGCACACCAGGCGCCCGACCGTCGTCTTCATGAAGAACAACACGACCAGCGTCACGGTGAAGGACACCGCCGCGCCGTCGTACTGGCCGTTGTAGATCGCCCATCCGATCAGGCCGGCGCCAGTGGCCAGGACCAGGCCCGTGAACGGCGCGAAGGTGCGAGCGTGCCGGCTGCCACACCAGGCGCAGGTTTCAATCCGTTCGAGCTCCGACGAGCCCTCGGCGGGCGTCGCCGGCAGCAGCGCCAGAGCTTCCTGTACCTGGCTCTCCGGCACCCGCACCTCGCCGACGTCCTGCCAGCGGTACGTCCTGATGTAAGCGTCGAAGCCGGCCTCGATCAGCAGGCGGCAGTCGGCGACCGCAGGTTCGGTCGAGGAATACCGGCGTATCGTGATCAGCCGTTCCGGGATCAATCCGCCCGCTGGCACGTGTCGTCAGCTCCTACTGGAAGACCTTTTCCACCGGCACGACCGTCACGTCCGCGGGCTTGACGTCAATCCGGTACGCCTGGATGACGGCGTCCTCGTCCATGATGTCCTTCGGCTTCGGCGAGTTGTACCTGATGGGCGAAGGCGTGTTCCGCGCCACCGCGTCCTGGAACGGCTTCGGGTCCTTCGTGACGACGACGATGCGCATGCGGTTCGGCGCCAGGTGCTGCCGGATAGCGCGGTTGACTTCGTCCAGGGAAAGCTTCGCCAGCGCGTCGCGCAGATAGGTGTTGTAGTCGCCGATGCGGTAGTAGCGGCTGTCGAGCGCGTAGCCGAGCCGCGCGCTCTGTGTCTGCGTCAGGATGTTCGAGTACTTCGTCAGGAACTGGCGGGTCGCCTCGAACGCCTCGCGCGACAGGCCATCGCGCACGAGCGTGTCGTATTCGTACAGCGCCGCGCGCAGCGTGAAGACACCGGTGTTCACCTCCACCGGCCGAATCCAGATCTGGAAAATCTGCTGCTGGCGCGCGAGGTTCGGATCGGGCGCGAACTGGAACATCCCGCGCGGGAAGTACTCGACGTAGGCGTAGTCGCCGTAATTGAGGCCCCGCGCCTCCCGCAGGCGTTGATAGAGATGGCTGTTCGACGAGCGGTGCTGGCCGAGATACGAGGCGACGACGGCGAGCGCCGGCCAGTCGGGCGACGAGCGGGTCACGTCGATGGGGAAGCCCATCGAAATCGCGGTCGATCGCGTGTCGCGCGTGACGATGGCCAGCGTGGAAGCGGCTGCGGCGGCGGGCGCGGCGAACGTCTTCCTGTCCGCGCTCCCTGCCGGCAGCTGCGCGAAATCGGATTCGACCTTCGCGTCGAAGCCCTTGGGATACCCGCCGGCGAGCCCGACCACGAGGTTCGCCTGCGTGAAGTGATCGCGATAGAAGCCGCGCACGTCGTCGATCGTCAGCTTCTGCACCGAGGGGATCGTGCCGCGGTTGTGGTGCCCGTACGGATGGCCCGCGTAGATGACGTTGTAGAGGTATTCCTTGCCGAGCTCCTCGTCGTTGCTCTCGCGCAGCGATACCTTCAGGAAGTTCACCGCGTCGTCACGGACGCGGGTGAAGTCGTCCTGGCGGAAGCCCGGGTCGAGCAGCATGTCCTTCATCAGCGCGTAGAACCTGTCCAGGTTCTCGACGTGAGTGGTGCCGGTGAACACGGTCATTTCCTTGTCGACCTGCCAGTTCACCGACGTCGCCATCGGGTACATCGCCTCGACGATCTGCTGGTAGGTCCTGGACCGCGAGCCGCCCTCGGCGAGCATCGCCGCCGTCAGCGACGCAAGGCCTTCCTGCCCCGCCGGGTCGGAGGCCGAGCCGGCGGTGAACAGGATGCGGAACACGATCAGCGGCGAGGTGCCCGGCTGGACCACGCTCGCACCCTGCGTGAACGTCAGCGGCTGCAGCAGGATGGCCGCGAGCGCGACGAGCGCCAGCCGCCGCGGCATCACTGCGTCCCCGCCTTCGGGGTCAGCGTCACGATCGTCCGGTTGTTGTCGGTGAAATATTTCCCCGCCATCGCCCGCATGTCCTCGGGCGTCACCTGCTGATAGAGCGCGAACACCTTGTTGATGGTGTCGGGCGTGCGCGTCAGCAGAATGTAGGGTGCGAGCGCGGCGGCAATGGCCGGCGAGCTGTTCATGCGGAGCGCGAAGCTGTAACGCATGCGCGAGCGCGTGGCGTCGAGCTTGCTCTGCTCCACCGGCTGACGGGTGAACTGGGCGAAGGTCCCGAGAATCCGGTCGCGCACCTCATCGAGGTCCTTCACGTTCTTCACCCGCGCGTAAACGGTGAAGAGCTCCGGGTCGGGATGGTTGCCGAAATTGGCGCCGAGGTCGTCGACCTTCTGCTCTTCGAGCACGAGCCGCTTATAGAGATCCGAATTCGGCCCGAACGCCATGGGCGAGAGGAGATCGAGGGCGGCCTTGTCCCAGGCCGTGTCGGAATATGCCGGCCCCTTGAAGGCGACAGCGACCCACGGCAGCGTCGGCGACGGCCAGTCCACGTGCGCGGTGCGGGGCTCGGTCTGCGGCGGCTCCGCGGGAATATCCGGCTTGTAGCTGCCGCGCGCCCACCCGCCGAAATACTTCTTCGTCACGTCGACAGCGCGCTCGCGCGTGACGTCGCCTACGAGCAGCACCGTGGCGTATTCGGGGGTGTAGAACCGCTTGTAGAACTCCAGGCTGTAGGCGTACTGGTTCGGCATGTCCTGGATGTCCTGCAAGTACCCCATCGTCGTGTGCGCGTAGGTGTGCCGCCTGAACGCCGTCTCGTACAGCGCCTCGTCCAGCTTCTCCGTCGGCTCCGCGCTGTTCTTGTTGTATTCGCCGAGGACGGCAAGCGATTCCGTCTTGAAGGCGGGCTCGGCGTACTTCAGGCGCTGGAAGCGGTCCGCTTCCACCTTCATCACCTCGTCCAGGTCCTCCTTCGAGAACACCGCGTAGTAGGTGGTCCGATCCTGGTTGGTGGTGGCGTTGGTGTCGGCGCCGGCGCGCTTCATGATGTCGTCGCGCTGCTGCGGCGTGAAGTTCTCGCTGCCGCGGAACATCAGGTGTTCGAACAGGTGCGCGTAGCCGCTCTTGCCGGCCTCGACCTCGTCCCGCGACCCCGCCCGGACCACGACGTAGAGCGCCACCATGTTGGGATAGTCCGTCGGCACCGTGACCAGGCGAAGACCGTTCGGCAGGTCGTCGACGGAGTATGCGTACGGGAAGACGTTGCCGCCGCGCGATTCGCCCGCCGCCTGGCGCGACATCCACGCGCCGACGCCGGCGAGCGCGACGGCCGCAACGACGACCCAGTGCCGTGCTTTCATGGCCGCTCCCTCGCGACGGATCTTACGCCTTCGCCCGCCCCGGCGCGGCGCGTCCGGGACTCTTCTGCCACGCTCTACGACTTTCTGGCGCGGGGATGCGCCTTCCGGTAGACGTCGAGCAGCTGCGCGACGTTGACGTGCGTGTAGCGCTGCGTCGTCGACAACTGGACGTGGCCGAGCAGCTCCTGGATGGCGCGCAGGTCCGCGCCGGCCTGGAGCAGGTGCGTGGCGAAGGAGTGCCGCAGCGCGTGCGGACTGATGCCGAAGCGCGTGCTGCAGCTCCTCACGTAGCGCGCGACGAGGCGCTGCACGCTGCGGCCGGTCAGCCTGCCGCCGCGCGCGTTCACGAACAGCGCATCGCCCGCCGTCAGCCCTGCCCTGTCCTTGAGCCAGGCGCGCAGCGCCGCCGCGGCCTTCGGATTGAACGGAACGATGCGCTCCTTGCGCCCCTTGCCCATGACGCGCACCATGCGGCCGGCGAGGTCCACGTCCTCGAGATCGAGCGCGACGAGCTCGCTCAAGCGGATGCCCGACGCATAGAACAGCTCGAGGATGGCGCGGTCGCGCCGCCCGAGCGGCGTGGAGGCGTCGGGCGCGTCGAGCAGCCGCGACATCTCGTCGACGGAGAGATGGGCGGGCACCTTGTGCTCGCGCTTCGGCGCCACCGCGAGCGCCGCCGGGTCGGAGTCGATCCACCCTTCGCGCCGCAGGTAGCGGACGAAGGTCCGCAGCGCCGAGACCTTCCGCGCGACCGACGCGCGCGCCTGCCCCTGGCGATAGAGCTCGGCGAGAAAGCCGCGTATCAGCTGCAGGTCGAGGTGCTTGGGTTCGAGCGCCGCGCGCGAGCCGCGCTCGCGCCCCGCAAAGGCGACGAACTGCGACAGGTCGCTTTCGTAGGCGGCGACCGTGTGGGCCGACGCGTTGCGGTTCAGGCGGAGGTAGTCGAGAAACTCGCGGAGCTGTTCCATCGGGCCAGGTCTTCGAGCGCACGCTCGGAGGTCGCGAGCTTTCGGTCGGCGCGTCCCGGCTTCTTGCCGCCGGATGGCCGGTCCCGCACGAAGTCGAGGGGCGGCGTCGCCATGATGCCGAAGGTGATGTTGGTCGGCTGGTAGTTCCGCGGATCGGCGTGCGAGACGTAATACGCGAGCGCGCCGATCGCGGTGGTGCGCGGCGGCACGCGCGGCTCCTCGCCACGCACCAGCGCGGCCGCGTTGCGCCCGGCGATCAGGCCCGACGCGGCCGACTCGACGTAGCCCTCGACGCCCGAGATCTGTCCCGCGAAGAACAGGTCGTCGCGGAGCCTGGTCTGCCACGTCTCGCGCAGCACTCGGGGGCCGTTGATATAGGTGTTGCGATGGACCATGCCGAAGCGGACGAACTCCGCCCGCTCGAGCCCCGGCACGAGCTTCAGCACGCGTGCCTGCTCGCTCCACTTCAGCTGCGTCTGGAAGCCGACGAGGCTGAAATGGTCGCCCGCGAGCGTGTCCTGGCGAAGCTGCACCGCCGCGTAGGGCGAGCGGCCGGTTTTCGGATCCACGAGACCGACCGGTTTCATCGGACCGAAGCGCAGCGTGTCGCGGCCGCGATGCGCCATCACCTCGATCGGCAGGCACCCCTCGAAGAACTTCTCCTTGTCGAAGTCGTGCACCGTCGCCGATTCGGCGGAGACGACCGCGTCGTAGAAGCGCTCGTAGTCCTCCCTGCTCATCGGACAGTTCAGGTAATCGCCTTCCTCCGTCGTCCCGCGCTCCCACCGCGACCCGCGAAACACCTTCTCCATGTCGATCGTCTCGGCGAGGACGATCGGGCTGATCGCGTCGTAGAAATAGAGGTGGTCGCCGCCGACGAAGCGCGCGATGTCGGCGGAGAGCGTCTCGGACGTCAGCGGCCCCGTCGCGATGACGAGCGGATACATGGCGGGATCGTCGGGAATGCGCGGCACCTCGTCGCGCGTCACGAAGATCAGCGGGTGCGACTGCACGCTCTCGGTGACCGCGCGCGAGAAGCGCTCCCGATCGACCGCCAGTGCCGCGCCGGCGGGCACGCGATGCTCGTCGGCGGCGCGCATCACGAGCGAGCCGAGCCGGCGCATCTCCTCTTTCAGCAGGCCGACGGCGTTATCGAGCTTGTCGCCGCGGAGCGAGTTCGAGCAGACCAGCTCCGCCAGTTGATCGGTCTTGTGGACGGCGGTGCCGCGGACGGGACGCATCTCGTGCAGCACGACACGAACACCCAGCGAGGCTGCCTGCCAGGCGGCTTCACAACCAGCAAGTCCGCCGCCGATGATGTGGATCATTCGTTGATGGGCCGGCTGAAGCCGGCCCCTACGCGTAGATACGGGTGTAGGGGCCGCCTTCAGGCGGCCCAGGAACAGTTTACGCCCCGGCGGCCTTGCGTGATGTCTTGCGTGCCCGCGGAGCCGGGGCCGCAGCGGCGGCGGCACGGCGGCGTCCGCCACCGCCTGCGCCGCGGCGCGGCGACGGCGCGGCGTTGCGGCGCGCCTCGAGCAGCTCGGTTGCCTGCTCGAAGGTCACCGATTCGGGGTTGACGCCCTTCGGCACCGACGCGTTCGTCGTGCCGTCGGTGACGTACGGCCCGTAGCGGCCGGCGAGCAGCTTGATCGTCGTGCCGTTGTTGGTGAGCTCCTTCAACGTTTTCTTCTGGGCCGCCTGGCGGCGCCGCGAGACCTTCGGCGCGCGTATCAGCGCGAGCGCCGCGTCGAACGAGATGGTGAACACGTCGTCCTCGGACTCGAGCGAGCGGAACTCGTCGTTGTGCTTCACGTAGGGGCCGAAGCGGCCGAAGTTGGTGACGATCGGCTGATTGTCGTCCGGATGCAGGCCGACCTCGCGCGGCAGCGCCAGCAGCTTCAGCGCCTCGTCGAGCGTGACCGTCTGCTCGGTGGCGCCCCCCTGCAGCGACGCGCGCTTCGGCTTCTCCGCCTTCTTCCCTTCCGGCGTCTCCCCGAGCTGCACGTAGGCGCCGTAGCGTCCGTTCATCACGTAGACGTTCATGCCGGTCGTCGGGTCGACGCCGAGCGTCCGCGGCCCCTCCGCCTTCGCGCGCACGAGCTCGATCGCCCTGTCGAGGGTGAGGTCGGCCGGCGCGATGTCGTCGGGCAACGAGGCGGTGCGGCCGGGGCCGCCTTCCGCCATCTGGACGAACGGGCCGAAGCGCCCGATGCGGATGCGCACGGGCTCGCCGCTGTCCGCATCCTCGCCGAGATCGAGTACGGGATAGTCGGCGTTCTCCGCGCCCTTCTCGACCGCGCCGAGCAGGCCGCGGTGCTTCTTTTTCTTGTCGCCGTAATAGAACTCGCGCAGGAACTCGATCGACTCGCGCTCGCCGCGCGAGATCTCGTCGAGGTCTTCTTCCATCTCGGCGGTGAAGTCGGTTTCGACGAAGTCGCCGAAGTGATCGCGCAGCAGCTTGGTCACCGCGAAGGCGGTGAAGCTGGGGACGAGCGCCTTGCCCTGTCGGAACACGTAGCCGCGGCGGGCGATGGTCGCGATCGTCGGTGCGAAAGTGGACGGCCGGCCGATGCCGAGCCGCTCGAGCTCCTTGATGAGCGACGCTTCCGTGAACCGCGCTGGCGGCGACGTTTCGTGGCGCTTCGGCTCGGTGTCGAGCAGCACGATCGGTGTGCCGTCTCTGTTGACCTGATCGCCGACCGTGCAGGTAGGCAGGATCGTCTCCTGGTCTTCGAGCTCGGCGGCGGGGTCGTCGCTCCCCTCGACGTAGGCGCGGCGGAAGCCGGCGAACTCGATGGCCTTGCCGCTCGCCGTCAGCACCGCGACGTCGTTGCCCGGCCCTTTCGCCGACATCTCGATCGTGGTGCGCAGCACGCGCGCGTCCACCATCTGCGACGCCATCGTCCGCTTCCAGACCAGCTCGTAGACCTTCAGGTCGTCGCTGTCGAGAATCCGTTCCAGCTGGCTCGGCGCGAGGCGGAAGTCGGTCGGACGAATCGCTTCGTGCGCCTCCTGCGCGTTCTTCACCCGCGTCTGGTAGCGGCGCGGCCCGTCGTAGTACTCGTCACCGAACATCTCGCGGATGACGCGCGCCGATTCCTGGACCGCCTTGTCCGAGAGCGTCGTCGAGTCGGTGCGGTGATAGGTGATCAGCCCTTCCATCTCGCCGCCGCCGGTTTCCACGCCCTGGAACAGCCGCTGCGCCGATTGCATCGTCCGTTCGGTGGAAAACCCGAGCTTGCGGCTGGCTTCCTGCGTGAGCGTGGAGGTCGTGAACGGCGGCGCCGGCCGTTCGATGCCAGGCTTCTGTTCGACGCTGCTGATCGTCCACGGCAGGTTGGCGGCCATCGCGCCGGCGAGCGTCGTGGCGGCGGCCTCGTCGAGCAGGCGCGCGTTCTGGTTCTTCAGCTCGCCGGTCTTGGCGTCGAAGTCCTTGCCGTTGGCGATGCGCTGATCGTTGATGCGCGCGAGCGTGGCGACGAACTCGCGTCCCTCGCCCCGCAGCCTGGCCTCGAGATCCCAGTAGACTGCCGTCCGGAACGCACGCCGCTCTTCCTCCCGCTCGACGATCAGCCTGACGGCGACGCTCTGCACGCGCCCCGCGCTCAACCCCGTCTGCACCTTCTTCCAGAGCAGCGGCGACAACGTGTAGCCGTACAGCCGATCGAGAATGCGCCGGCTCTCCTGCGCGCGAACCAGGTCCTGGTTCACCTCGATCGGGTTGTCGAGCGCTTCCTTGACCGCATCCTCGGTGATCTCGTGGAAGACGATCCGCCGGACGGGCACCTTCGGCTTGAGCACTTGGGTGAGGTGCCAGCTGATCGCTTCGCCTTCGCGGTCGGGGTCGGTCGCCAGCAGCAGCTCCGACGCCTCCTTCATCGCGGTCTTGAGGTGGGCGACCTGCTTCTTCTTGTCGTTGGAAACGACGTAGTACGGCGTGAAGTCGCTCTCCACGTCCACGCCGAGGCGCCCCCACTCCTTCTGCTTGATTTCCTTCGGGACCTCGGCTGCGGACTCGGGCAGATCGCGGATATGGCCGTAGCTCGCCTCGACCCGGTATTTCGACCCGAGGAAGCGGCCCAGCGTCTTCGCCTTCGCCGGCGACTCGACGATCACTAGCGGCTTGGCCATCGACTCAAAAATCAATTCACACTAGCACGTTCATCCGCAACGCATGAAACGGCCGCCGCCGACTCGACGGATTCGGCCCTGCAATTCGAGATCGAGCAATCGCGGCAGCAGGCGCACGTGTTCGAGGCCTGACACCGCGGCAAGCCCGTCCACGTCGTAGGCCTCGCCGGCTCGCATGCGCGAGACGATTGGATCCGCCGAAACGCCTGACGACGCTGAACTTAGTGCGGTTGGCTGAGGATGCAGGGAGACCACCGAACCCCACAGCTCTTCTACGATATCGTCCGCACATTCCACAATCTTTGCCCCGTCCCTGATCAGGGCGTGCGCGCCGCGGTTGCGGCCGCTGAGGACGTTGCCGGGAACCGCCATCACGTCGCGCCCCTGCTCGAGCGCACAAGCGGCCGTGATCAGCGACCCGGATTTCTCGTTCGCCTCGATAACCACGACGGCGCGCGACAGTCCGCTGATCAGGCGGTTGCGCATCGGAAAGAACAGTGGGAGCGGAGGCGTCGCGGGCGGGTACTCGCTGATGACGACGCCGGCGCGTACGATCTGCGCCGCGAGCGGCGCGTGTTCGGCGGGATAGAGGCGATCCAGCCCGGACCCGAGGACCGCGGCGGTCCGCCCCGTTTCGAGCGCGCCACGATGTGCCGCGGAATCGACCCCGCGCGCCAGGCCGCTCACGACGGTGATGCCCCGCGAGGCGAGATCGTTGGCGATTCGTGTCGCCGTCTCGATGGCCACGGCTGACGCGGCGCGCGAACCAACGATCGCGACCGCCGGCGCGGTGAGCGCATCGAGATCGCCGCGAAACCAGAGCGCGGGCGGCAA
This sequence comes from Vicinamibacterales bacterium, assembly GCA_035571515.1. Classification (GTDB taxonomy): domain Bacteria; phylum Acidobacteriota; class Vicinamibacteria; order Vicinamibacterales; family UBA2999; genus Gp6-AA40. Next base: position 29,030 of record DATNCQ010000148.1, read on the forward strand.
GTCGCCCAACGTCAGCAGCGCGGCGGGAAACGCGGGCTCGTTCCAGGCGACCGTGCGGATGCCGCGACCGGCGGCAGCCGCGCGGACGGCTTCCGCCTGCGGGAGCAGCGCACGCGCGCGTTCGAGAAGATGGGGATCGTCGGCGCGAAGCCGGTCGGTCAGGCCGGCGCGTGGGACGTCGGAGAGGACGGCAAACGAGAGCGCAACGGCTTCATCGGGCGACACGACACCACCTCGATGACGCCCGCGCGCCCGACCTCGACGGCGATTATAGCGCGTCCGTTCGCGAGGTCCGGCGATCTCGCCGGCCGCTCGTCGAGCCTGTCGAATGAGTCACACGTGTTGCGAAACAGTGGACAGGCGACGAAACGGGAGGACGCGGCCCGTTGTAAATCGGCGTCGAAACAGATGTTTTTCACCGGAAGCGCGTGGCATATGCCTTGCTCATCCGCACCCTGCCTGTTCTCGTGCCGCCGCGCTTCGGCACGTTCCCGCCTTCGCGCGCTGCGCGCCGGCGAGGCAAGCCGCCCACGCGGTTTAGGCTTCGGCGAGGCAAGCGCTTGGCGTATATTGAGGCACTTCTCCATGCGTACCCGCGTCCTGACGATTCTCCTGCTCTTCGGGGCCGCGGCGACGCCATTGGCGGCCGACGCGAGGTCGGACGCGAAAAAACAGGTCGAGTTCGGGATCACGGTCGCCCAGCGCGGCCTCTGGCGGGAAGCGATTTACCGGTGGCAGCGCGCGGCGCAGATCGACCCGAAGTACGCGGAAGCGTACAACGACCTCGCGATTGCGTACGAGCACGAAGGGGACCTCGAGAAAGCCCGCGTCGCGTACGAAAAGGCGCTGGAAATCGAGCCGAATAACGCGCTCATCAAACAGAACTACGAGCTCTTCAAGGAAATCAATGACCGGACGACTCGCAAGGATACGCCGGATGACCCTGGCAACCAGAATCCTTAGCAGCGTCGCCGCAATCCTCTTCATCGCGGGTTGCACGAACTACTACGAGATTCCGATCGAAACGCCGATCAAGCCGAAGCTCGACGTGTCGGCGTTCCAGCGCGTGCTGGTCGCCGGCTTCATCGCCGGCGGCACCGACGACGTGGACGGCAACCTCGAGACGACGCGACTGCTTCGCAGCCAGCTGCGCACCAAGTCCGAGCTGCGTGTCATCGACACCGACGTGCTGCCGTTGATGGACGTCGCGACGGAAGCGCCGGGGACGCCCGAGGTGAAGGCCGAGTCGCCGAAGCCCGCTCCCGCGTCCGCCTCCGACGGCGAGGGGCGCGAAGGCAGGGAAAGCAGCAAGGAAGGCAAAGAAGGCAAGGAAGGCAAGGCAGAGCCGAAGCCCGAGCCGCGCGGCGAGGCGCCGCAGGCCGCGACGCCCGACAAGGCCGCGGCCATCAAGGACGCCAAGGACCTCGAGCCGTACGAGCACATCTTCGCGGACGTCGAGTACTGGAAGAAGATCGGCGAGGAATATCAGAACCCGTTGATCGTCACCGGCACGGTGATGTTCACGCCGCACCAGCGCTCGGGTATCGTCCAGCGCGAGGAAGAAGTGTACGACTCGTTCGGACGCCGCCGCGTCGTGCCCGTGCGCACCTACATGGAGCGCAAGGGGTACATCCTGCAGCCGAAGTTCATCTTCATCGACGGCCGCACCGGGACCGTGATGCATTCCGAGAACTTCCGCGAGGAGGTGCTCTACAACGCGAACCAGAGCACGCCCGCGCTCTCCTCGTATTTCGAGTTGATGGACCGGCTGATCCCGAGCTTCCTCAGCACGCTGAGCAGCCAGAAAATCAAGGGAACGCGGGTCCTGCTGCAGTAGGCGGACCTTCAGGTCCGCCTCTACGGCCAGCCGAACGCAGGGGCCGACCAGCCGAACGTAGGGGCGGACCTTCAGGTCGGCCCTTCTCATGTGTTAAGCTAAATCCTTTGTGCAGGCCCGGTTGGGCCGAACCATTCGCAGGCCGGCTCCGTGTGGACCCGGCGAGAGGATCAACGTGTACGCGATCATCCAGGCGCGCGGCCGCCAGATCAAAGTCGCTCCGGGAGCGGTCATCGAAGTCGACGGGACCGCCGGTGAACAGGGCAAGGAGTTCACCTTCGAGCAGGTGCTGCTCGTCGAGAAGGACGCGGGCGACATCGTCGCCGGTGCGCCGTTTGTCGCCAATGCGAAGGTGATTGGCATCGTCGACGGCGAATCGCGCGGGCCGAAGCTGCGCGTCTTCAAGAAGAAGCGGCGCAAGGGCTTCCGCAAGAGCCGCGGGCATCGCAGCACGCTGACGCGCGTGCGGATCACGGATATTCAACTGTAGGCCGGCTGAAGCCGGACGCTACGTCCACGTGGAACATCACCATGGCTCATAAAAAAGGACAGGGCAGCTCACGCAACGGCCGCGACAGCAACTCGCAGCGCCTCGGCGTCAAGAGCCACGACGGCAACATCGTGACCGGCGGGTCGATTCTCGTCCGGCAGAAGGGGCGTCGTTTCGATCCCGGGCTGAACGTCGGGCTCGGCAAGGACCACACCCTGTTCGCGAAGATCGACGGCAAGGTCCGCTTCGAGGATCACGGCAAGCACGGCCGCAAGATCTCGGTCATTCCGGTCGAATAGCTCGCCCGTCGCTGATGCGGGTCGGGATGTCATCCCGACTCTGACCCATATACTGGTACCAATGTTCGTCGACGAGGTGGACATCCACGTCGCGGCCGGCAACGGCGGCAACGGCTGCCTCAGCTTCCGGCGCGAGAAGTTCGTCCCACGCGGCGGTCCCGACGGGGGCGACGGCGGCGGCGGCGGATCCGTGTTCATCGCCGCCACCCCCACCAAGAACACGCTCGTCGACTTCCGCTTCCATCCCGAGTTCGAGGCCAGGCGCGGCGCGCACGGCCAGGGCGCCAACAAGACCGGGCATACGGGCAACGATCTCGAGATCGCGGTGCCGATCGGCACGCTCGTCTTCGAGAAGAGCCAGGATGGCCAGTTGACGCCGCTGGCGGACCTCACCGAGGAAGGCCAGCGCGTGCTCGTCGCGAAAGGCGGCCGCGGAGGCCGCGGCAACGCGCGCTTCGTGTCGTCGACCAACCGTGCTCCCCGGCGCACGGAACCGGGAGAGGACGGCGAGGAGCGGTTCATCCGCCTGCAGCTGAAGCTGATCGCCGACGCGGGGCTCGTCGGCTTTCCGAACGCGGGCAAGTCGACGCTGATCTCGCGCATCTCGGCGGCGCGGCCGAAGATCGCCGATTACCCGTTCACCACGCTCACGCCGAACCTTGGCGTGGTCACCCTGACCGACGATCGCAGCTTCGTGGTCGCCGATGTCCCCGGCTTGATCGAAGGCGCGCACACAGGGCACGGCCTTGGCGACAAGTTCCTGCGTCACATCGAGCGGACGAAGGTCATCGTGCATCTCGTCGACGTCTCCGGCGCCTCCGGGCGCGACCCGGTCAACGACTTCGACACCATCCTGCAGGAGTTGCGGCTGTTCGACCCGAAGGTCGCCGCCAAGCCGATGCTCGTGGCGGCGACGAAGATGGACGCCGTGGACGAGATGTCGCGGGTCGACGCGCTCGAGCGTCACGTGCGCGAGCGCGGGCTCCCGTTCTTCCGCATCTCCGCGGTTGCCGGCACCGGCGTCGCCGATCTGCTCGAGGCGATGTGGCGGCAGATTGCCGCCGTCCGTGCGGTGCCCGTTCCCGCGGCATGACGAGCGCGCGGCTTGGCATTCTCGGTGGCACGTTCGATCCCATTCACTTCGGACATCTCGACGCGGCCGACGCCGCGAGCGCCGCGATGGCGCTCGAGGAGATCGTCCTGATTCCCGCCTACGACCAGCCGCTGCGCGTGATCGACCCGCGCGCCACCGCCTATCAGCGCTTTGCGCTCGCGGTCCTCGCGGTCGCGGATCGGCCCGAATGCCACGTATCGGAGGTCGAGCTCCTGCGCCAGGGCCGCTCGTACACCGAGGACACGCTGCAGAAGTTCCACGCCGCCGGCCGGCGGACGTCGCAACTTTTCTTCATTCTCGGCAGCGATGCGTTTGCAGGAATTGCCGCCTGGCACGGGTATCCGCGCTTCCTGGACCTCGCGCATTTCGTGGTCATCGCGCGGCCCGGCGTGAGCATCGAGGACGCCACGCGGCGCACGCCGGAGCTGCGGCCGCGGATGTCGCCCGTGCCCCGCCAACCGGTCGCAAGTGACGGTCCCGCACGGATTTTCCTCGTTCACGCGCACACGCGCGACGTCTCCTCGACGATGATCCGCGAGCGGCTCGCGAGCGGAAAGCCGATCGACGAACTGGTGCCGCCGGCGGTGGCGCGGCACATCCAGAAACACCACTTGTACGGGGCGGTAGGCAGCTTGCATGGCGAAGACGAGCGCATCTAAGAAGGTCGCGACTCCACGGAGGAAGACGGCGGCGAAGCTGCCGAAGAGCGTGCTCGGTGCGGTGCACGCGGTCCAGGACAAGAAGGGAATCGATGTCGTCGTGCTCGACCTGCGGAAGGCGGGCGGCTTCACCGACTTCTTCGTCATCTGCACCGGCACCAACCCGCGGCAGATGACGGCGATCGCGGATTCCGTGGAAGACACGCTGCGGACCGACTTCGGCGAGCGGCCGCACCTGACGGAAGGCGCCGAGAAATCGCAGTGGATCCTGCTCGATTACTTCAACTTCGTCGTGCACGTCTTCAGCCGCGAGTGCCGCAATTTCTACGAGCTCGAACGCCTCTGGGGCAACGCCGAGCGGCACGACTTCTCCGAGGAAGCCTCGACGCCCTGATTGCCGCGACGCTCGCGCCCGCCTGCGCGGCGTGCCGCGCCCCGCTCGACTCGCCGCTCCACGGCTGCGTCTGTCCAGCCTGCTGGGGCGGTATCGTCCCTGCCGCGCTTCCCCGGTGGTCCACCGCTCATATCACGGCCGGCCTCTCGGGCGGGCGCTACGAAGGCGCGCTGCGCGACGTCATCCACGCGTTCAAGTACGAGGGACGGCGGTCGCTGGCGGCGCCGCTGGCCACGCTGATGCACGGCGCCGGGCAAGCCCTCCTCCGGGACTGCGACTGCGTCGTGCCGGTGCCGCTGCATCCGTGGCGGCGCCTGCGGCGCGGGTTCAACCAGGCGCGCGACCTCGCCGAACGCCTCGACCGTCCGGTGGCCGACGCGCTCTGGCGCATCCGCGCCACGCCGTCGCAGATGGCGCTCCACGCCGACGCGCGCAGGACCAATCTGCGTGGCGCGTTCATGCTGTCGCCGCTCGCCACCATCGACGGCCGCATCGTCACGCTCGTCGACGACGTGCGCACGACAGGCGCGACGCTGGACGAGTGCGCGAAGGTGCTGTTGCGCGGCGGCGCGCGGGAAGTCCGCGCGCTGACGATCGCGATCGCCTAAGATCCTTGCGCCGATGAGCGGCGCCACCGATCTCCAGACCACCTGTTACAACTGCGGAACACCACTGACCGGGCCGTTTTGTTCGGCGTGCGGACAGAAGGCCCGATCGCTCGACCCGACGGTCCACGATTTCGTCCACGACTTCACGCACGAGATGTTCCACGTGGACGGCCGGATCTTCCGCTCGGTGTGGAAGCTGATCACGGCGCCCGGCTTTCTGACCCGCGAGCTGTTCCAGGGCCGCCGCGCGGCCTGGGTCTCGCCGATCCGTCTCTACCTGATTTTCAGCCTGCTGTATTTCGCGGCCTCGTCGCTCGCCACGTCGCGCCCCGTAGTCATCGAGCCGGACGACGATCCGGAAGCGAGCGCGCTGCTGCAGCGGCTCGGCTTCAACAGCCCCGAGGCCCTGCGCGAGTGGGTGGGCGAATCGATGGCCCACTGGGGACCGCGCGCGATGTTCGTGCTCGTGCCCGTCTTCGCGTGGCTCGTCGGCCTCGCCGGTCGGCGCCGTGGACATCACTACCCGCAGCAGTTGTATTTCGCGCTGCACGTGCACGCCGCCTGGTTCGCGGTGGCGGCGCTCGTCCTGGTGGCGCGACGGCTCATCCCGCCGTCTCCGGGGGAATACCTCGACGAGCTGCTCCTGTTGTACGGGTTCGTCTACGTGGTCGTGGCCTTCAGGCGCGCATACGGTCCCACGCGCCGGCAGGCGGTTCTGCGCATGGTGGCGGTCCTGTTCGCGTATTCTCTCGTCGTCGGCCTGGTTGCCGCCGGACTCGGGGTGGCGCTCATCTTCGGTCACGGCAACCTGACCTGGCTGTTTGGAGGATTGTCATGAGGACACCTCGACGCCCGCTGATCTCGGCGCCGATCGCCGTCGTGACCGGCTTCGTGGTGTCGGCCGCGGTTGGACTCGCGTCGCCGCCCGCCCAGGACGCGCCCGGAAATACGGCCGCCCGCCCCGGAGCGGCGACCTGGATAACGGCGTGGGGTACGTCGCAGCAGGCGTTGGCGGACGTGGCGATCACCAACGCGACGGTGCGGATGATCGCCAGGGTGACGATCCCGGGCGAGAACATCCGCATCCGCCTCGATAACACGTTCGGCACCGCCGCGGTCCGCATCGGCCGCGCGTACGTCGGCTATCGCGTGCAGGGCGCCGCCCTCGCTGCGGGATCCAACCGGCCTGTGACGTTCAGCGGGACACCAGAGGCGACGATTCCGGCCGGCGGCACCACGTGGAGCGATCCGGTCCGGCTGCCGGTGCTGGCGCAGCAGGATCTGGCGGTGAGCCTGTACGTGCCCGGCGAAAGCGTGCGGCCCAGCCAGCACGGCGGCGCGGTCGTCACGTCATACCGGAGCGCCGACGGCACGGGCGACGTGGCGTCCGACGAGAGCCGCACGTCGTTTACGGCCACGACGACATCGATGTGGTGGCTGAAAGCGATTGACGTGGAATCCATCTCCCCCACGGGCGCGATCGTCGCGTTCGGCGATTCGATTACCGACGGGACGTGCAGCACCCTCGACGCGCACGACCGGTGGGAAGACGTGTTGTCGATGCGCCTCGGGCTGGAATCTACGGGCGGATCGCGTGGCGGCGGTCGGACCGCGCGGCTGAAGGCCGTCGTCAACGAGGGCATCGGAGGCAACACGCTTACCCGCGAAGGGTTGATGCCCCCAGCCGACAGCACGCCGGGCCTCGAACGCGTCGACCGCGACGTGCTCTCCCACCATGGCGTGACCGATGTGGTGTTGTTCATGGGCACCAACGACATCCGGCGCGGAGCGACGGCTGGCCAGGTCATCGGCGCCATGACGACGATCGTCCAGAAGGTCAAGGCGAGAGGTCTTCGTGTCGTCGGCGTCTCGATCATTCCCCGTCACAACGTGCCGCCGGCGGGAACGAACACCGGCTGGAATGCGGAGAAGACGCGGATCAGGAACGAGGTCAATCAGTGGATTCGGACGAAGGCGCCGTTCGACGGGGTGATCGATTTCGATCGGATCGTGCGCGACCGGGCACACCCGGACCTGTTGCGGCCCGAGTTCAATTGCGGAGACGGGATTCACCCGAGCCCGGCGGGCTACTACGCCATGGGCACGTCTGTCGCGTTACGCCTGTTCGAGCACGATGCTCGATGACCTGATCGATTCTCCGGCGCTGCTCGCAGGCGCGATTGCGGTCGTCTCGCTGCTCAATTACGGCGTCAACCTGTGGATTCTCCGCGCTCACCGCCGTCAGCCATTCGTCGAGTACTGGCGACCGCCGGCGGACCCCGGCAAGGCCCGGTCGGATGCCGCGCAGCTCGCGGTGTCGTTGAGCCTGTCAGCCGTGGCCATCGTGTTGACGCTGCTGCTGGCTCGCTTCGGCCGCGAGCTCGTCGGAGGCGGTGTGTTCGTCATGCAGGTCATCACCCTCGGCTCGAACGTGAGCGATCTGCTCGCGGTGCGAAGTCTCGGACGGAGTGACGCGGCTGAAGGGCATCTTCGCTACTCTACCGGCTACCGGTACAGGGCGGGAGCGGCGCGGATGGCCGGCGCATCGATCGTCGCCGGCATCGTCGCGGTCCTGTTCGACAGCAGGCCTTTCCTGATGGGAGCCGTCTTTCTGCTCGCCACGGCCGTCGGATGGTACAGGCGCGCACGCCAGGCGGCCGTCGCGGCACGCCCGGTCTAAAGGCTCGCCCCTACGGCCGTCCAGACGTCGGCGGCGACGGCATCGGGCGTCCGGCTCGCGTCGAGCCTGATCCAGCCGGCCTGAGAGGCCTGGCGCAGGTAGCTCTCGCGAACGCGCGAGAGCAGCGACAGGTCGCGCTCGTACTTGTCGCGATCGACGGTCTTGCGCCGCGCCGACACGTCCGGCGCGATGTCGAGCAGGAACGTGATATCCGGCTGCGGAAGATATTTCTGGATGTCGGTGAGCCACGCCGCATCGAGCCCCTGCGCGTCGCCGTAGGCGATGCTCGACGCCAGGTAACGGTCGCAGACCACGATCGTCCCCGCGTCCTTCGCGCGCACGATGTCGCCCTTCCACTCGTACCGGTTCGCGACGTAGAGCAGCTGCATCACGTCGGCGGTGTAATGGCGCTCGCCGCGCAGCGCCCGGCCGATTTCCGCGCCAATGACCGTCTCGTAATCGGGAAACGACACGAGGCGCACCGACCGTCCGCCGCCGGTCAGCCGCTCGCGCAGCAGTTCGGCCTGCGTCTGCTTGCCGCTCTGATCGAGACCTTCGAATGCTATGAGGAGGCCGGAATCAGCTTTCAAGGGCGAGGACATCCTCGAGGGTCTGCCGCCGGCGAATGATCGTCCACTGACCTTCGTCCACGAGCACCTCGGCGGGGAGCAGGTGACGGTTGTAGTTCGAGCCCATCACCGAGCCGTATGCGCCGGCGTCGAGAATCGCCACCAGGTCGTCGACCTGCAGCGGCGGCAGAACCCGGTCGCGCGCAAAGACGTCGCTGCTCTCGCAGATTGGCCCAACGACGTCCCAGGCCTGCTGAGCACCCGGCCGCGGGACGACGGGCAGAATCCGGTGAAAGGACCCGTACAGCGCCGGCCGAATCAGCTCTCCCATTCCCGCGTCGAGCACCGCGAACCTGCGTCCGTCCGGAAAACACTTCGTATCGACGATGCGCGCGACGAGAGCGCCGGAATAGCCGACGACCGCGCGCCCCGGCTCGAGGACGACGGGCAGGCCGATGCGGGTCAATTCGGGAATGACGGCCCCCGCATAGTCCACCGGGTCGATGATCGGCCGCCCTTCGTAGGCGATGCCGAGCCCGCCGCCCAGGTCGACGTGCTCGAGCGCGACCCCGTCGTCGCGCAGCTCCAGCGCCAGCGACACGAGCGCGGCCGCCGCGCGGCGCAGCGGCTCGAGCGTCGTAATCTGCGAGCCGATGTGGATGTGGACGCCGGCGAACTGCAGTCCCGGGACGTCGCGGCGCGCGGCGTAGATGGCGCGCGCGTCCTGGAGCGGCACGCCGAATTTGTTGGTCTTCAGCCCGGTCGAGATGTTCGGGTGGCTCTTCGCGTCGATGTCGGGGTTGACGCGCAGCGCGACGCGCGCGATGCGCCCCTGCGCGCGCGCGATTGTTGCGATGCGATCGAGCTCCCCCGCCGACTCCGCGTTGATCGTGCCGACGCCCTGCGCGACGGCGTACTCGAGCTCGTCGCGCGTCTTGCCGACGCCCGTGAACACGATGTCGCGCGCGGAGAAGCCGGCGCGCTCGGCGACCCTGATCTCGCCGCCGGAGTTCGCGTCGGCGCGGCTCCCCAGCTGGCGGAGCAGCCGCACGAGCGCGAGCGTCGAGTTCGCCTTGAGCGCGTAATGGATCGCGTGCGGGTACGACGCGAACGCCTGATCGATCGCGCGATACGACTCGCGGATCGCGCGTGCGCTGTAGATGTAGGTCGGCGTGCCCGCGTGCTCGACGATCGACTCGATGCTGACGCCGTCGCAGGCGAGCGCGTCACCTGCCGGCTGGAACGGTTGGTACACGAGCGAATCGCATGTTATCATGCGCGCATTCCAGCCATCGAAGCCACGCACGTCACGGATGGGTGCTGACGCCGCGACCCCTGCGCCGCAGGAGATCGATCCCCTCATCGAACGTTGTCTCAAGGGTGACCAGTCGGCATGGGACGCGATCGTGCGCCTCTACTGGCGCAAGGTCTTCAACATCGCCTACAAGTTCGTCGGCCGCCACGACGAGGCCGAGGATCTCACCCAGGACGTGTTCCTCAAGCTGTTCCGCTCGCTGCGCACCTTCGATCGCCGCGCCAACTTCTCCACGTGGCTGATCAGCGTCAGCCGGAATCTCTGCATCGACCATTACCGCAGCATGCGCCGCGAGCACGACGTGGTCGCGCACGACGTGGATGCCTCGGCGGTCGCCACGGCCTCGTCGACCGACAGCCCCCTCGTGGCCCTCGAGCGCCGTGACCGCGTGTCGCTGCTGCGCGCCGCGCTCGACCGGCTGACGCCGTCGCTGCGCACGGCGGTGATGCTGCGCGACATCCAGGAACTGAGTTACCAGGAGATTGCCGAGCGCCTCGGCGTCCCGGAGGGGACCGTCAAGTCGCGCATCAATCGCGGCCGCACGGAACTCGCGCGGCAGATTGCCCGTCTTCGTCAGCATCAGGAATCGTCAGTCAAGAGCGGAGTGTCAGGATGAATCTCACCACCGACCACACGCAGGGCGTCGCCATCGTCCGCGTGCAGGAGAGCCGGTTGATGTACCCGCTGCTGTCCGAGTTCTCCGGCGCCGTGACGGGCCTGATCGGCGGCGGAGAGAAGAACCTGCTCGTCGACCTCTCCACCGTCACTTACGTGGACAGCGCGACCATCGGCTGCCTGATGGACCTCTATCGCCAGGCGACCGCCGCGGGGGGGAACCTCAAGCTGACCGGCGTGCAGAAGCGCGTCGAGACCATGCTGACGATGACCGGCGCGCAGAACTTCCTCGAGATTCACGCCGACGAGCCGTCGGCGATCAGGAGCTTCGGAGCCTAGCCATGCGAACGATCAAGACGACGTCCGGCGCACCGGTTCCGCTCGACGGCGACCTGCTGGCCATCATGGAGGCGCTCTACCAGGAGGTCACGGCCAGGCGCGAGCTCAAACGATCGTTCGAGGACATGACCGGCGAGATCACGCACCTGATCGATCAGATGGACGAGTCGGAGCGCCGCGCCTACCTCCTCGAGAGCCTGTTCCTCAACACGGTGCGCTACGAGAACGACAAGCTCGAAGCCTACATGCGGAAAATCTCGAAATGATGCCGGGTCCGCACGCTCGTTCTTCGCTGTAGAGCACGCGGAACCCGGCCTACGTACGTGGGGCGGGTCCCGCCGAGCGCCGGCGCCACGCGAAGGCGGACCCGCCGCGCCACTCAGAAATCGAGCTTCACCACCAGCTGCAGCAGCCGCGCGCCGGTCGTCGTGTCGTTGATGCGCCCGAATGTCGTGCTGTTGATGTCGTCGTCGGCAACGTAGAAGTTGACGGTGTCGAAGACGTTGAACAGGTCCGCCCGGATCTGCAGCCCCACCGACCTCCAGACCTTCACCCGCTTCGAGGCCGACAGGTCGACGACGAACTGCGGCGGGCCGTCGAAGGCGAGAATCGGCAGCGTGCCGACTTCGCCTGCCATCGGGTTGAAGAACACCTGTCCCGGGAAGCCGGGCGTGTTCGCCAGGTTGTCGGCGCCGACGGCACGGCCGGTGTTGGGGTCGATCACCTTCGGATCGATCCAGTAGACGTTGCCGTCGGCCTTGTGCACGCCGACCAGCTTCTTCAGCTCCTTCATGCTCAGGCTCGTCCTCGCCGTCTGCGCGAACGAGCGCGCGGTCCGGTTGAAGGTGCCGCGCTGCGCGAGGATCGAAATCGGCGCGCCGCTCTGCCAGTGAACGATCGTGCTCCCCTGCCAGCCGCCGGCCAGCAGGTCCCACACGCCCCCACGGTCCAGCCACCGCTTCCCCTGCCCGAATGGGAGCTCGGCGATCAGGTTGCCGTTCATCACGTGGGTGACGTGAAATTCCGATCGCCCCTCGTTCAGTTCGGGGCGCGCGTTGTCGAGGAACGGCTCGAAGCGGACCTCCGACGTCCCGGGCGAATTGCTGCGCGTGCCGGCGAACGTGTAGTTGATCTGCCCGATCATCCCCGCCCGCAGGCGGCGGCGCAGGTCGAACTGCATCGAGTTGTAATTGCTGAAGCCGCCGTTGCGGATCAGGTCGGCGACGTAGATGCCCGGATTCGGCAGGAACGCGCGGCGGGCCTGCGCGCCAACGACGGGTCCCGCGCCGGTGATGAACAGGTCCGCCAGCGCCGCCACCTGGCCGGTCTGAATGAGGTTCCGCACGGTCGCGTTGGTCAGGAACCCGCCGCCGAACGTCGGTATCACCGTGAGCGGCTGGCTGCCGGGAATCGCGGGATTGAAGGCGGGGTCGAACGCGCCGCCGCGCTGCAGCGCGAGGAATCCGTTGGTGCGCGCGCGCAGGAAATCGTCCTGGAACGGTCCCCGCGGGTTCATCTGGTTCAAGTCGACGCCGCGCCAGAGCCCGCGGCCGAACATCCCGACGTAGCGCGCCTCGCCGGCGAAGTCCCAGGGCAGCTCGTGCGACACGCCGAGGCTCAACTGATGCACCTGCGGCTGCTTGATGTCGGGATCGATCGCGAACGCCGCCGACCGCGGCGAGGCGTCGAGCTGGTCGGCGTACGTACGCTCGCCGCTGAAGGCCGGTGTCGGCACCACGGGCACGCCGGCAGCGACCGTCGTGTACAGGTTGCTGAGGAGCAGGCCGGTCTGCAGGCCGGGGTTGCTGAACGCGACGTTGTCCGCCACCGCGATCGTCTCTTCGTTGACGAACGTCAGCGAATAGCCGCCGCGGATGGCCATCCGTCCGCTCTTCGAAGGATCCCAGTCGAAGCCGACCGCCGGCCCGAGATTATTCAGATCGCTCTTGTAGAAGCCGCCGCTCACGAACCCCACGCGTCCGTTCGGATCGAGCAGCGCGTCGCTCACGCTGCGGCCGCCGCGGATCGGCAGCAGTGCCAGGTTGTCGCGCTCGCGCAGCGGACTGTAATACTCCCACTTCAGGCCGGCGCGAATCGCCACGTTCGGTTTCCAGCGCCAGCTGTCCTGCAGGTACATCGAGCTGTTGTCGAGACGGTAGTTCCGGTCGTTGGGAATCCCGGGAACGTACCCCGACGTCCGGTTGCGGACCTCGAAGAACTGGCTCACCGACGTGATGGTGCCGGAGAGCATCGACAGCAGCGCGTTGGCCGACGCCAGGTCGGCCGCGCTGATGCCGGGCAGCTGCGCCGCCGTCAGCTGCACGGCGGCCGGCGCCGCAGCGCTGAAGCCGAACGCCACGGACGGGAAGCGTCCCCCGAAATCGAACGAGTTGATCCGGATCCGCTGCAGGCTGCCGCCGAACTGCAGCTCGTGGTTCCCGCGCTGCCACGACCCGGTATCGGTGTACTGGAAGGTCCACTGGCGGCGGCCCTGCGGCTGGAACGACGACACCGGGTCGCTGAGCAGCGGGATCGAGAAGAGCGCGCTGCCGAAATCTTCGGTGCTGTTGAACGCCACCGGCGCGAGGTTGCCTCCCGCCCGCACCTCGTTGGTCAGGTTCGTCAGCGTCCACCGCCACGCGCCGACGTAGCGCTGAACCGTGGACCTCGTGAAGACGACCGGGTGGTCGTGGACCTTGTCGATGTCGCTCCTGTCATCGAGCTCGCGGAACCACGCGTAGTTCGCCTCGAACTTGTGGCGCGGCGACGCCTCGAAGTCGATGCGCGTGCCCCACTGGTTCCGCCGGTTGTCGTTGGTCTGCAGGAACGCGTAGCCGGCGGTGTTGAGCAGCCGGTTCGCCGTGGAGTTGCCCACGTCGAAGTTGTTGACGTTCGACGCCGGCGAAATGCGCGAGAGGATGTCGCGGGCCACCACCGGGTCGGGGCGCAGTCCCGACAGCTGCAGGACGTTCGCGGACCGGATCTGGCCGTCGGCGCCAACGTAGCGAAAGACCCCCTGTAACAGGTCGTCGTGCGCGGGAATGACGTCGAACTGCGTCAACTGGTTCTGCTGCCGCTGGCCTTCGAAGTAGCCAAAGAAGAACAGGCGGTCGCGGACGATGGGTCCGCCGAGCGTCGCGCCGAACTGATCGCGGCGCGTATCGGGCTTCTCGAGCCCGTTGCGCTTGTTGAAATACGAATTGGCGCCGCGCGAGGTGTTGCGGTCGAAGCCGTACGCGTTGCCTCGAAAGCGATTGGTCCCCGACGGCGTCACGAGGCGGACCGCGGTGGCGCCGCCCGCGGCGTCGGCGCCCGGCAGCGCCGTCGTGATGGAGAACTCGCCGACGGTGTCCGAGGTCGGACGGTTGGGCACGAAGTCGAGCGCGTTGGTCCGGATGAAGTTGTCCTGGATGTTGATGCCGTCCTGCGTGATCTGCGTCCAGGTCGGCCGCCCTCCGTTGATGCCCGTCGTCGTCCGGTTCAGGATGCCGGGCACGCCGGCCTGGAGCCGAATCAGCTCGATCGGGTTGCGGCCGTCGAGCGGCAGGTCCTTGATCTGGCGCTCTACGACCGTCTGCGTCACTTCCGGCGTGGTGGTCTGCACCACCGAGTCGCCGCCGTTCACCGTGACCGTCTCCGAGACCTGCCCCACCTCGAGCCGGGCGGTGAGCGACCGTTCGACGCCGACATGGATCTCGACCTGCGGGAACGCCGCGGTCCGGAACCCGCTGAGCGTCATCGTCACGGTATAGAGACCAGGCTGGACCTGCGGGAAGACGAACGCGCCCGTGTCGGACGAGGTCGTCGTTTGCGTCTGTCCCCGCTCCTCGGTACTCAGCGTGACCGTGACGCCCGGAAGCACGGCGCCGGTGTTGTCGAACACGGTGCCCGCGAGCCGTCCGAACGAGACCTGCGCAAAGGCGGCCGCGGACCAGAACAACACGGCCGCAACGGCGACGAGTGACGTGCTGAGAGCGCCCATAGCGGGAAGTCTACGCCAGCTGTCGTGCCGGGTCCGTATGCGCCGGCCGCCACATGCGCGCGCGGAACCCGGCCTACGTACGTGGGGCGGGTTCCGCCGAGCGCTGGTGCCATGCGAAGGCGGACCCGCCTGGCGGACCCGCCTGAGAGATTATTTGCGGCCCGTGTTGCTCGTATCCGCGGCGGGCAGGCCTCCAGGGAGCGTCTCCACTCCGTACTGGTTGTTCTCCTGACAGATGTATTCGAGCAGCTCGTCGCCCGGCGTCCACGTCGCCATGAACCGCACCGTGAACGGCTTGCTGTACGCGCCCGGGTCGTCGATAGTGACGACGTTCTCCATGTGCCCCAGGTCCTTGCGCGTCCAGCGCTCGATCGTGTGCAGCTGCTCGGTGTGCGGGTGGCCGCGGCGGTCGAACCACCACTTGTCGTTGAAGCCGACGGTGTCGATGACGAGCGTGTCGCCCTCCCACCTGCCGATCGAGTGTCCCAGCCACGTCGAGTCGAGCTCGTCCGCCGGCGGATGCTTGCGCCCGTCCATGAAGATCTGGCGGTAGGTGTGGATATTCCCCTCGTGCAGGATGTAGAGGTGCGTCGCGTCCTTGTCGGTGTAGTTCTGCACGAAGCGGTACGGGAACGGCGTGGTGCGCGGCACGCCCATCGGCAGGCACTGGTTGTGCGGCTCGAGCGTCACGTCGCGCTTCGACATCAGCTCTTTCGCCCACGGCAGCATGAGGCTGTCGATCTCGCCCGGCTTCAGCCCGCCGTCCTTCTCGAGATCGTTGATGGGACCGCCGCCGACCCAGACCCCGTTCAGGTCCGGATGCCCGTTCGGCAGCCGCGGCACCGGGCCTGTCGGAACCGCGGAGCGTTTCTTCGTATTGACGGTACCGACGTCCTTGCCGGCCGCGCCCGTTTGCGCGTGGACGACGAGCGGGAGCCCGAACGCGACGAGCGCGCAGATGACGAGCAGCTTTCGCACGGTCGCTTCCCTTCTAGTTGTTGTCGTTCGCGCCCGAGAAGACCTTGGTCCCGTCGGCGAGGACGACGGTGCGCGCGTGCGCGCCCGTAACGCCCGACCGCGCCAGATCGCCTTCGACGGTGACGGTGTCGCCGACCTTGACCGACTTGCCCGTCCACCCCTGCCGCGTCAGCGCGCTTCGCGCCGCCAGCTCGAAGTTCCACGTCGTCACCTGGCCGGCCGCGTCCTTCACGTCGACGTAGATGCGCGAGTGCGGGTTGGTCCATTCGAGCTTCGACACCGTTCCCTTGATGGTCACCGGCTTGTTGACGTCGTATTCGCCGGCCACCGAATGATGAGCGAGTGCCGGGATCGCCATGCACACCAGCGCCGCCGGAATGAGCGCGAACGACTTTCTCATCGCATCCTCCGAGAACTTTCTATTTCTTCCGGAACGGTGCGGGCGTTGCGAACCTCGCGGCGTCAATCGCCGCGTTGGCCTGGATCTGGTTGAGCGTGAGCGTATTCTGCCCGTCCGTCCACGTGATGACGATCTTGTGCGGCATCTTCACGCCGGCGACGTCGCGATAGTCGGAGAAGTCGACCTGCGTCGGCACGGTGCCGACCGGCGTCCGGTTCCAGCGCACGTTGCGCACCAGCAGCCCGGCTTCATCGAAGTAGAAGTTCACGGGCTGGCCGCCGCTCCGGCCCTGCAGCACCTGCACGGGCTTGTCGTCGATCGTCGCGCTTCCCACCTGCCAGCCGGTGAACGCATCCTTGATCGTCGCGGGGAACGAGATGAGCGCCTCGATCCGCGCGCCTTCGAGGTTGCCGGCGGTCAGCTCCATCAGCGGCAGCGGACGCCATCCTTCGGCGACCCACGCCTTGCGGCCGTCGTAGGTCTTGACGTTGTCGCCGTCCGGCGCGTGGACGATCTGCATGCGTTGGTTCGGCGCCTTCGCGTTGATCTCGATCGGCACGTCCGCGCCGCCGGTGTTGAACCCGCCATACATGCCGCGCGCGGTGAAGCTGGTGAGGGCGGCAACCCGCTGCGCGCCGCCGAGCGCCTGCATGTACTTCGCGAACACCTGGTCCGGCATCGTGCTGCGATCGCGGACGAGCGCCATCGCGTTCGGGTCGTCCACCAGGTCGGCGTACTGCGCGGCCAGGCTCGGCACGTCGTCAGGCGTCGGGCTGGTGCGGTGGCACGTGAAGCAGGTGACGCGCGGCCGCCCGCCGAAGTTCGCCTCGTTGATGCCGTTCATCATCGCGATCATCTGGCGCGCGCGCGTGATGAGCGGCGTCGTGATGGCGAAGGCGGCGCGGTCGGTGTGGATCTCCTGCGAGTGGCAGCTCGAGCAGTCGTAGCCGAGCGATGACGAGAACATCCCCATCGCGTCCATGAACTGATCGACCGGGATGCCCTTCAGGACCTGGACGTTCTTGAAGACCTGATCGGACAGCGGCGGCGTCGCGGCCGGCGCCGCCGGTCCCTGCGCGGCCACGGCGGCGGCTCCAAGCCACACGAGGGTCAGGACGATGCAGCTCGCGGCGCGTAGACTCGCGCCTGCGGTCCGCTTACTGACTGCCGACTGCCCGCTGCCCACTGCCGACCACCTACTGTTTCACCGGCTGCGCCGCGTCGGGGCCGCCGGGACCGAAGAGCGGCTTCATGTCGCTCTTCTTCATGATCGATTGCAGCGAGCCGCGGCTCTCGACCACCTTGCCGCCGAACCCCTCGAAGATCACCCGGTCGCCGGCCTTGAGGTCGTCGGGACCCCACCCCTGGCGCCGGATGGTGTTCGGGCTCGTCAGCTCCATGTTCCAGTTGGTCACCTTGCCGTCGGGACCGGTCACGTCGACGTACACGCGCATGTGCGGGTTGGTCCACGACACCTGCGTCACCACGCCTTCGAGCTTCACCTTCTTGTTCGCGTCGTACTCCGTGTCGAAACCGTGGTGCGCGAGTGCCGGGGCCGCGACGCCGATGATGGAGAGCGCCGCGACCAGGATGCCGAACTTCCTCATTGCCAAGACCTCCAGATGATGGTGTCTATTTCTTGCCGTCCGTGCCGGTGCCGATCCTGATCTGCGCGGCCTGCCCGTACTCGTTGTCCTCCAGGCAGATGAATTCCATCAGGTCGGCCTTGCCGTCGCGGTCGGGCCGCAGCAGGCGCCCGACGAAATGGAGCTTGACCGGCCTGGTCAGGGCGCCGGGATCCTCGAGCGTGAAGTCGTTCTCGATGCGGCCCCAGCTCGTGCGCGTCCAGCGCTCGACGGTGTGGAGCTGCTCGGTGTGCGGTGTCCCGCGGCTGTCGAACCAGAACTTGTCGTTGTAGCCGACCGTGTCGATCACCAGCGTGTCGCCTTCCCAGCGCCCGATCGAGTGGCCCCACCAGTTGTTGACCCAGTTGCGCGGGTGCGGGCGGCCGTCCATGTACACCACGCGATGCGCGCCGGCGTCGCCCGTCTCGTGCAGCACGTAGATGTGCGAGAGCCCGGTAGACTGATATTCATAGACGAACTTCCACGGATACGGGTTCACACGCGGCACGCTCATCGGCAGGCAGGCCGTGTACGGCTCGTCCTTCGAGAGCCGCTTGTCGCGCAATTCCTTCGCCCACGGCTGGAGCGGCAGCTCGCCCGGCTTCAGGCCGCCGTCACGCTCGATGTCGCCGTTCGACCCGCCGCCCACCCACGGGCCCGTCAGGTCGACGTGGCCGTCGGCCATCCGCGGAATCGGATGGCTGTTGATCTCGGCCTCCGGGACCGTCGGGCTGCCGGGGTTGATGTAGCGGATGCCGCCGTTGTCGGTGAGGACGCCCGCCTGGTTCGTCGTCTCCCGCCCGTCGCCGCGGCCTGGATTGTCGTTGCCACGCCCGCCGCGCCCGCCGCGGCCCTGCGCCTGCAGCATCACCGTCAGTGCCGCCAGCGTTACCGAGATGACAAGAAGCTTTCTCACGTGAGTCCTCCGACTGCTCCTGGAAGCCGTACTTGTGCCGGACGCATGATGCGCGGCTCGCCGGTTGAAAGACCTCCAGCCGCAGCCCGACGGTCCGCCTTGACGCTAAGGATACGAGACGCGACAGCGCCAGATCCACCTGGTGGAACGGCGGCGCAGGACCGTCAGCCAGCTCCCCGGGCGCGCGTTTGAGGATACCCGAAATGCGCCAGTTGGAGGCAACGGGCGGGGCGCGCCGCGTGGCCGAATTCCCACGGGAAACGCCTCATCAGCCGAAAAAAAAGGGCCGCGATTGCGTCGCGGCCCTCAAGTCCCAAGGAGTTGTCGTCGCGGTCAGTACAAGATTGCGTGTCGCCTAGTTGACGGCGCTCGCGTCGGTGAGCGCGGCGGCCGCCGTCGGAATGTGAACGGGCGCGTCGACCGGCATTTCGACGAGCGTCCACGCGTCGGTCTCCTGCAGCACCATCGCGGCAAACTCCGTGTGCAGCGCGTGGCCGCCGCGGTGCGCGACCAGGTGCCCGATCAGCGGATGGCCGACGAGCGCCATGTCGCCGATCACGTCGAGGATCTTGTGCCGCACGAACTCGTCGTCGAAGCGCAGCGAGTTGTTGAGCACGCCGGTGTCCCCGATGACGATGGCGTTCTCGAGCGAGCCGCCCAGCGCCAGATTGCGCTGCCGCATCCACTCCACTTCCTTCAGGAAGCAGAAGGTGCGCGCCGGTGCGATTTCGTCGACGAACGCGTCTTCACCGAGGCGAATCGTGCGCGACTGGTGGCGCAGCATCGGGTGGTCGAACGCGATGCTGTACGTCACCTTGAAATGATCGGAGGGGTAGACGGCGATGCGCTTGTCGCCGCGCGTCAGCGACAGCGGCCGCAGGATTTTCATGTAGCGGCGCGCCGCGGGCAGCCGCTTGATGCCGGCTTCGTGGATCAGGTAGATGAACGGCGCCGCGCTGCCGTCCATGATCGGCACTTCCGGCGAGTTCAGCTCGACGATGACGTTGTCGATGCCGACGCTGACGAGCGCCGCCAGCAGGTGCTCC
Source organism: Vicinamibacterales bacterium (assembly GCA_035571515.1). Lineage (GTDB taxonomy): Bacteria > Acidobacteriota > Vicinamibacteria > Vicinamibacterales > UBA2999 > Gp6-AA40. Next base: position 48,896 of record DATNCQ010000148.1, read on the forward strand.
ACGGTCTCGACCGAGACTTCGTTGATCGCGAGACCGGTCGCGAGCTGGATCCCCGCGAGGTTGTTCACCGTCGCGGCCACCTCGTGATTACCCAGATCGGTACGCCGGAAACGGATGCCGAAATCCGCGACAGCGGGTTTGAGTGTGAGGTTCACCTTGTTGCCGGAGTGGAGACCGATTCCGACACAAGAAATCTGACGACGAAGTGTACGCTGTGCGTCCATTAGCCTCTCGGGCGATGGGGGACGTTCACAGAACAGCTGAGCAAAGACGATGCCCTTGCGAGCGGCGCGGTGTCGTGTGGGTTAATTA
>DATNCQ010000149.1:0-4163 GCA_035571515.1 Vicinamibacterales bacterium
TCCGACGCTGGTGATCAGGCCCGGCGAATCGATTGACGTGCGCGTCGACTCCACGATCAACTGGTGCGGCTTCGGCGGCGGCTTTCCCTGTCGGCGTGTCCTGGTCGAAGCATCCCCGGGCGAACCCGTAGAACTCGAGATCGTGCCCCGCGACACCAGCAAGCCCATGGGGCTTGCGCCGGATGACTGGACCGACCAGTCGCTGGTGCGCCTCATGGTGGCGCCGGGCAGCTCCGCATACGTTGTGTGGGATGGTGGTGACGAGACCATGAGGCAAGGGCGGCTGACGGCACGCCGCTGAGCGGGTCTCCGCCGATCGGTTCTTTCTCGGCGCGCTGGCGAACCCGCTGCTGTGCTCCTGGAGTTCCGGCGTGTCCGCGCCGCTCACCATACCTGAGCAAGTTTCGCCGCACTTCTCGCGTCTCCTGGGGGGGAAGGCTCGGAGCCATGAGGCCCCGCTGGTTCAAGCGAACCGACCGAAGGACTTCAGCCGTGTCCGAAAAACCTGGAGAAGACAATGAAACGCAGAATGCTGTCAACCATCACACGCGCAATCCTGGCGATCGCGATCGCAGTTGCGGCCTCGCAAGCGACCGCCAGCGGTCAAGGCCAGGCACCGAACCGCAGTCTCGGCGGCGTATGGCTGGTCACGATCACACCGCGCAACTGTGCGACCGGCGAACCGATTCTGACGGCCGCGTTTGAAGCCCTTTATACGTTTCACGAAGACGGAACGATGTCCGCCTCATTTCGAAACAACACCCTTACGCTCGAGCGTACGGCGGCTCATGGACTGTGGCGGCGGGACCTCGGTTGGAGTGAGTACTCGTTCAAGTACGTGCATCTCCGCCGTAACGTTTCGACGGGAGCCTTTGCCGGGAAGCAGGAAGGCGCAGGGGCTTTGGTATTGGCGGCGAGCGGTGACGAGTTCACGACCGATGGTTCATCGACAGTGTTCGATGTAAACGGCAATCCCGTCAGTTCGGGCTGCTCCAACTCCGTCGGAACGCGGTTCAAGTTGGAACAATAGGGCCGTTCGCTGGCCTGGGGAGCATTGAGCGCGGCAACCACGTTCAGAAAGGTCCACCCTCGGACTGATAGGCGCAAGCGTCGTGACGCGTCTCATGCAGGATCTGTTGTTCGGCGTGACGCCTCTCGACCCGGTCGCATTCGCGCTCGCGCCAGCGATTCTCCTCATCGAAGCGAACAGCGTCTCCGTCGCTTCTACGCGATCAGCGCCTCCCAGCCGGTACGATACTCCGGACGTCGAACCAGCGCCGTCGCTTCCGGCGAATTGGTGAACGTCATCGTCTGTGCGTCCCACCTCAGTCGCTTATACGGCACGCGCAGCGCGATGTTGCCGAGCGTTACGGCTTCGGCGAGTGCGGCCACTTCCTCGAAGCGTCCCTTCGACTTCGTCCCGTTCTTGACCGCATGCACCCACTCTTCGTCAGGTGTCGTCTCGTCGAAGCCCTTGGCGATGATCGATCCCTCGAACGCGCGCTGGCGGGACATCGGCATGAGCCGCGCGCGATGACCACGGAAGTCGCACAGGATTTTCCCTTTGTCGCCGATGAAGAGCATGCCTTCGTCGGCGAAATCCTCGCCGTCTTCGTACAACTCCTCCGGCGTCTGCGGTTTCATACCTCCGTCGTACCAGAAGGTGTCGACCGCCGGACGGTTGGCAGTTGCCGGATGACGCCAGCGGATCGTGCTGGCCTTTGGGAAGCTGACCATCGAGACGTGTCCACCGTCACTGACGTTGTCCGCGCCGACGAACGCGTCGTTGTTCGGGCGCGCTTCCACGAACTCAGGAACGCCCAACTCGAGAATGCGATACGGCTGCCACAAGCTGTAGTGCCCCATGTCGGCGAGACAGCCGGCGCCGTACGCATACCAGCCGCGATACACCGCGAAGGTGTACGCCGGATGATATGGACGATCCGGCTCCGGCCCTTGCCACAACGTCCAGTTGAAGCCCTCGGGAACCGCCGGCCCGGACTTGTGATACTCCTGCATCCCCTGCGGCCAGAACGGACGATTGGTCCAGTTGTGCACCTCGCGGACATTCCCGATCACGCCAGCTTTGATCCACGCCGCGAGCGTGTGCCGGTCCGGCCGATTGCTGTACGCGAGCAGATGTGACGTCGCCGAGCTGTCTTTGGCGGCTTGCAGCACCCGCCGCACTTCGTGCAGTACGCTGGCGACTGGCTTGTGCGAGATGGCCGCCTTGTTCTTCTTGAGCGCAGCAATGTTGATGCAACCGTGTTGATGATCTGGAGTGATGTTGACGATGCCCTGGATGTCTCGCTCCTTCTCGAACATCTCGCGGTAGTCCTCGTAGGATCGAATGCCCTTCGAGGGCCGATCGTGCTTCCGGTAGTAGGTCTCCATGATCTGGCGCGCGACGTCGCGTCCAGCGCGGATGCCGGTGTTGGTGGATCCCCAGTCAGGGTCGCCCAAGAACGTGCGGATCCGGTCGCGGTTGCCAAAGCGATCCCAGTCCACGTAGTTCTGCGTATCGCGGTTGGGATCGACAACCGCGATAAACTGGAGATCCGGCCGCTCGACGAGGCCACAGTTCACCTGCCGCTGCGACTGCGTGCCGCAGCCCACCTGGGCCAGCAGAACCATGTCGCTCGGCGGCACGTAGCCGCGTCCGCCCAACACACGCCGCGGCACGATGGTGACGGCAGACGTGGCTCCAAGAGTCGCGAGGAATTTTCGGCGATTCACGGTGGTCATCGGTGCATCTCCTGCTATAAACGCTCGGATGCCGCCCGGCGGGATTGTGAGAGTGTAAGGGCATGCAACTGTCGAGGCGCGAATTCTTCAAAAAGGCGGGCGCGGACGCCGCGACCGTGAGTTTCCTGATGTCGACCATGGCCACTTTGAGAGCTGCTCCGCTCGGGCTGCCCATCGGTAGCCAAACCTACCCGCATCGCACACTGATCAAGGAGGCCGGCTTTGCCGACCTCGCGAAAGCGCTTGCCGGCATCGGCGTCCAGTCAGTCGAGCTCTGCTCGCCGCTTGGTTATCAGGAGTTTGCGCCGCTGGCCGACGGCAAAAAGGTCAAGCAGATCCTCGCCGAGAGCGGCCTCACATGCGAGAGCTGCCACTTCAGCATGCGAGAGTTGCGCGAAACGCAGGCGAAGAGCATCGCCTGGGCGCAGGAGGTCGGCATTACGCAGATGGTCACCGCCACGCTCGGCGGTGGCAACACGCCGACGATGGACGACGTGAAGAAAGCGGCCGACGAATACAACGCGATTGCAGGAGTGGCGGCGAAGAACGGCGTGCAGCAAGGGCTGCACAACGAAGGGTTCGAACTGTCAGAGGTCAACGGCCGGCGCACCTACGACATCCTGTTGGAACTGCTCGATCCGGCGCTCGTCAAGTTCCAGTTCCAGATGTCGACCATTAGCCGCGGCTTCGTCGCGCACGAGTACTTCACCAAGTATCCCGGCAGATTCAACTCGATGCACTTGCAGGACGTCGATCTGAAAGCCACGTCCGGTGCTGCACCGTCCGCGACTGGCGCGCCGCCCCGACCCGTGCAGACGCCGCTGGGCAAAGGCAGCATCGATTGGGTCAAGACGTTCCAGGCGGCGAAGACGGCTGGCGTCAAAAGCTACTTTCTCGAACAGAACATGGACTTCACGAAGGAAGGCGTTCAGTTCTTGAAGTCGCTGAACGTCTGATGCGCTTTCCAGGACGTTCCCTCAGCGGCTCGGACATGCACCGGCGCCGCGCGGTCACGGTTCGCACCGCCGGAGGATTCTGGAAGATAACGCCGGTCGTGAAGGAAACCGGTGTTGTATCACCCGAGGGTTCGCAATTAATGGTTGCGCGCCCGACTACCGCACAATGCGCGCCATCAGGCCATGCCGGTTTTGTCGACATCTTCTGACAGTGTGCCCAAACTCGGCGGCGGCCATCGCGAAATCGGCCCCTTTTGTCGGGCGATTTAGAGAAAGCGACGGTCTAAAAAACCGTCGCCTCCGCCAATGACTGCGAATGTAAAATTTCGATCCACGAAGTGCTGATTTCCGTTACACTTAGCGTTCGCGGTGAGGTGGCCGAGAGGCTGAAGGCGGCGGTTTGCTAAACCGTTATACGGTCCAAAAGCTGTATCCAGGGTTCGAATCCCTGCCTCACCGCCA
>DATNCQ010000150.1:0-2833 GCA_035571515.1 Vicinamibacterales bacterium
TGGGGATCGAACTGGTCGTCCTGATTGTCGTGACGCTGCTGTTCCTTCGAAACATCCGCACCGCGGTCGGACCGATCGCCATCCTGCTGCTCAGCACGCTGTTCACGGCCATGCCGCTCATCGGCTTCCGGCAGACGATCAACCTGTTTTCGCTGGCCGGCCTGGCGATCGCCATCGGCGAGATCGCCGACGCCACGATCGTCATCGTCGAAAACTGCACCGCCGAACTATCGATGCGGGCCGCCGTCTCGCGTGCCGAGCGCCAGGACATCCTGATTCGATCGATTGCGTCGGTGGCCAAGCCGCTGCTGTTCTCGCTGCTGATCATCCTCGCGTCGTTTTTGCCGGTCTTCTTTCTCGAGGAGCGCGAGGCCCGCTTGTTCGATCCGCTGGCATACACCAAAACATTCGCGATGGCGTTTTCAACGCTGCTGACGCTGTTGCTGCTGCCGCTGATCGTCCTCTGGATCTTCAAGCGCGAGCAGATCGCGCGCCGCAACTTCCAGGAGAGCGCCGCCGTCCGTGCCTATCGCGGCGCTCTGACGACGGTGATCCGCTTCCGGTATGTATTTACGATTGTTGGACTTCTCACACTGATTCCGGGCGCGCTGCTGCTGAACCGCTTCCCGAAAGACTTTTTGCCCAACGTCGACGAAGGTGCCGTGCTGTACATGCCCACGACGCTGCCCGGCCTGCCGAACCGCGAAGCCGGATGGGTCGTGCAGCAGATGGACAAGAAGCTGAAGGCGTTCCCGGAGGTGGCGAGCGTCTTCGGGAAGATCGGCCGCGCCGACACGTCGACCGACCCGGCTCCGCTGACGATGATCGAGACGACGGTGGCGCTGAAGCCGAAGTCTCAATGGCGGGACGGGATGACGAGCGACAAGCTGGTCGCCGAAATGGACCGCGCCGCGGAGACGATCGGCTACGTCAACGCGTGGGTGCAGCCCATCCGCGGACGCGTGATGATGCAGAGCAGCGGCATCCAGACCCCGGTCGGCATCAAGGTCAAGGGGCCCGATCTCGATCGCATCGAGGAGCTCTCGCAGCAGATCGAGGGGCTGCTGCGCGCGATGCCGGGCACCAAGTCGGTCATCGCCGAGCGCATCTCCGAGGGCTATTACATCGACGTGCGCAACGATCTCGAGCGGATGGGGCAGCACGCCGTGACGGTCGACGAGGCGATGTCCACCGTCCGCTACGCCATCGGCGGCGACAACGTCGTCGGCGTCAAGGAGGCCGAAGGCGCGGTCGTGCCGCTCAACGTGCAGTATTCGCCCGAGTACATCGACACGGTCGAAAAGCTGAAGAAGACGCCGGTCGTGACCGCGGACGGACGGTCCGTGCCGCTCGGCGACGTCGCCGACGTCGCGGTGCGGAAGATGCCGGAGATGATCCGCAACGACAACGGGAGCCTCGCCGGATACATCTACGTCGACCTCCTGCAGGGCGTCACGGGACCCGACTACGTCGAGCGGGCGCAGCAGCTGCTCGCGAAAAGCCTGACGCTGCCGCAGGGCTACACGATGGAATGGACGGGCCTCTACGAGTACGCGACCGCCGCGCGCGCCCGCATGCGCATCATCGTGCCGATGACGCTCGCCATCATCTTCGGGCTGCTGGTGGTGGCGTTCCGCTCCGTGGCCGAGAGCATCCTCATCCTGCTCTCGGTTCCCTTCGCGATGGTCGGCGGCGTCTTCCTGCAGTGGGCGCTCGGCTACCCGATGACCACCGCCGTCATCGTCGGCTACATCTCGCTGTTCGCCGTCGCCGTGCAGACGGGCATCATCATGGTGATCTTCATCCGCGCGGCGCTCGATCACCGCGCGCCGGGGCAGTCCTATATCGACGCGGTCATCGACGGGTCCGCCACGCGGCTCCGCCCGAAGCTGATGACGGTGGCCGCGATCGTCCTGTCGCTTTTCCCGGTCATGTTCTCCGACGGCGCCGGGATGGAAATCATGAAGCCGATTGCCGCGCCGAGCATCGGCGGCATGGTGACGTCGAGCCTGCACGTGCTGTTCATGACGCCGTGCCTGTTCGTCATCGGAGAGGACCTGAGGCTGGCATGGCAACGCCGGGCGCAGAAGCGGCGCGCCGCATAGTCGGGGGCCCGGCGCGGGCCGTTCCGGTTCTCGCGGTCGCGATCTCGGTCGTCGCCATCGCGATGCACTACGACGGCTTCGGGCCGGCCGACCCCACACTGCCGCGCGTGGCGCCGGTCTTCGACGTCCGCAAGAACGCCGTCTACGTGTGCCCGATGGACCCCGACGTCCGTTCGAACGCGCCGGGAAGCTGCCGCCGCTGCGGGATGGCGCTCCGCGCCGACATCCCGGACCCGGTGGAATTTCATCTCGACCTGACGGCGGTGCCGTCGCCGCCGGCTCCGGGACGCACGGCAACGCTGGAGTTCGCGGTGCACGACCCCTGGAAGGATCGTCCCGTGCACGACTACGTCGTCGTCCACGAGAAGTTGTTTCACGCGTTCGTCGTCGGGCAGGACCTCACGTATTTCAACCACGGGCATCCGGCGCTGCGCGGCGACGGCGTGTTCACGTATCCGGTCGTGCTGCCGACCGGTGGCATGTTCCGGGTGCTCGGCGACTTCTACCCGGACGGCGCCACGCCGCAACTGATCACCGAGACGCTCGTCGTGCCAGGCGCCGCGCCCGGGCCGGCGAAGCTGTCACGGGACTACTCGAGCAAGTCCGATCGCAACATGACCGTCTCGCTGAAGACGCTGCCGGAGCAGGCGACGGCGGGGACGCGCACGCAGATGGAGTTCCGCGTCGATCCGGCGGACGGCTTCGAGAAGTACCTCGGCGCGTGGGGC
>DATNCQ010000151.1:0-8527 GCA_035571515.1 Vicinamibacterales bacterium
GTCCCAGCCCGGCAGACATTCGGCACGTCGTCGAGCGCCGGATCGCGTATACTTGACCTCTGCTTTTCTGAGCCCTCGGCCGTCTCGGCCCAGCCCTCACCAAAGCCTTGCGGTGAGGGCGCGCATGCCAGCAGATCTTCGCGTGGTCTCTCGTCCGCCCGCGCCGCTCGTCGTCCGATCGCTTTTCCTGATTCCTGGTTCACGCAGAAAGGACGGCCGGTGGTACAACGACCCAGTCGCTTCAACGCCTTCGAGTTCGCGGTGCTTTCGGGGCTTCGCGCCGCCCAGCTCGCTCGGGGATGCACGCCGAGGGTGATTTGCGCCGAAAAAGTCACCGTCACTGCGCAGATGGAAATCGCGGAGGGCAAGATCGTGCGGGATCTGACGCCCCTTCCGCCGCAATAGGCGCGCTCAGTCGCGCAGGACCACGCTCAGCAGCGAGTTGTTGACCTTCAAGTCGCCGTTGTATTCGATGAACCCGAGCTTGCGGAACTTGTTCATGAAGAAGTTCACGCGCGAGCGCGTCGTCCCGATCATTTCCGCCAGGGTTTCCTGCGACACCCTCGGCAGGGCGCGATGAGTCGCCTCCGGTTCGCCGTAGCGCGCCAGCAGCAATAGCGTCCTCGCCAGCCGCTTCTCGCTCGAATTGAACAGCTGGTCGATCAGGTCCTCTTCGATGCGGATGTTCCTCGCCAGCATGTGGGTGAGGAACTGCTCGGCGAATGGCCGGTTCGTCTGGAGGTGCCGGACCATGTCCGGCTTCTGCACGACGAGGATCGTGGCCGGAGACATCGCCGCGGCCGTCGCCATGCGGTAGGGCTGTCCGGCGAGGCAGCCTTCACCGAAGAAATGGCCTCGCTCCAGGACGGCGATCACCGCTTCTTTGCCGCTGTGCGACAGCACCGACAGCCGGACGGCGCCCTCCGCCACGTACATGACGCTGCTGGCCGGATCGCCCTGGGCAAAAATCTTCGTGTCGCGTTCGTAATCGACCCGCTCGGTCGCCGCGCCCGTCCAATCAACGAGGGCGGCCGCCTTCGCCGATGCTGCGCGTTTCGTCTTTTTCATCGCCCACCTTCGATCGTCCATTTGAGCGTGCCACGAATGGAGCCTCATCGCAAACCTGTGATGCCGCGTGCGGCCGCGGCCCTCGCCCGTCATCGGGACGTGTAGGCCTGAGGATGTGCACGCGCGGCTGTGCAAAACAGGACGGCGGCGGTTCAGGCAGCCGCGATAGGTTGGCTATGTGTCCGAGCGGAACGCCGTAGGCGCTCGACGGCGGGAACGAAAAACATGAACCTGGTCATCGGAAGCCATGGGGAAGCCGCACGATCGCGGACACTTCCTGCCGCGCTCGGCGGGGTATCCGAGCGACGTGTCGCCGGACCGTCTCTCGCGAAGAGGATCAGCGGTCTGCTGGGGGATGTCGGGTTATTGCTGTTGGTGGTCGTGATGCTGCCAACCGCCATCCTCGTGATCGGCACACCGGTGGCGCTGTTGGTGCGGATGCTCGTCTGGATCTACCGTCAATTGCACGGCGTGTGACACGCACGCCGTGCGGCGTTTCAACCCTGGCGATCGGTGCCGCGCAGCACCTCTCCAGCGGTGACCGATTGCGGACCGGGCCACAGCAGGAAGAGGACCAGGGGAGGCACGAGGGCCAGTGCCAGCAGCATCCCGGCGGTCGCCAACGTCATCTGCACGCCGAACGCCACCGCAGTGACAACAGCCAGCCCGGCGACGACGAACCACACCTGGATCACTCGCGCGCGGGTCATAGTGTTCAACATGATTTCACCTGTATCTCAGCGTCGTGCCGTCAATGAAAGCGCTCCGGCGGGAGCCGGGGCATCGACAGGCGCCACAGCTTGATGGCGCGCGCCAGGCGCTGGCGACGCTTCTCCTGACGGTACTGCTCGATCAGCTGCTCGATGCGCTCGACCTGTCTCGACGCATCCGGCGGGGAACCAAACACCCGGTGAGTGTATGCGCAGACGAGCTCGCGGCGCTGTGCGCTATTGCACACCGCCGGACGGTGGCAACGGCGATACTCCTGTAGAGAATATGCGTCCCATCATCGACTCACCAGCCGACGCCGACGTGCGCAAGGGAGCCGTCGAGAACGTTGATTCGTGCGACGAGTCGAATGCTCCCGGGTTGGACGATGACGGGCTGCCCAACGACGACATCGCGATCGCGGAGGATGCGATCGGCGCACGCGAGGACGGCTCGCAGGGATGACGCAAGCGCGCTCGCAGGGTTGACGCCGCGCGATTGATCGCCGCGAGGCGCCAGCAGGCGTCAGAACACGTCGCTGCGCCACCACAGCACATCGGCAGCCGCCAACGGCGGCATCATCGTCGTCGAGTCGAGCCGGCGAAGCTTGATGGTATGGGCCGAAGGCGCCGCGGACGCAATCGTGACCTGGGGCGGGACGAAGCCGTGCGGCAGCCAGCCGCGGATCGTCGGGCGCTGCTCCATGGGCTCGCGCGCAATCAACGCCTGCAGCAGCGCACCGACGCGGGCGCCTGACGCGTCGCGATCGCCGCATTCTTCGAGCGTCCACTCCGCGCCGGCGACCGACAGCACCACATAGGCGGCGGCGGTAATGCCTTCTTCGGCGATGAAGAAGTGCAGTTGCCGCGCGTTGGCCGTCCCGAGCCCTGCGAGCAGGCGCTTCGACGTCAGCGCGTACTGCACGAAGTCGACGTCACGATCGAGATGGAAACGGAACGCTGCGGCACGCGCCCTTCCCATCGCCACAATGGCCGCGAGGTCGCGCTCTTCGCCCGCTCGCACCATCGTCATCGGCGCCCCGTGGCGCGGTGACTGTGCGACGGCGAGCATCACATCAGTGCCCGGGATCGGCTCGAAGCCCTCGCCAATCGCATCGTCGACGGTGTCCGAGAAGAGCAGCGCGATTTCCGCACCGTCCTGCGCGGCGGCGGCGATCAGCCTGTCGACGAGTTCACGCGCGTGGCCAGCGCCCGCACCGTTCGTTTCGCCGTGCGCCGACCCGATGGCGCAGATGCGCACGCCTCGCCCCTCGCACGTGCCGGTCAGGTCGTAGCGTTCCGCGCTGGCGAGGAGTTCGGGCCCTTCGATGAGCGCGAGCGTTCGCTGATGCCGCTGGCCCCAGCTCGTCTTCATCCGGGCCGCGTGCAAGATCCCGCACGCTCGCCGCTGCAGGCCGCTGGTCGCCTTGTGGTATCTCGTGTCGAGGACGCGATCAAGAAGCGCACCTTCGGCTGCGGTGACGACTGCCACACGATCCTCCCCGAGCTTCCCGAGTGAGCGTAGTCGATCGGCGGCGGTGAACCATGTGCGAAAGGGCGCACTCTTCGGATCGGATATGATTTGCGTTCCTGCTTTTCTGAGCCCTTCGGCCATTCCTGGCCTGATCCTCACCAAAGCCTGCGTGAGGGTTCGATGGCACTGGTGACTCGCAAGCCTGAGCGCGTGCGCGAACTCGAAGACCTGATCGCGGCGCTGGATCGGCGCGTGCCGCGCGTCGAGCGGGCCGGCGAGGCCGCCATCGCGCGCGATGCCGCCGCGCTGCGGGAGCGAGCCGTCGATCGCTTGACGAAACTGGCCGGAAAGCGCCGGCCGCTGCGAGAGCCCGGACGGTGATGATGGCACCGCGATTGCTGTAGTGATGACAGCATCGCTCGCGGCCCGACCTGGGTAGCGACAAACAACCTTCCCCTCGACGGGGGGCATCGGCCTCCCGACACGTCTTTTTTTCGAGAGTGCCGCAACGACGATCGAGCTTCGCGGCCGCTATCTCGAATCGCCAGACTTAAATCGACGTTCGTTGACGGGTTTTCGCGAATCTCTCGGAGAACCCGACTACAGTACTTGTGTGTCCCACAGCTCGAATCAAGACCAGCTCATCCTTGCCGCGATCGTCTCGTCGTCCGACGACGCGATCATCGGCAAGGACCTGGATGGGACGATCACCTCGTGGAACAAGGCGGCCGAGAGGATATTCGGTTACACAGCGAGCGAGACGGTCGGCCAGTCGACCCGGCCGATCGTTCCGGCTGATCTCCAGCACGAAGAAGACGATGTGCTGCGCCGCGTTCGCGCGGGCGAGGGCATCGAGCACTACGAGACGGTGCGCCGGGCGAAGAGCGGAAAGGCCGTTCAAATCTCCTTGACCGTCTCGCCGATCAAGTTGCCTGACGGCACCATCGTCGGCGCCTCCGAAGTGGCGCGCGACATCACGCAGGCGAAGCGCCTCGAGCGCGATGCCCGTCACTTTGCCGCGATCGTGGCGTCGAGCGACGATGCGATTATCAGCAAGACGCTCGACGGCACCGTCGTGACCTGGAATGCCTCGGCCGAACGGCTGTTTGGTTACACCGCCGCGGAGATCATCGGCCGGTCGATCCGCCTGATTGTCCCGAAAGATCGCCAGAGCGAAGAAGATGATGTGCTGAGCGCGGTGAGCCGGGGCGAGACGCTCGATCATTTCGAGACCACCCGCCAGCGCAAGGACGGCAGCCTGGTGCCGATTTCATTGACGGTCTCGCCGATTCGCAACGAGCGCGGCGTGGTCATCGGCGCTTCGAAGATCGCGCGCGACATCAGCGAGCGGATCCGCGCCGACGAGGAGCGGAAGCGGCTGCTGGAGATCGCGCGGTCGGCCAACAGTCTCAAGGACGAATTCCTCGCCACGCTGTCGCATGAGCTCCGCACGCCGCTGAATGCGATCGTCGGCTATTCGCGGATGCTGCAGGCGGGCATGATCGCCGGCGGTGAGAAACAGACCAGGGCGCTGGAAACGGTGGTCCGGAACGCCGCCTCGTTGACGCAGATTGTCGAAGACGTCCTCGACGTCTCGCGGATCGTTTCCGGCAAGCTCCGCCTGAACGTGCAGGCGGTCGACCTGTCGCAGATCGTGCGCGAGGCGGTCGAGACGGCGCAGCCGGCGGCGGACGCCAAGGGGATACGCGTCCAGGTCATCGTCGACTCGCACGACATCCTGGTGTCGGGCGATCCCGATCGCCTGCGGCAGGTGCTCTGGAACCTCTGCTCGAACGCGGTCAAGTTTTCCGAGCGCGGCGGGCGCGTCGTGGTCGGGCTCGAGCGGGTGAATTCACACGTCGAGATCACCGTCACCGATACCGGCATCGGCATCGAGCCCGCGTTTCTGCCGCATTTGTTCGAGCGGTTCACCCAGGCCGACGCGGGGAGCACCCGGGTCCACAGCGGCCTCGGCCTCGGCCTGGCCATCACCCGGCACCTCATCGAGCTCCAGGGCGGCCGTATCTCCGCGCACAGCGATGGCCTCGGGCGCGGGTCGAGGTTCCGAATCGAGTTGCCGGCTCGAGCCCTCGAGCCGGCGGCCACCGGTGGGCTTCGCGTTCATCCCGCAGACCCCGGCGGCGCTGCGGAGCTGCGCGTACCACGCCTCGATGGCATCCGGATTCTGCTGGTCGACGACGACCGGGATGCGCTGGCGCTGTCACGCGAGATCCTGGAAGTGACCGGCGCGATCGTGACGACAGCCGAGTCCGGTCAGGACGCCCTCGACAAGCTGGCCAACGGCGTCGCCGACGTGCTGATCGCCGACCTCGCCATGCCGCGGATGGACGGGTTCGAGCTGCTCGAACGAATTCGCGCATCGCGCGAGATCGCGACTCGAGAGATTCCAGCGGCAGCGTTGACCGCCTTCGCGCGCTCCGAGGATCGGGTACGGGCGATGCGTAGCGGCTTCGAGGTCCACCTGTCGAAGCCGATCGAGCCGGGCGAGTTGATGGCCGCGGCGGCGGCGCTGGTGCGCCGAAAACGGTGATCGGCACGCCGTCTTCGTGCGCCTCAGCGGGCGGGCGACTCGCGCAATAGATACTGGGCGGCCGACAGGTAGTAGTTCCGCGCGATGGCGCTCGTCTGCCGCTCGCCGAGCTCGCTGAGCGCCGCCGCCTTCAGGCGCCTGGCTTCGACGTGGCCTTCGTCGTTCGCCAGCACGTAATCGCTCAATTCCGCCGCCCACTGGAAGTCCTTGTCGGCGAGAGCCCGCCGCGCCCGCAACAGCACCTGCTCGCGGCCGCCGGCCAGTTCGACGACCCGCGCCGCGCGATCTTTTTCGGGCAGCGGGAACAGCTTCGCCGGATTGCCATCGAACCACCCTGCGTAGTCGGCGTAGAGGGCGCGGACTGACCACGCGACGGTTCCGTAGAATTCCTGCAGGTACGGATTGGCGGCCAGCGCCGGCGGCAGCGCGACGTGCTGCACCAGTTCGTCCGGGCGCTCGCCCTTCCTCATTCCTTCCAGCGTCTGATCGACGATCGATTTGATGCCGTCGCGATAGGCGGTCAGCGCCGCGCGCACGTTGGCGCTGCCGACGACCGGACGCGTGTGCCCCGGCACCAGCGACTCGGCGCCGAGATCGATCATCGCAGCGAGGCTCGCCACCCACTGATCGATCGGCCGCAGGCGGGCGCCGCGAATCGCATAGAGCGTCGGAAAGGATTTGTAGAAGTCGTCGCCCGGCAGCAGCACCAGGCGGTCGGGCAGCCAGACCGCGATGTTTTCGCGGGTCTCGCCCGGCGTGTGGCGCAGGTGCACGCGAACGCCGGCGATGGTCAGCTCCAGCCGCTCGCCGCTGAAGGTTCGCGTCGGCGCGAGGAACGCGGTCGGCGCCGGGTGGCGGCCAAACTCCAGGCCCGTGCCGGCGTTGATGAAGAGTGCGTCGGGCAAGGTGGACCCGAACTGATCGCCGCCGTCGCGGCCGTTGCGGCCGACATCCGGGAAGCGGTCGACGAAGAGCTGGTGAGCGAAAATCCCGGGCCGGTCGTTACCCGCGAATATCCCCGCGCCGCCGGTGTGATCGGGGTGCGCATGCGTGTAGATGATCGCGCGCACCGGCGCGGTGGAGAGCTTCGCGAACTCGGCTTTCACCGCCTTCGCGTTTTCCACGTCGCTGGTCGTGTCGACCACGATCGACCCGCCGTCTCCCACGATCAACGCCGAGTTGGCGTCGGAGAATCCAACCGCGACCCAGACGCCGTCGGCGACCTTGATCACCTCGCGGCGGAACTCGGCGGTGTGGGCGCGCAGCTTCTCGCGCCCGGCGAATTCCTGGGCCGCTGCCGTGCCGCAGGTGGCGATGACCATCGACAGCGCCGGGAACGCAGCGCGTGCCCATGGGTGAGTCAGCAACCGCCGCATGAGCGCCTCCGGACCCGATCATAAGTCCGCCGACGCGGGCGCGACGGCGGCTCGGGCCGGCACGGGCACTCGGAACCGCCGCTGGTAGAATACGAGCCTGCCGAAGGCAGTGGCCCGCGCGGTGACATCCCCAGACAACATCCAGAAGCAGCCGCGCGTGGAGGCGTATCGCTGGCTGAGCGAACCGCGCTGGTACCTGTGGGAGGGCGGCTTCCTGCTGATTGCCCGCGCTCAGGGCGTCGTCCCGTCGCACGCGCACCACGCGATTCAGATCGTCATCGCGCTCGATGGCCGCGTCGCCATCTGCGGCGAGCACGACGGCTGGCGCGACAGCCGGGGCCTCGTCGTCCGGCCGGACGTCGAGCACTCGTTCGACTGCAACGGGGCGATGGGGGTGATGCTGTTCGTCGACCCGGAATCGAGCGAAGGCGCCTGGCTGTGCACCTCGCTTCGGCAGGACATCACCATCGTGCCGGATGCGCAGCTCGATGCGATCGTGCCGGAGCTGCGCCGGTTCGTCGATCGGCCAGACGATGCCGAAGACGTCGGCGCCGTGGTGTGTCGGAGCGTCCAGAGCCTGCGGCCCGGGCGCGCGCCGGCACGCCGCCTCGACTCGCGGGTGACCACGGTGCTGGATGCGATCCGGGCGTCGGAGGACCTGCGGATTTCGCTGGAAACCGCGGCGGAGAAGGCGTTTTTGTCGCCCAGCCGTTTCGCGCACCTGTTCCGCGAACAGGTCGGCCTGCCGTTCAGCCGCTACATGTTGTGGCGCAAATTGACGCGCGCGATGGTGGCGATCGGCTCTGCCCGAACGATTGCGGCCGCGGCCCACGCCGCAGACTTCGCCGATGCGGCGCACCTGACGCGGACCTTCTACCAGATGTTCGGCATGGCGCCATCGGTGTTGATGCGCGGCGAGTTCATCGAAATCGACTCACCCTTCAACGCCTCCCGGGCCGACGCCCCGGGCCGCCGGCAGAATAGCTGATTCGTTCAAGGACAATAGCCGCTTCGTCCAATCCTCGCGGGCAGGCCGGATGCGAGACTCCATGGCGTTGACATCACGTCAGCCCCGGACAAGGAGCGCATCATGTCACGGCCGTCGAATCGGTTCGCCAGCATCTACGCGATCGCCCTCGCCACGCTCATCGCGCTCGGCTCCCAGCCCCTCTACCTCCGTTACGTCGTCCACGCGTCGAACCAGACGTTGACCGGGGAAATCAGCGCGAGCAACTGCGGCGTGACGCACATGGCCGGCATGACGGCGCGTGATTGCACGCGCGCGTGCGCGGAGCAGGGCGCGGAATACGTGCTCGTCTCGGCTGGAAGGGTCTACACGTTCGCCAATCAA
>DATNCQ010000152.1:0-7941 GCA_035571515.1 Vicinamibacterales bacterium
CTGTTCGAACCTCCAGGCCAGCTCGTCGAGCAACACGGCGTCCGTGGTGTTCACCGTCAGCAAGGGCTCTGGAACCAGCACCCTGCGGGACGCGACGATCGATTTCGGCGACGGCACCACGCAGAGCCTCGGCAATCTGAGTGGTGGGGCGGCGACGGTAGCGCACACGTACGCGGGCCCGAGCGGGTCGAGTCCCCGCAGTTACACCGCGACGGTACGCGCGACCGACGTGAACAACGAGACGACGACCGCATCGTCAAACGTGACGATCACGCCGCGCGCGCCGCTCACTATCGAGCTCAAAGCCACCAAGCAGAATGCGGTGCCTGGAGTCGGCCAGCAAGTCGACTTCGAGGCAACGGTTACGGGCGGCGACGCCGCGAAATTCGATTGGGACTTCGGGGATGGCGAGACTGCGACGACGACGACGAACAGGACGACGCATGTGTACCGGTCGAACGGTCAAAAATCCCCGAGCGTCACGGTAACGACGACCGATGGCCGGACGGCAACCGGCCGAACCGAAGTCATCATCACGGGCATCTAGGGACGCGTATGGGCGCCTCACGACATAACGCGTCGGCGGAAGGCTTCGCCATGGCGGCACTCCTGGCCGCCATGACCATCATGGCGATCTTCCTCGCCATGGCCCTGCCCGCGTGGAAGACGGCGACCCAGCGCGAGAAGGAAACGGAGCTGATCTTCCGCGGCCAGCAGTACGCGCGCGCCATCGTGCTCTTTCAGCGCAAGTACGCGAACACGTTTCCGCCGAACGTGGACATCCTGCTGAACGAGCACTTCCTCCGCAAGAAGTTCAAGGACCCGATGACCGAGGACGGCGAGTTCCAGGTGATCTACGCCAACCAGGTCGCGTCGGCGCAACCGAGCGCCGGCGTCGCGTCGGCGCAGCCGAGCGCCGGAGGCACGGTGCCGACGCAGGGGCAGCCGCAGCAGCGGCCGGCGACGGCCGTCGGCGGCAGTGGACTGACGGCGGGTGCGCAGGGTGGCATCATCGGCGTGGCGAGCAAGAGCACCGACCAGTCGATTCGCATCTTCAACGCCCACGACCACTACAACGAATGGGTGTTCGTGGCACAGCAGGCGAGCGGCAGGATCGGCGCGCCCAACGGGTCGCAGACGCCGACCGGCGGCGTCAACCTGCCCTCCGGCGCTCCCGGTGGCATCGGCGGACGCGGCGGTCGCGGGCCCGATGGCCGCGGCGGCATCTTCGGCGCGCCGGGCGGCCAGCCGAACGGGCCGGGCCGTGGTGGCGCAGGCAGGGGCTTCGGCGGCGGCGCCCGCGGCCGATAGTAACTACCTCACTTCCGATCCGCCTTTCCGATCATCCCGAACAAATCTCGCGCGCGCGGGCATCCGCACCTGCGGCAGCGTCGCGGCGTTCATCACCGCCGCGTCGGCAACGATGCCGTTCCTCGCCAGCAGCCACGCCGTCAACGCGTAGGTCTCGTCCGCGGTCAGGGTGCCTGGGGCGCTGGCCGGCATCGCGCGGCGGACGTAATCGAAGATCGTCGTCGCGTACGGCCAGTAGTTGCCGATCGTGAACGGGACGTCGGGCCGGCCGTTGCGCCAGCGCTCGTAGTCCGGGCCGAACGGCAGCGTCCCTTTCGGCTCGGCGCCGACGAGCGCATCCGCCGTTCCTCCTTCACCATTGGCGCCGTGGCACGCCGCGCACTTCTGCGCGTAGATGCCGGCGCCCTCAGCCGCGCTTCCGCCGCCGGGCGGCAACCCGGCCCCATCGGGCCTCACGTCGATGTCGAGCGCGGCCGTCTGTTCCGGCGTCGCGGGCGAGCCGATGCCGAACCGCTTCGGCGGCGCCTGCGCCAGCGTCTGCGCGGTGACGAGGAAGACGGACGCGGCGATCATCAGCAGGCGGTTCATACGCGCACCCGCTCGACGGCGAAACGGACGCGGCCGTCCGCGGCGACGGTCCAGCCGGTCACCGGGTTCAGGTGATAGCGCGTGCGGCGGCCGCGCGCGGCTCGGAGGGCCGACATGTCCGGCTGCGCGTAGCCGGTCTCGTCGACGGCGCGGCTGACGATCTCGGTCGGCCGCCCGTCCCATTCCCAGGCGTAGCGGAAGCGCGTGTGCGCCTTGGGCAGCACGGGCTGCTGCAGCACTGCCGGCTTCCACGTCCGGCCTCCGTCGGTGCTGATCTCGACGCGGCGCACGACGCCGCGGCCGCTCCACGCGATGCCGCGAATCTCGACGAAGCCCTTCGCCACTGTCTGCGGGTAGGCGGGCGACGTGATCACCGAGCGCGCGTCCATGACGAGGCTGAACTCCCGAGCAGTGCCGTCCGCGAGCGGATCGGTGTACTTCGACGTCTCCTCACGCGTCATGAACGGCTGGTCGGACAGCTTCATCCGCCGCAGCCACTTCACGCTCGCGTTGCCCTCGATGCCCGGCAGCAGCAGCCGCACCGGATAGCCCTGCTCGGGCCGCAGCGCCTCGCCGTTCTGCGCGTAGGCGAGCATCGCCTCGCCGAGCACCTCCTTGATGGGGACGCTGCGCGTCATCACCGCCGCGTCCTGCCCCTCCGCGAGGAACCACGTGGCGGCGCGCTGCGCGCCGACCTCGTTGAAGATGTTGGAGAGCAGCACGCCCGTCCATTCGCTCTGGCTCGTCAGCCCGCACACGTCCTGCGGCGTCGTCTCCTCGCGCGTGCCGAAGAAGTTGCCGGCGCATTCGAGGAAGCAGGTTCGCGTGACCGCCGGGAAGCGCTTCACCTCGTCCAGTGTAAAGGTCAGCGGACGATCGACCATGCCGTGCACCAGCAGGCGGTACGTGCGCGGGTCGACGACGGGCAGGCCGGCGTGGTGGCGTTCGTAGTGGAGATCGGACGGCGTGATCGTGCCGTGCAGGTCCTGCAGCGGTGTCCGCGAGCTGGTGGGCAGGTTCAGCGTCCGCTTCGGGCTCTCGGCCGGTGACCGCGCGCCGAGCCCGTTCGGGAGCCGGCCCCATTTCTTGGTGGTGTCCTCCGGCGGCGCTGCCTGGCCGCGCGCGACCTCGGGATTCAACGTGAGCGCAGCCGCGCCGACGGTCGTTGCCAGCAGCGCGCGACGCGTCAGGCCCTGACGGGGTGTGGCCGGCACGCTCGGGTGAGTCTTTCGCATATCGCCCTTATACACCTGCCGCCGGCAGTCTTCGGCCACAATGGCGTGGCGTGGCCGCAATGAACGGCGGTGTGGCCGGGATGTTGTGGACGAGGGCGGTGGCGTGTGCCTTCGCAGCCCAGCGAGACGACTGAGACGTCGTCAGCGCAGCTCGCTCATTACCGCGTCGTGAGCGGCGCGCCGCACGCCCTGGATCGCGTCGTTCGCCCGGTTGGGGTGCACGCGGTTGGTCAACAGGACGACATAGACGTCCCGTTCGGGATCGATCCAGAGCGATGTGCCGGTGAAGCCGGTGTGGCCGAAGGCGCGCGCCGACATCAGCGTCCCGCACGACGAGGTCGGCAGCATGGTGTCCCATCCGAGCGCGCGCGAGCTCCCTGGCACGCCGTCCCGCTTCGTGACGAATTCCTCGAGCGTCGTGCGCCGGAAGACACCGCTCCTGCCGTCGAGCACCTGCAACAGGTGCCGCGCGTACGACCCGGCGGCCGCGGCAGTGCCGAACAGGCCCGCGTGCCCGGCGATGCCGCCGAGCGCGGCCGCATTCTCGTCCTGCACTTCACCCACGAGCAGCCGCCCGCGCCACGGGTCCTCCTCGGTCGGCGCGATCCGCGCGCGCCACAACGCCGGCGGGTTGAACTGGATCTCCTCGACGATGCCCATCTGGGAGAGCATCATCGCGAAGCGATCGGCGAGCGACACACGTCCGTGGACGATGAAGCCGAGCAGAATGAAGTCGAGATCGCTGTAGATGGACCTGGTGCGCGGTGCGTATTCGAGCGGCTCCGCGCAGATGGCGCGCTCGTACAACTCCCACCCGTCCAGTTCCTTGAAATACGGGCGCCACGCCGGCAGCCCCGAGCAATGCGCGAGGAGATCGCGCAGCGTGACGTCGGCCCTGTCCTCGCGGTTCCACGCGGCAAGGTGACCGGCCACGGGATCGTCGAGCGCCAGCACGCCGCGTTCGAACTGCTGCATGACGAGCGGGGTGGTCGAGATGACCTTGGTGAGTGAGGCGAGATCGAAGATTGTGTCGTTGGACGCCGGCGCGGCATCGGGAGCGAACGTCAGGCGCCCGAACGCTTCGCGCCAGAGCGGTTGACCGGCATTGCCGACCTCGATCACGGCCGCGGGAAATGCACGCTCGGCGATTGCCGCCTCGAGCACGTCGCGGGCGCCCGGGAATCGGCTGCCGGATCCCGTACTTCGGCCCCCGGCCGAGCCCCCGCTCAAGATCCCGCGAACGCGCCGCGACCGATCGCGGAGAGGTAGTCAATTCCCTTCGGCGGGCTGATCAGCCCGTCGTAGGAGAAGAGGATGATCCCTTGGGCGCCCGCGCGCCGCGCGACGCCGATGTCGTCGAGCGTTTCGCGCTGCGACAGGCGGTTGGCGCCGATCCCCGCCCACACCGGCTTGCCGCCCGCCAGCGCGTGCACTTCCGCCAGCTGCGCTTGCATCTGCGCCGCATCGGGGCCAGAGGCCATCGGGCACAACGCATCGAGGAAGCCGTTGTCGAGCCACGTGCGCCAGTCCTGCAGGTTGTCGCGCGCGGCGACGGCGGCATCCGACATCACGGCTGCGCTGACGAGCGCCGCCGGCCGCGCCTCCTTCACCGTGGTGCGGAGCCGCGCAATCAGCGCGGTGAGCTGCGACTGGCGGAACAGCCGCCACTGGTCCGGCAGCTCGTTCGGGTAGGCGAACGGATCGATCTCCTCGACGGCATCGATGCGCTGGCGCTCCGCCAGCGGCAGCTCTCCGCGCATGAAGTTCCGGAACGCCGCGATCGACTTCGCGCTGAAATCGAAGTCGGTGGTGGGGAACTGCACGTGGTCGAGATAGACGCCGTCGAGCGCATAGCGGCGCGCGAGGTCGCGCACCACATCCGCCAGGTGCGACGCCACCTCCGGTTGTAGCGGTGAGATGTAGAGGCCGTCGATGCGGTCGGCGTTGTTGCGGGTCCAGCGCGCGAGGCGGCCGAGATAATCGGGACTGTGTATGTCGATCGCGAGCAGCTCCGCCGCAAGCACGCGCGGCACCATCAGCCACTCCGGATGCTGGTAGACGACGTGGTTGCGGGCGAAGGGGAGCTCTCCCGGCGCCGCGACGCGCGCGACGTCCACCCAGGCATGCACCCGCAGCCCCGCCGCGTGCGCCTGGACGACCGTTTCACCGATGGGATCGAATCCCGGCGCGGCCGCGTCGTCGGCGGCCTGGACGAAAAGCGTGTTGAAGCCGGCGGTGGCCGCTGAGGCAACCATCTTGCGGATGGCATCCTCGGATTCGAGGCTCGCGCGACGGACCCATAGCGCGCGGACCTCGTCGCCGGGACCGGCTGCCTGCGCGGGCACGAGCGCGGCCAGCGCGGCCATGACCGCGCAGAGAACGGGCGCGATGACGGGGCGCGCCATCCGCGCGCGGCCGCGCGTCAGCGCGGCGAGTTCGTGAGCATCCATCAGGGAGGAGCGCAGACTGTACTACAATTTTCGAAGGATGCACGTACTTGGAATCGACGCCGGCGGGACGAAGACCATCTGCCTGCTTGCCGACGGCGAGGGGCGGATCGTCGGCGAAGCGCGCGGGGGCGGCGCCAACCTGCAGGCGTCCGGCGAGCTGGAAGTCGAAAAAGTCCTGCACCATGTGATGGATGCCGCGATCGGCGAACGCGACGTCCGCCCGGCCGCGATCTGTCTCGGCATCGCCGGGGTCGACCGCCCGGCCGATACCGCCGCGGTGCACAGCATCATGCGCCGCATCGGCTCCAAGGCCCAGGTCATCGTCGTCAACGACGCGCTGGTGGCGCTCGTCGCCGGAGCTGGCGACGACGAAGGCGTCGTGGTCGTGGCGGGGACGGGGTCGATTGCCTACGGCCGCGACGCGTCGGGGCGCGCCGCGCGCGCCGGCGGGTGGGGGTACCTGCTCGGCGACGAAGGCGGCGGCTTCTGGATTGGCCGCGCCGCGCTGACCGCGGTCGTGCGGCAGTTCGACGGACGCGGGCCCGTGACGCTGCTGACGCCGATGATCCTCGAGCACCTGGATCTCTCGACGCCAAAGGAGCTGATTCACGAGATCTACTATCGCGACGTGCACCGCCACACGATTGCCGGCATCACCAGCGTGGTGCAGCAGGCGATGGAACAGCACGACGCGATTGCCGCTGAAATCCTGGCGCGCGCGGGCGCGGAGCTGGCGTCCGCGGCGGAGTCGGTGATCACGCGCCTGGAGATGCGCGGTAAGACGTTTCCCACGGTGCTGGGGGGCGGCATCTTTCGCGGCATCCCGTTCCTGGTGGACGAAATGACGCGGCGGCTGTCGGAGATTGCGCCGCGCACGCAGGTGCGGCGGCTGAACGTCGAGCCGGCCGTCGGCGCGGTGCGGCTCGCGCTCGCGGCCGCGCGCGGCTCGCTGGCGATCCCGACCTATGTGTAGCGGAATTTACGAATCGACGAATCGACGAATCGACGAATTGATCGACGAATTGACGAATTGAAAATCACGGTTCTTCCCGGCAGCGACGCCGTCGCATCCGCGCTCGCGGAACGCGTCGCGTCGATGCTGCGCGCCACGCCCGCTGCGGTCCTGGGTCTCGCGTCCGGCCGCACGCCCGTCGACGGCTACGCGGAGATGCAGCGCCTGCACGCGGCGGGGCAGATGGACTGGTCGCGCGCCTCGACCTTCAATCTGGACGAATTCGCGGGGATCGACGGCGGCCATCCGGGAAGCTTCCGCACCTTCATGGAGGATCACCTGTTCGCCGGCGTGAACCTGCGGCCCGAGCGGATTCATTTCCTGGACGGCGCGGCGGCGGATCTCGACGCGGAGTGCGACCGCTACGAAGAGGCGATTGCCGCGGCCGGCGGCATCGATCTGCAGATCCTCGGCATCGGCAGCAACGGGCACATCGGCTTCAACGAGCCCGGCGACGATCTGCCCGTGCGGACGCACCGCGTGCGGTTGATGGATTCGACGCGGCACGACAACGCGGCGCTCTTCGGCGACGATCCGTCCCGGGTACCGCACGAAGCGCTCTCGATGGGCACCGGGACCATCCTGCACGCGCGCCGCATCGTGCTCGTCGCAACCGGGGGCAAGAAAGCCGAATGCATCCGGCAGTCGGTCAGCGGCCGGATCACGACGCGTGTGCCCGCGTCGATGCTGCAGGTACACCCGGACGTGGAGCTGCTGTTGGACGAGGAAGCGGCGGCTCTGATCGGGCGGACCTGAAGGTCCGCCCCTACGCGAGAAGTGGCCGAAGGGCCGCCCCTACAACGGACGTCCGTTGCTCGAGGCTTCGGCGGCGCCCTGCAGCATGCCGCGGAGGCGCGGCTCGATGTCCTCGCCGAGCGCCTCGCGCATCGAATCGTGTGCCTTGCGCAGGCGCGACAGCGCCTTCGGGTAGGGAAGCCCTGTTTTCTGCATGACGATCGCCGCCTTCACGTTCCAGTGCGCCTTCTTCAGGAGCTTGTCGGAGTCGTCGTACTCGAGGCCGGTGACGATGTTCACGATGCGGCGCGCGCGGTCCTTCAGCTTCTCCGAGCCCGTCTGGACGTCCACCATCAGGTTGCCGTAGGTCTTGCCGATGCGAACCATCGCGGCCGTGGTGAGCATGTTGAGCACCATCTTGGTGGCTGTGCCGGCCTTGAGGCGGGTGGAGCCTGCGATGACCTCGGGGCCGACCGCGGGGGCGATAATCAGGTCGACGAAGTTCTGGAGTTCCGTTCCCGGCCAGCAGGTGACGAAGATGATGCGCGCGCCTTTTTTTCTCGCCACCGTCAGCGCACCCCGCACAAACTGGGTGATGCCGCTGGCCGAG
>DATNCQ010000153.1:0-17852 GCA_035571515.1 Vicinamibacterales bacterium
TGCCCGCCGTGAGCACGTTCGGAAACGCCGGAGCGCCTGCCTGCGTGGGCGTGAAGTTCACGTTGCCGCGGATGGACGTGCCGTTCTGCACGATGGCCTGCTCGTAGATGGCGTTGATCGGCTGGTCGTACGTCAGGCCGCTGTTTCCGCGCAGCACCGTTCGCCGAGCGTCGTCGAGCGTCCACACGAAGCCGGCGCGCGGCTGCCAGTTGTTGCGGTCGTGCGGAAACGAACGCGAGGTCGCGAGCACGCCGCCCGGCGAGCCGTCCGGCGGGGTGTAGGTATCGTAGCGGACGCCGTAGAGGAGCTTGAACACCGGCGCCACCTGCCAGTCGTCCTGGACGAAGAGCGCATACATCCGCGTGTCGTAGGCGTAGCTGGGGTCGCCGAAGAACTGCTGGAACGAGCTGTAGGAGAACCGATCCACGCCGCTGCGTGCCGCCAGGAATGCAGCCGATGTCGGGAAGGTGTAGAGCTGAATCTGCGTCTGCGTCCGGGCATCGCGCACGACCTGCGTGTTGAAACCCATCTTGTAGGAGTGGTCTCCACGGAGATAGGTCACGTTGTCGGTCACCTGGAAGATCTTTTCGGTAAAGCCGAACCCCACGTCCGCGTTCGTCGCGACGGGGCCGCCGAAGTTGGCGACGCCGGTGACGAGGATCGCCGGCCCCGTCCCCGCCTGCGACCCCGGCACGCGCGACTGATTGCGCTGGGCATACTGGACGCGCGCCTCGTTCAGCAGATTGCTGCCCCTGGCGGAGACGAGCTGCAGTGCCGTCGAGTGCTGCCGATCGCGGAAATCCGTCCCGCGCTCGACCGAGTTGAGGCCGCCGTTGATGTTGTTGCTGATGAAGTTGTCGAAAAAGATGTAGCGCGCCTCGAGGCGGTTCGCCGCGGACAGCGAATGATCGATCTTGCCGATGGCGAACTTCGTGTTGCCGACGGCGGGCATGTATGCCGGCTCGTTCAATCCCAGCTGCGCCGCCGCCGCCGGCGTGATGGTGATGACGCGACCGCCCGAGAAATCGCGCCGGAGATTCTCGTAGCCGGCAAAATAGTGCGTCCGGTTCCTGACGATGGGGCCGCCGCTGTCGAAGGTGTAGACGTTGACGTCGGTCGGCGGCTTGCCGAGTGCACGGTTCGCGGTGAAGAACGGAAAGGCGGCGAACGGCTTGCGCTGGAACCGCCAGCTGCCCTCGCCGTGCACGGTGTTGGTTCCCGACGGCGTAATCGCGTTGTACACCAGGCCCATCGTCTGGCCGAACTCCGGCGCATAGCCGGTCGTGACGACCTTCACCTCGCGCACCATGACATCCGACATCGGCATCTGGCGCAGGCCCGCGCGGTCCTTTTCGGTGTTGTCGTTGCCGTCGATCTGGTAGTTGACGCGGAGCAGCGCGCCGTTCGAGGTCAGGCGCGGCACGCCGAACTCCTGGTTCTCGAAGCCGACCACGCCGGGCTGCAGGAGCGCGTAGTTGTACGGATTGCCTGACGTGTTCGGCAGGTTCTTGATCTCGCGCTCGTTCAGCGTCCGGCCCTGCTCGATCTTGCCGAGGTCCACGACCGGCGGCTCGGCGGTCACCGCAACCACTTCGGTCAGGTTGCCGACACTGAGCCTGATCGCGATGACGGCGACCTGTCCCGCGGCGAGGCCGATCCCCGTCTGCTCGAACTTCTTGAAGCCGGACAACTCGGCGCTGACACGGTACGTACCAAGCGGCAGGAGCGGGGCGCGGTAGAGCCCGCTTTCGTTCGAGACGACCGCGCGCGTGTCGCCGGTGTCGACGTTGGCGAGGGTCACGGTGACGCCGGGGAGCACCGCGCCGGATTCGTCGGTGACGGTACCCTGGATTGTGCCGTTGATCGCCTGTCCCTGCGCGGCAGCGGACGCGGCCAGGGCAAGCGAGACGAGGAAAGCCGACAATGCCCGGAACATGAGTCCAACCTCCTGGAGTGTGCCGTCAGGCACGCGCGGATGCTAACACGGCGCTCCAGTACCGGTGCTCGACGAACGTGACACCGGCGAGCGCCAGGATCCAGACGTTCAGCGTGCCCAGCATGGCGCGCTGAAACAGGCCGACATCGGCCGCCGTCGCGATGCCCGCGCCGATCAACGCCAACGGCGCCGCGATCGCCGCAACGACGGTGACAACCGAATACGCGGCAAACCAGGTCGACGGTCTCGGTCGTGTGGCCGACGCGATCGTCCACGTGACGACGGCGAGGATGAGCGTCAGGATGTACAACATGCCCGCCGCATTGTGCATCCGCTCGTCGAAGGAAGGTGGCAGTGCCTGGTCCAACGGATCCGGCACGAACACGCCTGCGGCCGCGCGCGCGAGGCCGCTGACGATGAGCAGCGCGGACGCGATGCCGGCGAGGCGGCCACCGCTACAACCGAGCAGCACGCCAAAAGCCGACGTCATGAAGCCCGGCACGATGAATCCCGCCACCTGCATCACATGCTGCGTCGAGCTGCCGCGCGCGGCGAGATCGCTGATGTACTGCCGGACGTGGCTGTACTCAGGATGGCGTTCGCCGCTGTAGATCACCGTCGACGCCCACAGGAGCGGGGCGACAATGCCGCCCGCGTTGAGCCACGCCGCCGCCCGCCGATACATGGCCATGAGCGGCGGGATGCTAGCACGACGGCGATAGACCCGGTCTGGCAAGATCTGGCAGTATTGCCCCGGCCGCGACGAAGGAGGAGTCCATGCGCGTTCGCTCAGTCATGCTGCCACTGTTCGTGCTGCTGGTTGCGCGGCCGGTCTTCGCGCAAGAATGGGTCGAGTACACGAGTCGAACCGATTATTTCGAGGTGCCGGCCCCTGGCCAGCCGCGCGTGGAAACGATCACGTGGGATTCCGAGTACGGCGGAAAATTTCCGGGCCGCATCTACCGGTGGGAGCAAGGGCGGACGCGCTACTCCGTGACCGTCGTCGACTACTCCGAATCCGAACGGATCCATTCCGAGTTGAACCACGTCGCGTACAGCGGCGGGCCGGGACCGGGCGGGGTGTACTGGCTGGTGGACATCGTCGGCTCACCCGCGTATGCGGCGGCGAAGTACCGACAGAAGCCTGGCGTCAAGGTGACCTACGACGCGTTTCACTACATCGAGTTCGTGCCCGGCCTCGAGCTCCAGCTCACGAATCCGGACCGGTCGCGCAGCTACGTCGGCATCTATCTCCATGAGAACCGGCTGTACATCCTGGACGCCACGGCACCAACCACGGAGGCGCCGCCGATCATCTTCCAGCAGTCGTTCGGATTTCTCGACGCCGCTGGAAACGCGGTGCGGTATCGTCCCTTCTACGTCAACCGTCTTCCCGAGCCGCGGGGTGGGCAGAAGCCGTAAAGCTCGCAATGAAACGCGTGTACCTCTAAAGGAGATTCCACATGAAGCCGTTTCGCGCTGTCCTCATGAGCGGTCTCGCGCTTGCGCTGTGCGGAGCATCTGCCGCGCCGGCCGCGCAAGCTCCCGCCAAGATGATCACCTTGCAAATGCCGGCGACCCCGGAACCGGTTCGCGTCACGCTCGACCCCAAGACGACGGCGTTGATGGTGCTCGACTATGTCGAGGACATTTGCAACAACCAGGTCAGTTGTAAGACCAAGATGCTGCCGGCCATGACCCCCTTCATGCAGCGGGTACGGAAGGCGGGCCTCACCGTGGCCTATGGCACGCGCGCGCAGAACCAGACCAAATGGCTGAAAGAGGTCGCGCCGGCTCCGGGCGACATCAGGATCACCAACACGGCCCAGGATCGGTTCTACGGCACCGATCTCGATACGGAGCTGAAGGCGAAGGGCATCAAGACGCTCATCATGGTCGGCTGGAAGATCAGCGGTTCGGTGACCTACACGTCGGTGGGAGCGATGGCGCGCGATTACACCGTCGTTATTCCGATGGATACGACGTCAGCCGGCAGCGACTACGAGACGACCATCGGGTTCTATAACGTCTTGAATTCGGGCAATGCGAACCTGGCGAACCAACCCTTGAAACCAACGGCCGTCACGCTGACCCGCACGGACATGATCACGTTTCAATAAGAGACCGGGGAATCACGCGTCGGTGCGACGCGGGCGGCCGTGGAGAATCGCGAGCCGCCCTCAGCGGTCCTCCGGGCGCGCATTCTCGCGTCCCGGCATGATCACCACGCGACCCGGTGCATGCTCGCCGCGCTGGCACTCGGCATCGCGTGTGAGGATCGTGCCGACGACGCGTCCGAGAAAGTCGCGGCTGGTCTGCACCTCACAGCCACATGCCAGCCGCCTGCGCTCGCCGTCCTTCTCGATGTCGCTGCGCGTTGCGTCGAGCTGCCGCGTCACCTTCCGTCTCGCCGGTGCTCGTGGATCCCCGTGATGCCGGCTGCCTTCTCCTTCCGGCCCGCGGCAAGGATGCCCTCGACGTCCTGCTCGCCTTCGTGGCGCGAGTCCTCCCAGATTTCGTAGTTCTTTTCCCGGTTGCGGTTGACGGCCCACGCCATCTTCCAGGGACGCGTGAACACCTTCGGGTCCTCGAGCGTCACCGAATAGTCGAGGCGATCGGGGCCCGCCGGCGTCCAGCGTTCCACCACGTGGAGCGCGTCGCTGTGGAAGCTTCCGTGCGAGTCGAGCCAGGTATCCTCGTTGAAATTCGTGACGTCGACCACCAGCGTATTGCCTTCCCAACGGCCGCGCGAGTCCCCCATCCACAGCTTCACCTGCGCGGCCGGGTGCCGTCCGTCGAGCGGGATGACGCGATAGGAGTGATTCGACTCGTAGAGGATCACCACGGTGTTGGCGACCTGAAGGATCTGCATCTCGCCCGGGACGTAGTTGTTGCGCGGCACGCCGTCGAGCAGGGCGCGAATGTGCGGATCGATGTACTCGCGCCGGGTCGGCGTGAAGATCTCCCGCAGCAGCTGCTGTCGCCGCGCGGCCGCCGCCGGTTGATACGGGATGCGCCCGTCTGCGGGCTCGACGATCAGAATCGGATTTCGCTCGCCGGCGCGCCCCTGAATGACGTCGGCGTCGGGATCACGCCCGTCCTCGACGCTGTGGGCTCCGCCGACCGCGTCGCTGATCCAGTGTCCCTGGATGTCCGGCTGACCGTCAGGAAGGCGTGATGGAGTGAAACGCACGGTCTGCCCTGTCGCGGCAACGACCCCCGTACAGGCCACAGCCGCTGCCGCGATGATGGAACGAAGAATCCGGCGTGTCATGGAAACCTCCTGCTGACACACGTGTCAGCGCGCGTCGGCTTGCTCCGGATGCAACGCCTCGTTGAACGCCACGCACTCGTAATCGAGCAACCGCATGTCCCGATCGAGCCGGCGGTAGAGCGGCATGCTCATCTTCCACTGGCGCGTGAAGACCTTCGGATCCTCGATCGTCACCTCGTAGTTGATATGGTCGCGGGCGACGGGCGTGTAGCGCTCGATCACGTGTAACGCCTCGCTGTGATGATTGCCGGCGCGGTCGAACCAGGTCCGATCGTTGAAGTGGACCACGTCGACGACCAGCGTGTCGCCGTCCCAGCTGCCGCGCGAGTCGCCCATCCAGAATTCGATCGGTCCCCTCGGGTGCGGCGAGTTCATGAACACGTTGCGCACCGTGTGGTCGTATTCGTACAAGAGCATGACCTGGGCCGGCGTCTGCACGATTTGGAACGGCAGACCCATGTACGTGGCGCGCGGAACGCCTGGCAGAAAGCATTGCGCTTCCGGGTCGAGCGTCGCGCGCTTCGCGTAGTTGTCGCGCTGCGTGGCTGCCGCGGCCGGCGTGTACGGGATTTCGTTCCCTTCCACGACGCCCAGCCCGCCGGGCACGCCGGCTTCCGCGCTATGCGGCATGATGTTCCACGCCGCGCTGTTGACCGCCTGCCAGATCCCTGACAGATCGGGCTTGCCATCGGAAGCGCGCGGCAGCGACTGACCGGCGGCACCCGCGGGCGCGATGGCCACGAGGGCCGCCGCTACGACGAACGCCCTGGCTGTGCTCATGATCGAGCTCCTCGCGGAAGGGAGCATAGGCCCGAACGTCTCGCAGATCAATTCAACCGGGGTGCGGGCAGTCACCGGAGGCAGACTCCAGCTCTAACCACCCAGTAATGGACCGTGCCGCGAAAATCCGGTCTCACGTGATCGCGAAACTCGAGCCGGAACCCCGAGCGACCGTTCCCCCAGATGGCCACGCCGCCGCCGAGATTCCACGTGTTGAACGCGCCCTCGCCGTATCCGATTCCCAATCGCGTGTAACCGCCGGTGAGGAATGGGGACGGACCGCGTTCACCCGGCGACCGGGAGACGTGGAACGTGCCGTTGGCGGAGACCATCACGAGCAGGCTGCCGGAATTTCCGAAGACGCCGCCCTCCGCGCCGATGCCGGCACGCGTCGCAAATCGAAACTCGCCACCACCCGCGGCATGGTAGGCCGACGACCTGGACCCGAAGAACCCTGACACGCCTCCGGCGCCGGCGACCGCGTAACCGATACCCTGCGCATCGACGTTGCCCGCGAACATGCCGCAGAGGATCACCCCGAACCATGCAGCCCGAGTGCGTCCGCGGAACAGCTTCAAACGGGTGCGCATCCCGCGGCTAGCCCACGGCAGTGAACACATCCTTCGCGACGCGCCACGCCCCGTTCGTGTCACGGCGCCATATATGGATGCCATCCCCACGCTGGACCATCGACTCTCCGCCGGCTCTAGGCGTCAGCTCCAGCTCGTACGAGTAGCGCTGAAACGCCCAGTCACCAGCGACTTCAATCTGCTCGTTCGTGTAAGGTGAGACGCGAAGGCGGAAACCACCGAGCAATGCGCGGAGGAAGTTGTGCGCCGCCGCGCCCGCAACCGCCGCCTGGCCCGGCGGCATGAATTCCACGTCGTCGGACACGATCCGAAGGACCTGCTCGATGTCACCGCTGTTGACGGCGTCGCACCACTGTTGGCTCGCGCTGCGAATCGTCTGGGCCAGTTCAGATTCCGACACGCTCGCGGGCAGCGGCACATCGGAGTTACGCACCGTGCTCATGGCTATGCCTCCTGGAGCGAGCGGATCTGAAGGGAACCAACCGGCAACGCCTACTGGGGAGCCGGAGACGAAGGAAATGATACGTCCGCCTCAACGAGAAGAGCACGGAGAGATGAATTCTCCGTGCCTCTGTGTCTCCGTGGCCCGTGGCCGGCGAACAGCGTTCCCGAATTGATCCCTTGGGCGAAAATGATGGCTGTGTCTATGGGGAAGATAGGGCTCATCGTCGCGGCGTTGGTGGCGCTCGCTGTCTCGCCCGCCCTCGTCACGCGCGTTGCGGATGCGCAGGTGCCCAACGTCCGTTTCGTCGCGACGCCGCCGGAGGTCGTGGACGCGATGCTCACGGCGGCGAAGGTCACGAGCGCCGACACGGTGTACGACCTCGGTTCCGGCGACGGACGGATCGTGATTGCCGCGGCCACGAAGTACGGGGCGCGCGGTGTCGGGATCGAGATCAATCCCCTGCTCGTCGCCGAATCGAACGAGAACGCGCGTGCCGCGGGAGTGTCGCACCTCGTCCAGTTTATCCAGGGCGATCTCTTCAACACGGACGTGAGCGCCGCCACCGTCGTCACGCTCTACCTCAGTCTGTCGCTCAACGAACGTATCAAGCCGCGGCTGCTGCGCGAGCTGCGGCCGGGCGCGCGCGTCGTCTCGCACGTCTACGACATGCTCGGTTGGACCGCCGACCAGCGTGTCGACGTGGATGGCCGCTGGGTGTTTCTCTGGACCGTGCCGGCGAAGAAGTAAGGACAGCGCTGGAGCCCCCGAGACACCGAGAACACCGGGATCCCGGTGGACTCGGTGCTCTCGGCGGCGAGTGGAGCGCGGATCCGCGCTAGCGGGTTGCGACCGCCGGATTGGCGGCTTTCTCGACCTCCGCGACGGCGGTCAGCCGATTGCCGTGGAACGGCGCGATCGTCTTGACGTTCAGCTTCAATCGCTTGATGTTGTCGGCCAGTGCCTTCGCGCTCGGCACTGCCGGCGGAATCAACGCGGCACCCGGCATCGGCGGCGGCGTGAACGCATCGGGCTCGCCGAGAATCCCTTCGGCAGGCAGATACACCACCATCATGTCGCCCGTGTGGTCGTAGCCCTGCAGGCGGTGCAGCTCGATCACCCGCTTGCCGTCGGTGAGCTTCCCATCGTCGCCGACCGTCTCCACCTTTGCGGCGTTCTTGACCTCGGACTGCTTGTCGGGGCGAATCGTATGCGGCGTCATCGCCACGCGTTCGAGGAACGCCTTGTTGGATTCGTGGGTCACGATGGTCGCGCCTTCCGCCATCGCGGCACGAATGCCGCCCAGGTGATCCCAGTGGTGATGCGAGGTCACCACATAGCGAACCGGCTTGTTGGGAATGAGCTCCTTCGCCTTCGCGAGGACGGCTTCGGCGCGCTCCTGATTGTTCGGCGTATCCACCACGACGATGTGATCGGCCATCTCGATGGCGAGGCTGTGGTGCGTAGCGCCCTTGAGGTAGAAGACGCCATTGGCCAGCTTGTCCGCCGTGACGTTCACCGGCGGCGGTTGAAACGCTTTCACGTTGTCCGGCACGGCGATGTCTGCGGGCGGATTGAGCGTCACCGAGGAAAGCGTCAGGTCGAGCGACGGGAAGCCGTCCTGTGTCACCACGAGGTGGGTCGGACGCGTCGCGCCGCCGCCAACGTCCTTGAAGTCCGAATACGTGGTCTCGATCAGCATGTCGCCGACGATCGGCTGATCGATCCACGTCCGCACCTTCTCGACCTGTCCGGCTTCGTTGATCGTCCCCTCCACCTTGTACTTGCCGCCGACCATGAACGAGACGTCGCTGCTGGTGCCGTTCGGCTTCGACGTCGCATTGTTGGCCATCGCCGCCTTGACGAAGCCTGTCGGCGTCGTCCAGATGGCGAGCATGCGCTCCGGCTGCGTATCGGGCGCGGGCGCCGCCGGCGCACCGGGCATCGCCGGCACGTTCCACGCGTAGTCACCGCTGACGACCTGTACCTGGCGCTGCTCACCGAAGAAGGGCGCGCCGCCGCCTTTTGGCATCACGGCGCCCATTTCACGCACCAGCTCCACGCGGGCGCTGTTGGTCTCGAAGTTAATCAGGCCCGTGTAGCTCTTGACGGTGACCTCGGGCCACGGGTCGGTCGAGGTGTAGTTCTGTCCAACCGAGAAATTCTTCCCCGACCCGACGAACTGCACCGACTTGACCTGATCCGCGCCAAGAAGAGCCGCCGCCTTCTGGAGCGGCGTCTGCTGCGAACAGGCCGCACCCACCAGTGTCACGACCCCGGCCAAAGCCAAAGCAACGTAACTGCGCATCATTTTGCTCCTGAATAGAGACGGCGCAGATTCTGACACGGTTCGGGGCATTCGGATCGTGTATTCGCACCCTTCCTGGCGCACACTCGCCGCATCAAGGAATCAAATCCCTCCGTACCACGTGCCGCGGCTCTTTCGGTAGTAGTCCCTGCGGTCGGTCACGATGATGCGAGAGAGATACTTCGTGTTCTTGTAACCGAGGTGTCGTCCCAGGCGCAGGCGGATTGGAGCGCCATGATCGGTGGGCAACGCCTCACCATTCATGCCGTAGGCGAGGAGGGTCTGCGCGTGCAGCGCATCCGCCATGTCGACGCTGTCCCACAGGACGCGGACGACGCTTCCGCTTTGATTGGGATTGGCGAACGGTTCGAAGACAACGTATCGTCCCTCCGGGCGGACGCCGGCGAGGTTCAGGGCTGTGGCCAGCCGGACGCCGGTCCACTCTGCGATGTAGGACCAACCCTCCTCGCAGGCGTGCAGCAGAATGTGGCTTTCCTCAGGCAGCCGCTTCAACTCGTCGAGTGACAACGACACGGGACGCGAAACCAGTCCTTCGATCGACAGTCGCCAGTCCTTGAAGCCATCAGCGAGCAGGCTCAGATACTTCGCGTCCCTCGGATGTGGGCCGTTCACGGGCGCGACCTGCGAGATGTCGTGGCGCGTGAATTCGCGGGCCATCGAATGCCGCGACGTCAGCAGGCGCTGAGTGGCGTAGGTCAACGTTTCCCCGATCCCGACAATGCCGCTGTGGTCAGGCGGGATGAGACCGTACCGCTCGGCGAAATGGCTCGCCGCGCCCAGCCCTGACGCGCCGGCCGCTGCGGCCAGTCCGGCGGTCAGAAACGTACGTCGTGTGCGGGGCCGGCTCATTGCGACTTCCCTTCCGGCGGTCCATAGCCGGTGATCATGGCCCGCACATTGGTCCAGAATCCGTCCCGGTAGAGCATGACAAGGTGGACCACGAGAAACAGGAGCAGCAGCACGACAGACACGAAGTGAAGCGTGCGAGCGGACTGATGGCCGCCCAACACGGTCGCCAGCACCGGGAACACCGACGTCACCCCGAATGACATCGCCAGGCCCGTCCAGACGATCGCCGGAAACAGCGCGAATACGACGGCCAGATAGGTCAACCGTTGGACGACGTTGTAGGAGGCGGCGGCGTGGGCGTCCGGTCGATCCCAGCGCACATGCTCCCAGGTCACACGCATGATGTGGTTGACACGAAGATCGGTTTTCGCCGGCAGCAGATCATGGCGCACGTGCCGGGTCAGGAGGCTCCCGGCGACATAGACCAATCCTGTCAACACGAGCACCCACGCAAACAGGAAATGAAAGGGGCGGTTGTAGACCGAAGGGCCGATGGTAAATGGGATGGGCAGATCGACGAGGGACGCTGTCCCGACGCTGCCCGTCTCGCCCCAGTAAAGACGCGGGTGCGAGACCAAAATGCCGACCCCGCTGACGAACAGGCCAATGACGCTCAGCACGACGATCCAGTGGGTGACGCGAACGATCACGCCGTGACGCGACACCTTCGGTGCGTCGATCGTGTGGACCGCAGCGTTGGACGTGATCACCCCGTCGCTCACCTGCTCTGCGACACCCGTGCTGTCTGGTTCGTTGCCGCCGGCACGATCGCCGGCATCGAGTCTTCCCACCGGCTCCGCGTCAGCACACGTTGATCGGAGCCGTCCGCTTTCATGATGAAGATCTGCCCGAAGGGCTGGAACGCGTTGTCGTAGAGCGGCGCTTCGTCCTTGAACCCGTAGCGGCCGCTCGTCCAGAGGATAGAGGTGCCGTCGGGCGACCACGACTGGTGGCTGTCGTTGCCCGGCGTGGTCGTCAGCCGCTTCACGTTCGTTCCGTCGGGGCGCATCGTGAAGATGTCGTAGTCGTAATCCTCCCCGTGCGAGCGCCGGGTGAACGAGATCAGATCGCCCCTGGGGGACCACGCTGGAAAGTTATCCAGCTCCGTCGTCAGTGTCTTCACCGCGCCGTCGGCGAGAGAGAGGACGCGAATGCCGAAATCAGCGGGACGGTCGTAGTTGCCCCAGACGCGATAGGCGATGCGCGTGCCATCCGGAGAGAACGTGGGGAAGCCGCTGTTGAGCGGCCCGCCCGTCACGTCCTTCGGCTGCGACCCGTCGGCGCGCACCATCATGATCCGGGCCGGTCGTTCCTCGCGTGCGCCGAAGAAGCCGCCGACTCCGAACGCGATCCACTGACCGTCCGGCGACCAGGTCGGCACGAACGCGGGCGCCGACTTGTCCGAGAAGACGACTCGCGCGTTCGACCCGTCCGCGTTCATCACCGAAATGGCCGCCTGCGGCGTGGCCAGGTTATTGAGCTGGCTGATCGCGAGCCGCCCTTCCTTCGAGAACTGCGGGAACACATCGGTGTAGCGCATCTCGGTGTCCGCATCCCAGCTATACAGCGGCTGATTCTGCTTCCGGGCCGTGAAGTCGGGACGATGGAAGACGACGCGCTGGCCGTCGGGCGACCAGGAGGGATTTCGGAACGTCCCGGCCGTCGCGCCGCCGCCCGGTGCGCCGCCGCCCGTCGTAAACGCCACGCCCGTTTGCATTCCACGCGGCGCAGCCTTCACGAGATAGGCGACGCGGTCCGCGTTCAAAAACTGCGGCGACACCTTGAGACCCGGGCCTGACGTGTGGACGGTTCGAGCGCCGGTCGCCACGTCGACGGATACGATCTGCGACGTCACCATCGGCTGCGCGACGATGCGCGCGGCGAAGGTGAGCGCCGTGTCGAGCTCGTAAAAGACGAGACGGCGGCCGTCGGGCGACCACCTCGGAGATCCCGTCGTCATACCGGCCGACGTCACCCGGCGAAGGCCGGTGCCGTCGGCCTGGATCACGTAAACACTCAGCTCCTGCAGATGCTCCCAGCCCGGTGCCGGCAGCTTGTGGGGCCGGAACGGGTAGTGGCGGTCCGATGTAAAGGCGATCCATTTGCCGTCGGGCGACCAAGCCGGACGGAACGCGCCCTTGAGATTGGCCGGGGCTGCCGGCAGCGCCTGGCCGCCGGTGAGATTGCGCAGCTTGCGCGTCGTCAGGTCGAGCGTCCAGATGTTCGCCGTATGGGAGCCGCGCGTGGAGACGAACGCCACCTGGCGGCCGTCAGGCGAAATGACCGCCTGATCGTCCAGGTCGGGGTCGTCGGTGAGCCGCTCCAGGGCCGAGCCGTCCGGATGCACGCGGTAGATATCGGCCTGGCCCGAGCCGGCCCGCTCCGACGTGAAGACGATCCACTGCCCATCGGGTGAGAACGAGGCGTTGTAATCGAACCCCGACGCGTCGAAGACGGGCCGCTCCCCCGAGCCGTCCGCGTTGGCGACGTACAGCACCATGGCCGACGGTCCCAGCCGATTCATCAGCACCGTCTGCCTGGGCGCTGCGGACAACGAGAGAGCCGCAGCGCACGCCAGTGGGATTCCGACGACTGTGATTGCTGTGATTTGCTTCATATGCAGATTCTTCCGGCGGGTCCGAAAGGACCCGCCCTACATAATGCGCGCAGGTGCGGCATTGTAGCGTAGCCATGCCGGACCAAACCGCCGGCTTCGTGCAATCCTCCATGATGAGATTCGTGCGTACAAGAAAAAGGCACGGACAAATGAGTGTCCGGGCCTTGCTCCGTGGCGAGGCGGACCTGCAGGTACGCCTGTACGTCCGTCGGATCCCCGATCCCCAATCCCGGATCCCCGACGAGCCAGCCCGCTACTCGACATCCCCTGCTGTTGGCCGTGACGCCATCTGCTCCTCGGTATCGAACGTATCCAATGCGGTGACTCGTCGTCTCCTATCACGACTCTCGACGTCTCACGCGGTTGATCAGGGTTCACGATATCCAGAGCGATCAGCGCATGCGCATCCGGAACCGTCTGAAGCCAGTAGTGACCTGTCACAATTGGGACACCG
Organism: Vicinamibacterales bacterium; assembly: GCA_035571515.1. Classification (GTDB taxonomy): domain Bacteria; phylum Acidobacteriota; class Vicinamibacteria; order Vicinamibacterales; family UBA2999; genus Gp6-AA40. The sequence goes on from DATNCQ010000153.1 coordinate 13,272, forward strand.
CAGCCTTTTCCCTCGAATGCCGCCACGAATGCGACGGTCGGTTCCGGACGATCGATACCCCGTAGAAGGTACAACCCGCAATTGAACGTATGGATATAGACGCTTCGTCCGTCGCACAGCACCTGCGGCTCGCCGGTCAGACACCCCGGGGACCCGGTTGGACAGCAATGCTTCGCAACAATTTCAGATCCGATAGCCGCCAGATCTGCACCCACTGAGACGTCTGCGTCGTATCCGCATGATCCATATCCGTTGTGGTCGAGATCGCCCGATCAAACTCAGGCAACGCGACCACGCTATACGGGTAGATTCGCTTGTCCTCGATCTGGGAGTCGTTGGCACTGCCACTGCGGAATGGGTGGCCGCGCTCATCCATCTCGACGAGACCGCCAATCGAATGTTCGGTCACCTGTTCCGAACCATGTCCAGCCGGGTGCAGCATCGCGCCAGCGCCTGCTAGATACTGAAACGTCGCAAGGACATGACCGTTTGGGAGTCTCCCGAACGTATGCGGGTGACTGTATCCGGCGATATCGCCGAAACTTGCGAGAATGCGCGGGTTCGAGGGCTGCGTCAGGTCAAATAACCACGTGCGGCCGGCATGAAAGCCGTTTGCCAAGAGAGGCCCGTTTGGTGGCATTTCCTGTTCCGTGTGATGCGGCTGCGTGCCGGTTGCGCCCGTTGGAACTGACGCGATAACGCTTGCATAACGCGGCGATCCAGGATCCGCATCGATGACCGCGAGGAAGTCGCTCGCTTCTTGAGCGGCATCACCTGTCCAAACGAACAAGTATGAATGGGACAGTGTGCGGCCACAGGCGCCGCAGAGAATCAGGACGATCAGAGACAGCGTTCGACGCACCGGTTCCTGCCTTTTGAACAGACAACGCCTTCGCGCATGTCAATTAGGTCGTCGACTTGGTCATGACTGCTCCTAGTGTGGCGACGCTGGGAGTTCGCGTAAACCGAGCCAACATGATGGCGAGCTGAAAAGCCTTCGGGTACGGCCACCGAGGGGACGGAGACGAGGGAACGAAGGAGCTCAACGATACTCCTCATGCTGGTCGTGTCAACAACGATCACTAATGCCGACTGCGGCTTTCAGGAACCGCCGACGCATTGGCGTCGCGGCGACTCCGCTCAAGAAAAAAGGCACGGACAAATGAGTGTCCGTGCCTTGCTCCGTGGCGAGGCTTCATGTGCAGACTCTTCCGGCGGGTCCGAAAGGACCCGCCCTACATGATGCGCGCAGGTGCGGCATTGTGCGTAGCGCGCGGCAGATGGCATTTGACAGGACACTTCGCCGGGGCAATGATTCGCGCCGTGCGGACGGGCCATCCGCGCCGCGCGGCGCCTTCGCGCGTCAGCCGATCAATCGCTTCGCGCTTCCGGGCGCGTCAGGAGAGCTGTCATGAGACGAACGTTCATCGCGCTTTCACTGGCGCTGGCAGCAAGCATTGCCGCGCGCGCCGCCGCCACCGGATCCGGATCGACGACGGGCACCGGCACGGTGTTCCTGCCGAATCCCGTGGCCGATCTGCAAGACCAGACGCTCACCGATCAGAAGGACGCCGACTATGCGGCGCTACAGCCCGCGTATCACGCCGTCACGCTCACCAACCTCGATGGCAGCGGCTTCCTGAGAGGCGACTGGGCAAATGTCGTCAGCGAGACCGGGAATCCCGCGTTTTCGCCGACGAATACGTTTACCTATGACAGGCACGATGACGGGTTCGAGCAGGTGATGGCGTACTACTGGATCACCGAGGCGCAGAATTACATCCAGCGGCTTGGATTCGGCAGCGGCACGTTCCGCCCGATCAACAACGAGTCACAGGACGTGCGCATCAACCAGCTGGGCATCGACAATTCCTTCTCGTGGGACAAAAAGGATCTGCTGCGCTTCGGGAAGGGCGGCGTCGACGATGCGGAGGATGCCGAGGTCATTCTGCACGAGTACGGTCACGCCATCCAGGATTCGCAGCAGACGCCGTTCGGGTTCGGTGCCTCCATCGAGGCAGGTTCGATCGGGGAGGGGTTCGCCGACTACTGGGCGGTCACGGTGTCGAACCTCGTCGCGCCGACACCCGACGCGCCGTGCGTGGCCGATTGGGATTCCGTCTCCTACACGTCGACCGTGCCCCACTGCCTGCGCAGGGTCGATACCAACCTGCGCTATCCGCAGGATCTGAACGGCCGTGTGCACCACGACGGCATGATCTGGTCGCGCGCGCTCTGGGATATCCGCAACGCGCTCGGACACACCACGGCCGACACGATCATTCTCGAGGCGCAGTTCGGACTGGCGAATCCGACGATGCCGCAGCTTGCGGCCAGGACCGTCGATACCGCGCGGCGGGTGTACGGAAACAGCGCCGCGGTGAAGGTGAGGGCGGCATTCGTCGCGCGCGGAATTCTGTAGGCGCCCGCGCCTCAATCGTAATATTCCGGAGCCATCTTCCGCTTCGTCCCGGCCGTGTAATCGTGCTGGATCCACAGTTGCGCGCGGTTCTGCCTGACGAATGCTTCGATCCTCTCGCGGCTCTGCGCGGTCTGCTCCTTGTTGCTGTCGAAGGAGGGAATCTTCTTGTACGTGATCTCTTCCGGATAGTGATAGAGGTCGCCTGACAACAGAACGTTCCCGGTCCTGGCGAGCTTGAGAAACAGGGACTGGTGCCCGGGCGTATGACCGGGCGTGGACTTGATGACCACGGTGCCGTCGCCAAACACGTCGTGATCCTCGCCGTTGAGCACAACCGTTTTGCTGTTGGCGAGGCCCTCGAAAAACTTTGCGTCCGGCACACGGCCGGTTGCCGACGGGTTGGCCGGCCGCGGGGCCAGGATCGGATCGCGGTCGCCCTTCTGCACGATCCAGGTGGAACGGGCGAACAGACTGGCGTTGGCCACGTGGTCGCCGTGGTAGTGGGACAGGGCCAGGTAGGTGATGTTGGCCGGGGTGTAGCCGATCGCGGCGAGTTGCGGGAGCAGCGGGCGATCGACCGTGAACGCATTCAGCTTCTGCGGCGAGACGCCATCCTTGAAGGCGCTGTCCGGAATTTCGCCGGTATCCCACATCAGGCTTCCGCGGGGGTGAACGATCAGGAAGCACGGCGTGATCATTCGCATCTCGGCGACTTCGTTCGCCTTGAAGCCGTAGTTGTCGACGTTCGCCGGCGTAATGATGCCGCAGTCGAGAACATAGAGACGCAGCGATGGCGGGCGCTGGGGCTGTTGGGCGTTGGCGGGTGCGAACGCGAACGCCACGAACACAGCCGCCGCTACGATGGCGGGCATCTTACGAAGTCGCATGGAATCCTCCCGAACAGAGGAACGATTAACGGCTGCCGATTGTCCGCAGGCGCGGCGCCGATCATCGCGCTGCCGCATGCACCTGTCAAACGAGTGCTCGGGTAAGTCGCTGCCACGTGTACAACAAAAAAGGCACGGAGAAATAAATTCTCCGTGCCCCGATAATCCGGCGGGTCCGAAAGGACCCGCCCTACAACTGCCAACTGCCTGTTGCAGGCGGACCTGAAGGTCCGCCTCTACGTCCGTCCTGCCAGCTGACTACTCGATGTCGCCCGCGGGCGGCCGCGATGCCATCGGCTCCTCGGTGTCGAACGCGTACTCGATCTCGCGATCGAGATCCATGTCCTCCTCCGTCGGCTGCGGCGGCGCCGGCGGCGGCGGCGGCTCGTCCGCCGGGATCCGCACGTGGCGATACCACTCGAAGCCCGTGCCGGCGGGAATCAGCCGTCCCATCGTCACGTTCTCCTTCAGCCCGCGCAGGTGATCGATCTTGCCGCTGATCGACGCCTCGGTCAGCACCCGCGTCGTCTCCTGGAACGAGGCCGCGGAGATGAACGAGTCGGTCGACAGCGACGCCTTCGTGATGCCGAGCAGCAGCGGCTGCGCGGTGGCCGGACGGCCGCCGCTGCCGATCACCCGCTCGTTCTCCTCGAGGAAGCGGAACTTGTCCACCTGCTCGTCGATGAGGAACTCGGTGTCGCCCACGTCCTCGATCTTCACCCACCGCATCATCTGCCGCGCGATGACCTCGATGTGCTTGTCGTTGATGTTGACGCCCTGCAGCCGGTAGACCTCCTGGATTTCGTTCACCAGGTACTTCTGCAGCTCTTTCTCGCCCAGCACCCGCAGGATGTCGTGCGGATTGCTCGGGCCGTCCATGAGCTGCTCGCCGGCGCGCACCCGCTCGCCCTCGTGCACGTTCACGTGCACGCCGCGAGGCAGCGAGTACTCGCGCGGCTCGGTTCCGTCATCCGGGATGATGATGACCTTGCGCTGACCCTTGACGACGCCGCCGTCCTTGACGATGCCGTCGATCTCCGAGATGACCGCCGGATCCCTCGGTTTGCGCGCTTCGAACAGCTCGACGACGCGCGGCAGACCGCCGGTGATGTCCTTGGTCTTCGTCGTTTCGCGCGGGATCTTCGCCAGCACGTCGCCGGCTTCCACCGCGTCGCCGTCCGACACCATGAGGTGGGCGTGCGACGGCATGTGGTACTTCCGCGTGACCTTGCCCGCCTTGTCCTTGATCTCGATCGTGGGCTGCTTCTTCTC
>DATNCQ010000154.1:0-42836 GCA_035571515.1 Vicinamibacterales bacterium
ACCTGGAGCGTGTACGTGAGGCGCTGCGGAACCGCGGCGCCGACCTGGGGAACGAGCTCGACGAGCTGACGTCGCTCGAGACCTCACGCCGGCAGATGCTGCCCCGGATCGAGGGGCTCAAGCGCGACCAGAACGCCGCCGCTGCTGAAGTCGGGAAGGCCAAGCGCGAGGGGCTCGACACGACGGCGCTCCAGGAGGCCAACCGGCAGCGAGCGCAGACGATCAAGGAGCTCGATCAGGAGCTGCAGTCGATCGAAGAGCGCCGTCAGCAGCTGCAGCTCGTCCTTCCCAACCTGCCGCATGCGTCGGTTCCGGTTGGTGCGAGCTCCGCCGAGAACGCCGAGGTGAGGCGGCACGGGGTGCCGCGGGAGTTCGCGTTCACGCCCAAGGCACATTGGGATCTCGGACCTGCGCTCGGCATCATCGACTTCGAGCGCGGGACGAAGATCGCGGGCGCGCGCTTCACCGTGCTCGTCGGCGCGGGCGCGCGGATGGCGCGCGCGCTGATCAACTTCATGCTCGACCTGCACACGAAGCAGCACGGCTACACGGAGGTCGAGCCGCCGTTCATGGCGAACACGGCCACGCTGACCGGCACCGGCAACCTGCCGAAGTTCGAAGCCGATCTCTTCAAGATCGCCGGCGACTGGGATCTCTACCTGGTGCCGACCGCCGAAGTGCCGCTGACGAACATGCATCGCGGAGAGATCCTCGACGGCCGCTCGCTGCCCATCCGCTACACGGCCTACACGCCGTGCTTCCGCAGCGAGGCGGGGTCGTACGGGGCCGACGTGCGCGGCCTGATCCGGCAGCATCAGTTCGACAAGGTGGAGCTGATGGCGTTCGCCCGCCCCGAGGCGTCGTACGACGAGCTGGAACGGCTCACCGGCAACGCCGAGCAGGTGCTGAAGCGTCTCGAATTGCCGTACCGGACGGTGCTGCTCTGCACGGGCGACATGGGGTTTGCGTCGGCCAAGACGTACGACCTGGAGGTGTGGCTGCCGAGCCAGCAGACGTATCGCGAGATCTCGTCGTGCAGCAACACGGAGGCGTTCCAGGCGCGACGCGCCAACATCAAGTTCCGTCCCGAAGCCGGGGGCAGGACCGAGTTCGTGCACACGCTGAACGGCTCGGGACTGGCCGTCGGCCGCACCCTCATCGCGATCCTGGAGAACTACCAGGAGCCAGATGGCTCCGTGACCATCCCGCCGGCGCTGCGCCCGTACATGGACGGTCTCGAGAAGATAACGCGAGCGTAACGGGGGGAGCTCGTTACGCTCGTTCGAGCTGCTGCTGTGCGCTCGAATGTCGGCCGGAGTTGCGCGAACGGCGGCCCGCCTTGTCCCGATACATGCGCTCGTCGGCCGCCGCGAGCAGCTCCTCGAACGACGCGCCGTCGTCCGGGAAGCGCGCCGGCCCCGCGCTGATCGAGAGCGCCATGCGGACGCCGGGACGCGGCTCGAAGGGGTGCGCCGCCACCGCGTTCTGAATGTCCGAGACGCGGCGCGCCTCGGTCTCCGGGGTGCAATCCCACAGGATCACCACGAATTCGTCACCCGCGAAGCGGGCGCACAAGTCGGTCTGACGCACCGTCGAGCGCAGCACGTTGCCGACGCTGCGGATGGCGCGGTCGCCCGCTTCGTGACCGTAGGTGTCGTTGATTTCCTTCAGCCGGTCGAGGTCGAGGACGACCACGCTGAAGCTCGCCTTCGCGCGCATCGCGTGCGCGAGCCCGGCCTCGAACTGGCGGTCGAGCGAGCGGCGGTTCGGCAGCCCCGTCAGCGGGTCGGTGTGCGACTCGTGCTGCGTCTGCTCGAACCGCGTCGAGTTGTAGATGACCGCGGCGGCCTGCTCGCTGACGCGTCCGAGCACGCGCCGGTGCTCGTCGGTGAAGCAGCCCGGCACCATGTGGTAGATCACGAGGCCGCCGATCAGGCGGCCGTCGAACCGCAGCGGGCACGACAGCACCGACGTCAGGTCCTCGCCATGCGCCGCGCGCCCGTCGGCGCACGAGGGCAGCCGCAGCGACAGCTCGCTCCACGACTTCGGCGCCGACTTGAAGAGCGCTTCGGTGCCCGGTCCGTGCGCGTAGCGGCACGCGTATCCCTGCTCCTCGTCGCCGAGGAAGAGGGCGCAGGTGACGAACGGCACCAGCCGGCTGACTTTCTCCTGGATCAGGGCCATCGCTTCGGCGACGCCGAGGCTCGAGCCGAGCGCCTGCGCAATCTCGTAGAGCGTCTGCTCCTCGCGGTGCGCGCCGGCGATGTCCTGCAGCGCGAGCTGATCGCCGACGGCCTCCGAACCCGTCTCCACGACGGTCGCGTTGACCTGCAGCCGGGCGACCAGCAGGTCCACGAGCGCGGGGTCGTAGGCGGTGCCCGAATATTCGCGCACGACGTTGAGCGCTTCGGCTTCGGTGCGGCTCGCGCGGTACGGCCGGTCCGACTGCAGCGTGCTGTAGCAGTCCGCGATCGCGAGGATGCGGGCGCCCATCGGGATGCTCTCGCCGCTCAGGCCGCTCGGGTAGCCGCAGCCGTCCCACCGCTCGTGATGGCAGAGGACCAGGTCGCTGACGGGGCCGGCAAATGGCACGTTCCGCAGGATCTCGGCGCCGACACGCGGATGAATCTTGACGCGCTCGAACTCCTCGGGCGTGAGCGCCGCGGGCTTCGAGAGGATGTGCTCGGGGACGGCCATGTTGCCGACGTCGTGCAGCAGCGCCGCCGTGCGCACCGCCTGGATCTGCTCGTCGGAGAGGCCCGCGGCCTCCGCGAGCATCGCCGCGTAGTACTGAATCGATCGGACGTGCTCCGGGGTGCAACCGGCCTTCGCCTCGATCGCGAGCGCGAGCGCTTCGATCGTGGCCAGCTGCACTTCCATCGCGCGGTGCGTGTCTTCCTGCTCCTTGCGGAGCCGCCCGACGACGGTGTGATAGCTGCGGAACACCAGATAGAGCGGCAGCGCCAGCAGCACCAGCCACCCGAACCAGCCGCGGCTCCACGCCTCGCTGGCGAGCGCCGCCAGCGCCGCGCCCGCGAAATAGCTCGGCGCGCTCCAGAGAAAGTTCTGATGCCAGACAGTCGGCAGCGGCTGCCGGGTCGAGAGCGCGATTGCCGCGGCCACCAGGACGCTGTTGACGAAGAAATAGAGGGGCGCCGCCATCGCGGCGCCACGCATGATCACGGCGAAGTCGCCGGACGACGAACCGCCGAACCAGATCAACGGCAGCCCGGCCAGGGCAACGGTCACCGTCAGCGACGCGATGCTGAAGACGGTCCGGTGCATCGGATTGCGTCCGCCGGTCCGCAGGGTGCACTGCGCCCAGGCGCTGATGGCGGCGATGCAGACGGCGCTTGCCGGTCCGAGCGCGAACAGCGACCAGAAGTTCACGGCGTGCGACAGCGAGAGGTTCGACTGGCTGCGGCCGAGCGGCAGCTCGATTTTCGCCGCCGACGTCACGACCCCGAGGACCAGCAGCGTCGCGAACAGCAACGTGTCTTGGAGGCGCAGATGGAGCGCTGCCACCGTGAGGCATGCCGCGCCGCCGGCGACGACCGCGGCGACGTACAGGCGTGCTACAGGTGGCATACCAAGGAACGTTGGGTTGTCCGTCTTCCGTCTCTTCATACCCATATGACTTGGTGCGACTCGAGGGGCGTTGGGTGACCTCAACGCAACCTTAATGCCTGAGTTAGCGTGAGCAACCCTGGAACGCCGCCACATCGGGAGAATGCCTGGTAAACCCAACAAAATAGGCGATTGGTGTTCTCAATAGCTGGGCAACCGCGTGTAACGCCTGCGTGTCATCGCGGAACACGGCGTACCCGGGGTGTTCCTTTTTGGGTCATTGCCTGACGAGGCTGTCGCGATCCGGTAGGGTTACACTTCCGGCGGCGAGCCGATTTCGGAGGGATGGCCGAGTGGTTGATGGCGGCGGTCTTGAAAACCGTTGTACCCGAAAGGGTATCGGGGGTTCGAATCCCTCTCCCTCCGCCAACCTTCGCTCCGGTGCCGGACGAAGGTTGCGACTGACGTTCCTCACCGCCGCATTGATCCTCACGGCCGCCTGGGCCGAGGCGCAGCCGGTTCCGCTGACCATCACCTGCAACGGCGCAAACGGGCGATCCGTGACGGCCGTGCAGGCCCTGAACGGAACGATCGCGAAGGCGGTGGTCGATTCGGATGAGCGCGCCGTCGTCCAGTACGATCCCCGGAACGTCGACGGCGTGACGCCGCAGGATCACCTCTTTGTCTACGCCCACGAGTGCGCTCACCACGCGCTGGGGCACGATCCGCGGGCGTCATTCAGCGCCGCCCAGGAGCAGGAGGCTGACTGCTACGGAATTCGCGCGCTGATGAATAGGGTTGGATTCACTCCGTCCGACGTGGTCATCCTGCAAATGGACATGACCGGGCTTGGAACCGGCGTGGCGCGGCGCCTGCCGTGGCGTGCGCGCACGTACGATCTCGAGGGATGCGTGCCGGAGGTCGCCGCCAGCCGGCAGGCGGCAGCGCGGCAAGGCGAGACGGGTCCCGACGCCTGCGTGGTCCACAACGACGGCGAGAACGCCATCGAGAAGTCATCTCGCGATGGGCGCGTCATCGAAGGCGTGTATTCAGTCCGCAACGGGTGCGCGCGCGACGTAAACTGCACGTTTACGATCGAAGTCGGCACGCTGCTGGACTCGGACGTCGACGTCGGCAGCTGGCGCAGCTTTCGGGTGCAGCGCACCATGACGCAGGATCACATGCTGAAGTCCGCGCAGGCCGGTTCGTCCGCGAAGGTGGATTTCCGCTTTCAGGCAACGGTCGATACCGTGCCGCCGCGCGAGCTGGTGGACTTCCGCGTCATGCCCGCCTGCCACGACTAGCCGCGTGCACGCATCAACGCTGACGCATCTCGAGTGTTCACGCCCCGGCTGCGGACACACGTTCGATTGCGGACAGCCGCAGAACCTGTGTAAAGCCTGCGGCGGCCCGCTCCTCGCCCGGTACGACCTTGCAAAAGCGCGCGGCACGTTCAGCCGCGCCGGCGTGAAGACCCGTGTCCCGTCGATGTGGCGATACGAGGAAGTCATGCCCGCGGCGCCGCCCGTGACGCTCGGCGAGGGGATGACGCCGCTGCTGCACGCGCGCCGGCTCGGCGAGCATCTCGGTCTCGAGCGGCTGTACATCAAGGACGAAGGCCGGAACCCGACCAACTCGTTCAAGGCGCGTGGCCTCTCGGCCGCCGTCACCATGGCGAAGGCGCTCGGCATCGGCACCATCGCCCTGCCGACGGCGGGCAACGCCGGCGGAGCCGCCGCGGCGTACGCCGCGCATGCCGGACTCCGCTGCGCGATCGCGATGCCATCCGACACCCCCGCCGCCATCATCCTCGAATGCCGCGCGTTCGGTGCGGACGTCCATCTCATCGACGGCCTGATTTCCGACTGCGGCGCGTTCATCGCGAAGAACGCCCTTGCCAACGGCTGGTACGAGGTATCGACGCTGAAAGAGCCCTACCGCATCGAGGGCAAGAAGACGATGGGCTACGAGCTGTGGGAGGAGTTCGAAGCGGGATTGCCCGACGTCATCGTCTATCCGACCGGAGGAGGCGTCGGCCTCATCGGGATGTGGAAGGCCTTCGAGGAGCTCGAAGTCATGGGGCTCACGGGGAAGGCGCGGCCGCGAATGATCGCCGCGCAAGCCGAGGGATGTGCGCCGATTGTCCGCGCGTTCGAGCAGCACCAGCCCGCGTCCGTGATGTGGGAGAACGCCGCCACGGTCGCCGCCGGGCTGCGCGTGCCGAAGCCGCTCGGCGACTTCCTGATCCTCTCGGATGTCTACGCGAGCCGCGGCGAAGCGGTGGCCGTGAGCGACGCCGAGCTCATGGCCTCGTGCGTCGACATGGCGAGGCTCGAAGGGGTGTTCGGCGCGCCGGAAGGCGGCGCGGGGCTGGCAGCCATCAGTACGCTGGTTGCCGCGGGAAAAATCGCGCGCCACGAGTCCGTCGTGCTTTTCAACACGGGCGGCGGATACAAATACTCCGAGGCCTGGCGTGCGGCGTTGGATCGATAACGGTGGTCAGTGCCGTACGCGCGGGCGCCGGCGGCGGACGCCGCCGTTGGCAGCTGGGGGTGGAGCAGCGGCGATGATCGATCGATTGATTTCGTCGCGGAGGCGCTGCGCCTTGTCAATCAGCGTCTTCAGCTGTCGCGAAAAATCCGCGAGTCTCACCTTCGTCAGCCGCCGCCCTCCAGCCATAACGGCAGCATAACAGACAGAATTCCGCCCGAAGTCTCAACCGTTTCTCGTAGCGCGTCGGGAAGAGCCGGGACCTACTCGGCGGGAGTCTCGTCCGGCAGTTGCAGCACCGTACGGACGAACTGCTCTTCAGGTACGGCGCCGAGAATCTCGATCGTCCCGTTGACGATCGTCTTCGGCACGCCCGTGACCTGGTATCGGCGCGACAGGTCCATGAACTCGGTGGCCTCCACGCAGGTCGCGCGGATGAGCGGATGTTCAATCGCCATCCGGTGCGCGAGCGTGACCATCCGCGGGCAGTGCGGGCAGGTGGGCGTCACGAAGACCTGGATGTCGAGCGGCGTGGTGACGTGCTCGGCGATCGCTTTCCGGCTCGTGTCGCTCAGCCCCGAATCGTCGCCGCCGGCAAGGGCAACCGCCTCGACCAGCGACATGAACTCGTAGCCGGCGGGCGCACCGAAGAACCGGATGCGCGTGTACTTCCCGTCGCGGAGAATCGCGACCGCGGGAATGTGGGTGATGCCGTACTGCTCCGCGCGCTCCTTGTCGAGAATGGAGTTCACTTCCTCGAGCGAGATCCGATCGTTGAGGCTGACGACTTCGTCGAGGACCTGCCGCGCGATGAGCGCGCTCTCGGGCCCGCCGATCGTCTGGGTGAAGAACAGCAGTGTGACCGGGTGGTGGATGCCGGCGAGGTGATCGCGGACGGTTTGCCGGTCGGATTCCGAGAGCAGCGCCATTACTCAGAATTTGAACAGGTCGTCGAACGCCTTTCGCGCGTCGTCGCTGCGCGGCGCCGTCGTTTCGCGCTCGACGGTGGTGCGCGGCGAGAAGAAGGCGCAGGAGTTGCGGGTGTTCTTCGGAGAGACGCGCGCGGTCAGCTGCGTGTCCATACATTCGAACCTGCTGCCTGGATCGAACGATACGCACTGCGAGCAGGTGTGGAGATCGATGCCGCAGCGCGGACACCGCGTGTCGAAGCCGACGTCGGACGACACGGGGTTGCCGCACTGCGAGCAGCGCACGAGCTCGCGGAAGCCCGGCATGTTGATGTTCTTGGGACCGTCCTGCGAGATGCGGCGTGCCCCCGCGGGCGCGCCCGGCTCAGGTGGTTTTCGCGCGGTCGGCTTCGGCGCGCGGTCGCGTTCGTCGTCCTGATAGCCGCGCTGCCGGTACTTCCGCTCGTCGCTCATCAGAGTGATTGTCCTTCCTTGATCCTTTTTTCACAACTGTGGTACAACCCTTGGTTGGTTACATTTCAAGGGTCTTCCGTGTAAGCAGGTTCCACTGCACGCGGTGGTCGGACCGAACGACGTCAGATGCCGCAGATATTCCGCAGAAGCGCCAACACCCTCTCCAAAGTCAGCATTTTCGGCCTTCTTTCCCTCGTCGGCGGCCTGATTTTATTGGCGATCGTGCTGTCGCGATCGAGCTACGTCACCAGGCAGCAGATCTTCGTCGAACAGCCGCTCCAGTTCAGCCACATGCACCACGTCACCGACGACGGTATCGACTGTCGCTACTGTCATACGTCGGTCGAGACATCCTCGTTTGCCGGAATTCCGCCGACGAAGACGTGTATGAACTGCCATTCGGTCCTGTTCGCCAATGCTGCGTTTCTCGAGCCGGTGCGCGCGAGTTTCCGCGACAACAGGCCGCTGCACTGGGTGCGCGTGCACGATCTTCCGGACTTCGTCTACTTCAACCACAGCATCCACATCAAGAAGGGCGTCGGCTGCGAAACGTGCCACGGGCGGATCGACCAGATGCCCCTGACCTACCAGCAGAACTCGCTGCTGATGGAGTGGTGCATCGACTGTCATAAGAACCCGGCTCCGAATCTGCGCCCGCGCGACCAAGTGACGACGATGGGCTACAGGCCGGCGAAGGACCAGGCCGAACTCGGTCCGGAACTGGTGAAAGCGTACAACGTGAATCCGCCCATCAGCTGCTCGACGTGCCACCGATGAATGACGGCAATATAACCGAGAGCGGCGCCCTCGAGGCGTTGCGCGGCAGGCTCGAAGCCACCAGGGGACGGCAGTACTGGCGCAGTCTCGAATCACTCGCCGAGACAGCCGAATTCAAGGAGTTCCTCCACCGGGAGTTTCCGCACAACGCCTCCGAGTGGCTCGACCCGGTCGGCCGCCGCGGCTTCCTGAAGTTGATGGGCGCCTCGCTGGCGCTCGCCGGCGTCAGCGCCTGCACGCGGCAGCCGGACGAGGAAATCGTTCCCTACGTGCGTCAACCGGAGGAAGAGGTCCCCGGCAAGCCGCTCTTTTTTGCCACCGCGATGCCGATGAACGGCGCGGGCATCGGGTTGCTCGTCGAGAGCCACGAGGGGCGTCCGACGAAGGTGGAAGGCAACCCGGACCACCCGTCGAGCCGCGGCGCCACCGACTTGTTCGCGCAGGCGTCCATCCTCGGTCTCTACGACCCGGATCGATCGCGCAACATCACGAACCTCGGCGACATCCGCCCGTTCAGCGCGTTCGCGACCGCGCTGCAGGATCCGCTCAGGGCGCAGGAAGCCACACAGGGCGCCGGCATCAGGATACTGACGGAAACGGTCGCCTCGCCGACGCTCGGGGCGCAGATGCGCGAATTCCTCATGCGCTTCCCGCAGGCGAAGTGGGTGCAGTGGGATTCCACCGGCCGCCACAACGCGCGCGCCGGCAGCCAGCTCGCCTTCGGCGAATACGTCGACGCGCAATACGCCATCGACAAGGCCGACGTCATCCTCTCGCTCGACGCGGACTTCCTGTGCACCGGCGCCTCCGGCGTTCGCTACTCGCGCGCGTTTGCCTCGCGGCGGCGCCTCGAAGGCAACCAGGCGCAGCTCAATCGCCTCTACGCCGTCGAGTGCGACCCCACCAACACGGGGTCGCGCGCCGATCACCGGCTGCCGCTGAAGGCGAGCGAGATCGAAGCCGTCGCGCGCGCCGTCGCGTCGCGCGTCGGTGTCGCGGGCGCCGGTGATGCGGCCGTGCCGCAGGCGGCGATGCGCTGGATCGATCCGCTGGTCAGGGACCTGCAGGCAAGCCGGGGCCGCAGCCTGGTGATTGCCGGCGACGGCCAGCCCGCCGTCGTGCATGCGCTCGCGCACGCGATGAACGACGCGCTCGGCAACGTCGGCGCGACCGTCACCTACACCCAGACGGCCGAAGTGCAGCCGATGGATCAGCGCGCCGCGCTGCAGACGCTGGCCAACGACATGAACGCGGGGACGGTGTCGCTGCTGGTCATCATCGGCGGCAATCCCGCGTACAGCGCGCCGGTCGACTTGAAGTTCGCCGACGCCATGCAGAAGGTCGCGCTCCGCGTCCACGTCGGCCTCTACGAAGACGAGACCGCGGCGCTCTGCCACTGGCACATTTCCCAGGCCCACTACCTCGAGTCGTGGAGCGACGTGCGCGCCGACGACGGCACCGCGACGATCATTCAGCCGCTCATCGCGCCGCTCTATGGCGGCAAGTCCGCGCACGAAGTGATGGCCGCCCTGAGCGGCGCTGGCGAACGACCGGGTTACGACCTCGTGCGTGCGTACTGGAGCAGCCCGGGCGCCGCGAGCGGCACGGGAAGGGTCAACGCCTCGCCACCACCGGCGACGGCGGCCACCGCGCCGGCGGCAGCCGGTGCCGCGGCTGCGCCTGCGGCCGGCGGGGCGAGACCTGCGGCAACCGCTGCACCTGCAGCCGGGGGCGCAAGACCTGCGGCAGCTGCTGCACCTGCCGCCGCGCCCGCTGCCGCTGCGGCTCCCGCGACACCGGTATCAGCCGCCGCTGCGCAGTTCGATCGCCAGTGGCGCCAGTGGCTGCACGACGGCGTCGTCCCGAACACCGCGTTCACGCCGAAGACGGTGGCGGTCAGGGCGAACTTCGCCGCGCAGACCGCGCCGCGCGCGGCCGTGCAGGGGCTCGAAGTCGTCTTCCGGCCGGATCCCACCGTTCACGACGGCCGCTTCACCAACAACGCCTGGCTGCAGGAGCTGCCGAAATCGCTGACGAAGCTGACGTGGGACAACGCGGCGCTGATTTCTCCCGGCACCGCCGATCGCCTGCGCCTGATCAGCGGCGACGTCGTCGAGCTGAAGCAGGGCGGCCGCACCCTGCGGATTGCCGTGTGGCTGGCACCCGGCCAGGCGCCGGACACGCTGACGCTGCACCTGGGATACGGCCGCACGCGCGCCGGCCGCGCCGGCAACAACACCGGCTTCAACGTCAACGCGCTGCGCGCGTTCGAGGCGCAGGACATCCTGCAGGGCGTCGAGCTGACGAAGACGGGCGAGAGCTACGAGCTCGCCTGCACGCAGGATCACTGGTCGCTCGAAGGGCGCAACCTCGTTCGTGTCGCCACCAAGACGCAGTACGACGCGGATCCGGCCTTCGCCCAGAAGCTGGAAGAGGGCGAAGGGAAGCCGCTGTCGATGTACTGGCAGCCGTACAAGTACGACGGCTACGCGTGGGGCATGACGATCGACCAGAACGTCTGCACCGGCTGCAACTCCTGCGTGGTCGCCTGCGTCGCCGAGAACAACGTGCCGGTGGTCGGCAAGCCGCAGGTGATGAACGGCCGCGAGATGCACTGGCTGCGCGTGGACCGCTATTACACGGGCGACATCGAGAACCCCGACACGTATCACCAGCCGATGCCGTGCCAGCAGTGCGAGAACGCGTCGTGCGAGGTGGTGTGCCCGGTGGCGGCGACGAGCCACAGCGACGAAGGCCTGAACGACATGGTCTACAACCGCTGCGTCGGCACGCGCTACTGCTCGAACAACTGCCCCTACAAGGTGCGCCGTTTCAACTTTCTGCTCTACCAGGATTGGGACACGCAAAGCCTGTGGCCGCTGCGCAACCCCGACGTCACGGTCCGCAGCCGCGGCGTCATGGAGAAGTGCACCTACTGCGTGCAGCGCATCAGCCAGGCGCGCATCGCCGCCAAGCTGGACGACCGGCAGATTCGCGACGGCGAGATCCTGACGGCGTGCCAGGCGGCGTGTCCGACCGACGCGATCGTCTTCGGCAACATCAACGACCCGGGCAGCCAGGTGGCCAAGCTGAAGGCCAGCCCGCGTAATTACACGCTGCTCAACGAATTGAACAATCGCCCGCGCACGTCGTACCTCGCGCTCGTGCGCAACCCGAATACCGCGCTCGAGCCCGCGCAGCCGGCGACCGACGGGGAGGCACGCTGATGGCGGCACCACAGCAGCCGTTGCAGGCGCCTCCCGAGGCGGGCAGCATGAGCGCCGCACACCGCGAGCTGCTCGCGCGGACGCCCGACGTCATCGCGCCGGGTCATACCTTCGGCTCGGTCACCGACAAGATCAGCGGCATCATTCTCACGCGCCGCACCCCGATCGGGTGGTTCCTCGGGTTCGGGATCGCGTTCATGTTCCTGACGATCCTGAACCTCACGATCGTCAAGCTGCTGTTCACCGGCATCGGCATCTGGGGCAACAACATCCCGGTCGGCTGGGCGTTCGACATCATCAACTTCGTCTGGTGGATCGGCATCGGCCACGCGGGCACCCTCATCTCCGCGATTCTGCTGCTCTTCCGCCAGCAGTGGCGCACGTCGATCAACCGCTTCGCGGAAGCGATGACGCTCTTCGCGGTGGCGTGCGCGGCGATGTTCCCGCTGCTGCACACCGGCCGTCCGTGGCTGGCCGCCTACTGGCTGTTCCCCTACCCGAACACGATGCAGCTGTGGCCGCAGTTCCGCAGCCCGCTCATCTGGGACGTGTTCGCGGTCTCCACCTATTTCACGGTGTCGCTGCTCTTCTGGTTCACCGGCCTGATCCCGGATCTGGCGACGCTGCGCGATTCGGCGCAGTCGAAGTTCGCGCAGCGCATCTTCGGCGTGCTCGCGCTCGGCTGGCGCGGCTCGGCGCAGCACTGGCAGCGCTACGAGACGATCTATCTCCTGCTCGCGGGCCTCTCGACGCCGCTCGTGCTCTCGGTCCACACGGTCGTGAGCTTCGACTTCGCGGTGTCGGAGATTCCCGGGTGGCACGCGACGTTCTTCCCGCCCTATTTCGTCGCCGGCGCGATTTACTCGGGGTTCGCCATGGTGATGACGCTCGCGGTGCCGATGCGCGCGGCGTTCCACCTCGAAGACCTGATCACGATGCGGCACATCCACAACATGACGAAGATCATGCTCGCGACCGGCATGATCGTCGCCTACGCGTACGTGAACGAAGTGTTCTACGCGTGGTACAGCGGCAACCTGTTCGAGCAGTTCATGATGACGAACCGGCAGACGGGCCCCTACGGTCCGTTCTACTGGATGCTCATCGCGATCAACGCCTGCATGATCCAGCTCTTCTGGTTCCGCAGCGTCCGCGACAACGTCGTCCTGCTGTTCATCCTCTCGCTGCTGGTGAACGTCGGCATGTGGCTGGAGCGCTTCGTCATCATCGTCGTCAGCCTCCACCGCGACTTCCTGCCCTCGTCGTGGGGCATGTACGCGCCGACGAAATGGGACTTCGGCATGTTCACCGGGACCATCGGACTGTTCCTGTCGCTCTTCTTCCTCTTCGTCCGCCTGCTGCCGGCCATCTCGATCTTCGAGGTGCGCACGCTCGTGCCCGAGGCGAAGGTGAATGGGGGATCGACCACGGAGCACCTGCTCTAGACCATGGCGCACGCACCGCAGACGGAGATGATTCACGGCCTGATGGCCGAATTCGACAACCCGACGGATCTCGTCGAGGCGGCGAACCGCGCGCGGCTGGCCGGCTACAGGGCGATGGACGCCTACACGCCGTTTCCGATCGAGGAGCTGAACGAGGCGCTGGGCCTGAAGAAGAACCCGCTGCCGCTCATCGTGTTGCTCGGCGGGATTTTTGGCGGCAGCGGCGGCTACTACCTCGAGTACTGGACGCAGGTGGTGACCTGGCCGATGAACATCGGCGGGCGGCCGTTCCACAGCTGGCCGCACTTCATCCCGGTCACCTTCGAGTGCACGGTGCTCGGCGCGTCGCTCGCCGCGTTTGTCGGCATGCTGGCGCTCAACGGGCTGCCGAAGCCGTATCACCCGGTGTTCAACGTGCAGGCGTTCGCTCGCGCGTCGCGCGACCGGTTCTTTCTCTGCATCGAGTCCACGGATCCGAAGTTCGATCGCCACGCGACCGAGTCGTTTCTGCAGGACCTTCATCCGCTGGGGGTGTCCGAAGTTGCCGCTTAGGGTTCTGACGCGGGCCAATTCCCAACCTCCAACTTCCAACTCCCAAGACGGCTTGGGAGTTGGGCGTTGGCGCCTTGGAAGTTGGCCTGGGGTCGTCGTCGTGATTACCGCGACGCTCGCGGCCGCCGCTTGTCGTCAGGACATGCACGATTCGCCCAGATACGAGCCGCTCGAGGCGAGCTCCTTCTTCAACGACGGCCAGTCCGCGCGCATGCCGGTCGCGAACACGGTGTCGCGGAACCCGCTGACCGACGGCGACGAGCTGCTCTACACGGGGAAGATCAACGGCACGCTCGCGAACCAGTTCCCGATGCCGGTCACCGCGGCGGTGCTCGCGCGCGGGCGCGAGCGCTACGACATCTTCTGCTCGCCGTGCCACGGCCGCACGGGGAAGGGCGACGGCGTCGTCGTGCAGCGCGGCATGCGCCAGCCGCCGTCGTTCATGGACGATCGCCTCCGGAACGCCGCCGCCGGCTACTTTTTCGACGTGATGACGCACGGTTTCGGCGCGATGCAGGACTACGCGTCGCAAATCCCCGTGCAGGACCGCTGGGCGATTGTCGCGTACGAGCGCGCGCTGCAGTTCAGCCAGCACGCAGCGACGGGCGACGTTCCCGACGATCGCCGCGGGGATCTCGATCGGCCACCGGCGCCAGCCGGCGAGGCCCAGCGGCCGGAGGCCCGGTGAGCGCACAGGTGATCTACGCCCCGCCGGCGGATATCGACGCGCGCCGCTCGCGTTCGCTCGTCATCGGCGTCGGCGCGCTCGTGCTGTGCGCCGTTGGGTTCTTCATCAACCGCGATCAATTCTTCCGCGCCTGGCTCATTGGCTACATGCTGTGGCTCGGCGTCGCGCTCGGCTCGATGGGGCTGATGATGATCCATCACCTCTCCGGCGGCGCATGGGGCATGGTGGTGCGGCGCGTATGGGAGGCGTCGAGCCGCACGCTGCCGCTGCTCACCCTCCTCTTCGTCCCCGTCGCGCTCGGGATGAACCGCCTCTACCCCTGGACGCACGCGGAGCTCATGCAGGGGGACGAAATCCTCAGGCACAAGGCGGTCTATTTCAACCCGACGTTCTTCCTCGCGCGGGCGGCGTTCTACTTCATCGGGTGGAACCTGATCGCCTGGCGCATGACGGCGCTGTCGCGCGCGCAGGACGAAGGCCATCTCGAGGCCACCCGCAGCATGCAGCGGCTGAGCGGCGGCGGCCTCGTATTCCTGGCACTGTCGATCACCTTCGTCGGCGTGGACTGGTTCATGTCGCTCAACCCGGACTTCTACTCGACGATGTTCGGGTTCCTGTTCCTGAACTACCTGGGGCTGGCGGGACTGGCGTTCACCATCATCATGGCCGCGTATCTCCGCAAGGCCGAGGCGATGGGGGCGCTCTTCCGGCCGTCGCACTTCGCCGACTACGGCAAGCTGACGCTCGCCTTCGTCATGATGTGGGCCTACTTCCAGTTCTCGCAGTACCTGCTCGTCTACGCCGCGAACCTGCATGACGAGATTCCGTACGTGCTGACGAGGATCGAGGGCGGCTGGCAGTACCTCGCGTTGTTCCTGCTCGTGTTTCAGTTCGTGGTGCCGTTCTGCCTGCTCCTGTCGCGTCCGCTGAAGCAGACGCCCGACCGGCTCGTCAGAGTGGCCCTGTGGCTGCTGATCGTCCGTGTCATCGACACCTTTATGTACGTGACGCCAGAATTCAGCAGCGCCGGCGTGAACCGCTGGTTCATGGCCGGCGAGCACGGGAGCGTCTTCTTCGTCAACTGGCTCGACGTCGTCACGCCGGTCGCCATCGGCGGGCTATGGTTCTGGATGTTCTACACGCAGCTGCGCCAGCGGCCGCTGCTGCCGATTGGCGACCCGTATCTTGCCTCGGCGCTCGAAGCCTCGGGAGGCCACTGATGGCGGAACACGTCCAGCACCACGATGTTCTCGCCCACCACTCGGCGGACGATCAGTATCTCGCGACGCCGCCGGGCTCCACCTACGAGCACACCGACGCGCACGTCGGACCGATGATCACGTTCGCGATCTGGCTGGTGGTCTCCGCGCTGATCGTGCACGTCGGCCTCGCCGCGATGTACTGGCTGCTCATTCGTGAAGCGACCGAGCGGGTCGACACGCAGCGGTACCCGCTGGCGGTCAACGGGCCGCCCCGGTTGCCGGCCGCGCCGCGGCTGCAGCAGTTCCCGAGCAACGAGCTCTACGAGTTCCGCGCGAAAGAGGACGCGGAGCTGAACAGCTACGGGTGGGTGGATAAGAACTCCGGCACGGTGCACATTCCCATCCAGGATGCCATGCGGCTGATGCTCGAACGCGGCGCCCTGATCACGCGCCCCGTAGACCCGTCGGCGCCGCCCGAGCCGCTGGACGTGTTCCCGTCGGATTCGAGCTCGGGGCGTGTGCTCGAGAAGCGGAGACAGTAGGAACCAATGCTCACAGCTCAAGGCTCACAGCTCAAGGCTCAACACCGCTATTTGAATATTTGTGTGTTTAGTTGCGCATTGAGCATCGGGCTTTGGGCATCGAGCATTCCCCTCCAGGCGCAGCAGGAGCCGGGCTTCCCGCAACCGAGCGTCGACATGATGGAGCCCGGCACGCTGGCGACCGCGCGCCTGCCGCAGCTCGAGAACGTCACGTTCAGGCAGCGCCTCAACGCGCAGCTGCCGCTCGACACCGCGTTCAAGGACGAGAACGGCCGCGACGTGACGCTCCGCCGCTACTTCGGCGGCCAGCGTCCCGTGATTCTCGCCTTCGTCTACTACAGCTGCCCGATGCTCTGCACCCAGGTGATGAACGGGGTGTCGAGCGCGGCGAAGGCGCTCCCCTTCAGCGCGGGGACGGATTTCGACGTGGTCTTCATCAGCTTCGATCCGCGCGACAAGCCGGAGACCGCGGCCGCCAAGAAGACCGCCTTGTTGAACTACTGGTCGATGCAGAACCAGTCGGGCGCCTGGCATTTCCTCACGGGCGAAGAGCCGCAGATCAGGCAGGTCACCTCCGCCGCCGGGTTCTTCTACATGTGGGACGACAAGACGCAGCAATTCGCGCACCTGAGCGGCGTCCTCGTGCTCACGCCCGACGGGCGGCTCTCACGCTACTTCTACGGCATCGAGTACTCGCCGAAAGAGCTCCGGCTCGCCCTCGTGGAGTCGGGACAGGGCCACGTCGGGTCGCTCGTCGACGAGCTGCTCCTGTATTGCTACCACTACGACCCGGCCAACGGCCGGTATGGCGCCGTCGTGATGAATCTCGTGCGGATTGGCGGCCTGCTGACGGTCGTGCTGCTGGGCACGTTCATCGGCCTGATGCGGTGGCGCGAGACGCACCCGCCCATGGAGGGCCACGCGTAGCTGTTCTTATGCTGTCTGGATTTTCGCTGTTCCCCGAGCAGGCGTCGACGCTGGCGCCCGAGATCGACAACCTCTATTTCGGTGTCATCTCGATCACCGCGTTCTTCGCCATCATCGTCGTGGTGTGCGTCGTCTATTTCGCCATCAAGTACCGCGACCACACCGGCGACAAGGTCGGCGCGCCGATTACCGGCTCGGTGCCGCTCGAGCTGGGCTGGTCGCTCATCCCGTTCTTCACGGCGATTGGCATCTTCGTCTGGGCATCGGTCGTCTTCTTCCACATCGTCCGCGCGCCGGATCAGACGCTCGAGGTCTATTCGACCGGGAAGCGGTGGATGTGGCGGTTCCAGCACATCGACGGCCAGCGCGAGATCAACGAGCTCCACGTGCCCGTCGGGCGCCCGGTGCGCGTCGTCTTCACGTCCGAGGACGTGCTGCACGACCTCTTCATTCCCGCGTTCCGGGTGAAGGCGGACGCCGTGCCCGGACGGTACAGCGCCATCTGGTTCGAGGCGACGAAGGTCGGCGAGTACCACTTGTTCTGCGCCGAATACTGCGGCACGAGGCATTCGGGGATGATCGGCACCGTCTACGTGATGGAGCAGGCCGACTACCAGGAGTGGCTCGGCGGCGGCGGGGCGACCGCCGGCGGGACGATGCTGCAGCGCGGCGAGGCGCTCTTCACGCAGCTCGCCTGCGTGACGTGTCACCTCTCCGATGGGAGCGGCCGCGGGCCGTCGCTCGTCGGCGTCTACGGATCGCAGGTGACGCTCGACAGCGGCGCGATGGTGACCGCGGACGAGAGCTACCTGCGCGAGTCGATCCTGGCGTCGCAGGCAAAGACGGTGAAGGGGTACGAGCGCGTGATGCCGACCTTCCAGGGCCTCATCAACGAGGACGGCGTGGCGGCGCTCATCGAATACATCAAGTCGCTGCAGGCGGGCGGGACCCGCGTCGCATCCGCGCAATAAGGGACTCTCATGCAAACCATGGTCGTGGAGAAGCCGGTCACCTACATCAACCACGCGCACACGGTGATGTCGTGGCTGTTGACGAAGGACCACAAGCGGATCGGCATCCTCTACCTGATCGTCGTCTCGACCGCGTTCGCGCTCGGCGGCATCTTCGCGACGCTGATCCGGATGGAGCTGACCACGCCCGCGGGTGACCTGCTGTCGGCCGACGTCTACAACCGGATGTTCACGATGCACGGCGTGACGATGGTGTTCTTCGTGCTCGTGCCGGCGGTGCCCGCGGTGCTCGGCAACTTCGTGATGCCGCTGATGATCGGCGCGAAGGACGTCGCGTTCCCGAAGCTGAACCTGCTCAGCTGGTACGTCTTCACCATCGGCTTCTGCTTCACGATCGTCTCGATGGTCATGGGCGGCGTCGACACCGGCTGGACGTTCTACACGCCGTACAGCAGCCAGGGCTCGGAGTCGAACGTCCTCCTCACCGGCGTCGGCGTCTTCATCACCGGGTTCTCGTCGATCCTCACCGGCCTCAACTTCATGGTGACGATCCACCGCATGCGCGCGCCCGGCATGACCTGGTTCCGGCTGCCGCTCTTCATCTGGGCGCTCTACTCGACGAGCCTCGTCATGGTGCTCGGGACGCCGGTCATCGCCATCACGCTGCTGATGCTCGTCCTCGAGCGCGGCCTGCACCTCGGCATCTTCGACCCGCGCCTCGGCGGCGACCCCGTGCTCTTCCAGCACCTGTTCTGGTTCTACTCGCACCCCGCGGTCTACATCATGATCCTGCCGCCGATGGGCGTGATCAGCGAGGTGATCGCCTGCTTCTCGCGCAAGAACGTGTTCGGCTACTCCTTCGTCGCGTTCTCGAGCCTGGCGATCGCGGTCTTCGGCTTCCTCGTCTGGGCGCACCACCTCTTCGTCGCGGGCATCTCGCCGTACTCGGCGCTGATCTTTTCGTTCCTCTCGTTCGCGGTCGCGATTCCGTCCGCGGTGAAGACCTTCAACTGGACGGCGACGCTCTACAAGGGCGCGATCTGGTGGAAGACGCCGATGATGTTCGTCTTCGGCTTCCTCGGGCTGTTCCTCGTCGGTGGCCTGACGGGCGTCTTCCTCGCCTCGCTCGGCCTCGACATCCACCTCACCGACACCTACTTCGTCGTCGCGCACTTCCACTACATCATGGTCGGCGGCGCGATCATGGGGTACTTCGCCGGGCTGCACTACTGGTGGCCGAAGATGACGGGCCGCATGTACAACGACACGCTCGGCAAGCTGGCGGCGCTGCTCATCTTCGTCGGGTTCAACCTCACCTTCGGTCCGCAGTTCATCCTCGGATACCTGGGCATGCCGCGGCGGTACCACGTCTACCCGCCCGAGTTCCAGGTGCTGAACGTGCTGTCGTCGGCGGGCGCGTCCATCCTGGCCGTCGGCTACGTGCTGCCGGCCCTCTATTTCCTCTACTCGCTCAAGTTCGGCGCCATCGCCGGCGCGAACCCGTGGAAGGCCACCGGCCTCGAGTGGACCACGCAGTCACCGCCGCTGCCGGAAAACTTCCCGACGACGCCGATCGTCACCGAGGGGGCGTATCACTATTCCAAGCGGGAGATCAAAGTTGCCTGACGGGACGATCGCGGCGCCCGACGAGCACGCGCCCCATCAGCATCACCCGGCGCTGCAGCACCATTTCCAGGATCTCGAGCAGCAGCACGAGGCGTCGACGCTGGGCATGTGGCTGTTCCTCGTCACCGAGGTGATGTTCTTCGGCGGCCTGATTCTCGCCTACTCGCTCTACCGGATCTGGTATCCCGTGGCCTGGGCGCTCGGCAGCGAAGAGCTGAACATCTATCTCGGCGGCTTCAACACGGCCGTCCTCATCGGCAGCAGCTTGACGATGGCGCTTGCCGTCCGCTCGGCGCAGACCGGCGCCCCGAAGGCGACGGTTCGATGGCTGCTCCTCACGATGGCGTTCGGCCTCACGTTCCTCGTCGTGAAGTTCTTCGAATACAAGGAGAAATTCGAGCTGCACCACGTGCCGGGGCCGAACTTCCATTTCGAGGGGCCCGAGTCGCCGCACGTGCAGATTTTCTTCTCGCTCTACTTCGCGCTGACCGGCGTGCACGCGCTGCACATGATCATCGGCTTCGGGCTGCTCAGCGTGATCGCCACGATGGCCGCCCGGAAGCGGTTCTCGCCGGAGTGGTATACACCCGTGGAGCTGGCGGGCCTCTACTGGCACTTCGTCGACATCGTCTGGATTTTCCTGTTCCCGCTGCTGTATCTGGTGGACCGTTCCCACCACATCATCTAAGTCATGTCCGGACACATTTCGCCGACGTCGACCTATTTCGCGATCTTCGGCGCGCTGATGGTGGGCACCGCGCTCACCGTGGCCGCCGCCTTCATCGACTTCCCGGCGCAGTTGAACTTTCCGATCGCGCTGGCGATCGCCATCACCAAGGCCACCCTCGTCGTCCTGTTCTTCATGCACGTGAAGTACAGCAGCAAGCTGACGAAGTTGATCGTCGGCGTGGCGGTTTTCTTTCTCGGGATCATGCTCACGCTGACGTTCTCGGATTACCTGTCGCGCGGCTGGTTCACAGCGGCGACGCGCTCCACGTCCGCCGGCGCCATCGTCAGCCTCACGCCGCAGCCGCAACCCGCTCCTGCCAACGCGCCCGCGCCGAACACCGCTCCCGCGCCGAACACCGCGCCGAAATAGCGCGACGCGTGCTCGTGCGCGCATGCACGCCGTGCGTCTGGCGTGCTTGACCCTCTTCTTCGTTTGTGAATAAAATCACGGCCTCAATCGGGATCTCAGTCATCCCCTGCACAACTTCCTTGGGGGGCACGACGGTGGGTCATCATAGGTGTGTCGCGGACTCGCGGCCTGGACACCGTTCCTCCAGCGCCCGGGGGTCCTAGCCATTGGGCCAGATATTTCCTCGCTCCTGGAACAAGCTCCCGCTCGTGGCCGCCCTCGCGGTCATCCTCGGTCCGACGATCGCGACCGCGGGCGTCTGGTACTACTTTTCTCCGTGGTACACGGATGTGGGCTACCGTCCGACTCAGCCCGTCCCGTACAGCCACAGGCTCCACGTCGGCGAGCTTGGCCTCGATTGCCGGTACTGTCACGCCTCGGTCGAGATTTCGAACATCGCCAACATTCCTCCCACGCAGACGTGCATGAACTGCCATCAGACGGTGAAGAGGGACAGCGAGGCGCTCGCACCGATCCGGGACAGCGCCCAGAGCGGCCGGCCGATGCGCTGGATTCGCGTCCACAAGCTTCCCGACTATGCGTATTTCACGCACCGCGCGCACATCGCGGGCGGCGTCGGCTGTGTCACCTGCCACGGGCGCATCGACGAGATGGAACAGGTCACGCAGATGATGCCGCTCAGTATGGGGTGGTGCCTCGAGTGTCATCGCAACCCCAACCCCAACAGGCGCCCCGTCTCCGAGGTCACCAACATGAAGTGGACCCCGCCCCGGGACGCGCGGCTGCTCGCGGCGCAGCTCGGCGGACGACCGGTCAATCCGCCGACTGACTGCTCGGGGTGCCACCGGTGAGCCGCACCTACTGGCGCAGCCTCGCCCAGATCGAGGATCGCCCGGAATACCGTGCCGCGCTCGAGCGCGAGTTCCCGGAGGGCGCCTCGGAGCTTCCCGAGGGGATCACCCGGCGCGACATGATGATGCTCGTCGGCGCGTCGCTGTCGCTGGCGGGGCTCACGGCGTGCCGGCGTCCCGTCGAGGAGATCGTCCCGTATGTCGCGCCTCCCGAGGAGGTCATCCCGGGGGTTCCGCGCTATTACGCCACGACGTTTCCGTTCCGCCGGAGCGCCTACGGGCTGATCGTCGAGAGTCACGAAGGACGGCCGACCAAGATCGAAGGAAACCCCGCGCACCCGTCGACGCTGGGGGGCTCGAGCGTACGCGTCCAGGCGTCGGTGCTCGGCCTCTACGATCCCGACCGCTCCCAGTCGATCACGCTGAAACGCGCGCGCAAGTCCTGGAACGATTTCGTGATGGCGTGGGGGGAGCTGGCGAAGGCGCATACCGCGGATGGCGGCGCCCGCCTCGCGGTCCTGTCCGAGTCCTTCTCCTCGCCGACGCTGGCGCGCCTCGCCGCCGAGCTGCGAACCCGTTTTCCGCGGTTGCAATGGGCGACCTACGACGCCGTCGGCGACGAGAACCGCCTCGCCGGTCTGCGCCAGGCCGCGGGACGCGACGTCGATCTCATGCTGCGGCTCGATAAAGCCGCGGTGATTCTCTGCCTCGACGCCGATCCGCTGCTCACCGACCCGGAGGCGATCCGTCACGCGCGGGCCTTCGCCGACGGGAGGCGTGCAGGAACCTCCGGCGGGGCGATGAACCGGCTCTACTCCGTCGAAGGCGTCTACTCGCTGACCGGAGCGATGGCGGATCATCGGCTCCGTCTCGAAAGCCGGCAGATTGCTGCGTTTGTGACGGCGCTCGCGGCGCGTCTCGGTGCGCCCGGCGCCTCCGGCCAGGCGGGAGCGGCCGTCCCCGGTGTCGATGCGCGCTGGCTCGACGCCGTTGCGAAGGATCTCCTGGCGAACCGCGGCACGGGATTGATTGTCGCGGGCGAGCGCCAGCCCCCGAGCGTCCACGCCGCAGCGTGCGCGCTGAACGCCCACCTCGGCAACGCCGGCAAGACGGTCAGCTATTACGAGACAAAGGACGCGGCGCTTCCGAGCGCCAGCTCGTTGACGACGCTCGTGTCGGCGATGAACGGAGGGGCCGTCGACACGCTCGTCATCCTGGGCGGGAATCCCGTGTTCGACGCACCTGCCGATCTCGACTTCGCGGCGGCGATGGCGAAGGTGCCTCACACGATCGCGCTCGGGGACACGGTCGACGAAACGTCATACGGCGCGGAATGGCACATCCCCCGCGCGCATTACCTCGAGTCATGGGGAGACGCGCGCGCGGTGGGGGGCACGCTCAGCGTCGTGCAGCCGCTGATCCTGCCGTTGTTCGGCGCGCGCACGCCAATAGAAGTCTTAGGGGTGATGGTCGGCGACAAGGATCGTCCCGGCCACGACATCGTGCAGGACACCTGGAAAACGACCCTGGGCGCAGCCGATTTCGACAAGAAGTGGAACCGCGTCCTGCATGACGGCCTGCTTGCCGGAAGCGAGCTTCCCGAAGTCACTGCCGGTGTCCAGGCGTCGGCGTTTGCAGAGCTCGCGCGCGCAACGGGATCGGCGAGCGGGTTGGAGGTCGTCTTCGTTCCGTCGGCGGCGCTCTACGACGGCCGGTTCGCGAACGACGGGTGGTTGCAGGAGCTTCCCGATCCGATGACCAAGCTCACGTGGGACAACCCCGCGCTGGTGAGCCCGAAGACGGCCGAGATGGCCGGTCTTGCGAACCAGCAGCTGGTGCGTCTCGACTACGCGGGCCGTTCGCTCGAGCTCCCGATCTGGATCGTCCCCGGCATGGCCGACGGCGTGGTGTCCCTCACGCTCGGCTACGGTCGCCAGCGCGCGGGGCGGATTGGATCCGGGGTCGGGTTCGACACGTTCAAGGTCCGGGCGTCGAAGGCGCCTGGCTTCGACAGCGGCGTCACCCTCAGCAAAGTCGCAGGCAGCTACGCGCTCGCGGCGACGCAGGACCACGGCAGCATGGAGGGGCGGCCTCTCGTCCGCGAGTCCACGGTGGCCGAGCTTCGGTCCCCCAAAAAAGAAGAGGGCCGGCCGACCGCGCTCGGCGTCTTCGAGGAGAAACCGGAACACTTCTCGCTGTGGACCGAGCATACCTACGACAAGGGCCACCAGTGGGGGATGACGATCGACCTGAACACGTGCATCGGCTGCAACGCGTGCGTGGTCGCCTGCCAGAGCGAGAACAACGTGCCGGTTGTCGGCAAGGTCCAGGTCGGAAACCAGCGCGAGATGCACTGGCTGCGGGTCGACCGCTACTTCTCCGGCGAGCCGACCGGCAATCCGGAGGTCGTGTTCCAGCCGATTCCGTGCATGCAGTGCGAGGATGCCCCGTGCGAGCAGGTCTGTCCCGTCGCCGCGACGGTGCACGACGCGGAGGGGCTCAATGTCATGGTCTACAACCGGTGCATCGGGACCCGCTACTGCTCGAACAACTGTCCCTACAAGGTCCGTCACTTCAATTTCTTCAATTTCACCAAGGACACGCCCAACGTCCTGAAGCTCGCCATGAATCCCGACGTCACGGTGCGTGCGCGCGGCGTGATGGAGAAGTGCTCGTACTGCGTGCAGAGGATCAACAAGGGGAAGATCGACGCGAAGGTCGCTGGACGCGAGCTGCGTGACGGCGACATCAGGACGGCCTGCCAGCAGGCGTGCCCTGCCTCGGCCATCGAGTTCGGCGACATTCGCGACGCATCCAGCCGCGTGGCGAAGGCGAAGGCCGACCCGCGCAACTACGCGCTGCTCGAGGAGCTGAACACCAAGCCGAGGACGACCTACCTGGCCAAGGTGCGCAACCCGAATCCCGATCTGGAAGAGAGGGGCAGTGCATGAGCGCCCCCACACGGCTTCTCGGCCGACGCGTCAGCGGCGGCCGATGGGTGCTCGGTGCGCTCGCTCTTGCGTCCACTGTCGCGGTGAGCGGCTGCGCGCGCGGCTGCACGTCGGGTCGTCCGCCCATCCATCTCAACCCGAGCATGGACGACCAGCCGAAGGTCCTCTCGCAGACCGCCAGTGATTTCTTCTTCAACGGGTCGTCCATGCGCGAGCCCGTTCCCGGAACGGTCGCGCTCGACGCGCTGAAGGAAGACCCGGCCTTCTTCACCGGGAAGGGAGCGGACGGGCAGTTCGTGGCCAAGGTCCCCGTGACCACCGACGATGCGCTACTCGAGCGCGGACGCCAGCGCTACACGATCTACTGCCAGCCGTGCCACGACGCCCGCGGCGAGGGCAAGGGGATCCTGTTCCAGCGCGGCAACGTCCCCACCGCCAGCTTCCACGACGAAAAGATCCTGAAGTACGCGGACGGGCAGATCTTCGACATCATGACGAACGGGATGGGATTGATGCCCTCGTACCGCTGGCCGATCCCCACGGCCGACAGGTGGGCGATCATCGCCTACATACGGGAGCTCGAGCGCAAGCGGCTGGCAACGGCTGCAACCGCGCTGGCAAGTGCCGCACCGGCGGGTGCCGCAGCTGCACCGGCAGGTGCCGCAACCGCGCCGGCACGTCCCGCGGCCGCATCCGCCGCCGCTCAAGCTCCGGCGGACAAGCCCGCAGTCAACAAGTGAGGGAGGCCCTGTGTCCAATGGCGTCATGAACGGCGCGATGAACCGGAAGCTGCTGTTCATCCTGGGTCCCGTCACCGGCCTGTTGATGTTCGCCGCGGTCATCTTCGTGGCGTCGCAGCTGATGAACCGCGAGTACAGGGAGCCGTACCGGGTTCCTACCGCGGCCGTGGACGCCACCCCCCGCGAGGCGGGAGTGACCGCCGAACGGGCCGACGCGGAGACCAAGGCCAAGGCCAAGCCTTACGCGGAGGCGGAGTACCGCACGTTCCCGGTTGTCGGGAGCCGCGTGGCCATCTGGGCGGTCGCGGAGCTCCACCTGCTGTTTGCGGCGTTCGTGCTGGCCGTCCCCATCTTCGCCTTCATCATCGAGGTGATCGGCTACAAGACCGGCGACATGCGATACGACCGGCTCGCGTACGAGTTCACCAAGCTTCTCTCGACGTCGTTTTCGCTCACCGCCACGTTCGGCGCGGCGCTGACGTTCATGCTCATCATCCTGTATCCGAAGTTCACGAACTACCTGATGAGCGTCTTCTCGCCGACCTTTCTCCCGTATATCGGGCTCTTTTTCTTCGAGGCCTTCTTCCTCTACACCTATTACTACGGCTGGGGAAAGTTTCATCCGCTGGTGCATCTTGGTCTCGGCCTCGGCCTCAACCTGGTGGGCACGGGGATCATGATGATCGCCAATGCCTGGGTCACGTTCATGACGTCGCCGGCGGGGATCTCGGACCAGGGGGCGGTGCTCTCCGTCCGGGACGCGATCTACAACTACACGTGGATGCCGATCAACATCCACCGGTTCATCGCCAACATCGCGTTCGGCGGATCGGTGGCCGGCGCGTACGCGGCCTTCAAGTTCCTGCAGGCGGAAACCGACGAGGAGCGCGCGCACTACGACTGGATGGGATACATCGGCAACTTCGTCGCCATCAGCGCCTTCCTGCCGCTGCCGTTCGCCGGCTACTACCTCGCGAAGGAGATCTACGCGTTCTCGCAGACGCTCGGCCTGACGATGATGGGCGGCGCCTTCTCGTGGCTCTTCATCGTCCAGGCCGTGTTGATCGGAAACCTCTTCCTCGCCGCCAATTACTACCTCTGGCTCGGGATGGGGCGGGTCGAGGGGGTGCAGCCGCTGCAGAAGTTCATCAAGTACCTCCTGGCCGGAGTCACGCTCTGCTTCATGATCTGGGCGACACCGCGCTCGATTATCGCCACCGTCTCCGAGCTCCGGGCGATGGGAGGTGGAACCCATCCCATCCTGGGCTACTTCGGTGTCATGTCCGCCAAGAACACCGCCGTGAACATCCTGATCCTCACGACGTTCATGAGCTTCCTGCTGTATCGCCGTACGGGAAAAGTCGCCACGGTGTCGTGGGCGAAGATGGGCCACGCGACGCAGCTCGCGATCTTCGCGGCCGCCGCGATCATCGTCATCTCCCTTGGCGTCTACGGGTACTTCGTCGAGGCGACGGTCCGCATCGGTTTGTCCGTGCCGCAAGTGAGCTCGGTTCTCTTCGCCATGGTGGCCATCACGGCCATCGACGTCTTCCTCTTCCGCGGTGCGATGAAGACAGGTGAAGTACGGTGGGGACGGATGCCCGCGGTCTCCCAGTACGTCTTGATCTTCATCGCGGTGACCTTCACCTGGCTCATGGGGCTCATGGGCTACATTCGCTCGGGGCTCCGCCAGCACTGGCACGTCTACGGTGTCGTTCGGGACACGTCGGTCGACGCGTTCACGCCCACCATCGGCTTCGCGACGCGGGTTGTCTCGGTAACCGTTCTCCTGTTCTTCCTCCTGATCGGCTTCGTGTTCTGGCTCACGAGCCTGCACGACAAGCCCGATTTCCTGGTGCAGACCAAGCCCCCCGTCCCGAAGGGCTCGGGCCACGTCTCGCCGGGGTTCACCGGGGAGGCTCCAGGCGAACATCGGCGGACGGCATGACGATCCCGCATCCGCTCCGGGTCGGCGCTCTCGTCCTCGTGGCGACCTCGTTCTATACGTACGTCGGCCAGATGGTGCCGCAGAAGGAAGTGCTGCCTCCCCAGGAGACGGTGATCCGGGCCGACCTGACGACGGACGACATGGTCAAGGTGGGCCAGGAGATCATGAACGGCAAGGGACTCTGCTTCACGTGCCACACGCTTGGTAAGACAGAGGGGCCGTTCAGGTTCCCCGACCTGTCGGGGGTCGATGCGCGCGCGATGATGCGCAAGCCGGGTTATACCGACGTCGACTACTTCGCCGAAACGATCTACGACCCGAACGCTTTCATCGTGCCGGGGTTCAATCCGGGGATGCCCGTCATCAACAAGCCGCCGATTGGCCTCACCGATCAGGAGATCCTCTGCGTGATCGCCTACCTGCAGACGCTTGGCGGCACGCCGACGGTCACGCTGCAGACGAGTCATCGCTACTACACTCCGCCGGGCGCACCGGGTGCGGCACCACCGGGTGCACCGGGCGCGGCGCCGGCTCCGGCCGCCGCGTCCACCACCCAGCCAGCCGTTCCGGGTGCGCCTCCGCCGCCGGCCGCGCCGCGCGGATCGCCGCCGCCACCTGCCCCCGCCCCCGCGAAAGGGACACGATGAAGCTCCTGGTCGTCCTTCCCGTGGTCGCCGTGTTCCTGCTCCTTCGCTTTCGCCGAGCGAATCTGCTGACATGGGCGCTGGCCTGGTTTGTGGGGATCTACGTCCTCCTCCGATTCGGATTCACGGCCCCGATTCCCAGCTCGGTCATCTCGATCTACATGGGAATCGTTTCGCTTGCGATCCTGGCGTACATGTCCTCGAGCCAGCAGCGCCGCGAGGAGATCTCCCGCCCCCTCGTCGGGTTCATGACGGAGAGGCGGTACACACCGCTTCTCGTGGCAACGGTCGTCGCCATCCCGGCGCTCGCGGCCGCGAACGTCTACGTCCAGATGAGCGCTCCTCTCCAGCCGCCTCTGTTCTCGCGGACGATCCATCCTGCATCGCCGACCGACATCACCGCATTCGACAAGAAGATCGATCTCGACAAGGGGGAGGACCCGTTCTGGCCTCTCGAGAAGTCGAATCCGGAGGAGTTTCGCAAGCACGTCGAGAACGGGCGCCAGGTCTACTACCGGAACTGCGTCTTCTGCCACGGCGATAACCTCGCCGGTACCGGCATGTACATCCACGGCCTGGACCCGATCCCGACCAATCTCACCGAGACGATCCCGCTGCTGCGCGACACGTTTCTCTTCTGGCGCATTTCCAAGGGGGGCCCAGGCCTGCCCGAAGAAGGGGGGCCCTGGGATACGGCGATGCCCGCCTGGGAGAAGTTCCTGAAGGAAGACGAGATTTGGGATGTGATCCTGTTTCTCTACGATCACACCGGCCAGAGGCCTCGCGCGCGAGAGGAGGTCGCCACGCAATGACCTCCAGCCTTCGCTCACGCCAGTTGGCGCCGAAGCGTGAGCTTCGGCTCGGCAAGCCCGGCAAAGCCTGTCTCGTGGCCCTCATCGCCTGGTTGTGTGCGGCGACGACAGGATCGGTGCGCGTGACGGCTCAAGACGTCGGAACCGACGCGCAGCGGGAATCCGGCAAGGCGCTCTACCTCAAGAACTGCTCGCAGTGTCACGGCGAGAAGGGCGACGGGCAGGGGTACGCGACCGTGCACCTGCTGCCGCAGCCGCGCAACTTCACGACGGCCAAGTTCAAGATCAGGACGACGGCCAATGGAGCGCTGCCGACCCACCAGGACATCGTCAACATCATCAGGCGCGGCATGCCGTACACGTCGATGCCCGCCTGGCCACAATTCTCCGACCAGGAAGTGTCGGACCTCGCCTACTACATCACGACCTTCTCCGCTGATTTCTCGAACAAGGAAGCGGTTCCCAAGCCCGTGGAGCTCCCGAGCGCACCGAGCTCGTCGAGCCAGTCGATCGAGGCCGGAAAGAAGCTCTTCGTCGAAATCGGTTGCGTCAAGTGCCACGGCAACCTCGGTCGTGGTGACGGACCTTCGGCGCCGACCCTGGTGGACGACCTGGGAAATCCGATTCGCGCCGCGGACCTCTCGCAGGGTTGGACGCTGCGCGGAGGCTCGTCGCGGGAGGATATCTTCCGGACAATGACCACGGGACTCAACGGGACTCCCATGGCGTCGTTCGCCGACTCGCTGACGCCCGAGCAACGATGGGCGATCACGGACTACATCGTCTCGCTCTCGGGGACCGACGGGCCTGCCTACACCAACCTTGTCGTCGCCAAGTTCAGTCCGGATCCGATCGATCTGGCGAGAGGCACCGCGGCCTTTGCCTCCGCGCCCGAGGCGCGGTTTCCGATCATCGGGCAAATCACGGAGCCGGTACGCGAGTTCCATCCGCCCACGACCAGCGTCACGGTTCAGGCGATGTACGATTCGGACAACATCGCGTTCCTCGTTCGCTGGCACGACCGGACCGCGGAGAAAACCGGAAAGAACGGACCATCGCTTCCCGTGCCACCTGAAGAGGAGGAAACCGAAGGCGGAACCGCGGGCGGGGCCGGTGGTGCGACCGCCGGCGGTTCGCAGGGGAACCCATTTGGCGACGCGGAAGTGACGCCAGCCGCCGGGCAGGCGCAGCCGCCGGCAGGCGCCCCGCAGGATCCGTTCGCCGAAGCGGCGCCCGCAGCAGCCCAGGCCTCCGAGTTCTCGGACGCATTGGCGCTGCAGATTCCTTCGGTGGTGCCGGCGACGGCCCGCAAGCCGTACTTCATCTTCGGCGACACCCAGAACTCGGTGGATCTCTGGTTCTTCGATCTGGCACGTCCCGATCCCCTTCAGTTCACCGGCAAGGGAAGCGCGGATGTCGTGCCCAACGACACGGGGGATGTCACCGGTGTCGCGAGCTACGACCAGGGCGAATGGTCGGTCATCTTCAAGCGGCCGCTTCGCCCGACCGCGGGCGCGCCGTTCACGCCCGGAGAGTTCATGCCGATCGCGTTCTCGGTCTGGGATGGGTTCTCGCGCGAGCGTGGCAGCAGGCGAGGTCTCACGGTCTGGGAGTCTGTCTACATCGAGCCGGAAGCGGTCCCCTCGGCCTTCGGCCCGATGCTCAGGACGGCGCTCGTGCTGCTCGCCATCGAGCTGGTCATCATCGGTTTTGTGCGGCGGCGATACGGCTCTCCCGCCCGCGCGGACGTCGGCGGTCGGCCGATGCACCCGTCGGCCACGAGAGCGTGAGCGTGCGCAAGGTATCCGGAGGATCCGATGTACAAGAGCATCTACGTTCCCGTCGATAACTCAGAGCACTCCAACCGCGCCGTCGCCTGCAGCATGGCGCTGGGCAAGGCGTTCTCTGCAAAGCTGGTCGGCTGCCATGTCTACGCGGCAAAGCTGCACGACTATCGCTTTCGGCAGATGGAATACACCCTGCCCGAGGAGTACATCGACGAGGTGGAACTGGAGCGGCAGCGGAAGATCCACGACAGCCTCATCACGATGGGTCTCAAGCTCATCTCCGACAGTTATCTCGACGGCATGTCACGCCTCTGCGGGGAGTCGGGCCTCGCCTTCGAGCCGCGGATGATGGACGGGAAGCATCACACCGAGATCCTCAAGGACCTCGCCGGGTCGGAGCACGACCTGGTGGTGATCGGCGCCCTGGGCGTCGGCCGCGCGCGCGACAGCGTGATCGGCTCGGTCTGCGAACGCGTCGCCCGCCAGTCCGATCGCGACGTCTGGGTGGTCAAGCACGTCCCTGAGCCAGGCGAGCCGGAGCGCGACACGATCCTGGTCGGCATCGACGGCAGCCCGCAGTCGTTCGGCGCGCTGATGACCGCCATCGAGCTGGCACGCACGTTCGACAAGCGGATCGAAGCGATCGCCGTCTACGATCCCTATCTCCACTACTCCGTCTTCAACGGCATCGTCAACGTGCTCACCGAGCAGGCG
The DNA here is from genome assembly GCA_035571515.1 of Vicinamibacterales bacterium. GTDB lineage: Bacteria > Acidobacteriota > Vicinamibacteria > Vicinamibacterales > UBA2999 > Gp6-AA40. The sequence goes on from DATNCQ010000154.1 coordinate 30,943, forward strand.
GCGAAGGTCTTCCGTTTCGAGGAGCAGAACCAGCTGCACGAGGAGATCATCGACACCGGGCTCGCGCAGATCTACCAGTCGCATCTCGAGGTGGGCGAGCGCATGGCGAGCGAGGACGGCGTCACGATCAGGAAGACGCTCCTCGACGGCAAGCCCTTCCAGAAGATCATCGACCACGCGCGCAAGACCAATCCGTGGCTCATCGTGCTGGGGCGCATCGGCGTCCACAGCCCGAATGACGAGACGGGGCTCGGGAGCAATGCCGAGAACATCCTCCGCGCCGCGCCCTGCGATGTGCTCCTCTCCACGCGCCTGGAGGTGCCCCGGCTCGACGTGCGCGCCGAGGAGACCGTCCGCTGGACGCCCGAAGCCGAGGAGCGGATGACGCACGTCCCCGAGCAGGTCAAGGGGATCGCCCGTACCGGGGTGCTTCGCCTGGCGCTCGAGAAGGGGCATTCGGTGATCACGAGCGCGGTGATCGACGAGGCGATGGACCGGTTCATGCCGAAGAGCGCGTCGGCCGCAACCAAGGCGCTGGCCGAAGCCGTCGCGCTCGAGCGCGCCAAGTCCGGCCCGGTGTCGATGTGCAGGTCGTGCGGCGTCGCGGCGACACAGAGCGGCGCCGTGAAGTGCACCGTCTGCGGCGGCACGGACTTCGAGGTGATATCGCAGGAGATGATCGAGAAGATCGCGGCGGTCGAGGGAGGGCTCGAGGAAGAGACCACCTACGACGGACGCAAGCTGCGCTGGTCCGAGGACGCGCGCAAGGGCCTCTGGACGATGAAGAACGCCTATCAGCGCCGCCGCGTCAAGGCGCGCGTCGAAAAGCGCGCGCGCATGATGAAGCTCGACGCCATCACGCTCGACTTCGCCCGGCAGGTGATCGAAGAGGAGACGGGGGCGCCGCTCCAGATCGAAGCGCGTTCCGCGCCCCTCCCGGACAGCGCTGCGGCTGGAGCGGGCGAGGCCCGGCTCGTCGCGCGCGACGACAAGAAGAACCCGCTCATCTCGACGTTCGACTGGACCGCCGATGCGGCGCAGCGCATCCTGCGCGTGCCGGCCGGCTTCATGCGCAGCCAGACCCAGGAGCGGATCGAGGAGCTGGCGCGGGAACGCGCGGCCTCCACGATCGACCTCACGCTCGTCGAGGACGGCATCGAGATCGGCAAGAAGATGATGGCGGAGATGATCGCGAACTACCCGAAGACGCCGTCATCGACGCCGGCGAGGCACAACCTCAACGAGGTGAGTCCGATCACCGCGCGTGGCGCGTCTGAGGGTTGAGCTCGTATCGGTTCTGTCGCACCGATGACATCGGGCTCCTCGTCGATGCGCTGAACCGCTGCTGGGCGCCCTACGTTCCCGGGGAGCCGCCGGCAACGGCGGCTTCGTTCAAGCGCTCGATCCGCGACCTGCAGGTCTGGTGCAGCAGCTGCATGGTCGCCTTCTCGGGTCCCGACCCGATCGGCGTCCTCATCGGCGCCAAGCGGCCTTCCGGCACCCTCGTCCACAGGATTGCCGTCCATCCGGATCACCGGCGCCAGGGTCATGCCCGTCACCTGCTCGCCTCGCTCGGCTCGAAGCTGTCGATTCTCGGGCCGCCGAGAATCGTCGCCGAGGTTCCCGAGAATCTGGCGCCTGCCTGCGAGTTATTGAAGGCAAGCGGATATGTCCAGGAAGCGCTGCTGACAGACTATGTTTTGCCCTTCGACCCGCCCGGCGGCGCCGCGGTCGCTCAGGGCGGAACTGGCTCTCAGGACCCAGGCGGGTTGGTAATTCCGGTCTCGGTGGACGATCTTGCCGCCAATGGTCTGCTTGCAGAAGCTGGGCGACAGGTGTGCTGGGAGCGCTCGGTCGAGACGCTCACGGCACGGAAGGACGACATCGCAGGACTCGCCGTCGCCTCCGACGAGCGAATCGAAGCCTGTGTTCTTTACGTCGAGAGGGGCGCCGAGGAGACGGAGATTCTATCGCTCCGCTCGTTTCTCGACGATGGCGGAGCCCGCCTGAAGCAACTGCTCTCTCAACTACGCGCGCGAGGCGTGAGGAGCATCCGGTTCCCCAAGGTCCACCCGGCGGAGATCTCGAAGGAGAGCGTGGAGACGCTCGGTTTCAGCCCCGCCAGCTCGTATCTGATCTACTCAGCGCGAGCGCAGTCCACTTAACCCTACGTCCAGCGCCTCCACTCGGCGCTGGATTATCGATCATCCGTTGACTACGAACGTGAGCCGCGTAGAAATCACGTGTCTACTGAACAGAGGGAGATTCGGACGCCGGTGTGTTACCGTGAGCATCCGCGTGGAGCGCCGAACGTTAGGCAGCCGAACGGACAACGGTCAAATAGACATGCCGGAGAAAGCCGTTCACGTGCTCGTTGTTGAAGGGTTCGCCGACTGGGAGCCTGCCCACGCGCTTGCCGAATTGCGACGGCATGGCCACTATCGGGTCGAGTCAGTGGCACTGACGGCGGTGCCGGTCCGCTCCATGGGGGGCCTCACGGTTTTGCCCTCGAAAACCGTTTCCGACGTCGACCCGTTGGATGTGGCCGTGTTCATTCTGCCCGGTGGGGACAGATGGGAGAAAACCCCTGTCGAACCCGAACTCGAGCAGCGACTCAAGCAGCTCGATACCGAGAACGTCCCGATCGCGGCGATTTGCGGAGCGACCGTGGCGATCGCCAGACTCGGGCTCCTGCGAGGCCGACGACACACCAGTAACGGGCTTGATTACCTGCGTTCGCATGTCCCCGACTACTCTGATGCCGACAACTACGTGAACGCTCCCGCCGTTCGCGATCGCAAGCTCATTACCGCGAGCGGACTCGGTGATGTCGAATTCGCGCGTGAGCTTTTCGAGGAACTCGAGGTGCTCAATGCGGATGAGCGTTCATTGTGGGCACAGATCTTCCGCAGTGCAAAGCTTCCAAATGGAGCTGCCTAGCGACGACTCGGAGGCGCAGAATCGCGACAGGAAAGGCTCTTCAGACACGGTTGAGCCCACGGGGTATTATCTCGGCCTGCTGCGCAGAGGGGCGGGGATAGTCGTCATCTTCCGAAAGCCGTCGTTCCTATCGTCCTGACTAGCTAGGAGCAAGGAAATGAGCACCTGGTTTACCCGTTGTGCCACCGCCCTCGTGATGGCTGCGTTCGCATCGGCCAGCGCGTTCGCCGATCCGATCCCGCCCGGTGGGCAGGGCGTCCGTCTGAAGGTGGTCGGATTCTCGGGCCTGGACGGTCACTACGGCGCCTTCAAGATGGCGCTCAACCATCCGGCCAACGGCCGCTGGTATCTCTACATGGGTCATTCCTTCGACCTGGGATGGAGCATCCTCGATGTGACCAACCCGCAAGATCCGAAGTACATAAAATTCATCGCCTACGACGGCCCGAAGGACTGGATCACGTCGCAGGTGACCGTGCATGACAACCTGATGATCACCTCGCTCGATCGGCGCAATGCGCCCGGGCCGGACATGATCTTCTGGGACGTCAGCGATCCGATTAATCCGAAGGAGATCGCGCGCTGGGGCAGCGGAACCGGCGGCGCACATCGCAATTCCTACCCCGGCGGAAAGTACGCGTACCTCTCCACTTCGTATCCTGGTTTCAGAGGCAAGATCCTGGTGATCGTGGACGTCAGCGATCCGGCACACCCGAAAGAGGTGGGAAAGTGGTGGCAGCCGGGTCAGAAAGACGGCGAGCCGCTGTCGGGTCCGCTACCGGGATTTCACGGACCGGCCAACATCAGTCCCGACGGCAAAATGCTCTCGACGGGATACACGCCTGACGTCGTCAATCTCGACATCACCAATCCCGCGCAGCCCAGGGTCATCGGCCGGCTGACGATGACGCCACCGTTCGCAAGCGTGGGCACGCAATCGGTCCACACAGTCCTGCCCCTGTGGGATCGGAAACTTCTGTACGTGAGCTCCGAAGCGATGGCCGAGCGCTGCAAGGACAACGGTATGAACTTCGCCGGACTCATCGACAACAGCGATCCCGCCAAACCGCGACTGATCTCGATCTTCCCCACGCCGCGGCCGCCGGCCAACGCGCCCTACAAGGACTTCTGCGACAAGGGCGGACGTTTCGGACCGCACAACACCAACCAGGAACTTCACAACCCGGCGGTCGCTCAGCCGGGAGATCTGATGTTCATCACCTGGTTCAACGCGGGCCTGCGGGTATTCGACATCAGCCTGCCGACGTTGCCCACGGAGGTCGGCTATTTCATGCCGCCAGAGCGAGCCGGCCTGCCCAGCCAGACAGGCCCGCACGACTCGCCGGTGAACTGGTCGGAAGAAGTCGCCGTCGACACACGCGGAAACATCTACCTCAACGACGACAAGTGGGGGACCTTCATCCTGCAGTACACGGGGAAGGTGCCGGCGAGGGATGTGAGCAGAACCGCGACGAAGTGATTGAATGCGCGCGACGAGCGCCGCTGATACGGTCGATCTCGCGCCGGTATCTGCGCTACGCGGCGACCCCTCGCTGGCGCTCGGGGTCGCCTGAGATTGAACTCTCGCTCAGCCTACCTTTGTCTCGATCGTCCACTGACCGTAGGCGTTGATGTAGTGCGCGCCGTGCGCCTTGAGGATCTGAACGGCCTGTTGCCGCCTCGCCTCGTCGTATACGGGCACGTCGATGACGCAGTGTCCCTGCTCGAGTTCGTCCTTGTAGTGCCGTAGTTGCTCGCCTTCCGGGTTGACGCTCTCCACCGCGCGGATCAGCCGCGCGATCCGGCTGCCATGTTCGCCGCGTACGTCGATGCGTTCTACTCCCGTGCCGCCGCAGAGTGTCTCCACGGCGCCATCGGGGACGCCGGACTGGTCGAGGTCTTGTACCGTCTTGTCGGCTTCCCGAGCGTCGTCTATCACACCCAGAACCCTATTGGTCAGGCTGAACATAGAGGCTCCTCCTCGAGCGTGGGGAGCGGAAGGATACACCCGGCTGCCGGGCGATCGCCAGAGGATTTTCTCCTGCAGGTAGGAGGGCTGTTATGGGGCTTTTGGCGTGAAAGGCCAGGGATTTTGCTGGGGCGCGCCGGCCGGAATCAGGCCGGCCGGGCACCTTCGACGGGTCTTCGCGGGTCTTCCCGCGAGGGTCGCCGACTCAGAAACGGGCTCCCCGCGCATCGTCTGCGCCGGGTCGGGTCTGCCGGAATCCGCCAGCGTCCGGGCCGATGTCGGAGTGGCCCCGGGGCTTCCACCACGTGAACCAGGTGTGTCCGTGCGCTCTGCCGCGACGGATGTACCAGATGTAGTAAGGAACCCACAGCCCGACCAAGAGCACAACCGCGAGCCAGATGGCAGTCGAGGTCTCCATGTTCAGCTCCTTCCGCTCGCGCTTTTGAGATGCAACGTGCGCTCCCTTCCGGGCGCCGCAGGGCTCAGGCGGGAGCTCTTCTGGCCAGCTGCGACGGTGTAAGCTATCAACCCTCGCCACCCCAACATGAAGCGCTACCACGACATCGTCGGGGACGGAGGGTCCGGAATTCTCGAGCAGGTGGCCGAGCAGCGCACCCGCATCGCCGACGGGCTCGCCGGCGTGCGTCATCTCGTGGCCGTGGGCTCGGGCAAAGGCGGTGTCGGCAAGAGCACGCTGACGCTGCACCTCGCCGGCGCCCTGCGTGCCCGGGGGCTGCGGATTGCCATCCTGGACGCCGACTTCAACGGCCCTTCACAGGCGCGCATGGCGGGTGTCCAGGGAGCGCTGTTCGTGCCCGGCAGTCACAAGGTGTCGCTCCCGCGGACGAAGAACGGGATCGCGGTCTTCTCGATGGGCTCGGTGATCCCGGAGTCGGATTCGCTAGAGTTCGAGAGCGCCGCGCAGGGAGAGTCCCACACGTGGCGCGCTACGAGGGAGTTCGCTCTCCTTGGCGAGATCCTCGGGTCTTTCGAGTGGGGAGCGCTCGACCTGCTGATGTTCGATCTGCCGCCGGGAGCCGAGCGGACCGTCCAATATGCCGATTTTCTCGGAGCGTTCGACCGGCCCCAGGGCGGGCCGCGGGTGTCGTTCGTGCTCGTGACCATCCCTTCCGAAGTGGCACGCGGCGTGGTCGCGCGCTCGGTCGCAGCCCTGTCAAAGGGCCCCAATCGCCTCCTCGGCTACGTCGAGAACATGAGCGGCTACTACTGCCGCGACTGCAACGCCATCAAGCCGCTCTTCGAATCACCCGGGCCCCTCGACGCCGCTCACGGCAGCAGGCCCACGGGCCTGGGGATCCCCTGTCTCGGGACCGTCCCCTTCGATCCCGAGCTCGCACGGCACTGCGATCGGGGGATCCCTCTGGCGGAACTCCCCGACACACCCGTCGGCCGCGCCCTGGATCATGTTGCGCTGCAGCTTCTGGACACCCTTGACTCGAACCTGGAGCCGTCCCGATGAAGTTCCTCTGCGTCCCCTGCGATAGCCCGATGAAGCTGCAAACCGTGGGGCCGCCGGAGCGCGGCTCGCTGTCGATCGTCTACTCGTGTCCGGAGTGCGGCTACGAGATCGCGATGCTCACGAACGCGTACGAGACCCAGGCCGTCCAGTCGCTTGGCGTGCGCATCGGCCCCGACACCGCCCAGGCAGCGTCGACTACGGAGGCGTCTGGCAGTAAGTGCCCGTTCAGCGCGATGATCCCGACGCAGGAAGGCGCGCAACCCAGCCAGAGTGCCGAGCCCGTTGCCGTCCGGTGGACCGCCGCCGCGGAAGCCCGGCTCGCGAACATCCCGTCGTTTGTCCGCCCGATGGCGCGCGCCGGCATCGAGAGGTTCGCCCGCGACAACGGCTGCCTCGAAGTGGACGAGAAGATCCTCGAGGCCGCCCGCGAGTTCTTCGGCATGTAAATCGGCGCGTGATCGAGATGAACATGCCGCAAGGGTTCGACCGGCCCTACGTCGTTTCCTGGAACCTCACCTACCGCTGCAACCTCGCGTGCGAGCACTGCTACCTCGACGCCGGCGGGACGTCTGCCGTGCCGCAACGCGCGGAAGACGCGCCTCGGGGGCCCCGGCTGCTCGCTGTGGAGAACTTCGCCGACCGCAGCGAGCTCGGCACCGAGGAATGCTTCAGGGTCATCGACGAGATCGTCGCGTTCGCCCCCGAATGCCTGACGATCCTGACCGGCGGCGAGCCGCTCCTGCGGCGCGACATCCTCGAGATCGTCCGCCGCGCGGCCGAGCGTGGGCTGTGGGTCGTCGTCGGTACCAACGGCGTGTCCATCACGGAGAACGTGGCGCGGCGCCTGGCGGACGCCGGAGCACGGGGACTGTCGCTGTCCCTCGATGCGCTCGATCCCGAGCGTCACGACCGCTTCAGGATGGTGCGCGGCGCCTGGCAGAACACGGTGGACGGAGCGGAGATCCTCAACCGGACCGGGCTGCCCTTCATCGTGCAGACGACCGCGGGCTCGCACAATCTCGGCGAGCTCGAGGCGATCGCCGACTTCGCGCACGATCGCCTCGCCGCGAAGGTGTGGAACCTCTACTTCCTGGTGCCCACAGGGCGTGGGCAGTTCGTGTCGGACATGACCCCCGAGCAGTACGACGAGGTGCTCGCCTCGCTCTACCGCATCCAGCGGAAGTACGACCGCCGGATGCTCGTGAACGCGAAATGCGCTCCGCATTACATCAAGACCGTCCTGGAGCACGGCGCCGAGAGCGACCCGAAGATCAGGACCTACTCCGGAGGGGCCGGCGGGTGTCCGGCGGGCACGCACTACATGGGAATCCGGCCGAACGGGGACGTCACCCCGTGCCCCTACCTCCCGGTCTTCGCCGGGAACCTTCGCCGTTCGTCTCTCACGGACCTGTGGACCTCGTCGGGACTGTTCACCGACATTCGCCGTCGCTCCTCGCTCGGAGGGCGCTGCGGACCGTGCGAGATGAACGCGCACTGCGGGGGCTGTCGTGCCCGGGCCTACGGGATGACCGGTGACCTGATGGCCGAAGATCCCCTCTGCACGCACACGCCGGGGACGTTCGCGGGGTCTCCCGTGCTGGCGGCGCTTTCGCCCCTTCGGGGCTTCGGCGAGGCAGGCTCTCCCGAGCCGCGCGCCGCCGGCTCGATCGAATACGGTGTCGCATCACCGCCGACGATCGAGTGGGAGGATGCGGCCACCGCACGCATGAAGAAGATCCCGGCGTTTGTCCGCGGGATGGTCGTGAGGGCGGTCGAGGACTCCTGCCGAAAGAACGGCATCAGCCGCGTCACGGCGGAGGAGCTGGAGCGAATTCGCGCGCGGATGCCTACGCCGAAATTCTTCGGCTAGCCTGCCTCGCCGAAGCGCGCCACGATCGGCGCGCGCAGGCGGGCTACTGGAACGGGTTGTTCGCGGCTCCCGCCTGCTCCGCGACCGTGTCGTCCATCCACTTCTGGAATTCCTCGGCGCTCTGGACGGTGACAAAGCCGCGCATCTTGGCATGGCCCAGACCACAGAGCTGCGCGCAGGCGATCTCGTACTGGAATTCCGGGTTTCCCAGCTGCGTCCGCATGTCCGCGGTCGTGATCGTCGGGATGAACCAGATGGGGATTGTCAGTCCCGGGATGGCGTCCTGCTTCACGCGAAACTCGGGCACGCCGAAGCTGTGGATGACGTCCTTGCTCCGGAGCCTCACGATGATCGGCCGGTTCACGGGCAGAAAGAGCTGATTGACCGTCGTGATGTCGTCCTTCGCGGCAGGATCGTTGCGATCGAGCCCCAGCGGGTTCGACTGCAGGTCGAGCAGGCTGATGTCCGTGCGGCCGAATACCCGGTCGGCGCCGGGATAGTGCACGTTCCAGGCGAACTGCTCGCCGGTCACCTGGACGACCAGCGCCTCGTTCTCCGGCGGCAGGGCGTCGACCCTCGCGGCCCACAACGGGATGGCGAATCCGATCAGCAGGACGGCTTCGACCACGGCCACAGCGACCTCGAGATAGGTCGACCTGTGAGACGTGACCCCCCTGTAGTCCGCCACCGGGTTCCGGGACTTCCGGAAACGGATGATGGCGTAAAGGAAGAATCCTCCCCATCCCACGAACAGGATGAGCATGAAGATGTGAATCCAGCCGATCAGGTTGTCGATCTGCGCGCCGTGCGCCGTGGCAAGCGGCGGCATCCCCAGCCATTCGGTCATGTTCTCGACGCTCCTCCTTGGAGCTTCGACCATTCGATGTCCAGGTCGATGTCCGCGATGCGCTTCGCGCGCTTGCGGAGATAGAGGAAGAAGCCCACGAACGCCCCTTGCACGGCAAGGGTGATGGCAAGCAACACCAGCACGCCCAGCTTCGCTCCGTCGATCAGCGGGGTCTCCAGCGCGCCGAAACACACCGGACAGGCGAAGGCGCTCGAGCTGCCCGCGACCAGCATCGCCGCTGCCGCGACCGCCCGTACGATTCCGCGACGGATCGTCTTCGTGTTCATCGGAACGTCCTCGTCTTGCGCAGGAACCACCGGTCGTAGACGACCAGGCCGAACGACGTGGCGAAAGCCGCGAACGCCGCGATCAGCGGACCGGTCCCTGGCGCCCGCTGGTACAGGTTCAAACACCAGATCCCGAACAGCACCGCGAGCGCCGCGGAGAGGAAGATCAGCCCCGCATGGACCAGCCGGAGGTTCATCAGTGGATCCAGTAGCCGTCGTGGACGGTGAACGAGGGAAGCGCGATGAGCACGATGAAGAAGATCGCGGTCAGCGCGAGGACCGCGTAGATCAGCTTCTTCTCCGAGACCAGGTGCATGAAGTAGCACGCGACGAGCGTTCCCTTGATGGTCGCGACGATCAGCGCCACGGTCACGGCCAGCGGCACCGGAAGATGGAAACGAGAGACCGTCACCGTGACGATGGTCAGGACCATCAGCGCGACGAAGACGGTGATGTAGATCCTGACGTGCTTGTCGATGTCGACGGCGTGGTCGCCGACTGCGTGGTCGCTCGTGGCGGATGCCGCTGCGTGGTCAGTCATGGAAGGTGCCGCTTTACAAGAGATACCGCTCTACAAGAGGTACAGCGTCGGGAACAGAAAGATCCAGACCAGATCCACGAAGTGCCAGAAGAGTCCCGAGTGCTCGACCCGGTTGGTGAACCACACCGGGTTCGTCTTATAGAGCTTCGCGCCCGGACCCCAGAAATACGCGTTCACAACCATCCCCCCGAACACGTGCAGCCCGTGCAGGCCGGTCAGGGTGTAGTAGATGGCGAGGAAGTTATTGGTGCTGGGCAACGCGCCCTCGTGGAAATGGGCGCTGTATTCGAAGTACTTGATGACGAGGAAGATGAGCCCGCACAGGATCGTCAGGCCCATGTAGATCCGGAAGGTCTCGAAGCGGCGGCGCATCAGCGACGCCCACGCCATCACCATGGTGACCGAGGACGAGATGAGCACGATGGTGTTCACCGTCGCGAGCGGGACGTCGAGCATCGTGTCCCCCCGCGGCCAGGTCGGCGCCCCCGTCCGGATCAGGATGTAGCTCGCGAACAGGGCCCCGAACAGCATGACCTCGGAGGCGAGGAACAGCCAGATGCCGATCTTGCCGTTGGTCAGACCGGTATCGCGCCGAACCTCGACGGTGTAGGGGATGTCCATCTCGAATCAGGCCTCGTACTGCGGCACGAAGTCCCTGGCCGCGCCGGGAACGCTGTACTCATACGGCCCACGGTACGCTTCCGGCGTGCCGAGGAAGTTGCCGTGCGGAGGAGGCGAGGGCGCCGACCACTCGATCGTCGTGGCGTCCCACGGGTTCTCTCCGACCTTCTCTCCGTTCCAGATGCTCCAGAAGAAATTGAAGATGAAGGGAAGCTGGAAGAGCGCCATGATCCACGCGCCCCACGACGACACGACGTTCCAGTGCAGGACGGGCTGCGCGAAGGCGTAGGTCGCGCCGCTGTCGAACAGGCGCCGCGAGACTCCGGCCAGCCCGATGATGAACATCGGCATGAAGATGGCGTTCATGCAGACGAGCGACCCGACGAAGTGGATCTTGCCGAGCGTCTCGTTCATCCTCCGCCCGGTCGCCTTTGGATACCAGTAGTAGATACCCGCCATGAGGGCGAAGATCGTTCCCGGGGCGACGACGTAGTGGAAGTGGGCGATGACGTAGTAGGTGTCGTGCAGCGGGATGTCCGCGATGTTGAGCCCCAGCGGAAGCCCCGTGAGCCCGCCGATGCCGAACATCGGGAGGAAGGCGACCGCGAAGAGCATCGGCGTGTTGAAGCGGATCGAGCCGCCCCAGAGCGACATGATCAGCGCCGTGAGGATGACGACCGACGGGATCGAGATGATCATCGTGGTCGTCTGGAAGAACGCCGCCATCGCCGTCCCCATGCCGGTCATGAACATGTGGTGCGCCCACACGATGAACGACATGAAGCCGAGGAAGACGAGCGAGTAGACCATCGACCGGTAGCCCCACAGGGGCTTCCGCGTGTTGTTCGCGACGATCTCGGCCACGATGCCCATCGCGGGCAGGATCAGGACGTAGACTTCCGGGTGCGCCAGGAACCAGAACAGGTGCTGCCAGAGGAGGGGGTTGCCGCCGCCGGCCACCGGGAGGACCTGGCCGCTGACGACGAGCCCGGTCGGGAGGAAGAAGCTCGTCCCGGCCAGACGATCCATCAGCTGCATCACCCCCGCGGCCTCGAGCGGCGGGAAGGCGAGCAGCAGGAGGAACGCCGTCACGAACTGCGCCCACACGAAGAACGGGAATCGGTAGAACGTCAGTCCCTTTGCACGCAGCTGGATCGTCGTCGTGATGAAGTTGACCGCGCCCAGCAGCGACGAGGTGATCAGGAAGATCATTCCGACCAGCCACATCGTCTGGCCCTGGCCGGCCAGGTCGGCGAGGGGCGTGTAGGAGGTCCAGCCGGACTGCGCGGCCCCGCCGGGGACGAAAAAGCTGCCGAGCATCGTCAGGCCGCCCAGGAAG
>DATNCQ010000155.1:0-5483 GCA_035571515.1 Vicinamibacterales bacterium
AGCGAGAAGAGATCGATCAGCCAGCCATTGCCCTCGGGTTCGGTGACGTGCACCCGCACCGGGTTGGCCGATGGCTCCTCCATCCACATATCGACCGGGTACATCAGCTCCGGCTTGAGGGTCGAACCCATCAGCGGGTTGAGCTTGTCGCCGCGCACCTCGCCCTTGAGATGCACCGTGCGCTTGTCGCGGACCGTTTCCGTGCCGGCCAGCTGCAGCTTCTGCACCGAGGTCTGGAGAATCGCGGGAATGCCGGTCCTGGCGAACAGCACGACGCCGTTGAAGCTGGAATCCGCAGGAATCCTGCCGAACTGACGCGTGAGCGGATTGCTCTGGAACGTCCCTTCGGGCACCCAGACCCGTGTCAGCTGCAGGATCGATCCGCTCTTGTTCGCGATCTTGATGTTGCACGACACCCTGTCCGGCGCCGCGTAGGAACACTGTGCGGCCGTAAACGTGACGCCGAGTCTTTCGTCGAGGAACGCGGGCGCCCCCTCACGCGTGAGCGTGAACTGCGCGCTCTTCAGCGCGAGAACGGCATCGGCCGCCCGGTTCAGATGTGCTTGCGGAGAGGCTTTGCCAGCCTGGGCGCGGGCGGCAATGCTGGTGTAGGCCGCGGCGCCGACGAGACACACGAGCGTGGCGACGGTCTGGGCTTTTCTCACCTCCGGTAGGATACCTTAGCGCGTTCGGTCCGGCGAATGGCAAAGATGCTGAGAATCTCGTGACGGCGCGGGTCGTGCGGCGCGTCCCGCTCGCGCTGGTCCTCGCCATCCAAGTGGTGATCGCGCTCGTCCTCGCCGAGGGGCTGCTGCTGGCGATGTACCACCACCCGGCGGCGTGGTACCCGGCCGGCCTGCGGCGCTTCCTCACCACCGAGTACTTCACCCGCCGCCGCATCGTGCAGCTCGACGACGTGCACGCGCGCTACGACCCGGAGCTGGTCTACACGCTGCAGCCGGGCGCGTTCATGTTCTCCAACATCGAGTTCTCGACGCAGTTCGTCGTCAACAGCCTCGGCGTCCGCGACAATCAGCGCTCGCTCACGCAGCCGGAGATCGTCGTCGCCGGCGACTCGTCGGCGATGGGCTGGGGCGTGCAGCAGGAGGAAACCTTTCCCGAGCTGATCGAGCAGCGCACCGGCCGACGCGTGCTGAACACGGCGGTCGCGTCGTACGGCACCGTGCGCGAGCGCCGGCTGCTGGACCGCGTCGACCTGAGCCGAACCACGACGCTCGTCATCCAGTACGACCCGAACGACTTCGCCGAGAACGACGAGTTCTTCAAGCAGGGGAACCAATACAAGGCCAGCAGCCGCGAGGTGTGGCAGGCGGCGATTGCACAGCAGCGGCGCGGAGAGCGCTACTGGCCGTTCCGGATGGTCTACGACGCGCTGGTCTGGATCAAACGCGGCATCACGGGCCGGCGGCAGGGCGGCTACGAACCGCTGTCGTACCCGCCGGACACGGCGGCCGAACGCTTCATCAACGCGCTTGTACACGCCTCGGCGCGCGACCTGTCGGCGATTCAGGTCATCGTCTTCGACGTCGATCCGAACCCGGCATTTATCCGCGCGCTCGACGCGGCGCGGCAAAACGCGACACACCCGCCATACATCCGCAACCTGCGCGTCGTCGACCTGTCGGGGAAGCTTGGGGCGGAGCAGCACTACGTGCTCGACGATCATTTGAACGCGCGGGGACATGCGACCATCGCGGGTGTGTTGGCCGCCGCTCTGGACGGGAAGTAGCGGCGGCAAGTCTTCAGTCGAAAGTCGAAAGTCTTCAGTCGAAAGTCCATAGTCGAAAGTCGAAGGTCGAAAGTCCTGAGTCGAAGGTCGACAGTCGAAGGTCGAAAGTCCTAAGTCCAAAGTTGCGCGCAATCGATGCGCGCGTGTGTGCTTTTTGGGCTCAATGACGCGCTCGGGTACCGGCCCTGCAAATGGCGCCGGGATGATTGCCAGAACCCTCGAAGAATTACAGGTTTATCAGAAGGCTCGCGTCGCGTCGCAGGCAATTTCTGCGATCCTGGCCCGCTCCTCGTTCAGGGCGGAGCAGCGGCTTCGCACGCAGCTGGGGTCCGCGTCGGAACGGGTGTTGTCTGCCATTTCCGAAGGCTTCGAACAATCGACCGACCGGCACTTCGCGCAGTACTGCTTTCGCGCAAAGGGGTCGTGTCGCGAGGTTCGAAGCCAGCTCTCGGTTGCGCGGGACCGCAAATGCATCTCGGAGGAAGAGCGTCAACGGCTCGACCCGCTGTTCGAGGAAATCGCGAAGATGCTTTCCGGCCTGATCCGACACCTCAAAAAAGAGGACCGCAAAGACCGCGGCCCCGGCCGGTGGGAGTAACGGTCGACCGTTCACCGAAGACTGTGAAGACCTTCGACCTTCGACTTTCGACTGAGGACTTTCGACTGAAGACTTTCGACTGACGACTGACGACTGAAGACTTGCCGCGCGTTAGCGCGGCTGCCTGTATCGAACCAAATCCTCTCGAATCTGAGTAACGAGCGCCCCCTTGTTCGCCGCAAGCGCTTGCCTTTCGGCGATCGTCGCTTCCGCGATCGCGTCGCCAAATCGTTCGAGCGCGGCGTACGCCCGGGCGAGGTTGTAGTGCGCTTCGGGGTAGTCGTTGCGCATCCGGATGGCTTCCTGCAGATGCGGGATCGCGGCGGCGAACTCCTTGAACGCCACCAGCACGGCGCCGAGATTGTTCCGCGCCTCGACGTTCGCCGCCCCGGTGGCAACCGCGTGCTCGTAGTGCGCGCGCGCGTCGGCGATCCGGCCTTCGGCGATGAGCAGGCTCCCGAGGTTGTTGTGCGCTGCGGAGTACTGCGGGTCGAACATCAGCGCCGCCTCGTACTCGCCTTTCGCGTCGCCGCCGCGGCCCAGCGCTTCGAGCGTGATCGCGACGTTGTAGCGCGCCACCGGCGACTGCGGCTTGAGGCGGCGCACCGCCGCGAAATGGGTCAACGCCTTCTGCGGCTCGCCGAGGAGGAGATAGAGACGGGCGGTGTCGTTGCGCAGGTCGACGTAGTCCGGTTCGCGCGCGACCAGCGTTTCGCAGCCGATCACGTCCTCGGCCGCCATCTTGCGGCCGGCGTCGGCGGCCAGGCGCACGCGATCCTCCTCGCTGCGCGTCATCACCTGGATCCACACATCCGCCATCTCGTCCGACGATCGCCAGCCCCAGCCGACGCGGCCGGGCGGGTGCGTCGGGTTCCGCGGGTTGGCCTCCGAGTTGTCGAACTCGTACTCCATCTCCAGCTTCGTGCCCGCAGGCACCCAGAACGGCGTGTTGTAGCGATACTGGTCCTGCCAGCTGAAGTCCCAGTTGTTGATCACGATGAGCGGCCGCCGGCCGCCGCCGGGGATCGCCGCCCACGCGCTGACGCGGCGCGCGCGGTAGTGCGCGTGCGGCTGGATGGCGCGAATCTCAGCGTCCACCGGAAGGATGTACGAGTCGGTGACCCGGTACGCCGCGTCGCCCGGCGCGATGTCGAGGTTCTGGCGTCCGAGGCGCACAATCGCGGGCGTGCGCGAGGGCGGCTCGCTCGAGAAATACAACGCGATCGACGGCTGGATCGATTCGGGCTTGCCGGTCGGCTGCAGGTGCAGCTGCACGACGAGGTCGTCGCCCCCCGCGAGCCGCCACGCCAGATCGCTCGACGCCAGCGGCGTCGCCTGGCCCGGCGTCCACCCGAGGAAGTGGCCGTCCGGATAATCAGCCGAGTGCAGCACCGCGCCCTCGTAGCCGGGAGCGGGATCGGCGTCGTCCAGCTTTCTCGACGCCGCGGTCGGATCGAGCCGGATGTTGGCGTGGTGCACGGCGCGGCTGCCGGGGCGGAACTCGTAGCCGCGCACGTAGCGCGTGCCGCTGCCCGGTACCGAGACGACGAAGTTGCGGAAGACGTCGGCACCGTCGGCGCGCAGGGTGAACTCCGGCAGCGGCACGACCAGATCGGGCGTGCCGAGCTGCCAGCCGGCGTTCCACCGCGGCAGCGGCGGCACCTCCGCCGGATTGCCCTCGAGCTGCCCCCCTTTCACCCAACGATCGATGGTCGCGATCTCGGCGTCGCTGAGCCGGCGCTCGCCGGCGAAATCGCCGAACCCGGGCTCCGGCTTCCAGGGCGGCATGTAACGGCTGGCGGTGACCGCCGCCATCTGCGAGCCGCGGCGCCTGGCCTCCTCGAATGTCAGCAGGCTGAAGGGCGCGGCGCCGTCCGGCCGATGGCAGGTCGCGCAGCGCCGGTAGAGGATCGGCGCAACGTCGCGCGCGAAGGTCACCGTGCCGGTCGGCGCGTGCGCCGGCTGCGCAACCAGGCGCGGCTGCAAGGCTCCGACGGCGACGAGGATGGCTGGCAGCAGCCGGTTCATGGTTTTGGATACACGCGCGACGATCGGAAAGTATCACGACGCGCCGCTTGACGGCCGCAGGACGGCGGCGTATTTTCGAGGCCTTTATAACGGCCCACCGCAATCATTCGATCGCGATCTCGTCGTTCCTTTGTTCGTCTGGATGCTGAACCGCGCAGTCAGGAGGAGCGTTATGCGCAGGATCGTCTCGGGAGTGGTGCTGGCCTTGTCGTTTGCGGCGTTGCTGCCGGCGGCGGCGTACGCGCAGGCGACGGGCATTGCCGGCGTCGTGAGGGACACGACCGGCGCCGTGATGCCCGGCGTCACCGTGGAAGCGAGCAGTCCTGCGCTGATCGAGCGCGTGCGGACGGTGACGACCGACGCGCAGGGACAATACAAGATTCTCGACCTCCGGCCCGGCACCTACGAGGTCACCTTCACGCTGCCCGGGTTCTCCACGGTGAAGCGCGAAGGGATCGAGCTGCCGGCGACGTTCACGGCGACGGTGAACGCCGACCTGAAAGTCGGAGCGCTGGAGGAAACGGTCACCGTCTCCGGCGCCAGCCCGGTGGTCGACATGCAGAACGTCATCAAACGGCAGGTCGTGTCCAAGGAGACGATCGACGCGATGCCGACCTCGAAGAACTGGTCGACGATCGGCGTCATGACGATCGGCGTCAGCAGCAACCAGAACGACGTCGGCGGGTCGGCCGGCGAGCACCAGAACCAGCTCAAGGCGCACGGCGGATCGTTCAACGACCGTCTCGTCCAGCTCGACGGCCTGATGAACGCCAACATGGCGTGCAACTACTCCTGCACCGGCATCTCCACCAACGATGCCTCGACCCAGGAACTGAGCTACGAGTTCGGCGCCATCTCGGCCGAAGTCGCCGGCGGCGGCGTCCGCGTCAACATCATCCCGAAGGACGGCGGCAACCGTTTCAGCGGCTCCGGCTTCTTCAACTACGCCAACGATTCGCTGCAGGGCAACAATATCGACGACGCGCTGCGCAACCAGGGCGTGACGACCGGCGACAGCATCCTGCGGATTCACGACCTGAGCGGCGCCTTCGGCGGGCCGCTGAAGAAGGACAAGCTCTGGTTCTGGACGGCGCA
This sequence comes from Vicinamibacterales bacterium, assembly GCA_035571515.1. GTDB lineage: Bacteria > Acidobacteriota > Vicinamibacteria > Vicinamibacterales > UBA2999 > Gp6-AA40. The sequence goes on from DATNCQ010000155.1 coordinate 5,472, forward strand.
CCGCTGGTGGGG
>DATNCQ010000156.1:0-7566 GCA_035571515.1 Vicinamibacterales bacterium
CGCGGCCAGAGTGGCGGACGCTCGCGACTAGCGGAGAATCGCGAGCAACATCCACCCACCGCTCAGAAATAATGCGAAGCCTGCAAGAGGAACTAAGACAAAGCGCGCTACAAAGAATGCTCGGAAGGCAAGCCACATCGACATGACGTGACAAGAGAACGGGAATATCGGATTCGTCCACCACGATGCCTGGGTTGCCACGAAGGCACTCCCGATCCACAGCCAGCCAACGCAGATCAGAAGCGGACTCAGAACGCTCGCTGTTAACGGATCGATTCGTTGCACGCTTGAGTATCGGCGCGGGGACGGACTGAGGGCAACAGGCCGACGTGCGCTTCTCAGCAGCCGCGTGCATTCCACACCCCGGCCCGGAAGGGAAACGCGGGCCCAGAAGTGGCGCACGCTACGGAGTGAAATGCTGCGACACGACGAAAACGTCTACGCCGCTCTCCGAGCATTCGTCGAACGATGCGTCGTTCACGGTGATCACTTCGATCCGCCTACCGGAGTGTTCCGTGAACACGACGCGGTGAACCTGCCGGAATAGTCTCCGGCTCGCCTGCTCCGATGCGAGCCGCGTGACCTGCGTCTTGGTGAAGTCAAGTTTCTCGTTGTCTGTAAGACCAGCGTTCTTCAGTTTGACGAAGGCCATCGAAGCGGGCCATTGTTCCGATCCGGTGCAATCCGGCGCTGCTATGCGGTTTCGTGGCGTCTGCCGCGTTTGGCTCGTCACGACCGTCGAGAATCCGACCAACGCAACGACTGCACACGCAATGAAGGCGACGTGTCGCAATCTGACCATGAGTTGCTTGCTCCTATCTACAGTATCGGCTGAACGAAGCTGCGACACATTTGACAGTGCGCTTCTCAGCAGCCGCGTGCATTCGTCCGACCCCGACTCGGAGAACAAGTGCGGGCCAGCAAGTGGTGCAGGTCGGTCTCAGTGCTCACACATCCGCGTCGCGTAGTTCCACCGACCGCCACCATCAAGGCAACTGTCGATGCTGAGGAAGTCGGGATTGCCTCTGTAAAGGGCAAACATGACGGCAAGATAGATCACCACCACGAGGACGATGCCGACGCCGAGCCATTTCAGCATCGTGTCGCTATGACGCTGGCGAGGGCACCAGATCCGATGGTGGTTCGACAGGTGCAATGATCCGCGTCGTGCTCACCGCGTTGGTATTCAGCGGTGGTAGTGGCACCGGCATCGCCATCGCCGCGGTCTTCAGCGGTTCATCATCATCGGGCGCAGCCTGATAGTGAGCTTCCGCAATCGCTGCAAGCCGATCGGCTCTTGCCGTCCGGCCCTTCGAACGGTGGTATTCAGACAGATCGGAATAGCGAACGTAGAAGAAAAGGTGAGAGTCGAGAAGTTCGCCGTTCCGGCCAAGGATCCCTACGAACAGCTTCATCGACCAGATGTCGATCAGCAGCCGAACGTGCGCCCAAATCGCGGCCATCGTCTCGATCGATTGTCTCACCTTCAGAGATTCGCCGTCTCGCTCTGGCCCTCCTATCTGTGCATGCCTGTGTAGTCTGACGCATGTCTTGAGTCCCACTCTCGACGCGAATGCCGTAGCAGCCGCTCTTGTTCCTCGACCCCGGCCGGGAAAGGAAGCTCGGGCCAGGAACTGGCGCACGGAATGCGATTGGCCGGATACTCGGGTCGAAGCATGAACGAATCCATCGAGCACTCGCATGGACTCTGACGATCTCGCGCCGCTGATCGTGTTCGAGGGCGACCCGGCCGACGCAGTGTTCTTGAAGTCACTACTGGCATCCGGTGGTATCGACGCGCAGATTGTCGCTCCCGTGCGTTCGGGACGGCACAAGGTCACGGTTCGCCGTATGGATGCCGCCGACGCCCGGGCAATGATTGAAGACTTCCACAGACGCAAGGTTGCTGATAGCGATTGACGCCGATGCTAGTATAGATGTATATACATCTGGATGTCGCGTAAGCGCCGGGACCCAACCAAACGCAAGCACATGACTTCCATCGAGCTACCGCCCGAGATGAAGGCGGGACTCGACCTCGTGCGCGAACGCGACGGCATCCTTCAGAGCGAACAGATTCGGCGTGCAGTCGCCGCGTGGCTAAAGGACAAGGGTGTGGACGTGGATGCGCTGAAGCTGAAGGCAACCAGGGCGAGCAGCAGGGGGAAACGATCATGAGGGCAGCGGTCTACGCGAGGGTGAGCACGGCCGACCAGCACACCGAGAATCAACTCCAAGAGATGCACCGTTACTGCGCGGCGCGGGGCTGGACTATCGTCAGCGAGTGGACCGACAACGGCGTGTCGGGCGCGAAGCAAAGCCGACCCGCCCTCGACGGGATGCTGCGTGACGCCAAGCGGCGCAGGTTCGACGTGGTGATCGTATGGTCGCTCGACCGACTCGGACGCAACCTGAAACACCTGATCACGCTGCTGGACGAATTTCAGGCGCTCGGGATCGCGTTCATCTCGTTGCGGGAAGGATTGGACTGGACGACGCCTGCCGGTCGTCTTCAGGCGCAGCTACTCGGCATGATCTCCGAATTTGAGAGGGCGCGTATCGCGGAACGGGTCCGGGTCGGGATGGCCCGCGCAAAGGCGTCAGGGACGCACGTAGGCCGTCCTGTGAACGTCGTGACGGACGATGCCGTCGCCTCGGTTGCTCACCTGTCGGTGCGGCAGGCAGCGGCGGCGTTAGGCGTGTCGAAGTCGCTGGTCGCCAACCGGCGCAAGCTGTCCACAAGGGTCGCGTAACCACGCGAGTTTTGCCGCGAGTTTTCGCGGTGTTTTTGGACCGAGTTTCCGGGTGTCCACGGAATACCTTGATGGACACCGAGTGCCTACACCACGATCCGCCAACCGCCCCGACGCGCCCGTGGTTGCCGTTAGAGCCGTTTGGCAACGGCCGCATACGTGAGGCCCGATGTCGCTCCAAACAGCGCGAACGCCGCCACTTGAGTCCAGGGCATTCGAAAGACAGCCGCGCCCACGCCACTCGCGACCAGGGCGCCCCACACTGCGGCGAGAACAAAGCTGGGCCGACGCAGTCGCGACACCGCCACAAGCACTGGAAGAACGAATACCAGGCCAGAAGCCAGCGCCATCGCGGCGATGAACGCGGCGATATAGCGTGCGTTCTCATCCACGTCTTGGCGCAAGACTTCGAGGGCGAAATAGGCACCCACGGCGCCAATTGGCGCTACACAGAGTGCCAAGAAGGCTCTCGACAAGCTGATCACAGGCAGGTCCAATCTTCCCACGCCGGTTCCACGATCCAGATTCGATTCCGATGCGCCCGTGGTTCCTGCCGCCGCCGAGCCCGGAGTTGCACTATGGTCGGGGGTTCTATGGTCTGGGCTTCATAAGTCCGACCCGTCATAGGTCCGAGGTTTTCATGGGTCGCCCACGGCGCGACAGAGAGCGCGTAGGGAGCCCGCCAGCCATTGCACGTGCGTTGCACGGACGGCTGAGCACCGGGCAACATGGACCGACAGGGATGGCGCTGATGGCAAAGGCCCGGATCCGCCGAAACCCTCAGCAACGCCGGACGCTGACGCACTTGCCATCACAATCCGGCATCGGGGCTGATTGCCGCCCCATCGAGTCCCCGCTTCCGCACCACTCGACTCGCCCGCTCCGCGGCCTCCCTCGTGGCCAGCCGTACTTATCTCCAGCGGCCGAATCGAGTGGTGCGTCCCGAGCGAGGGCCGACACCACCGAGTCGAGGGGCGCCCCATCTCCAATCGCGGCGGTGGAAAAGCGCTCATCCGTTTCCAAAGGACGCGCAAATTCGTGCAGCCGCCTCTCTAGCGGAACCCCTTCCCATCCGTTAATCTAAGCGACCCCGAAAACACGACCCTAGGAATCGTCCGGTCAGGACACGTCCGGCTGGAGTATCCGTGCGGGAGAGGTATGCCGTCTATTGCGACCCGGCCGGTAATCAAGGCGCTCAGGTGGACGGCTGCCGCCGCGGGGGCAGTCTGCCTGGCGTGCGGGGGCAGTCCACAGGGCCTGACCACCCCCTCGTCGCTCACCGGCGGCGCGCCGGCAGCAATCCCGTCAACGCCCGCCGCCGCTCCGGTGCTGCCAACCGAGATCTTCGCCGGCGCGGGTGACATCGCGAATTGCGCCACCGGCCATCCGGAGGCGACCGCGAAGCTGCTCGATTCGATCGGCGGCACTGTCTTCGCCCTCGGCGACAACGCGTATCCATCGGGATCGGCGGAGGACTACCGCACCTGCTACGACACGACATGGGGCCGTCACAAGTCGCGCACGCGGCCGGTCGCAGGCAACCACGAGTACGACTCGGCGGCCGCCGCTCCCTACTACGAGTACTTCGGCGGCGCCGCGGGACCGGCCGGCCTCGGCTTCTACAGCTACGATCTCGGCAACTGGCACATCGTCGCGTTGAACAGTAACATCGCGGCCGGCGGCAGCTCGCCGCAGGCGCAGTGGCTGCGCGACGACCTGCGCGGGCACCCGGCGCAGTGCACGCTCGCCTACTGGCACTTCCCGCTCTTCTCCTCGAGCACGCACGGCAACATCGCGACGATGGGCGAGGTCTGGCGCATCCTGTCGGACAACGGCGCGGACGTCGTCCTCGCGGGCCACGATCACGTCTACGAACGGTTCGCGCCGCAGGACGCGGCGGGCGCGGCGGACCCGGCCAGGGGGATCCGCGAATTCGTCGTCGGCACGGGCGGAGCCCCGCCCTATCCGTTCGTCAACGTGAAGGCGAACAGCGAGGTCCGGTTGAGCACCAACGGCGTGCTCAGGCTGGCGCTGAAGGCCGGCGGCTACGACTGGACGTTCATCCCGACCGCGGGCGCGGGAGACTCCGGATCCGCGGCCTGTCATTGAGGCGGGTCCAAAAGGACCCGCCCTACGGCCGGCGTTGTCTCGTCGTGAGCAATTCCGGCGCGAGGCTGCTCACGTACTGACGCACGATGGCTGCGCGGTCGCGCGCGAACTGCTGCACCGACGCCTGATCCTGCTCGAAGCGCTCCTGTGAGTACGGCGCGAGCGGATCGGCGTGCACCGCCTCCCGTATCTGCTCGTACTCGCGTGCCGCTTCCTGCGCGAGCCAGCCGCTGCCGGCACGATCGGCGAGGTCGAGCAGCGCGCTCAGGTACATGGCGCGGTACTTCGGCTCGCTCCAGATCTTCAGCGTCAGCACGTTGGCCTCGAGCTGCTGCCACGGCGGCATCGTGATCTGGCTGAACGAGTTGTCCTGATCCCACGGAATGATGATCGACTGGCGGGAGCCGGCGAAGCGATACAGGTAGAAGTTGTTCATGCCGACGCCGCCGACGAGGCCGTCGGTCTGCGCGACGAACATCTGCACCGCGAGCTCGGTGATGAACGTCCGGACGTCGAGATACCCGGCGAGGTCCTCTTCGAGCGCGGACGGACGCGCGTCGTTGACCGCCTGCACGAGGCTGCGAACCGGCGTGTAGAGCGTCGCGACCGCCGCGGTTTCGTGCGTCTTGGGGCTGAACCGCGGCACGTACCACTGCAGGTTGGGGCCGGGGTCTTCGAAGCCGTAGAAGTCGCCGTCCTGGCGGTGGAACTCGAACAGGAAGCCGCCGCTGTCGTGCAAATTCGCGGCGACGAACACCTCGTCGATCTCTTCCGAGACGGCATACACGCCCGCGTACTCGCGGTCGGCGCCGACGAAGAGCCGGACGTGCGCCTGGCGGGGCGCCGGGATGCCGGCCGCGCGGAACACCAGCATCGACAGCCGGTCGCGCACCATCGACGGATCGAGCCACGAGCTGTTGAGCACCAGCGCGTCGAGCCCGAACAAGGTCTGGCCGCCGACGTAGCGGTTGAAGTCGACGCGGAGGCTCGGCTTGTGACCGTTGCGCGTGGTGTTGCCGCGCACGCGCATGCCGGCATTGCGCACCTTCACGCCCTGCCACTCGAAATCGACCGGGTAATAGGTGTCGTCCTGGTAATGGGCGTGGAGATCCTGCCAGTCGCGCGCGTTGACGTGGATCCAGATGTCGTTGAGCGTGCTGCCGTCGAGCAGCGAGTCGACCGACGCGGCACCTGCCTGCGCCGCCACGCGCATCGCCACGCCGGCGAAGGCGGCGAGCAGCGCGAACACAACCAGCAGGCGCCTGGCGGGCAGCGTCGTCATGACGGCGTCACAGCCCGAACTGGAAGCGCAGCGTGCGGCTCCACAGGTGATCCCCCTCCGGAATCGAGCGGCCGCTCAGCGTGCGATGTTCGCGAATGAGGTTCGCCTGCACCTTGATGTACTGGTTCAGGTACCAGTTGAGGCCGGCGGTCCAGACGGTGTCGGTTCGCGGCGCGATCGACGGCGAGCGCGGCGTCGTGAACGCACCGTCGGCTCCGTCGCTCGAGGAACGCAGCTGCTCGATACGCGCCGCGATCTCCACGGCGCCGATGCCGCCGTGGCGGAACGGCCGCGCGGGCTCGACCGAATCCTTCTTGCGCTCGCCCGTGAGGAGCCACGTTGCGCTCGTGTACCACCCGCGCGCGAGCGCATCGGGCAGATTCTCTCTCTCGATGCCTTGTCCGAACCGTTGATCGCTGGCCCGGACGAACTCCGCCTGCATGCCGAACGACGAGGGGCGCCACTGGAGCTCGGCGCCAATCCGCCGCCGCCGCCCGTTGACGTCGAGGCGATCGAAGAACGCGTCGCCCGGAACCGTCTTGCCGCGAAGGCTGTTCGGTCCTTCCGGCAGCTCGCCGGTCGTGAACGCGACGCCGGGCGCGAGCGATCGCAGCAGCCGGTTCGTCGATCGTTCCCACGGCCTGACGACCAGGCGTCCGGCGTAGGTACGGCGCGTCTGCGGGTCGGTGCGCTCGGATGCGCGCACGTTGTCGCCGCCGCTCCTGAACACGCCCGCCTGGTAGCGGACGATCTCGTGGAGCAGCCGGCCATGCGCCATCAGGCCGACGTCGCGGCCGGGCGAGAGGAAGCTGCCGGCCAGCGACCGGTAGTTGAAATCCAGGTCCATGCTGCCGGTCAGCTGGTCGAGCCCGAACGGAATCTTGAATTGGCCGGCCCGCACCTCGAGCGGCTTCACGACGCGCGTGTCGAGATACACGTCGCGCCATGGCCGTGCCGTGTCGCGCAGCTCGCCCTCGACCTGGTAGTCGAATCGTTTCAGGAACGTGCCCTCGACGCCGACGCGCGCGCGATGCAGGTCGAAGAGGTCCTTCTCGTCCTCGCCGGGCTCGTCCGGAAAATCACGGAAATCGGACTGCGACTTCACGCGGATGTCCGCGGTCAGCAGATCGTGGATCTCGAACGAGGGCCGCTTGTCGAACGTGAACGTAACCTGCGCGCTGGCGTGAAGCGGCGTGAGGCCGAGAAGAATGATGGTGGCGCCGCCCGTGGCCGCAGCTCGCATCAGGCTCAATCGTCGCGGACGGAAGAAGCGATCGACCCACGTAAAGCTCAACATCACTGGGCGACCGGGTGAAGACCGCAATCGGCGTTCCAGCCGCGACTCACTCGAGCTGTGGACTTGTCGAGGCATCGAACTCGACGGGGCGGCGAGAAGTCGTGTTGTGTACCCGCAGGCTGTGA
>DATNCQ010000157.1:0-10244 GCA_035571515.1 Vicinamibacterales bacterium
TTCTTGTGATCGGCGCTCGACCACTCGTCTGCAGGACAGCGCTCGACGGCCTCACGCAGCATCGCAAGCGCGGCGTGGTACTGGCTCTTGAGAACAGATCGGAACATGGCATCCGTCATGGCTTCACATGCTACATTGGCACGCCATCGCGAGAGACCCGACGGCGTGAAGGCCGGCGCGCGTACTGTGCACCTCGAGATCGTTCAGCGCGCAGCGGGGTTCTTGAATGCCGGCCAGCCTGAGCACATGATGTGGCCATGCAGAAAGACGCAGAGTCCCGGCCCGCACAGCTCAGCCGGCGCGCAGCGCTCAGAGCGATCGGCACCGGCATCGGCACGGTGGCGACGTTGCCGTGGCTGTCCAACGAAGGGATGCTCGCGTTCGCTCGCATCCAGGAGACGAATGCCGCACCGCAGCTCAAGGTGCTTTCGCCGTCGCAATTCGGGACCCTCGAGGTTCTCGTGGACGCGATCATTCCCACGGACGAGCGGTCTCCTGGCGCGAAGCAGGCGCGCGTGGCCGACTACATCGACCTGTTGCTGAGCGAGGCCGACCGCGGGCTGACCCTGGCGTGGTTCGGTGGCCTGGCGGCGCTCGACGCCGAAGCCCTGTCGCGGTTCCGTGCGCCGTTCAGCCGCCTCGGGGCGGGTCAGATCGACGCGATTCTCCAGAGCATCAGCCGCAACGAGCGCGCGCCCGAGACGCCGCTCGAGACGTTCTTCGTGATGGCCAAGCGGGCGACGGTCAATGGCTACTACACGTCGAAGATCGGCATTCACGAGGAGCTGCGCTACAAGGGCAATACGTTCATCCGGGAGTTCGTCGGCTGCCAGACCGTGGACGGCAAGGACTGTCCGCATTGCGGGCAGAAAGCTGTTACATAAGAAAATTCTGAAAAGGTCCCGATGCAGGCTGATCCGACGCTCGACGTCAATCTGACACGCGCGCTCGAGGAATCGAGGCGGCTCTCCGAGTCGATCAAACCTGGCAGCGATCGCTGGGACGTCATCGTCGTCGGCAGCGGCGCCGCGGGCGGGATGGCGGCGTTCCAGCTGGCGATGGCCGGCGTCAAGGTGCTGTTGCTCGAAGCCGGACGCATGATCGACGTTCGCACCGAGTACCGGACGATGGAGTGGCCCTACGCGTCGATGCGGCGGCAACGGCTGCCGGCCGACGAGCGCCCGATCGCCGTGGCTGAGTACAGCTTTCTCGATCGCCCGTACGGATCCAACCCCGCGTTCGAGAAGTACAAGAAGGTGGTGTCGTACTCGAGCGACACGTTCACCCGCAACTGGGTGGTGGACGAACGGCAGCACCCGACCACCGGGACGCCGTACGCGTGGGTGCGGTCGCACGTCCTCGGCGGCAAGACGAACTTCTGGGGCCGCGGCGCGCTGCGCTACGGGCCGCTGCAGTTCGGCGCCGCCAGCCGCGACGGATTCGACGTCGACTGGCCGATCTCGTACGACGACGTCAAGCCGTACTACGACAAGGTGGATGTGCTGCTCGGCTGCTCCGGGACGAAGGAAGGGCTCGCGCAGGTGCCGGACGGCGTCTTCCAGCGGCCGTCGAAGCTCAATTGCGTCGAGGTCGCGTTCAAGCGCGCCATCGCGAACATGGGGCGCCACTACATTCCGGGCCGCGCCGGCGTCACGACCGAGGGCGTCCTGAACAACAAGTACCGGGCGCGCTGCGCCGGCCGGGGGCGCTGCGGCCGCGGCTGCGACATCCAGGCGGCGTTCCATTCGCCGGCCTCGCTCATCTACCCGGCGCGCGACAGCGGCCACTTGACGGTGCGGCCGTACTCGATCGTCTCCGAAGTGCTCCTCGGCGACGCCTCGAACCGCGCCAGCGGCGTGCGCGTCATCGACGCGAATACGCGCGAGGTGATGGACTTCAAGGCGCCGGTCGTGGTCCTCGGCGCCGGCACCCTGGCGACCACGCGCATTCTGCTCAACTCACGATCGAGCGCGCATCCGGGCGGCCTCGGGAATTCGTCGGGGGTGCTCGGCTGCTATCTGAGCGAGCACATCATGGGCATTCAGGGCAGCGGCTACATCCCGGCGCGGATCGGGACCGAGACGACCCTCGACGACGGGCGCGCCGTGTCGCCGTACATCCCGCGCTTTCGCAACGTCACCGATCGACATCCGGACTTCATCCGCGGCTACCATTTCCAGGGCGGCGGCGGCTGCTACGAATACCCGGGCATGGCGGATGAGCTCACCGGTTACGGCAAGGCGTTCAAGTCGAGCGTGCGAAAGTACTATCCCGCCTACATCGGCTTCGGCGGCTTTGGCGAGGTGCTGCCGCGCAAGGAGAACCGCGTCACGCTCGATCCGGTGGTGAAGGACGCCTGGGGCCTCCCGGTCCTGCGGTTCGACTATCGGTTCCGGGACAATGAGCTGAAGATGGCCAAGGACATGGCCGACTCGATCGAGGAGATGCTGACGGCCGCGCATGCCGAGGACATCAAGATCCGGCGCGAGCCGTTGCCGCCCGGCTGGTCGATTCACGAGATCGGCACCGCGCGCATGGGCGACGATCCGAAGGCGTCGGTGACCGACCGCTTCTGCCGGCTCCACGACGCGAAGAACGTCTACATCGCCGACGCCGCACCGTTCGTCAGCGGCGGCACGCAGAACACGACCTGGTCGATTCTGGCGATGGCGTGGCGGACGATGGATTATCTGAAGGATCGTCTCCGCGCCGGTGACGTGTGATGAATCGCCGCATATTCCTGCAGTCGCTCTCGATCGCTCCTGTCTGGAACCGCCTCAGCGTTCCCGACCGGGTCCCGGCACAGACCGTCCCACCCGCGACCGGGCGCAAAGCCGTCCTCATTTCCATGCTGCCAAAGGACCTGTCCTACGCGCAGCGCTTCAAGGCCGCCCGCGACGCCGGCTTCGACGCGATCGAGATGCAGACGATCGCGCGCGCGGACGAGGCGGCGGAGGTTCGCGACGCCGCCGTCAAGGCCGGGCTGCGGATTCACTCGGTGATGAACGCGGATCACTGGCGGATGCCGCTCTCGAGCAGCGAGCGCGACGTCGTCAACGGCGGCGTGGCCGGCATGGAAACGTCGCTGCGCAATGCCGCGTTGTGGGGCGCCGACACCGTACTGCTGGTGCCGGCCGTCGTCGACGCGACGACCTCCTACCGCGACGCGTGGACGAGGTCGCAAAAGGTCATTCGCGAGCGCCTGCTGCCGCTCGCGCGCGAGCTGAAGGTGATCGTCGCCGTCGAGGAAGTGTGGAACAAGTTCCTGCTGAGCCCGCTGGAGTTCGGGCGCTACGTCGACGAGCTCGACTCGCCGTGGCTGAAGGCCTACTTCGACGTTGGCAACGTCGTGTTCTACGGCTACCCGCAGGACTGGATTCGCTCGCTCGGGACGCGCATTGCGAAAGTGCACCTCAAGGATTTTCACCTCGATCGGACCAAGGGCACCTTCGCCTGGAACAACATCGGCGAGGGCGACATCGACTGGCTCGCCGTCCGGCGCGCGTTCGACGAGGTCGGGTATCGCGGCTATTTCACGACCGAAGTCGAGGGTGGAGATGCCGCCTACTTGAAGGACCTGGCGGGGCGCGTCGACCGGTTCCTCGCGGGGCGGAAGCCGGTCTAGAAACCGCTGCTATGAAACCTCACACCGTCTTTCTCGGCGAGATGACCAATCGTGAAGTCGAAGCGTTCCTCGAGTCGCATCACACGGTCATCATCCCCACCGGCGCGACCGAGCAGCACGGCCCGCACGGACCGCTGGCCACCGACGTCCTGATCCCGCAGGAGGTCGCGCGCCGCGTCGCGCCGCAGATTGGCGCCGTGGTGGCGCCGCCGATCAGCTACGCCCTGTCCTATCCCCACGTCGGGTTCACCGGGCTCGTGCACATCCGGATTCCGACGTTCATGGCGCTGGTCGCCGATCTCTGCGCGTCATTCGCGGCGTCAGGGTTCCGGCGAATCATCTTCCTGAACGGCCACTACGACAACACCTACGCGATCGCGTACGCCTGCGCCGACGCCGCCGACCGGATGCCGAAGGGCGTCAAGGCGTTTCCCATCAATTACTGGGACGGGCTCACCGCCGACGAGGCCGCCGAGTTCTCGGGCCTGAAGAACGGCTTGCATGCGAACGCCGCGGAGACGTCGGCCGTGCTCGCGATCAACCCCGACCTGGTCGATCTCGAGCACGCGAACGCGGAGTTTCCCCCGTTCCCCGAGTTCACGGTGAACATGGCTCCCGTGCATACCGCGTTCTTCTTCTCCTCGCCCGGATCGGTCCATCGGGCGACCGCGTCGGGCACGTGGGGCGATGCCCGGAGGTCCACGCCGGAAATGGGGGAGCGCTACATCGCCGCCGGCGTCCGCTCGACGCTGGCGGTGCTGGACAACATCGAGCAGACCTTCGCGGCGATGCCCGGCCGACCCGCGCCACAGCGATGACATCGATCACGGCAGCGAAACGCTGCGATCACGCGAGCGCCTGTTTCGCGTAGGCGACGCATTTCGCCACTTCCTCGACCGGCGTGCCCCGCCCGCGATACTCGTACTCGATGTCGGCGGGAATCGGCCACCGCTCGCGCTTCAAGAGCTGCAGCACCTCGCGAATCGGCGTGTCGCCCTGGCCCCACGGCAGGTTGTCGCCCTGGTTCTTCTTCCGATCCTTCAGGTGCAGGTTGGTGATGCTCGCATGGTGCTCGCGGATATACGCGACGGGATCGTAGTTTGCCGCGGTGAAGTGACCGATGTCGAGGTTCACCTTGAAGTATTTCGACATCTTCATCACCGCGGCGAAGCTCTCGGGGGTGGCGAGCTCGTTCGGGTCGCTGACGTTCGAGTGGCCGTGCATCCCGACGGTGATGTGATGCTTGTCGGCGATCGGCGCCAGGCGCCTCGCGACGTCCAGCGTCGTCGTCGCCGTCACGACGTCGGTGCCGAGCGCCCGGGCGATCTCGAAGCCGCGGTCGAGCTCGGCGTCGGTGAAGCTCGCGTTCATGTTGTAGCAGAAGGCGTGAATCGTGATGCCGGCGGCGTCGAACTTCCTGCGGACGTTCCTGAAGTGATCGAGCGGCGTCTCGAGCCGCCACCTGCGGAGATCCTCGCGCGCCTTCACCGCCTCGGGCGACGGCGCCACCCCAGGCTGGACGCGGCTCGCCGCCACCTGCGGCTCGAGATGCGCCCCGAGCAGCTCGCACTCACTGAGGCCGCTGTCGGTCAGCGCCTTGATGACCGCGTCCACGGCGTCGGACTCGCCGGCCGGCCGCAGCATCTCGCGGAAGCTGTAGGTCTGCGCTCCGAGCCGCACGCCGGCGACGTTCGAATCGATCCGCGCCTCGAGGAATCGCGGCAACGCCACGCCGGCAAGCGTGATTGTTCCGAATTCGCGCCTGGTGATCATGAGCCCTCGCTCGAATGTCGGGGCCGACCTTGGTCGGCCCGGGGCGCAGCAAGCTCCGCCGCTACGGATACAGCGCGAACGAATACAGCGTGTCGCCGGCCGCCACGAGAATGTGCTGGCGCCCGTCGACCATGTAGGTCTCCGGCGCGTTGGTCACCTCGCCGATCCGCGTATGCCAGAGCGGCTGGCCGTTCGCCGGGTCGAAGGCGATGAAATTCCGGGACAAATCGCCGCCGAACAGCAGCTTGCCGGCGGTCGTCAGCAACCCCGGCGCGCCGCCGCGGAGGCTCCCCGGCGTACGGAACTTGTGCTTCCAGACGGTCCTGCCCGTCTGATAGTCGATGGCGCTGATGTAGTGGCCCATCGCCGCGACGACGACTTCGTCCTTGCCACCGAGGCCCATCGCCCCGCGCGGATCGGTTTCGGTGAGGTAATACATGGCGTAGGTCTCCTCGGTCGGCACGTACAGCAGGCCGGTATCCGGGCTGTAGGCGGTCGGCGGCCAGTTCGTCGCGCCGCCGTTCGCGGACGAGACGAGCGAGCCGCCGACGTGATGATCCTTGGCGGGATCGCGCACCGGCTGCCCCCTCCCGTTCAGCGACTTCGCCCAGTTCACCGTGTCGGAGAACGTGCTGGTCACCATGTGCTCGCCGGTCCGCCGGTCGAGCGTGAAGTAGTAGCCGTTGCGGCTCGCCGTCAGCACCATCTTCCGCGGCCCGCCGCCGCGGAATTCGCCGTCCACGAGCACCGGCGTCTGCGCGGAATCCCAGTCGTGCGTGTCGTGAGGCGAGGTCTGGTAGGACCACGCCATCTTGCCCGTCTCGACGTTCACCGCCACGACCGCGCAGGTGAAGAGATTGTCCAGCCCTTCGCCCCGCGGTTTCGACATGTACGCCGGCGTCGGGTTACCGGTGCCGAAAATGTAGAGATGGGACTCGGGATCGTAGACGCCAGGCAGCCACGGGTGGCCGCCCCCGTGCCGGGCCGCGTCGAGGTTCTTCCACGTCTCCAGCCCCGCGTCGCCGGGGTTCATCGGCACGGTGTAGAAGCGCCACTGCTCCGCGCCGGTCTCCGGATCGAACGACATCAGGTACCCGGGCGCGTCGAGATCGTTGCCCGTGCCGACGATGATGTGATTGCCGACCGCCATCGGGGCCGACGTCATGAAGTACTGCTGGCTGAAGGGGGCCGCCTCCTTGTGCCACCGCTCCCTGCCCGTGCGCGCGTCGAGCGAGACGAAGTAGTCGTCGGGTGTGACGAAGTACAGATAGTTCCCCCACATCGCGACGCCGCGGTTCCCGATGTGCGTGCCCCCCCTCGTCTTCCAGAAGTAATGCCAGATCTCGCGGCCGTCGCGCGCATCGAGCGCCCAGACGTTGTCGGGCGTGGTCACGTAGAGCACCCCGTTCACCGACAGGATCGCGCCCTTGACCGTCGTCGCGCCGCCGGTGACGACGTCGCCTGTGCCCTCGCCGCCGATAACGGTCGGTGGCGGTCCGCCGGGACCGGCTCGTCCGCCGTCAGGCCCGTTGGACAGCTTCGCGGCGAACGCGAGCGACAGCTGCCTCACATTCGACTGGTCGATCTGCGTCAGGGCGCTGTAGCGACGGCCGGTGTAGTCGCCGGAGTACGACGGCCACGAGTCGGCGAGCGGCTTCAGGAGATCCGCCGGATTGAGGCCGGTGGACGCTTGTCCAGCGACGAGCGCCCCCATCACGAGGAACGCAGCGCCCACAACGGCCGCAAAAAGCGACGCGCTCTTCGTCCTGATCATCAGAGGCGTACCAGGTCGCCGATCCGGATCGGACGCTTTTCTTCGATGCTCTTCCGCGCGGCAATGCCCACCAGGCACGACATGGCGCCGGCACGCGAGTCGGGGATGCGCATGTACTCGGGCACGTCGACGGTGCGGAACATCAGATCGCGCAGCCGATCGTCGCCGCCGCCGTGCTCCCCATGCGCCTTCGGCACGTCGATGACCCGGCGCTCGCCGAAGGACGTGGTCAGGTGGATCTCCGCCTCGTCCTGCACCGGCCAGGGCTGCGCCTGATAGTCGCGCACCTCGAGGCGTCCACGCTCGCCGTTGAACGCCACGCGGTAGCCTTCAAAGGGCATGAAGGCGTTGAGCGAGTAGGTCATCGTCACGTCGTTGGAGTACTTGACCAGCGCCGTCATCGTGTCGTAGATGTCGACGTCCTCGCGAAAGACACACCCGTCGCGATGGTAGCCGTCGGCGTCCTCGCAGCCGGCATACAGCTTCATCCGCGTCGCATCGCCCGTCATGTCGTAGAAGAAGCGGCATTGTGACGTATGGGGACAGGCGCGGCAGTGCGTCGAGCGGAACGTCCCGTTCCGGCCGTAGCAGGCCAATCTGCCCTCGGCAACGACCGACACCGGATCGGCGCCCAGCCACCAGTTCATGACATCGAAATGGTGGGTCGCCTTGTGCACCAGAAGGCTGCCGCCGCGCGACTTGAGGCGGTGCCAGCGCCGGAAGTAGTCGGCGCCGTGATGGACGTCGAGATACCAGTTGAAATCGACCGAGATGATGCGGCCGATCTCGCCGCCGAGCAGCAGTTCCTTGATCTTCTGATGGTGCGGCGGATACCGCATGTTGAACGTCACGACGATCTTTCGACGATTCCGCTTTTCCGCGTCCAGCACGGCCTGGCACTGCGTCTCGTCGATCACCATGGGCTTTTCCGTGATCACGTCGATCCCGCGATCGAGCGCGTTGACGATGTAGCCGCTGTGGAAGGCATCGACGGTCGTGACGATCACCACCTCGGGCTTGACGCGGTCGCACATCTCGTCGAAGCTCGTGAACGTGGGACACTCGACGCCGATGATCGCCTTCGCCGCGCGGACACGCTTCGGATTGATGTCGCACAGCCCCGCGAACTCGACGACGTCACCGTAGCGCTGAACGAGATCGCCGCCCCACATGAAGCAGGCGCGCTCTCCGGTCCCGATCAGCGCGTAGCGGCGCCGTGTGGCGCCGGCCGCCGGAACCGCCGCCGCGCCAAGCGCGACCAGCGGCGTCACGGCGACCTGTCCGGCCTGCTTCACGAACTCGCGGCGCGTGATCGACTCTTCGCGCATGACATCACCCACGATGACCACGCTATCGCTATGACCCGCCCCATTTTTTCAGGAGCTGGAGGATCTGTTCGGGCGTCAGCTTCCCGGCCTGCGTCGCCTGACCCTCGATGGAGAATCGGTCGCCCGCGTTGTGCACGACGAGATTGCCCTTCGCCATGGCCGCTGCGGTCCGCAGGTCGCCGGCGCGGCGAAGGCCGGGAATGTAGAGCCGATCGAGGAACGCCGCATCGCTGGAGAGGTCGAAGCGCCCGACGTCGAGAATGGCGCGGGTCACCGGCACGACCGCCGCCGCCAGCAGGCCCGCGAGGCCCGCATCGCCGTCGGCGATCAGGATCGCACCCGGCCGGTTGGACAGAGCAGTCACCAGATCGGCGACGCGCTGGCCCGCGGCCGTGCGGTTGTAGGTCTCGAACATCGAGATGGCCGCCGCGGCTTTCGCGTCGAACGGCGTGAACGCGACGCGATGCACGGCGAGCCCCGCGCGCGCCACCGCCTTCTCGACGCCGGCGTCCTCGGTCGCCAGGACGATCACGGGCTTCGACGAGCTCTGCGCCCCGGCCGTCTGCTGCCGCTCGAAGCCCAGCGCGTGCAGCAGCGCGCTGCGCACGGCTTCCTGGTTCCCACCGGCGAGCTGGCGCCTGGCCGCCGCAATCCAGTTTTCCGTCAGCTCGTCGGTGCTCACCACGCCCTCGGGGCGCGGCCGGTCCGCGAACACCATCAGCTCCGGCAGCGGATCGGGGCGGAATTCCTGCTCCTTCACCTCGACGTTCGCCGGCGCGCCTTTGAGCCACCGGGCCATCCATGCATACACCGCCTCGCGGCTCTCGCGGTTGTAGTTGTGGTCGGCCTTCACGCGGACGGCGTGCACGTGGTCCCTGGCGCCGAACAGATCGTAGAACCGCTGCATCTCCGGGTATTCGAGCTCCATCGTCTCGTTGGTCCAGTCGCCGGTGGCCGAGACCATCAGGAGCGGACGCGGCGCGAACACCGCCGCGAGCTCGACGTTGTCGGTGTCGAGCCGGAGGCCCGGGATGTTCTCGCAGAGGCAGCCGCCCTGCATGTGGAGCGAGATCATGTTCACCGGGGCTGAGGCCGCGATGCGGTCGTCGACCGCTGACAGCAGGAAGGTTTGCGTGCCGCCCCCGGACGCGCCCGTCGCGCCGATGCGATCGCGCGCGACCATGGGGAGCGACTCGAGAAAGTCGACCGAGCGGATGCTGTTCCAGAGTTGCAGGCCCGCCAGGTTCAGGCCCCACAGATTCTCGCGCCTGCCGCCGAACTCACGATCGTGGAACGTGTGACCGGGAGTGTGCGGGTACCATCGGCTGTCGTTGTAGCCGATCATGTCGTAGGTGAAGACGACGAAGCCCTGACGCGCGAGGTTGATCGCGCGACCAGGGACGGATGCTACCGCGCTGTTCTCGAACCGTCCGTAATTCCAGTGGCCATGGGGTGACACGATCGCAGGGAACGGCCCGCTTCCGATCGGCTTGTAGAGATTCCCGGTGACCAGGAATCCTGGAAGGCTTTCGAAGTACACCTTGGAGACCGTGTAGTCGTCGTGCGTCCGCTCGCCGAACACGACGGCATTCAGCGGCGTGCGCTCCGGCATCGGCAGCAGGCCCGCCGTGGCGAGGATGTGCTCGCGGAGCCACCCGGCGCGCGTCCGCCATTCCTCGAGCGACGCGGGGTGGCGGACGACGAAGCGATCCTCGAGCGTGCGGTAGCGGTGCGTCCGCGCCGT
>DATNCQ010000158.1:0-99409 GCA_035571515.1 Vicinamibacterales bacterium
GTCGCCGGGTTGAAGTAGCCGCTGCCGATCGGCGGCTCGCCGGTGACGACGCGCGCGTGGTTGGCGACGTCGCCGATGTGCATGTTCCGCTGCGGATAGCCCTTGACGTAGATGCGATGGTCGCGCGCCTCGAGCTGGTTCGGCTTGACGCCAAGCAGCGGCGCCGCGACGTCGTACATCATCAGCTTGCACTTTTCCGCCGCCAGCCTCGCCGCATTGCCGGTCACATAGGTGGTGCGGCTGGCGATGGCGCCCGTGTCCATCGGCGTCGTGTCCGTATCGGCCGAGACGACGTGGACGTCCTCGGTCGCAATGCCCAGCTCCTGCGCGACGATCTGCGCGAGGATGGTCAGCGACCCCTGTCCGGTCTCGACGGTGCCCGTGAGCAGCGTGGCCGTGCCGTCCTCGTTCATCTTCACCACCGCGGCGCTCGGGTTGGCCGCGACGGTGAAGCCGATCGGATACCACATGCAGGCGATGCCGCGTCCGCGCCGCTTCATGCCCGCGCTCCCTGGCCGTTGCCGTTCCATCCGAACCGCTGCGCCGCCTGCAGCAGCGATTCCTTGACGACGACGCTGTGCAGGGCCTGGCTCGTCGGGCTCAGCGACCCTTCCTTCAGCACGTTGCGCAGCCGGATCTCCAGCGGGTCGATCCCGAGCGCCTTCGCGATGTCGTCCATGTGCGATTCGTAGGCGAAGCAAACCTGCGGCGCGCCGAATCCGCGCATCGCGCCCGTCATCGTCTTGTTCGTGTAGACGACGAACGCTTCCGCAACGAGGTTGTCGATCTCGTAGGGGCCGGCGCACAGGATGCACGCCTTGCCGAGCGTCGTTTCGCTCCAGGAGCAGTAGGCGCCGCCGTCGAGCACGAGGCGAATCTTGCGCGCGAGGATCTTCCCGTCCTTGGTGACGCCCGTCTTGTAATCCATGATGAGCGGGTGGCGCGTCGTCGACGAAAAGAACTCCTCGGGCCGCGTGAAGGTGCACTTGACCGGGCGGCCGGTCTTCTTCGACAGCAGCGCCACCACCGGTTCGGTCGTGATCTCGTTCTTGCCGCCGAAGTTGCCGCCGACCACGGTGGCGACGATGCGGATGCGGCTCATCGGGATGCCGAGCGTCCGCGCGATGTCGGCGCGGCCGAGCGTGATGCGGCCGAGCGTCGAATGAATCGTCACGCGGCCGTTGGCGTCCCAGCACGCCAGCGACGAGTGCGGCTCGAGCGGCACGTGCTCGACCATCTGCGTGCGGAAACTGCCTTCGAAAATCCGGTAGGACTCGGCGAAGCCCTTCTCGATGTCGCCCTTCTTGATCAGCTTGTGGCCGTAGATGTTCGCGCTCGGGGCGTGCACGCCGGGCGTGTCCAGCTTCAGCGACTCGAGCGGGTCGAGCACCGGCTGGAACTCCTCGAACTCGACGACGATCTTCTCGAGCGCGTCGGCCGCGATCTGCTCGGTGACCGCCGCGACCGCCGCCACGCCGTCGCCGGCGTGGAACACGCGCTCCTGGGCGAGTACCGGCTGATCCTTCAGCGACGGGCCGAACGAGTTGACCGGGATGTCCTTGCCGGTGATGACGGCCACGACGCCGGGCATCGCCTCGGCTTCCGTCGTGTCGATGCGCGTGATGCGGGCGCTGGCGACGCCGGCCCGCTTGATCTTCGCGTAGAGCATCCCGGGCATGTAGAAGTCGTCGATGTACTTGGTCTGGCCAAGGCCATGCGTGCGCGCGTCGGGGCGTGTCGTCCGCTGGCCGACGGCGGGGGTCTGGCGGCTTGGCTCCGCGACCTGGACTTCGAGCGGGAACGGCACGAGCGGCGCGGGCGCCGGCGCGCGGAGCAGTTCCTCGGTCTCGAGCACGGTCCCGGTCTTGGTCTTGGTGTCCATCGGTGTGTGTCTCCACGGGCCGAATGAAGGTCGGCCCCTGCTGCCTCGCGCGCTGTCGCGCTACTGCCGCGCGCTGTCGCGCGCGATCGTCTGGATCGCCTCGATCATCTTGGTGTAACCGGTGCAGCGGCACAGGTTGCCCGCGAGCGCATCCCGGATTTCCGCCACCGACGGGTTCGGGTTCTGGTCGAGCAGCCACTTGGCGGACATGATCACGCCGGGGCCGCAGAAGCCGCACTGCAGCGACCCCTTGTCCTCGAATGCCTTCTGGATCGGATGGAGGCGATCGGATGTCGCGAGCCCCTCGATGGTCAGGATGTCGCGGCCGTCGGCCTGTCCGGCGAGCATCAGGCACGAGTTCACGATGGCCCCGTCGACGATGACGGTGCAGGCGCCGCAGTCGCCGACATCGCAGCCCAGCTTCGCGCCCGTCAGGTTGAAGGTTTCGCGCAGCAGCTTGAGGAGCGTCGTCTCCGGCGGCACCGATGCGGTGCGCTTCTCACCATTGACGGTGACACTGACCGAAACCATCTAGTTCGCCTTCCTTTTCTGCCACAGTTCGTACGCGGCCTCGAGCGCGCGCCGGGTGAGCACCGCGACCAGGTCGCGCCGGTACGAGGCCGACGCGCGGAAATCGTTGATCGGCTTCGCGTCGTTGACGGCGAGCTTGCCGCCTTCGGCCATGTTCTCGGGCGTAATCGGCTTGCCCTCGAGGAAGCTTTCCGCCGACGGCGCGTGAATCACCTTCGGCGCCACGGCCCCGAGCGCCACGCGGGGTGCCTTGAAGGTGTGCCCCTCGCCCACCCAGAAGGAGGCGGCGACGTTGACGAGCGCGAGCGCCTGCCCCTTGCGCAGCCCGAACTTGAGGAAGTGCGTGGGCTTGCCGACGTTTTCCGTCGGGATGATGATTTCGGCGAGCAGCTCGTCGCTCTTGAGGACCGTCTTGCGCGGCCCGACGAAGAAATCGGCGAGCGACATCTGGCGGCGCCCGTCAGGACCGGCAACCGTGACGATGGCGTCGAGCGCCACCAGCGTTGGACCGCTGTCCATCGACGGCACGGCGGTCACCAGGTTGCCCCCCAGGGTGCCCAGGTTGCGGGTCTGGATGGCGCCGATGGTGTGCGCCGCGTCCACCAGCGCCGGCAGCTGCTCGCGGATGATAGGCGAGCGCATGATTTCCGTGTGCGTGACCAGTGCACCGATGCGCAACCCCTGGCTGGTCATCTGGATGCCACGCAGGTCGTCGGCGCGGGAAATGTCCACGACCGCCTGCGGGGCGTGACTGGCGGCGGCAAATTTCAGGTCGGCGAGCAGGTCGGTGCCGCCGGCCAGCACCTTGACCTTCGGCCCGTGCTTGGCCAGCAGCGCCACGGCATCGGCCGAATCTTTGGCGGCGAAGAACTCGAATGCTCTCATTCCGTTAGGGGCCCTTTTGGAAGGCGGAACGAGAATTATATCCAACTCGGCGCGAGGTGACGACCCGGGGCCGAGTCAGAGTCGCGTACGGGGCGTCACCTGACTCCGACTCGCCTGCGCGATTTTGGCACCATCGGGGCCGCCGCCGCGGCGTCATCCATGGGCAGGGTGAACCGCCGGACGCCGTCGTAGGCGTGCAGGGCCGCGGCGACCGCGCTCGCGGTCGCGACGCAGCCGATCTCCCCGACGCCCTTCGCGCCGTAGCCGCCCACCTCGTCGGGCACCTCGATGAGGATGATGTCCACCGGCGGCATCTCCCTGGCCGGCACGAGGCCGAAATCTCGCATCTTGAGCGAGTCGGGCCGGCCGTTGGTGGACGGGAAGTTCTCGGAGAGCGCGTAGCCGAGCCCCATGTGCACGCCGCCCTCCATCTGCTCGGCGCAGAGGCGCGGGTTGATGGCGCGCCCGACGTCGTGCGCGGCCACCACACGCTCGAGCCGCCCCTCGTCGTCGAGGATGACGACCTGCGTCGCGTAGCTGAAGGTGAAGTGGGTCGTCGGGTCCTTCTGCGCCTCGGGCGTGCCGGGCTTCGTGGTGAAGCTGTAGATCACGTTGCCCATGTACTCGCGCCCGACGAGGTCGCCGAGCGAGGCGGTCTTCAGGTCCTCGGCCAGCGTGTGCGCGGCCTTCTGCGCGGCCGCGCAGCTCAGCGTCGTCGCGCGCGACGCCCACGTCTCGCCGCAGATCGCGCCGAGCTCCTTGTCCCACCGCACGCTCATGATGCTGTCCGGCAGCCCCGTCTCCTCGCACACCGCTTGCATCGTCGCGGTGTAGAGGCCCTGGCCCATCTCGGTGTATCCGTTCAGGATTTCAATGCGTGCCTCGCGCGCCGGCGCGCCCTCGGGCGAAAGCAGGTCGCTGCCCACGACCCGGATGATGACCCGTCCCTCTTCGGTCGTGCCGTTGCCGATGCCGGTGCTCTTGATGCCACAGCTCACGCCGGCATGCTTCGCGTTGCGGTAGATCTCCTTCACGGCGTCGAGCGACTCGCGGAGGCCGCGGACGCTTTCGCGCATCACCTGGCCGGTGGCAAAGCGATCGCCCGGGTTGAGGATGTTGCGCGAGCGGATCTCCCAGCCGTCCACGCCGACGCGCTCGGCCAGCATGCCCATCATGCCTTCGATGGCGAAGTGCGACTGGTTGGTGCCGAAGCCGCGCATGGCGCCGCTCGTCGGGTTGTTCGTGTAGACCGCGTAGGACTCCACGTCCACGTTCGGGACGCGATACGGGCCGCACGAGTGACAGGCCGCGCGCAGCAGGCACTTGCCGCTCGTGCCCGCGTAGCCGCCGGCATCGCCGATGATCCGCGCCTTCACGGCGAGCAGATGCCCGTCGGCATCCGCGCCGACCTTCAATTTCAGGATCATCGGATGCCGCTTGACGTGATGCTGCGTCGACTGCTCCCGCGTCAGCGTCGTCTTGACCGGCCGGCCGAGCAGGTACGCGGCCAGGGCGGTCTGCGCCTGGATGGAGAGCTCCTCCTTGGCGCCGAAGGCGCCACCGCTCGCCGCCAGCTCGATCTCGACGTCGGCGGCCGGCAGTTTCAGGACGCGGGCAATCGTCTGCTGATCGAAGACCGACCCCTGGCTTTCGCTGTGCACCTTGATGCCGGCACCCTGGGGATACGCCAGGCACGATTCCGGTTCGAGAAACGCGATGTCGACCGGCTGCGTCCGGAACGTCGCCTCGATGACGTGCGCCGCAGTGCTGAGCGCCGCCTCGACGTCGCCGCGGCCGAACTTCGTCGGCGTCTCGATGATGTTCGGTGCCGGGCGGAACGTGTCGTCCGAATGCACGCGCGGCGAATCGGGCTCGAACGCCTTCAGCGGGTCCGTGATCGGCTCGAGCACGTCGTAATCGACGGTGATCTTCGAGGCAGCCTGGCGCGCGTGGAACTGGGTGTCGGCGACGACCATCGCCAGGAAATCGCCGACGCAGCAGGTCGTTTCGCCGACCGCGACGAACAGCGGCAGGTCGGAAACCGCCAGGCCGGTGCCGCGCTCGCCCGGCACGTCGCGCGCGGTGAAGATGCGTTCTACGCCGGCACTGGCTGCCGCGGCTTCCGTATGAATGGCGAGCACTTTCGCGCGCGGGTGCTCGGACAGCACCATCGCGCCGTGGAGCATCCCGGGCACGCGCATGTCATCGACATACGGCCGCTCGCCGAGCACCTGCTCGATGCCGCCGATGCGCGCGTGCGACTCGCCGATCCCGTGGCCCTTCGCCGAGAGGAACTCGAACCGCGGATTGCGATGAAGGCCGAACTCCTCGCCGAAAAACGAATGGCGCCGCGGTTCGGACGGCAGCGTCCCGCCGTTTCGCAGCGCCTCACCCGCGGTCTGGATGGCGTCGATGATGCGGCCGTACCCGGTGCAGCGGCAGATGTGCCCGTCGAGCGCCTTCGCAATCGCCGCGCGGTCACCGGTCTTCCCCTGCTGAATGAGGGCTGACGCGCGCACGACGATGCCGGGGATGCAGAAGCCGCACTGGACGCCGCCTTCGAGCACGAAGGCTTCGCTGATGATTCGTCTCGTCTCGTCGGGAAACCCCTCGAGCGTGGTGACGTCGTGGCCGGCCATCTGTTCGGGCTTGCGGAGGCACGAGAGCGCCGGACGGCCGTCGATGACGACCAGGCAGCATCCGCAGGCACCCTCCGGCGCACACCCGTTCTTGCACGACGTGACGCCGCACTCCTCCCGAAGGACCTCGAGCAGGTGCATGCCTGGCTCGTACGAGGCCTCGGTCTCGTTCCCGTTGAGTTTGAATGTGATTTGGGGCATTAGTCCGAAAGGGCTGATTTATGAGGTACTTCGCCGCCAACCAGTATCGCATTTTGACGGATCGCCGTGTATGATGATCGGCTGCTAAGCTTGCACCCGGGCGGACCACCGGTCCGCCGCTTTGCGGAGGACACATGCAGGAACCTTGGAAGACCGACCGGTGGTACACGAGCTTGTGGAACCACCTGCCGGAGGCGCGCAATAACAATAATTTCCAGAAAAATCTCAAAATCCACGATGTCACGCTCCGCGACGGCGAGCAGCAGACGGCCGGGGTCTTCCGGCGCGAGGAAAAGGTCGCGATCGCGAAGAAGCTCGACGCGATGGGGATTCACCGCATCGAGGCCGGCATGCCGGCGGTCTCCGAGCAGGACAAGGGCGCCATCTCCGACATCGCGGCGCTGGGCTTGAAGGCCGACATCTTCGCCTTCGCCCGCTGCATTCCCGATGAGATCAAGGTCGTCAAGGCGTGCGGCGTCAAGGGCGTTGTCGTCGAGATCCCCGCCAGCGACCACATGATCAAGCACGCCTACGGCTGGTCGTTCGACCGCGCGATGAAGTCGTCCATCGACACGACGCTCGCGGCGAAGGAAGCCGGCCTTTACACGGTGTTCTTCACCATCGACGCGACGCGCACCGAGCTCAACCGGTTCCTGGACATCGTGTCGCAGGTCGCCACCGAGGGGCACATGGACGCGCTGACGATTGCCGACACGATGGGCGTCGCGACGCCCGAGGCCATCGCGGCCGTGATTCCGAAGGTGAGCCAGCGGCTGAAGAAGCCGGTGGAGATTCACTGCCACCAGGACTTCGGCCTGGGCGTCGCCAACACCGTCGCGGCCCTGCGCGCCGGCGCGGCGGTGGCGCACACGACCATCACGGGCCTCGGCGAGCGCGCCGGCAACGTCCCGATGGAGGACGTGGTCCTGTCGCTGCTCTGCCTCCACGACGTCAACGTCGGCATCAAGACCGAGAAGTTCGTCGAGACCTCGAAGTTCGTCATGGACCTCGCGAAGGTGCAGCAGCCGCCCAACCGTCCGATCGTGGGCGACAAGCTGTACGAGGTGGAGTCGGGGATCATCGCCGGCTGGGTCCGCCTGTGCCGCAAGGAGCACCCGCTCGAGTACGTCCCGTTCACGCCGGACCTCGTCGGCCAGAAGCCGGTCAACATCATGCTCGGCAAGAACAGCGGGCCGCCGTCAATCGACGAGTGGGCCGAGAAGACCGGCCTCAAGATCACCGACGAAGAGCGGATGGCGCTCCTGATGGCCGTGAAGGCCAAGTCGTTCGAGAAGAAGGACCTGCTGACCGCCGACGAGTTCAAGGAAATCGTCAGCAAGGTGCTCAAGGGCAACGCGGCGCTCGCCTAGCGGCTCGCGCCAACTCCCAACTACCAACTCCCAACTTCCAACTTTCGACTCCCAAGGCTTGGGAGTTGGTTTTTGGGAGTTGGGAGTTTTTTTAGATGCTTCCAATTTCGGCGGCGATCTTCTTCACATCCGGTTTCGCGGCGCTGCTCTATCAGGTCATCTGGCAGCGGCTGCTCGTGCTCTTCTCCGGCGCCGACCTCTACTCCGTCACGATCATCGTCGCGTCGTTCATGGGCGGCATGGGCGTCGGGCACCTGGCGGGAGGGCACGTCGCCGACCGCGTGACGCCGCGGGCCGCGCTGCTCTGCTTCGCCGGCGCCGAGCTTGCGATTGCGCTCTTCGGGTTCTTCAGCCGCCCCCTGTACTACGACTTCCTCTACAACCGCGTCGGCGACACGCAGATTGGGCCCGCGGCGCAGGCGCTGCTCCTGTTCGCAAGCCTCCTCTGGCCGACCTTCTTCATGGGCGCGTCGCTGCCGCTGCTGTCGCGGGCGCTGGCGTCACGCATCGAGCGCGCCTCGACCGTCATCGGGGTGCTGTACGGCGTCAACACGCTCGGCGCCGCGGCAGGCGCGCTGCTCTCGACGTGGGTGTTCCTGCCGCGGCTCGGCCTCGAGGGGAGCCTGCGCGTCGGCGCGGCGCTCAACGTCGCCTGCGCGTTGGTGCTCCTTCCGTCGGTGGCGCTGCTGTCGCGCTCGCGCGAGGCGGCTGCAGAACCGCCGGCGGCGCAGCCCTCGAGCGGCGCGACGTTTCCCTTCGCGCCCTGGGCCGTCATCTTCGCCTGTTCGGGCCTGCTCGCGCTGTCGCTCGAGATCGTCTGGTTCCGCGTCCTCGCGGTGACGATGAAGGGGACGGCGTTCACGTTCGGCACGATGCTGGGCGTCTACCTGACCGGGTTGGGGATTGGCGCGCTCGCTGGCAGCGCGGTGTCGTCGCGTGTGACCCGCCCTTCGGTACTCTTCCTGGCGTTACAGGCGGCTGTCGGGGCGGTCGCGATGCTGCTGCTGACCGCGTTCATCAGGTTCGCTGACAATATGCCGTCGCTCTGGGCGTATCTCGGGTCCTACGAACCGCTCGACATACGCAGCGCGATCAGCAGCGGGCCCGCTCAACAGGTCTGGCGCATGTTCGTCGCGTTGTACGTCGGCCTGCCGTGCGTGCTGGTGCTGCCGCCGACCCTGCTGATGGGATTTTCGTTCCCCATCCTGCAACGCGTCGTGCAGACGAGCCTCGCGCGCATCGGGCGGCGGGTCGGCGTCCTGCTGGTGGCCAACGTCGCCGGCAGCATGGTCGGGACCGTGCTCACCGGGTGGCTGCTGCTGGACCGGGTCGGCACCGCGGGCACGATGAAGCTGCTCGCTGTAGTGGCCGGCTTGTTCGGCCTCCTCGCGGCCCTCCTCGCGGTGCGCGGCTCGTCCGCCGGCTGGGCGCGGCGGCTGCCGCCGGCACCCGCCGCACTGCTGCTCACGGCGGCTGTCTTCGTGCCGCTGCTCATCGTGATGCCGCCCTCCAACACGCTGTGGGCGCACCTGCACGGCACCGTGGTCGAGGCGATGGAATACGCGGAAGACGGGTCCGGCTTGTCGGTGGTGAACACCGACGGGAAGAACGCCATCCTCTACGCCAACGGCATCGGCCAGGGCGCGCTGCCATACGGCGACGTGCACACCGCGCTCGGCGCGCTGCCGGCCTTCATCCACCCGGCACCACGCACCGCCGCCGTGATCGGCCTCGGGTCGGGCGACACCGTCCACGCGGTCGCCGGACGCCGCGAAATCGAGCGTGTCACCTGCGTGGAAATCATCCGCGGAGAGCTTGCGACGCTGAACGGCCTCCGCCTGCGGCTTCCGTACGGAGGGCTGGTCAACCTGCTCGACGACCCGCGCATCGAGCAGGTCTTCGGCGACGGCCGCATCCACCTGCGGCGCGGCGGCACCTACGACATCATCGAGGCCGATGCGCTGCGGCCCGGAAGCGCGTACTCGGGCACGCTGTACTCGGACGCCTATTTCGCACTGCTGCGCGACCACCTCGCACCGAACGGGCTGGCGGCGACGTGGGCGCCGACCCAGCGCGTCTACAACACCTTCATCCGCGCGTTCCCCCACGTCGTCTCGATGCCGGGAATCCTCGTCGGCAGCAATCAGCCGATCGCGATCGATCGCGCGGCGATCCGCGCGCGGCTGGCGGAGCCGGCCGCGCAGGCGCATTTCGCCCGGGCGGGCATCGACATCGAGCGGCTGCTCGACGGGTATCTCGCCAACCCGATCGTTTACGGACCGGACTCCCCGCGCGGCCAGCTCACGGACATCGACACCGATTTGTTTCCGAAGGACGAATTCGACCTCTCGCCGCGTTGACGGGCGATTGCCGATCCTTCCGCCGCGAAAACCAATCGAGCAATACGACGACGCCGAAGAACGCGACCGTCATTGGTTTTTCTCCGCCAGCAACAGAGTCAGCATCCAGAGCAGCGTCCACCCTGCAATTCCACCGAGCGCCAGTCGAACATCTTCTCGATGAGAACTTCGCGCTGTCTCCGATTCAATCGTAGGCCCGCCGAAGCGTTTCACCAAGGCGGGCAACTGGCGGGCGATATGCCCGCATCCGCAACCGAAGGTACGCGAAAAGGCGGCCCTGAAGGTCCGCCTCTACGTCCAGGTTTTTCGGGTTCGTGTCTATCGGGGCTGATCCGCGCGGCAGGGCGTGGGATCCCAACCCTGCATATCCGGGATCTTCTTGAAGTGATTCGTCGTCGCGTACGGGCCGGTCAGGTACGTCGGATCCGTGATGATCGACGTGACGACGAGCCATGACGTCCCCTCGGGCTCGGTGAAGGTGTCGAAGTACTCCTGCAGCGTCGCGTTGTCGCTGTACGGCACGCCGTTCTTCCGCAGGTAGCCGGCCTTCATCTTCGTCGTGACGACGCCAAGGTTGCCGTTGGGGCCGGGCGTGCGTCCCGCGCGCCCCATGTTGACGCCGGCCCACTGCGCCACCGAGTAGCCCTGCCACTCGGGCTGCACGGATATCGCCGACGCCGCGGGGGCGCCGGGCGCCGCGAAGTGCAGCAGGCGCTTCTGCGTCCCCGAATCGGTGTCGATGGCGAGCGTGTTGTCGTCAACCCAGTAGATGTGCAGGCGGCCGGGGATGCGCATGATCGACGCGGCGCCGTAGGAGCGGCACTCGTTGCCGGCGTCCTGCGCCGGGCTCCACATCCCGGCCAGGCGCCGCGCCTCGGCGTTGACGGGCAGCATCGAGAAGTCGTTCTTCGGCGGCATCTCCATCCGGAGATGCCAGTGCTCGGTCACGACCGCGACCCAGTAGCCGGTGAAATCCTTCGGCGCCTGCGCGCGGGCGGTGGGAGGCGCGCCGCCGGAGCGCGCGCCGCCGCCGCGTCCCTGGGCGGCGATGTGTATCGAGAAGACCGCGCCAACCAGCAGTGCAACCACGATCGCGGGCCGGAGCCGCAACGGATTCCGGATCCCGGATCCCGGCCCGAGGCCGCCTCCCGGCCTGAGTCCGCGGTGCACCCTACTGGACCCGGCCCTTCCACTCCCAGCCGTCGGCCGGGCGCTTCAAGGTCTCGATGAGCACACGCGGCGCGGCCGCGTCGCGCGCCGGCTGACCGGTGACGATGATCTTGTCGCCTGGCCTCAGCGACGTCCGCGTGATCGAGTACGTCGTCAGCTGGCTGACCGAGCCCCACTCGAGCGTCCAGCTCTTGGTCGCGCCGTCCTTGTCGGCCACATCGACCTTCATGAACGAATGAGGATTGCGCCACACGAACTCGGTGACCACGCCCTGGATTTCGACCTTCTGGCTGGAGTCGTACTCCGCCGAGAACGAGTGATGCGCGAGCACTTGGCGGCTGCCGACCAGCAGGGCGACACCGGCGACCAGCATCACGACCGTGCGTTTCATGAAAGCGTCTCCTTGTTCCAGGCGGACCTGAAGGTCCGCCTCTACGCATGATACCGACGACCGTTACTGCCTGCTGCCTGTTGCCGGCTGCCTGCTGCTCAAGCTGTTGTACGCCGCCTCGACGAACATGTCGGTGGTCCACGGGCCGGTCGCCTTGCCGTAGCGCGCGTCGTAGTCGCGCGTCGGCCGGGCCGCCTTGACCTGGGCCAGCGTCATCCCGTTCTTGATCATGTCCTGAATCCGGTCCCGGACGATGGCGATCATGTCGCGGTAATACACCACGTCGGCATGGTCGCTGATGCGCCCGTGCGCCGGCACGACCCTCGTGCCCCCCTCGGCGTTATTGCTTGGGACGGCAAACTCGATGAGCTTGTTCAATGCGTCGACTTCGGCGGAGATGCTGCCGCCCGCCTTGAGGTCGATCATCGGGTAGCCGGTCAGGTCGAACAGGTCGCCGGCGCTGACGACGTCCGATTTCCGGAACAGCACGACCGCGTTGCCGTCGCTGGTGCCCGGCACCTTCGTGATGATGATCGGCTCGTCGTTGAAGTACAGCCGCTTCCACGGCGTCGTGAACGTGTTGTCCGGCCAGGCGCCCTCGGCCCGCGCAGCCGTCGCGCCCGTCGGCGCCGACATCCGGTTCAGCACCGCGAGCGTGGAGACGACCGAGGCGCGATGCGTGTCGATCGCCCCCTGCGGGCCGGCGGTGTAATCGGGCTCGCGGAACGGCACGATCTCGCCGATCGGCGCAATCTTGTCGTTGCCGCCGGTGTAGTCGTCGCGGTGGCTCGTGTTGATGATGTAGCGCAGCGGCCGCCCCTTGGCGAGCGATTCGACCGCCTTGATCACCTTGTCGCTCATCGCCGCGGTGCCGGTGTCCACCATCAGGACGCCCTGGTCCGCGACCTGGACGGTGATGTTGCCGCCGGCGCCCGCCAGCATGTAGACGTTCCCCTGCACCGGGAGAATCTCGACTTCACCCGGCGCCGGCGCTTCGAGCTTCGGCGGCCACGGCTGCGCGGCGCGCGCGGGCGCCTGCCCGCCACGACCCTGCCCGCCGGCGCGTCCCTGCGTGTAGACGGCGGTGGGGCCACACACGAGAACCGCGGCGGCGACTGCAGCCAGCGCCGCCCTGCCCACCGCGCACTGCCCACTGCCCACTGACGTCAATTCCCACCCTCCCCCACGCCCGTCGCCACCTTCGGCGGCTTCGGCATCGCCTTCATCTTCACGATGTACTCGGGATACATCGTCGCCGCCCCGCCAAGCCGCGGCTCGTACGGTGTGCCGAAGCGGTCCGTCAGGTTCTTGTCGAGGCCCGGCAATGGGCTCTTCCCCGGCAGGAAGTGCGGGACGTGGCCGCGCGCGAGCGCGGTCTCAGTCGCCTCTTCGCACGGGTACGGCGACATCGGCAGCGCCGGATCGAGCACCCACATCATCGTGCTGCGCACGTACGGCTCGGTCATCATCACCGGGTCGTAGATGATCGAGGTCGCCTGCAGATAGTCGCCCATCCGGCGATAGCGCGTGCGGATGGTCGCCTGGTCGCTGTGCATCAACCCGGAGCGGCGCAGGTACGCCTCCTTCAGGTGCGTCGTCGTGACGACGAGCACGTCGCCATCCCACTCGCCGGTTGAGAACCCGCTCCACGTGTGGAGCGCGTTGGCCGGCGGACGCGGACGGCCGTCCATGTAGATCGTCGTCTCCTGTTCCTGCTGATTGAGGTGACCGTGATAGGCGATTACCTTCTGCGTCGCCTGGTCGATGTCCGCCCAGATGCGGAGCGCGGAGAGCGGGCCCTCGAGCGAGTAGTCCCACGCGTGCGGGCGGCAGGCCCACTCGGTGACGTCGAAGTCCTCCGGCGACCAGCTCTGGACGCGCCAGCGCGCGGCGTCGCTCACGGGGACGCCCGCGACGTCGCCGGTCATGCCGCTGCCGTCCTGGTTGCGCGGAAGCGGCCGCCAGACGCCCATGAGGTCCATCTGCGCGAAGGCGGACGGACACCACAGCAGCGTGAGCACGGCGACGAGGGACGCGCGGCGAGACATCATCGACTCCTGGGAAGGGCTTGCCTCGCCAAAGCTCACGCTATGTCATGAGCGAAGGCGGATGGCGCGGATCTTACCTGTCCGGTACGCGGAGAGTCAACGAAACCGTTGACATCGTTCGGAGCGAAATGATAGACAGCGCGCACCTTATGCGAACCATGCTTCGTTCGATGCTGCTCGTGCTGCTCACCAGCGCCGCCGCGGCGGCGCAGGCCGTGTCGACCGCGCAAATCAACGGCACCGTGCGAGACGGCGCCGGCCTCGCGCTCCCGGGCGTCACCGTGACCCTCACGCAGACCGACACGGGGCTGACGCGCACCGCCATCACCAGCGATACCGGCGCCTACATCGTTACGAACCTGCCCGTTGGCCCCTACAGGCTCGAAGCGTCGCTGCAGGGCTTCCGCACCTACGCGCAGACGGGCATCGTGCTGGAGGTCAACGCGAACCCGACGCTCAACCTCACGCTGCAGATCGGCGAGCTGGCCGAGACGATCACGGTCGAAGGGACGGCGCCGCTCGTCGAGACGCGCAACCCGGGGATCGGCCAGGTGGTCACCAACGAGCAGGTGCTCGAGCTGCCGCTCAACGGACGGCAGCTGACGCAGCTGGTGCTCACCGCCGGGATGGCGACGCCGTCGGCGGGCCTAGGCTCGAACGGACTGTCGACGCCGCGCAATTACCCGTCCGCGCTGATCTCGGTCGCCGGTGGACTGGCCAACGGGATCAACTACATCCTCGACGGCGGCAACCACAACGACCCGTACGCCAGCGTGAACCTGCCGCTGCCGTTCCCGGACGCGATGCAGGAGTTCAAGGTCGAAACCAGCGCGCTGCCGGCGCAGTACGGCTTTCATTCCGCTGCCGCCGTGAACGCGGTGACCAAGTCGGGCACCAACATGGTGCACGGTGACGCCTTCGAGTTCCTGCGCGATCACCGGCTGAACGCGAAGAATGCCTTCGCCGCCGTCGATCCGGCGACGGGCAAGCGCCGCGACGACGGGCTGCGGCGCGATCAGTTCGGCGGAACCCTCGGCGGACCGATCGTCGCCAACAGGCTGTTCTACTTCGCCGGCTACCAGGGCACGCGCATCGACGTGACGCCGAGCACGTTCTTCCAGTTCGTGCCGACGGCGCAGATGCTCGCGGGCGATTTCTCGGCCATCACCTCGCCGGCGTGCAACGCGGGCCGCAGCATCGCGCTGCGCGCGCCGTTTGACGCGAACAACCGCATCGCGCCAGCGCTGTTCTCGCCGGCCGCGGTCAACATCGTCGGTCGGCTGCCGAAGACGACCGACCCGTGCGGTCGCGTGGACTTCGGGCGCAAGACACACAACTTCGAGAACCTGGCGATCGGCCGCGTGGACTACACGATGAGCAGCAGGCACACGGTGTTCACGCGCTACGAGCTGGCGCGCTATAAGGCGCAGCCGGACAACGATCCGAACAACGTGCTCGCCTACTTCGCGTCGCCGATCAACGACACCGTGCACTCGATCGTGGTCGGCGATACCTACCTGCTCAACTCGAACTCGGTGAACTCGTTCAGGTTCGGGTACAACAACATCGACATCCAGAAGCCGTGGATCCCGCAGTTCGGCGGACCCGACGTCGGCATCAGGATGGCCGACATGATGCCCGGCTTCCTGCGCGTGACGGTCACCGGCGCGTTCACGCTCGGCAATACCGGCGCGAGCTCGTCGAGCACGCCCACCAACGGGCTGCAGGTCTCGGAGGACCTGAGCCTCGTCCGCGGCGCTCACCAGCTCGGGTTCGGCGGCAGCATGATCCGCCAGGAGGTCGACGGGAGCACCTACATCAACACCACGGGTCCGTTCACGTTCAGCGGCGCGACGACGGGGCTGGCGCTGGCGGACTTCATGATTGGGCGCGCGCAGACGTTCGCGCAGGGCAACCGCATCTTCATCCACGACCGCAGCACGTATGTCGGTCTCTACGCGCAGGACGCGTGGACCCTTGGCTCCAGGCTGACGATCAACGGCGGGCTGCGCTGGGAACCGTACCTGCCGTTTGTCGAGGAGAACGGGCAGTTCAGCCACTTCGACATGGAGCAGTGGCGGAGCGGCGTGCGCAGCACCGTCTTCCGCAACGCGCCGACCGGCGTCATCTTCTCCGGTGATCCCGGCTATCCCGGTAAAGCGGCGGGCCGCAAGGACCTGTGGGAATTCGCTCCGAGGATCTCCGCGGCGCTCGACGTGAACGGCGACGGCAAGATGACCGTGCGCTCCGCGTGGGGCCGCTTCTACGACCTGCCGCACCTGTGGATGCTCTTTGGATTCGCCACGGCGCCGCCGCTTGGCAGCACGCTCGTGGTGAGCGGACCGCTGCTCGACGATCCGTTCGCCACCGTCGCCGGCGGCAACCCGTTCCCGCTCGTGCGCGGCCCGAACATGACGTTCCCGCAGTTTGCGAACTGGGTGACGTTCCCGCTCGACATGAAGAAGTGGTACGCGGACCAGTGGAACATCAGCTTCCAGCGCCAACTCGGCACGTCGTGGGCGGCCTCGGCGAACTACGTGAGCTCGCGCGGCCATCGGCTGCCGGTTGGCGACAACATCAACCCCGCGGTCTTCCAGCCGGGCGCGACGACGGCCAACGTCAACCAGCGGCGCCTGCTCAACCTGGAGAACCCGCAGCAGGGGCAGTACTACGGCAACATCATCGCGATGAAGCCGGTCGGCACGTCCCTCTACGACGCGCTGCTGCTCTCGCTCAATCGCCGTGCGTCAGGCGGACTGTCGCTGACGGGCAACTGGACGCTCTCGCGCTGCATCACGGATCTCATCAACTACGAGCCGGGGATGGCGGGCTTCGCGCTCTCCAAGCCCGGCGACGTCGCCTACGACCGCGGCAGCTGCGGCGGCGGCGACCGCAAGCACGTCGTCAACGGGACCGCCGTGTATCAGCTGCCGGCGTTTGCCAGGGGCGTTGTCGGCGCGATTACCAACGACTGGCAGGTGGCTGGCATCGTCCGCGTGCAGTCGGGGGATCATTTCAACGTCGTCACCGGCGTGGACAACGCGCTCAGCGGCCAGACCAACCAGCGGCCGAACCAGATCCTGGCGGACCCGTATCTGAAGCAGGGCAATCAGTGGCTGAACCCGGCGGCGTTCCAGGCGCCGGCGCCCGGGACCTACGGCAACGTGCCGATCAACGCGTTTGTCGGGCCCGGCGCGTTCAACGTGGACATGGGCATCACGCGGTCGTTTCACACGGGCGGCAATCGTGAGATCCAGTTCCGCGCCGAGCTGTTCAACTTCTTCAACACCGTGCAGAAGCTGGATCCGCTCACCCCGCCGAGCGCCGTCGCGGCCCTCAACAGTCCCACGTTCGGACAGATGACGACGGCCGCCGACCCGCGGATCGTGCAGTTGGCGCTCAAATACGTGTTCTGACGCGGGAGCGTTGGTCGTTGGTCGTGAGTCGTTGGTCGTGAGTCGTTGGGCGTGGGGCGTTAGGCGCTGGGCGTTGGTTGTTTCGTCGTTACGACGAACGACGGACTACCAACGACCAACGGGGCCGTTTACTTGAACGTCTCTTCCGGCAGCAGGCCCCAGCTCCACTCGGCGGGGTGATTCGCGTCCTTCGGGCGGCGGAACGTCAACAGGCGCACGCGGTGGTCCTCGGTGTTGCGCCCCGGGCTGCCGGTGATGATCACGTGGTCGCCCGGCTTCAGCGTTTCACGATCGACCTTGCCGGCGAGCTGCGCGGGGGCGGCCCATTCCACGACATAGCGGGTCATAGACCCGTCTTTCTCCGACACGTCCACGTTGATAAACGAGTGCGGGTTGCGAAGCACGAACTGCACGAGCTCGCCTTCAATGGTGATCGTCTGGTTCTCGATATAGGTCGCCGCGAATGAATGATGCGCCCACGCCTGGGCGGTCGCGCCGCAGATCACCAGGGCCAGGGGCGCGACGAGATAACGCTTCATGCCAACGGTCCTCCTGCTTCCATCCCGCCGTGCCGGGCCGGCCAATATAGCACGGGCGCTCCGGGCGATTGCGGGAGCGCGTTGGAAAATGATATATGCTCCGCGGCCCTGCCGCGATGCGAAAGATTCCTCTGCTGCTCGTCGCGATGCTCGGCGCCGCCCCGCTGCCCGCATTTGCGCAGGTGGACCTCACCGGCTCGTGGGCGCCGCGTCTCTACGAGGACTACATCGAGCGCGGTCCCGGCTCCGACCTCGGCGACTTCACCGGCATGCCGATGACGGACGAGGCGCGCGCCAAGGCGCTGCTCTACACGTCGAACCTGCCGTCCACGGCCGAGCGGCAGTGCCTGCCGCAGGCGCCGTGGGTCCTGCAGTACCGGCCGCGCGGCATCTCGATCTGGAGCGAGGAAGACCGCGACGGCAACGTGATCGCGTGGAAGCTGGGCGGCGACTACCTCAGGGGAACGGTGACGATCTGGATGGACGGCCGCCCGGAACCGTCAGCCAATGCGCTCGCCTCTGCCGAAGGCTTCAGCACCGGCACGTGGGAAGGCGACACGCTGACCGCGCGCACGACCCACGTCAAGACCGCGTGGATCCGCCGCGGCAACGGCATCCCGGGGAGCGATCAGAGCAGCTATACGGTTCACCTCACGCGCCACGCCGACTTGCTCACGATCGTCACCATCCAGGACGATCCGATTTATTTGACAGAGCCGCACGTCGTCAGCCGCGTCTGGCAGCTCGATCCGCGCGCGACGCCCGGCAATTACGTCGAGACCAACTGCAACACCGCCAACGAGATTCCACGGCTCGAGGACACGGGCAGCGTGCCGCACTACCTGCCCGGCGCCAATCCCGAGGCCGACTTCATGATGCGGACCTACAACCTGCCGAAGGAAGCGGCAATGGGCTACGCCGAGAGCCTCTACCCGGAGTACCGGAAGAAGATCAAAGGTGTGTATACGCCGCCCGCGTCGTGCGGCCGCTACTGCTGCGGGTGGATCGAGCGCCAGGGGCTGCCCGGCGCCGCGCCAGGGCTGTCGTGCAACGACGGCGGGCTCGGGACGCTGAATCCGGTCGTGCGCAGCAAGTCCGGGGGCGCCGCCAAATGATGCGCGGCGTGCTCGCCCTGGCCTGCCTGATCGGCGCCGCGACGATCGCTCACGCACAGCAGCGCCCCGATGTGTCGGGCAACTGGATGATGAACGGCGGCAAGACCACCTTTGGCGAGTGGCATCTCACCGAAGCGGGCGAGCGGCGGTTCAAGGCCTACGACTACAAGAAAGACGATCCGGCGCTGAAGTGCATCGGCACGAGCTGGACGCGCGTCTGGCTCAATCCGAACGTCCTCGTCAAGATCACGCAGAACCCGAACGACGTCCGCCTGCAGTACGAATGGATGGACATCGATCGCCGCATTCCCGTGGTCGATCCGACGGCGCCGCGCGTGAAGCGCTCGACTGGCATCCCGAACATGCCGGGGCTCGGCACGTCGGTCGCGTGGTACGACGGTGATGCGCTGGTGGTTGAAACGCGCGACATCGAGCCCGGCTACGTCTCGACGATGCAGGAGTGGGCCGGACTGCCGCAAAGCCGGATGATGCGCACGATCGAGCGGTTCTCGCTGGCGAACCCGAACCTGCTCAGCATCCAGATCACGCACGTCGATCCCGCGAACTATCGCGATCCCCTCGTCGTCACCATTACTTATCCCCGTTCCAAATTCGAACTGATGCACTATGGCTGCGATCCCAAGGATGCCCAAATCACCGAACCGAACAAGTAGGGCGGCCCTCGCCAGGGGCGCGGCGATCGCTTCGCTGCTGATGCTCGTCACGTCGATCTACTCGCCGCCGGCGCTCGCGCACCACTCCGTGCCGGTCAACTTCGATCAGTCGAAGGAGATCACCATCACCGGCGCGCTCACCGAAGCGAAGTGGATCAACCCGCATTCGCGCTTCCGCATCGACGTGAAACAGGACGACGGCAAGACGGTCGAATGGCTGGTAGAAATGGGTGCGGTCAACACGATGCGGCGGGCCGGCTTCGAGATCGAGAAGTTCGTCGTCGGCGACACGCTGACCATCATCGGCTGGCCGAGCCGCGGCCGCGATCGATCGATGCTCTTGCGAACTGCGGTGTTGAAAGACGGGACGAAACTAACGCCCTGAGGTTCACGGGTGCTGGCTTCTCGAGGCGTACGTGGACGTAGAGGCGGACCTTCAGGTCCGCCTGCCGATCAGAGTCCGCAGGCCTTCTTGAAATTCTCGACTTCCACCGGCGGCGCAAATCGCGTCAGCCGTTCAAGGCGGCTGTTCGCGAACTGCCGGTCCTGGCACAACGCAGCGGACACCGGCGCGTTTGTCAGCGTCGACGGCGGTCCGAGATAGAGGACCGCGTCGAACTCATCCTCCATCCGCATCGTCTGCCACGCGTCCCGTGGCAGCGGGACGATCTGGTCGTTCCGCACGGCGAAGCGGGTGCCGTTTCCGAGGCCGGCGTTGTAGGTGGCGAAATCCATCCCCCCGAGCGTCGTCCCGCGCGTGACGGCGAGACTCGGCACCGGCCACGACGCCACGACTGCGGCCGCGTCCGGGCCGCGACCGAACAGCGACCACACCGTGAAGACGCGCACCGCTGGGTCGCGCCCGAGCAGACTCACGACCGTTTGTTCCTGCCAGAACGACATGTCGTAGTTGCTGGCAATCTGGCGCCGCTGAAGGTGTCCCTGCCCATAGATGACCAGCGCCCGGCGGCCGCGATCGAGAACCTGGCGCCGAATCACGTCGGCGGGATAGCTGTCCCGAAGCTCTATCCAGCGGCGATGATCGTCGCGCGAGCTGACGTTGTCCCAGTCAATCGGCGGATCGCCGGCAATCACGCGCAGCTTCCTGCCGCCGCCGAGCGACCCGTTCACCGCGCGCACGGCCCGGATGAACTCCTCTGCCTGGTGGCCGAGGCTGTTCACGACGGTGTGCTCTTCCCAGGCCTTGCGGAGCACCTCTCCCGGCACATCCTCTCCGCGGACAAACCGGTCGATTGCGTCCTGATACCGCGCGCTGGCGGTTTCGATGACGATGTCGTTCACCGCGTCGGCAAACCCCGGCGCGCGCACCAGTTTGAGCAGCAGCGCCTGCATCTGCTCGTTGCCGTGCGGATCGCTCATCCCGACGACGTCGTGCGTGCGCAGGGCGTCGATGACGGCGGCAATCGGCTCGACGGGCGTCGGCGAATGCGGCGGCGGTGTCTGCGCCAGCGCCGCGGGCACGGTCGCCAGCACGAGGAGCGCCATCACGGATCGAATCCACATATCCATATAATATGAATAAACAGACAGGTCGTCACGCGTCGAACGGTCGCGACCGGCGACGGCGAGCGCCCACGCGCGGCGGCGTGTTCGCGACCGGCGACTGCGAGCGCCGTGATCAGCGTGAGGCGGTAAACCGCGGCGGAGGCTGTAGAGACCGAGTCCGTGGAGCATCGAAAGGTGCATCGTCGCTCACGAGGTAGGTCTGCGAGCCGACGCCAGCGGTTCCACGGCGTCGAGCCTGGAGCCGGGAGTGAACATGGTGCCGCGCGTCAAGCCGCTGGCATCCTCGCCGCTGTCCGCCGCCGCGCCGCCTATCGCGGCTGATCGGTCCGGCACGGCGTGGGGTCCCACCTTGCCCCGTCCCGCTCCTTCTTGAACGCGACGCTGTTGACGTAGGGCTGTGTGAGGTACGTCGGGTCGGTGACGATCGTGTCGATCACCAGCCAGCTGTCGCCGTTCGGCTCGGTGAACGCGTCGAAGAATTCCTCCACCGTGGCGTTCTCGCTGTAGGGGACGCCGTTCTTGCGCAGGTACCCCGGACGCAGGCGATTGGTGACGACGCGGAGGTCGCCCGCGCTCTTCTCCGCGCCCGCCCGCGCCGGACGCCGCCACGTGGCCGCCGAATAGCCCTGCCAGCTTGGCGGGTCCGAAAGGACCCGCCCCACACTACCCGCGCCGCCGAAGTGCAGCAGCCGGGTCTGCGTCCCCGCATCGGTGTCGATCTTCAGCGTGTTGTCGTCCTGCCACGTGATGTGCAGCCGCCCGGGCACGCGCATGATCGTCGGCGCCCCGTACGAGCGGCACGCTTCGCCGCTCGCCTCGTCCTTCGCCGGGTCCCACGTGTTCGTGATCCGCCGCGCTTCCGCGTTGACCGGCAGCATCGTCACGTCGCCCTTCGGCGGCACGAGCATCCGCAGGTGCCAGTGCTCGGCGACGACCGACACCCAGTAGCCGGTCAGGTCCTTGATCGCGCCCGCGCGGCCGCTCTGCTGCGGCGCGCCGCCGCCCTGACCGCCGCGGCCCTGCGCGAGGGCCACCGCCGGAATGAAAAACGCGAGCACCAGAGGTCCGGCGAAGGCCGGACTCCACCGCAGAAGCGGAACCCGCAGGTTCACTCGACGACTCCCTGCCACTCCCAGCCGTCAACCGGCCGCTTGATCGAGGAGATGCGGATGCGGTGCGCCTCGGGGTCGCGTCCCGGCTCGCCCGCGGCGATGATGCGGTCGCCGAACTTGAGCGTCGTGCGCGTCACCGGGTACTTCGCCGCCGAGAGCTGCGTGCTGGAACCCCACTCCAGGTTCCAGGTCTCGGGCTTGCCGTCCTTCGTCACCTCGATGCGGACGAACGAGTGCGGGTTGCGCCAGACGAATTCCTTCACCACGCCCTCGATCTCGATGCGCTTGCCCGACTCGTACGCCGCAGTGAAGGAATGATGCGCGAGAACGCGGCCCGCGCCGGCCAGCACGACCAGCGCCAGGATAAGAATGAATCCGTTCCGTGTCATGGTTACTTGCCTCCGAGGCTTCTGTACGCCGCTTCGACGAACATGTCGGTCGTCCACGGGCCCGTCGTGTGGCCAAATCGCGGGTCGTAGTCGAGCGTCGGCCTCGCCGCCTTGATCTGCGCGAGCGTCAGGCCGCGCTTGATGCCGTCCTGGATGCGGTCGCGAACGATCGCCACCATCTCCCGGTAGTAGGCCACGTCGGACTGGTCGACCAGCCGTCCGTGCCCTGGAATCACCAGCGTGCCGCCCTCGGTCTTGGTGTCCGGCACGGTGATCTCCAGGACCCGATTGAGGCCCTCGACGATCTGGTTGATGCCGCCGCCGGCGTTCACGTTGATGAACGGATAGTTCGTCATGTCGATGAGGTCGCCGACGCTGAGCACGTCATCGAGTCGGAAGTGGACGATGCTGTTGCCGTCGGTGCCGGCGGGGACGTGCATGATGAGCACCGGCTCGTCGTTGAAGTACAGCTTCTTCTGCGCGCTCGAATAGGTGTCGTCCGGCCACGCGTCCTCGCTGCGCGGCGCCACCTTGCCCGTCGGGGCGGACATGCGATCGAGCACCGACACGAACGCGATCACCGACGCACGGTCCTTCGCGAGCGCGTCGGACACGCGCGGGTCGGTCGCGACGCGGAAGCGGATCGTATCGCCCGCCAGCGCGATCCTGTCGTTGCCCCCCGTGAAGTCGTCGCGCTCGTCGGTGTTGACGATGTAGCGGATGACGCCGCGCGGCGCGAGCGATCGCACGGCCGCGAGCAGCTTGTCGCTCATCGCCGCCGTGCCCGTGTCCACCATCAGCACCCCGTCGTCGCCGGCCGAGACGGTGACGTTGCCGCCGGCGCCGACCAGCATCGAGATGCGGCCGCGCACCGGCAGGACGTGGATCTGGCCGTCGTTGGCGGCGGGGATCGAGGGCTTCCACGCCCACGCGGGGCGCGCGCCCTGAGTCTCGACGCGCGCCGCCGAGAGCAGCGCGCATGCCGCCAGCGCGGCGACGCCGACCTGCCACCTCCAGCCTGCCACCAACGGCCACCTGCCCCCTGCCACCTGCCCCCTCACTGACCCCGCTCCACCGCCGGCCCCTTCTTCACGTTCGGCCGGGGAAACGGCTGCAGCTTCTTGATGTATTCGGGGTACATCGTCTCGGGACCGCCGAGCCGCGCCTCGTAGGGCGTGCCGAACTCGTCGTTCTCCTTCGGATCCAGCGCGGGAAGCAGGCTCTTGCCCGGCAGGTAGTGCGGCACCTTGCCGTGCTCGACGACGGTGTCGGTCGGCTCCTCGCACGGGTACGGCGGCAGCACGAGGTTCGGATCGAGCACCCAGATCAGCGACGTGCGGACGTACGGCTCGGCGAAGTAGACGGGGTCGTAGACGATCACCGTCGCGCGGAGATAGTTGTTGTTCAGGCGCTTGTAGCGGATGCGGACGGTCGCGTCGTCGCTGCGCATCGGCCCCCAGCGGCGCATGTAGTTTTCCTTCAGGTGCGTGGCGGTCTGGACCAGCACGTCGCCGTCCCACTCGCCTGTCGAGAAACCGCTCCAGGTGTGCAGCGCGTAGTCGGGAGGACGGGACCGGCCGTCCATCCAGATCGTGGTCTCCTGCTCGCGCATCGACAGCCGGCCGCGATAGGCGACGAGCGACTGCGTCGGGTCGTTGATCTCCGCCGCCAGACGCATCTGCGCGGCGCCCGCCTCGAGCGAAAAATCCCACGAGTGCGGGCGGCACACCAGCTCCGCCACGTCGAAGTTCTCCGGCGCCCAGCTCTCCGCGCGCAGGCGGCCGGCCGCGCTCAGCGGCAGCCCCGCGTAGTCGCCGTCCAGGCCGCTGCCGTCTTCGTTGCGCGAGATCGGCCGCCACATGCCCGTGAGCACGTCGGTCTGCGCCAGCGCCGGCAACGCCGACGCGGCCAGCAGCGCGATGAGTAAACCCAGTCGTTTCAAACCAGTTCTCCCAGGCGGGCCTGACGGCCCGCCTCTACGATCAATTGGACCGCCGCTCCAAGTCGGACGTAGAGGCGGACGTTCAGGTCCGCTAGAACGTGTATTTCAACGCCAGCTGAATAATGCGCGCGTCGCTCGCCGACGTGATCAATCCGAAGTTCGGGCTGTTGAGCGCCGACACCGGGTTGCTCAGGTTCACCCGGTTGAACACGTTGAACGCCTCGGCGCGCACCTGCACGGCGCGCTCGCCGCCGATGCGGAACGACCGCACGAGCCCCACGTCCACGTTGAAGCGGCCCGGACCAATAAGGCTGTTGTTCACCAGGTTGCCGTACGCGCCCGCGGCCGGCGCGCGGAACGCCGACGCGCTCAGCCACCGGTAGCCCTGCTTCACGTACACGTCGTCCGAGACCTTGTCCGGGCGCTGGTTGGCCTGTCCGTTGAGCGCGTTGTCGACGCCGGTCGTCGCCGAGAAGTGCGTTCCGCTCCTCGCGCTGACGATCGTCGACAGCTGCCAGTCGCTCGTCAGCGCACGAACGAGGCCCGTCGACGCGGCCGGCACCTGGTAGACGGCGGACAGGTTCACCACGTGCTTCTGATCGGTGACGCCGCAGCTGCCACGGTCGAACGCGGGGTCGCCCGGCTTCGTCAGCTCGATGCCCGCGACCGACGGCTCGTAATTGATGATGTCGGAGACGCATTCGGAGATGGTCCAGTTCCCCGAGAGGAACAGGCCGTTGGCGGATCGATGCTGCGCCGAGAGCAGCAGCCCCTTGTACTCCGACGTCCCGATCGGCTCGACCGCCGTGATGGTGCCGTAGAACTGCCCTTGCGACGGATTGAGCACCGACGTCAGGCGGCGCTGGTTCGTCGTCGCCGTCGTGGCGCCGGGCGTGAACACGGCCGGATTCAACTGGTCGCCTACGGGCAGCCGGTGCCCGCGGCTGCTCAGGTAGTTCGCGGACACCATCCACGCCGCCCCGAGCTGGCGCTGCACGCTGACGTTCCACTGATCGAAATACGGCGGGCTCATGTCCAGCGGGAACGTCACGAACCCGCCGTAGAGCGGGAACGTCATGTCAGGGTTCGCCACGATCGGGAACGGGTTGCCTCCGGGCGTATTGACCCACGGGTCGTCGAACGTGCCGTTGTTGACGACGAGCTCGGTGCCGAAGGGGGTCCCGCGATCGAAACCGAGGAAATTCCAGATGTGCGGCAGGTCGTAGAAGATGCCGTAGGCTCCGCGCAGCGTCATGCGGCCGTCGCCCTTCGGGTCCCAGACGCCGGACAGGCGCGGCGCGAAGTCGTTGAGGTGCCGCTTGCTGACGGCGTGGCCCGGATACCCGGGATCGCCCTCGAAGAGCACGCCGGCCGGCGCGTTCCGGTAGACCGTGCTGCGCACGCCGGACTTGAACTGCTCCAGGCTGAAGTGATTGAAGTGCCGCTGGTCGCTCGAGTACGGCAGGTACGGATCCCACCGCAGGCCGACGTTCAACGTCAGGTTCGGCGACACCTTCCATGCGTCCTGCCCGTAGATGCCG
Organism: Vicinamibacterales bacterium; assembly: GCA_035571515.1. GTDB lineage: Bacteria > Acidobacteriota > Vicinamibacteria > Vicinamibacterales > UBA2999 > Gp6-AA40. The sequence continues at coordinate 25,733 of DATNCQ010000158.1, forward strand.
ATGTAGGGCATCACGCCGCCCGGCCCGTAGATCTGCCCCTGCGTGAAGGTCGCGGGACGTCCGAGCAGGAAGTCCCCGAGCCCGAGACCGGTGTTCACGCCGGTGAAGGCGAAGTTGCCGGCGGCCGAGCCATACGACGTGGACTGGAGACCCGAACGGATGTAGTTGGCGCCGAATCCGATCTGATGCGCGCCGCGGACGATGCTGACGTCGTCAACGAGCTGGAAGGACGACGTGCCGATGGCGCTCGGCTTGGCGCCGGTCGGCCCGAGCGAGAAGCCGCCCGACACGGTAAAAGCCGTGAAGCCGGCCAGCGGCGTCGCGATGTTCCGCACGCCCAGGCTCCTGGCGTCGAAGAACGGCACGTAGCCCTTGTCGACCTCGGAGTCGTTGTAGGTGGCGCGGAAGGAATTGACCGTGTTCGGGCCGAGCAGATACGTGTCGCCGACGACGAACGAGTGGATCGTGTCGTCGATGGGGCCGTTGGCGTACGCGAGGACGTTGTTCGGATCGTTGTCGGGCTTCGACGTGAGGCGCGCGAGCTGGTAGCGGCCGAACAGCGAGTGGTTGTTGCTCCACTGGTAGTCCACGCGCCCGAGCGCCATGTGCTCGCTGCTCTCGGTGCGGCGGTCGAAGAACGACTGGCCGCAGTCGTTGATCGGCTTCGGCAGCTTCGAGACGAGCGCCAGCGCCGCGGGGGAGAACTGGCTCGGCGAGACGCTCGTCCCCGTGAACGGGGCGCGCAGCGCAATGGTACGGCCCGAGTTGCACGCGGGCGACGTGATGGTCGAGAAGTCGCCGGCCAGCATCGCCGCTGTCGGCACGAACTGGAAGAAGCTCGTCGGCGTGACGTTGACCCGCGTCCCCTGGTAGCCGCCGAAGAAGAACAGTTTCCCCTGCACGATGGGACCGCCGAGCGTGCCGCCGAACTGATCCCGGTGCAGCCCGTCGTCGCGGCGCCTGCCGTCGGGGCCGATCGCCGCAAACGCGTTGGCGGCGTTCAGCCGGTGATCGCGCATGAACTCGAACGCGTCGCCGTGGAACGTGTTCGTCCCCGACTTGGTCACCGCGTTGACCGCGGCGGCCGAGTGGTGCCCGTACTGCGCGGGGAGCGCGCTCGTCTCCACCTTGAACTCCTGCATCGCGTCGGGGAACGGCAGCGGCAGGTTCAGGTTGTTGAACGGGTCGTTGTGCGTGCCGCCGTCGAGCAGGTACGTCATCCCGTTCGACAGGCCGCCGGCGACGACGATCGTGGTGTTCGGGTAGCTGCGGACGCCGGTGTTGAGCGCGTTGGCGCCCGGCGCGTCACTCGTGGCCTTGCCGCCCGTGGCCAGGCCCGCCTGGAACACCAGCTCGGTGAGCTGCCGGCCGTTGAGCGGCAGCTCCACTACCTGCTGGTTCGTGATCACCTGCCCGATGCCCGGGTTGCGCGTCTCGACGAGCGCCGCGGTGCCCTGAACCGTCACCGTCTCCGCGACCTGCCCGAGCTGCAGCGTCACGTTGAGCGTCGGGTTCGCGTTCACCTGCAGGACGATGCCGGTCTGGACGAACTTGCGGAACCCCTGCAGCTCCGCCTCGAACCGGTAGGGACCGATCGGCAGGTTCTGCAGGATGTACGAGCCCTCCTCGTCGCTGACCGCGCTGCGCGTCAGCCCCGTATCGGTCTGGGTCACGGTGATCGTGACACCCGGCAGGCCCGCACCGCTCTGGTCCTTGATGGCGCCGTTGATTTGCGCGGTGGAGACGGACTGCGCCGAGGAAATCGAGAAGGAGAGGAGAACGATCAGCAGCCCGCGCGCTGAGATCACGACGAGCCGGTGGCCCATATGTCCAAGCCTCCTGCGCGAAACTATGGAAAAAGCGCGGCGAATATACCACAGCCCCTCGGCTGCTTTTGCTCGCGCGGGACCACGGGGCGCGCCCTTCTTTCTCTGTCAAAATGAAATGGTGTACGCTTCGCCGACCATGAAAGCACCGCGATTCCGCGTCAAATCGGCGCTGCCGTGGACGGTGGCGATCGTCCTCGTCTTCGCGGGAGGATCGCCAGCCGATCGGGTCCTGGCGCAGCAGCGTCCTGCCGCGCGAGCGGCGGCGGCGGGCGCACTCGACACTATTCAGATCCGGCAGAACGTGTGGGTCATCTTCGGCGCCGGCGGCAACGTGACCGTGCACGTCGGCGAGGATGGCGTCATCCTCGTGGACAGCGGCTCCGAGGCGATGGCCGAGAAGACGCTCGAGGCGGTTCGCGCGATCACGAAGGCGCCGATCCGCATGATCATCAACACGAGCGCGGACCCCGAGCACGTCGGCGGCAACGACAAGGTCGGCGTCGTCGGCGTGCCGATCAACCCCGACAACTTCACCGACGAAGAGCGCGCGACCGTGCTCGCGCACGAGAACGTGCTGCAGCGGATGAGCGCGCCGAAGAACCGCGCCGACACGCCGGCGCCGACGGGGATGTGGCCGACCGAGACCTTCACCTCGAAGTACCGCTCGTTCTACGTGAACGACGAGGCGGTGCAGGTCATTCGCCAGCTGGGCGCCGTGTCCGACGGCGACGTGATCGTCCACTTCCGCCGCGCTGATGTGATCGCGACCGGCGACATCATCGATCTGCGGCGCTTTCCGGTGATCGATCCGGCCAGGGGCGGCAGCATCCAGGGCGAGCTCGAGGCGCTCAACCGCCTCCTCGACCTCACGGTGCCGCCGATGCCGCTCGTGCTGAAGCCGGGTCGCACGCTGCTCGTGCCGGGCCACGGCCGCGTCTCCGACTACGGCGAGCTCGTGGACTACCGCGACATGGTGACGACCATCAAGGACATCATCGAAGACCTGGTGAAGAAGGGGATGTCGCTCGACCAGGTGAAGGCCGCGAACCCGACCGCCGGGTACCGCAAGCGGTACGGGTCCGACAGCGGGCCGTGGACCACGGACATGTTCGTCGAAGCGATCTACAACGGGTTGAAGAGCGGGAAGCCCCCGGGGAAGACCGAGTGAAATCCCAAATTCCAACTCCCAACTCCCAAGCGGTCTTGGCGGGCATGTGCGCGGCCACGATGCTCGTCTTCCTGACTTCGAATCCCGACGCGCAGGGGCGCGGGGCGGCGCAGGGACGCGCGGGAGGGCCTCCGCCGACGGCGAAGGCGGCCGCACCCTTCGACCCGACCGGCTATTGGGTCGCCATCGTCTCGGAAGACTGGCGCTGGCGGATGGTCACGCCGGCCAAAGGCGACGTCGTCAGCATCCCGCTCAGCGCGGAAGGGCTGCGCGTGGCCGAGGCGTGGGACCCGGCGAAAGACGAGGCGGCCGGCGAGCAGTGCCGGGCGTACGGCGCACCGGGCCTGATGCGCGGGCCGACGCGGCTGCACATCACGTGGCAGGACGACAGCACCCTGAAGATTGAAACCGACTACGGCACGCAGACCCGGCTGCTCCGCTTCGCGGACGCGGGCCGGGCGGGCGAAGCGGGCAGGACGGGTGCGTCCGGTGCGAAGACGTGGCAGGGCGTCACGACCGCGCAGTGGGTGATGGCGGCCGGCGGCGGCCGTGGCCGCGGCGCGGGCCCGCGCCACGGCTCGATCAAGTCGGTGACGACGCAATTGCGCCCGGGCTACCTGCGGAAGAACGGCGTGCCGTACGGCGATCGCGCGGTCTTCACCGAGTACTGGGACATGCACACCGAAACCAACGGCGACCAGTACCTGGTCGACACCAATCTCGTCGAGGATCCGGTGTACCTGCAGACGCCCTGGATCACGACGCTGCACTTCAAGAAGGAAAAGGACGGCAGCAAGTGGGATCCGTCGCCGTGCGACGCGAGGTTTTGAAGATGTACGAAGTTACGAAGTTATGAAGTTACGAATTGCCTTCCTTTTCATTGGCCTGCTCGCGATGAGCATGCCGGCGTCCGCGCAGATCGAGCTCACGGGCTCCTACGTGCCACTGCTCTACGAGGATTACATCGAGCGCGGCCCGGGCTCCGACCTCGGCGACTTCACCGGCATGCCGATGAGCGACGAGGGGCGCGCCAAGGCGCTGCTCTACACGTCCAACCTGCCCTCGACGATCGAACGCCAGTGTCTCGCGCAGGCGCCGTGGGTCGGCATGTACCGTCCGCTCGGCATGCGCATCTGGAGCGAGGTGGACAGGGACGACAAGGTGATCGCGTGGAAGATCGAGGGCGACTACCTGCGCGACACGCTGACCATCTGGATGGATGGCCGTCCGGAGCCGTCGCCGAATGCGCTCTCGACCGGCGCTGGCTTCTCGACCGGAAAATGGGAAGGCGACACGCTCACCGTGCGCACGACGCACGTGAAGACGACGTGGATTCGCCGGGGCAACGGCATTCCCGCGAGCGATCAGACGACCTACTGGGTGCACATCACGCGTCACGACGACCTGCTGACCGTCGTCACCATCCAGGAAGATCCGATCTACCTGACCGAGCCGCACGTCGTCAGCCGCGTATGGCGGCTGGACCCGCGCGGCAACCAGGGCGGCCGGGCCATCTGCAACACGGCGAACGAGATTCCACGGCTCGAGGACTCGGGCATCGTGCCGCATTACCTTCCGGGCCAGAACCCGGAAGCCGACTTCATGATGCGGACCTACAACCTGCCCAAGGAAGCGGCGTTGGGCTACGCGCAGTCGCTCTACCCGGAATACCGGCACACGCTGAAGAGCATCTACACGCCGCCCGCGTCGTGCGGACGCTACTGCTGCGGCTGGATCGAGCGCCAGGGGCTGCCGGGCGCGGCGCCGGGGCTTTCGTGCAACGACGGCGGGCTTGGCGAGATCAATCCGATCGTCAGGAGCAAGCAGGGCGAGGGCGACGGGAAGGCAGCGCCGCGGAAGTAACCAACCAGCCTCAGGGCTGCCGCTCGAAGGCCGCGACGTTGATGCTCGCGCCGAGGATGTGTCCATCCATCGCCTTCCGGATCTCCGTCTCGGTGGCGCCTCCCGGCAGGTTCGGCATCGAGTCCAGCGCGAACAGCGTGAACATGTAGTGCAGGCGGCCGACGCCGACGGGCGCGCACGGCGCGCGGTAGCCGGCGATGTTCCGCTGCCCTGTCGCCTGGTGGCTGCCGTCGGGCAGGTCGCCCGGCTTCAGGCCCTGCGCAATCGACGTCGTCCCCGCCGGGATGTTGTAGACCACCCAGAACATCTCCATGTCGATTCCCTTGTTCGGGTGGTTGTCCGTCCCGTTCAGCGCGAGCACGAAGCTCTGCGTGCCCCTCGGCACGTTGGTCCACGAGAAGGGCGGATTGACCGCGCTCGGGTTCTGCGCGTTGCCGCCGTTGGCGTAGCACGTGAAGTCGAGCGGGTACGCGCCGCCGTCGGTGAATCCGCTGCTCGTCAGCTTGAGCCGCGGCATGGGCGCTTCCGCCGCGCGTCCGCCGCCCTGGCCGCCGCCGCGCCCTTCGCGCCCGCCCCGCTCCTGCGCCCCGACGATTCTCACGGCCGCGAGCAGCATCACTACGCCAACCAACCATCGCGCGTTCATAAGCATCTCCTTGAGTCCGTGGGCCGGCTGAAGCCGGCCCCTACGTACCGGCGTTCGTGGGGGCCGCCTTCAGGCGGCCCTCATTTCCGTCCGGCGTTCGTGGGGGCCGCCTTCAGGCGGCCCTCATTTCCGTACGGCGTACGTGGGGACCGCCTTCAGGCGGCCCTCATTTCGTCGCATCTCCCGCGTCGACGATGACGTTCTGCACCTCGCCGACGCCATTGCGGCGGCGATGCTCGGCCGCATCCCGGTACTCCTGCGACTCGAAGCATTCGACGGCCTTTTCGAACGTCGGGAACTCGATGACGACATGGCGGGGAAAATATTCCGGGCCTTCCATGATTCGATAGCGGCCGCCGCGGGCGAGAATCTTGGCGCCGTACTTCCTGAAGATGTCGGGAAGCGGATCCGTGTATTTCTTGTATTCGATCGGGTCGTTGATCTTCGCGTGAGCGATCCAGTATGCGGGCATGGGCCGGATTATAGATGGTGGTTGGCCGGTCGGTGGTTGGTGGTTGGTCGTCGGTGATTCGTAATAAGATTCGCGGGCATGACGGTCTCGCGGTTGAGCGCGGTCGTGCTGCTTTGCCTGGTCGCCGCATGCCGGGCCGACCCGGAGCCGCAGCGAACCGTTCAACCGGTAACGGCGGCTCCAGCCAACATCACCGATATCTCCGAAGCGGTCATTCCGCTCGACCAGGTCAGCAAGAGCCAGGCGGCAGCCGTCGGCCAGCGTGTCGCCACGACGGAGATCCTGCTGACCTACAGCCGGCCCGTCGCCCGCGGACGCCAGATCTTCGGCGCGCTCGTGCCGTACGGGAAGGTCTGGACCCCGGGCGCCGACCAGGCGACGGCCGTCACCTTCAGCCGGGACGTGACGATCAACGACCATCCGCTGCCAGCGGGGTCGTACAGCGTCTGGACGATTCCCGGGCCGGAGACGTGGACGGCCATCTTCAGCAAGGTGCCGAAGGCGTTTCACGAGAGCTATCCGGGCGAGGCGCAGGATGCGCTTCGCCTCGAGGTGCGGCCCGAGAAAACCGCGCACGTGGAAACGCTCACCTTCGACTTTCCGATCGTCGAAGGGAAGGACGCCGTGCTCCGGCTCGCGTGGGGCGAGGTCAGCGTGCCGCTGTCGGTGCGCGTACATTGAACCCGCTGGCAATGCAGCACCGCTTCCTGTGCCTGCTCGTCGTGGCGATCTTCACATCGGTCGCCTCCGCCCCCGCCTCGGGTCAGGCGCGCGCGGGCGCTCCGCCTTCGTACAGGCCGCCGCTCACCGCCGACGGCAAGGCCGATCTGCAGGGCGTGTGGCAGGTTCTCAACACGGCCGCATGGGACATCCAGGACCACGCCGCGCGCCTGGGCGTACCCGCCGGGCAGGGTGTCGTCGAAGGGAACGACATTCCGTACCAGGCGTGGGCGGCCGCGAAGAAGAAGGAGAACTTCGAGAAGCGCCTGACCGACGACCCGGTCGCGAAGTGCTACCTGCCGGGCGTGCCCCGCATCACGTACATGCCGCATCCCTTCCAGATCTTTCAAACGGCCGGCGTCACGCTGATCCTCTACGAATACGACCACGCGGTGCGGACGATCTACACGGACCGTCCGAACCTGCCCGGCCCGATCGACTTCTGGCTCGGCGTCTCGCGCGGCCACTGGGACGGCGGCACGCTCGTGGTGGACACGATCCATTTCAACGACAAGACGTGGTTCGACGCCGCCGGCAACTTCCACAGCGACGCGCTGCACGTGATCGAGCGCTTCACGCGCAGCAGCCCGGATCACATGGCGTACGCGGTCACGATCGAGGATCCGAAGGTGTTCACGCGCCCGTGGACCATGAACATGACGCTCTATCGGCGGCAGGAACCGCACGCCCAGATCCTCGACTACGAGTGCAACGCGCTCGAGGAAGAAGCCGCAGGGAGGCTCAAATGAGATCGTACATGCTGGCGACGGTGCTCGCCGCGGCGGCGGCGATGGTGTGGACCATCCCCGCGCGCGTGGCCGCGCAGGCCGGAGCCGCGGGCGGCAGTGGCACGGCAACGACCGCGCCGCGAACGCCCGACGGCCAGCCGAACATCGAGGGCTTCTGGGCCAACCAGGGACGACGGCTGGCGACCTACGACATCGAGGCCGGCGCCGACCCGACGCACGTGTTCCTCAGCGGCAACCAGACCGACGAGAAGAGCCTCGTCGTCGATCCGCCCGACGGCAAGATCCCCTACCAGCCGTGGGCGCGGGCGAAGCGGACCGAGGTCCTCGAGAACCACACCAACATCACGAAATGGGAATACGTCGACCCGCACACGCGCTGCTTCCTCAGCGGCGTCCCGCGCGTGTTCTACCAGGGGACGTTCCAGTTCCTGCAGCCCGCCGGCTACGTCGTCATCCTGCAGGAGTTCAATCACGGGTCGCGCATCATCCCGCTCGACGGCCGTCCGCACGTCGGCGAGGCCGTCAAGCTGTGGATGGGCGATTCACGCGGCCACTGGGAGGGCAACACGCTGGTCGTCGACGCCACCAACCACAACGACAAGACGTGGTTCGACATCGTCGGCGACTTCCACAGCGACGCGCTGCGCGTGCAGGAGCGCTATACGGTCGTCGGCCCCGACGCCATCGACTACCAGGCGACGTTCGAGGATCCGAAGGTCTACACGAGGCCGTTCACGATCGCGTTGAACTTCCGCCGCAGCGTGAAAGCCGACGAGGCGCGCAGCTACGAGCTGCTCGAGGAGGCCTGCCACGAGGGCGACCAGGATACGGCCGCGATGGTGCGGCAGCTGGTGGGCGACGCGAAGTAGCCGCTATTTCGTCGCCGGACGCGCCGTCGCCTGCGTGACGATCGGCTTGAGGCCCACCGTCCACGACAGCGGCACCGTCACCGGGTCGTAACAGAGGCGATCGTCGCACGCTTGGTACGTCAGCGCGCCGCCGATGGTGAGCGACGCCTGATCCTTCAGCGCGTTGCGCGTCGACGCCTGGCCGTCGAGCACCACTTCCTGCACCAGCGTGAACGGTTTCTGATACGCCGGCACGCGCTCGTTCAGCGGCTTGAACTCGTACGTCTCCGACGGTGGGTACGCCGCCGCCTGCGGCCGGACGTACTTCGTCGGCAGGAGCTTCAGCTCGACGATCTTGTAGTTCGACGCCCCTGGCGCGTAGACGTGCATGCCGGCGTGCGGCGCAATCCGCAGCACGAGCGTGAAGCGGTTTCCGGGCGCGACGGCCGCGTCGCTCGGATACGTCGTGACATCGAGGTGCCGCGTCTGCACCTGCGTCGCGGGGACCGGCATCTCGGCGTTGTTCAGCTTCACGCGAATGCTCGAGACCGTGTTGCGGACGGTGTACGAGTCCTCGAAGAACCGCGCCTTCACGCGGCCGCCGCGATCGACGATGAACGTGCCGGGAAACGGGATGCCGCGCACGCGCTCGGTCGCGCCGTTGGCCGAGACGTAGAGCTTCACCTGCGCGATCACGTCGGGATCGCTGCCGTTGGGGCCGAGACCTTCGAGCGCCACCGTGTTCAGGATGCCGTAACGCGTGATAGTGGCGGAGCCGACGTCGGAGAGCAGCGGGAAGGTGATGCCATGCTGCTGGCTGAAGGCGGCAAGAATCTCCTGCGAGTCGTAGCTGATTCCCACCAGGCCGAGCCCGTCTTTCTGCAGCGTCGCGTACTGCGCCTGCAGGTCGAGCAGCTGCGTCTTGCAGTACGGACACCAGTCCGCGGAGCGGTAGAAGACGATCATCGCCCCCTTCGGCCCCATCACCGACTGCAGCGTCCGTGTCTTGCCGTGCTGATCGGGGAGGCTGAAATCGGGCACCGTCGCGCCCACCCGCGGCCCAAGCTTCGAGACGTCGACCTTCCGGACCTGCTGTGCCGCGGGGCTGATGGTGGCCAGCGCCGCCACCAGGATGCCGAGGACACACGCTCTCATCTGTTTCATGAAATGCTCCCGACCGGTAAAACCCGGAGGCCGAGCTGCAGCCCAGGCCTTCGGCCAAGCATACGATCGATCACCCAGGACCTCACGGACGCCCGGAAAAGCACTTTTGCCCGGTAACCCCCAGTAAAATTTAGGGTTTCCCCCCTTTAAAAGTCCGGCACGCCCGGTTATAAAAGATCTCCACGGCATGACAACTCGAACCCGCCGGGCGGCCTTCGCGGTCGTCTGTTCGCTCCTCGTGTCCGCGACGGTCGCGGACCACCGGCTCTCCCTCTCCGCCCAGGAGCAGTCTGCGTCGCGGGACCAGCGCGAACGCAACGCGCCCGGCAGCGCCGACGGCGTGGACCCCCGGATGTCCGGCTCGGGCCGCCTGGCGCGAATGTCCACGCTCGGGAAGCTCGACAAGCTGATCGAGCGTGAGGAGCGCGCCGAGGAACGCGAAGCGAAGCACGAGCGCAACGTTCCGGGTCCGCTCGAACCGGACGTCGCCGGAGAAGAAGGTCCGACCGGCGGCCAGGCGGAAACCTCCCTGGCGGTCGACAGCACCGGTCAGCACATCGTGATCGGGATGAACGACACGCGAGGATTCACGCTCAGCCCGCTCTCGGTGTCCGGCTTCGCCTACTCCGACGACGGCGGCGCGACGTTCACCGACGGTGGGCAACTGCCGGTGACGACCGGCACGACGACGATCGGCACCACCGTCTATCCGCAGGTGTTCGGCGATCCGGAAGTGAAGTATCTCGGCGGCTCGACCTTCATCTACTTCTCCATCGTCGTCACGCGCTTTCCGGCGACGGGCACGCCGACCGGCACCGTGCAGACGATGGGGTTCCATCGCTCCACCGACTTCGGCCACACGTGGCAGGGTCCGTTCATCATCACGCCGGCGAGCAATCCGCACGGCCAGTTGAACGGCGGCAACGCGTTCGACGCGGCGGACAAGGAGTTCGCGGACGTCGATCCCGAAACGGGCCGCGTGATGATGACGTGGAGCAACTTCACCTCCACCGTGTTCGCGCCCGGCGGCGTCGAGATCTCGGCGACCTTCAGCGACAACGTGATGGCCGCGACGCCGACGTGGTCCGCGCGGACGATCGTCGCGGCGACGGCGAGCGACGGCCAGGATTCGGTGCCGAGGTTCGCGAGGGGATCGAGCAACGTCTACACGGCGTGGATGCGCGTGCCGAGCGGCGCGCGCAATATCGGCTTCGCGCGATCGACCGACAACGGCGTCACGTGGTCGGCGCCGGTAAACGTCGCCAACGATTTCACCGCGATGGACGAGGTGCTCGGCAACGACCGCGTGAACAACGCACCGACGCTCGCGGTGGACACCTCCGGCGGTCCGAACGACGGCAACATCTACCTCGCCTACGCGAACAACAACAACCTCGACGGCGCGGACGTGATGTTCCAGCGCAGCACGAACCAGGGGACGACCTTCAGCGCGCCCATCCGCATCAACAGCCGGCCGGGCGCCGATCGCGCGCAGTGGTTCCCGTGGGCGACGGTCGATTCCACGTCGGGACGGCTCTACATCTTCTTCTACGACCAGGGGAGTGCGACGACCGGCGACCTCACGGAGACGACGTACGTCTTCTCCGACAACGGGGGCGTCACGTTCAGCAAGCCGATGCCGCTGACGGATCGGCCGTTCCACGCGGGCTACGGCAACGACACGGGGCAGCCGAACATCGGCGACTACAACCAGGGAGTCGCGCAGGGGAACGCGCTGTTTGCCGTGTGGGCCGGCACGCCGCCGCTCGTCGGCTTCACCGACGGGCAGCCGTCCACGCGCATGACGGTTCCCGACACGTACGTCAAGCGGGTGGCTGCCGCCACGACGCGCGTCAGCGCGTCGCTGGGACAGGTGTCGTTTGTCGACACGGGCGGCTCGCTCGCAGGGAACGGCTCCATCGATGCAGGCGAACAGGTGGCGTTCACGCTGCCGCTCACCAATTACGTGACCAACCCGCTGGTGGCGTCGGCGCTCACCGGCGTCAGCGCGACGCTCTCGACGTCGACGCCAAACGTCATCGTCACACAGAGCGTGTCGTCGTATCCGACCCTCGCGGCCGGCGCAACCGCGGCGAACACCACCGCCTTCATCGTGGCCGTCGGCAACACGTTCGTGCCCGGGACATCGATCGATTTCACGCTGACGGTGTCGAGCGCGCAGGGTTCGACGACGCTGCTCTTCACCCAGGCGACGGGCACGCCGCTGACGCTCCAGCTGCTCGCACAGAACTTCGACGGCGTCGCGACCGGAGGGAGTCTGCCAATCGGCTGGGTCTCGACCCACGTGGCCGGCGGCACCACGGTTGCGTGGACCACGAGAAACACGTCACTGGGGGCGGCGCCCGCCGCCATCAGCAACGCCGCGTTCCACACCAACAACGGGCTCGGGGCGGACCCGACGCGGCTCGAGCGGCTGACGAGCCCGCAGTTCGTCGTTCCCGCCACCGCGCTGTATGCGACCGTCGATTTCGACATCGCGTACGACACGGAGGACGACCCGGGCTTCGCGACGCTCGCCTACGACGGCCTGCTCGTCCGGTTCAGCGACGAGACACCCGGGCGGACCGCTCGCGTCGTGGCGGCAGAAGCCTTCGCCCAGGAGTTCAAGAGCGGCATCGCCGACTTCTATCCGAAGCACTTCCCGCGCAACGACAACCCCGGCTATCTCCAGGACCTCTCCGCCTGGTCCGGCGACTCGCGCGTGGGCAACGCCGACCCCAACGGCTACCGGCACGTGCGGCTGAAGCTGCCTGGCATTGCGGGCAGCACCGCGCGCCTGTTCTTCGAGTACACGCAGGACAACATCAACATCTGCACCGCCGTGCGCCCCGGGCACGCCTGCGGCGTGCTCATCGACAACATCGTCGTGCGGAGCGTCACCGCGACCAGGCCGACCAACGTCGCCCTGACCTCGTCGCTGAATCCGTCACAGCCTGGCCAGAACGTCACGTTCACCGCCACCGTCACTGCGGCCAACGGCACCTTCGTGACGGACGGCAACGTGACGTTCAGGGACGGCGCGACGGTTCTCGCGGGGCCGATTACGCTCGTCAACGGGCAGGCCTCGTTCACCACGTCGACCCTCGCCGCGGGCAGCCACACGATTACGGCGTCGTACACCAGCACGAGCGGCCAGTTCGCGGCGGCAACCGGATCCATCACACAGCTCGTCGCCGTCGTGGTGAATATCGCGGTGAACGATGTCTCGTTGACGGAAGGCGCGAGCGGAACGCCCACGGCGACCTTCACCGTGTCGCTCTCGCAATCCACGGTCGTCCCCGTAACCGTGCAGTTCGCCACCAACGATGGCAGCGCGACGGTCGCCGACTTCGACTACGTCGCGGCGTCGGGCACGCTGACCTTCGCGCCGGGCGAGGTCGCCAAGCCCGTTCCGGTTACCGTCTTCGGCGACGCTCGATTCGAGCCGGACGAGACGTTCACCCTCAACATCTCGAACCCCCTGAACGGCGTCGTCGTCGACGCGCAAGGCGTCGCGACGATCGTCAACGACGACCCGACCGGGCCGGCCGTGAACGACACGACCGTGAACCAGGGGATCGTGTCGGGCGCGGCGCGGCTGCTCCCGCGGCTGCCTGGCGGCGGGGGCGGGCTGCAGAACGCCGACGGCGGCTGGTACTTCGCCGCGACGGCGACCGACTGCGGGCGCGGCCCCGGCGTGTCGTGTCCCAACACGATCGGCGTGACGGCGCTGGCGTTGCTGGCCGCCTATCAGCGGACTGGGAACGCCGTCTACCTGAACGCGGCGACGACGGCCGGCAACGCGATCGTCAGCCAGTTCAACGCGACGCCCACGCCCGGCCTGCCGCACACGCAGGATGTCGAGTTCCTGGCGGAGCTGGCGCAGGTCACCGGCAACGCCACCTACAGCACGACGGCGACGGCGTGGTTCCAGGTCGTCAAGAACACGTACGCGAGCCCGGCGGTCAACGTCGACCAGTGGCTCGCCGACCGCGACCACGTCATCTCGCGCGGCGCGCGATCGCTCGCGGCGTGGGACCTCGCCTCGCTCATCCGCACCGCGAAGGCCGCGGGAGACGTCAACTACGCGCTCGGTCTCGCCGCGGCCATCGTCCAGCGCGAGGCGGACTGGAAGGACACGAACCCGCTGCACCGCTTCGATCAGTGCAGCGACCCGGCGGGTTGCGGCCCGGCCGACAACAAGCGCGCGTTCGACTACACGCTCATCGGCGAGGGATCGCTGCTGTGGGCGTTCCACGACCTACCTGGGTTCGACGCGCAGATCAACGAGTACCGAGCCTTCCTGCTGTCGCAGCAGGATCCGGCCGGCTCGTGGGGCGGCGGCAACCTGCAGCGCACGGCCTACATCGCGCTCGGGCTGGCGGCGGTCGGCGGCGCGCAGTCGCAGGCGGCGATCCGCTCGGCGATGGCGTACTACCTGACGAAGCAGCTGCCGCAGGGCGGCTGGCCGTCGCTCGTCACGCCGACCTTTACCGACGTCGAGGTGACGGAGATCGACTCGGAGATCGTCCGCGCGATGTTCACGCTCTTCAACACGCAGTCGGGCAGCAGCATCACGGTGAACCCGGCGCAGCTGTCGTCGCTGACGTTCACGACCGTGACGTCGGCCGGCATGACGAGCGTGTTCGGCGTGGACCCCGCGCGCCTGCCGGCGCTGCCGGGCGGGTACAGGCTGGTCAACGGACTCGCCTACCAGGTGACGACGACGGCCTCGATCGGGGGGGCCATCACGATCTGCTTCAACGTGCCGTGGATCACGGACGCCGCCACGTTCGATACCGTGCGGATCCTGCAGGCGGACGAAGGGCGCTTCGTCGATCGCACCATCCTCGCCCCCGCGTCGCCGGCGCCGAGCTTCGATCGCCGCCAGGTGTGCGCGCGCACCGAGACGCTCGAGCCGTTTGCCATCACGACGCGAGACATCACGCCGCCGACGATCTCGATGACGCTGTCGCCGTCGCAGATCTGGCCGCCGAACGGCAAGATGGTGACCGTCACCGCGACGATCGCCGCGAGCGACGACTCCGGCCTCGCGCCTCGCGTGGCGCTCGTGTCGATCGCCAGCGGCGACGCGCAGGGACGCGGCGCGGAAGCGGAGGACGCCAGGCTCGGAACGGACGACCGTCAGTTCACGGTGCGCGCCAGCCCCGGGGCCGTCTACACCGTGACCTATCGCGCGATTGACGCCGCGGGCAACACCGCCGAAGCCGTGGCGACCGCGGTGGTTGGGAAGTAACGGATCACCACGAAGGCGCGCTTCGCGCGCACGGACGAAGGCCACGAAGGCCACCAAGACGGCGACGAGCCACAGAGGCACAGAGAGACATGAAGAGCGGTCGCCGGGCCGCCGTAGGCGGCCGCGGGGTGAGGTGCGCCGCCCGGAACAAGCCGCCTGTGACGTGATGCGGTTTGTTCCGGTGCGCGTACCTCACCCCGCAGTCGGCGTGCTTCGCACGCCGACCGGCGACAGCTCTTCGTGTGCTTCGTGTGTGCGGCCGAAGGCCGCCTTCGTGGTGATCCCTGCCGGCCCCAGCGCGAACGAGCGACAGAGACGCAGAGACCTCTGTGTCTCTGTGCCTCTGTGGCTCGTGAGCCGGTGTGGGTCGCGCCCTAGAATCCGACCCTGAACCCGAACTGCATCGTCCGGAACTGGCCGGCTGTCGGCTTCTTGTACTGGAGCGAGCTCTCCTGCGTGCCGAGCGTGTAGTTCTCCATGTTGAACAGGTCGAACGCCTCGGCGATCAGGTCCACCTGCACGCGGTTCGGCAGCGTGAGGCGCTGCTGGAACCGCATGTTCGTCCGGTTCTGCACCGGCTGGATGAAGCTGTTGCGCGGGACGATGGTGCCGTCCGGACGCAGCCGGCCTTCGCCACCCGGCCCGTAGCCGCGCAGGTCGCCGCCGTAGTTGGTTGACGCGCGGTTCCCCGCGCCGAAGTAGTGGTAGCCGCTCACCTGGAAGCCTTTCCAGATTTCCCAGATGCCGTTGGCGACGAGGCGATGACGCTGGTCCTGCGCGTCGAACGTCCACGGACCGGCGAGATCGTCGGCGAGCGGGAACGGGACGATGATCGCTTCCTGCCCCGGGACGGCCATCAGCGGATTGCCAACGCCGGTCCAGAGACCCGACAGCGAGTAGTTGAGGGCGCCCTGCCAGTTGTGGCTCATGCGCTTGGTGAAGCTCATGTTCAGCGAGTGCAGCGCGCTCCTGCCCATGTAGTAGTTCTGCCCGATCGTGCCGTCGCCCGGGAACGGCCGGTTCGCGCGCACGTTGAACGGCAGGTTCAGGCCCGTCTTCGGATCGAACGTCAGGTTGATGTTCGCCTGGTTGTTCTTCTCGTGACGGCCGCGGTTGTAGAGATAGTCCACCGTGTAGGCCATGTCGCCGCCCATCTGGTGGGCGACGCCGACGGAGTACTGGTCGGTGTACTGCGTGTGCTGATACTGACGCGGCGGGCCGAGCTCCTGCGTCGCCCGCTGCAGGCAGCCGGCGGCGTTGTTGTTGTAGGCGCAGAAGCGCGCGAGCGCCTGCTCGTAGGTCGGCATCGCGCCGTTGAACGGGTTCACGCCGAAGTCCGCGCGCCCGTCGTTCGGGATGTCGACCTGGACGATCGAGCGGTACTCGAGCGCGTAGAGGTCCTGCGACGTGATGTTCTCGGCGTAGTAGCGGCCGCCGCCGGCGCGAATCGCGGTCTTGTCGCTGATCGCGTAGGCGACGCCGACCCGCGGCGCGTAATTGTTCTTCTCGTTCGGCCGGCCCGGCACCATGAACGGCACCACCTCGCCGTCGTTGGCAAAGGCGTTGGTCTGGATGTCCCAGCGCAGGCCGAGGTTCAGCGTCCACTTCTGCGACACGCGCCAGTCGTCCTGCACCCACCACCCGGCGAGGTTCTGCCGGTCAGGCGTGCGGCGGCCCTTGTGGATGCCGATGTTGAAGTTGGTCACCCACGGGTTGATCGCGTTGAAGTTCCAGGTGTCGGCGTTGAACGGATCCGGGAACCAGTCCTGCAGCTGCGCGGGCGTCGGAATCGTCGGCAGCCCCGCCGGCCGGCCCGTGGCGGTGTAGGTGCTGCGGCAGCGCGTGCAGTTCGCGCTCATCTCGGTGTGATAGAGGAACTCGCCGCCGAGCCGCAGGTCGTGGCGGCCGCGCGCGTCGTACGAATACGAGTAGTCGTCACGCAGCCAGTAGCGATCCTGGCCGCGATGACGCGGATACCCCTGGTTGCCGCCGAAGGTGAAGCCCGTGAAGTTGATGACCGGTCCGCATTCCTGCACCGGCCCGTACGGCCCCGCGTTCTTGTACCAGGCATTGCTCCAGCTGGTCCAGCAGGTGTTGCGGTACTGGTAGCCGTTGTAACCGAGCTTGGTCTCGTTGACCGAGCGGTTGTTCAGCACCTTCGTCAGCGTGAAGTTCAGCGTGTTCCCGGTCTCGCGCGTGGTCGCGGAGGACGAGGGATAGCCGCTGTTGCCCGTCGCCAGCAGGAAGCCATCGTCCCAGTTGCGCCACAGGTCGCCCTTCGCCATGAAGCGCGTGGCCGACGAGATCTGATAGTCGAAGCGGATGCCGCCCTGCTTGGTGGTGAGCAGGCCGTCGCGCGAGATGTTGAACTTCGGGTAGGGGGTCGTCCAGACAGTGGTGCTCGGGTTGTGGTCGTAGTCCTGGTAGCCGAAGAAGTGCAGCTTGTCCTTGATGAGCGGGCCGCCGAACGAGCTGGCAATCTGCTGATCCTTGAACGGCGTCACCTTGCCGGCAAGCGGATCCTTGGCGTAGCCGATGTCGCTGTCGCGGAAGTTGCCGCGCACGGTGCCGGCGAATCGGTTCGTCCCCGACTTGGTGATGACGTTCACCTGCACGCCGAGCGAGCGGCCCTGCGTCGCGTCGAAGCGGTTGGAGACGAACTGCAGCTCGGAGATCATCTCCTGACTCATGAGCGGCTGGCGTCCGCCGCCGAGCTCGTTGCTCACCTGCTGGCCGTCCACGTTGGTCTGGAAGAACTGCTGATCGCCGCCGCCGCCGCGCATCGGGATCGGCGCGTTCTGGTTCACCGACGTCGTGCGGCTGCCCGGGGCGACGAGCAGCAGCGCCATCCAGTTGCGCCCTTCCGCCGGCAGCTCGGAGAACTGCTTCGGGTCGATGTTGCCGGCGGGGCTGGTCTGCGTGACGTTGACGAGCGGCGCTTCGGCCGTGACCGTCACGTTTTCCTGCAGCGTCGCCGGCTGCATCTGCACCGGGATGTTCGCGGTCTGCCCGGCCAGCAGCGTCACCTGCGCGCGGACGGACTGGAAGCCTTGGAGCTCCATGAGGATCTGGTACGCGCCGACGCGAGACTGCATGCGGAACACGCCGCGCTCGTCGGTCACGCTGGTGAAAGTATTGCCGGTCGCGTCGTGCACCGCCGTGACGGTGACGCCCGGCAGCACGCCGCCGGACGAATCGGTGACGACACCTGTAATGACTGCTTCGGTCTGCGCGAACCCGGATGCGGGCAGCGCGAGGATTGTCACGAGCAGCGCGCCGAAGGAAACCCACCGTCGAACCAACGTCATGAACCCTCCCTTGCCTTGCCAAACTGCCAGGCGGACCGGCCTGAAGACCGGCCCCTACGCCCGTCACCGCGTAGGGCCAACGTTCACGCCGGCCCGGCCGATGGTCCGGGGAAGCTAACGTACGGCTGGGGTAGGGTCAACAGGAAAGGCTGTGAAGACAACCAGTTAGTCGCGCTGGTACCAGACAATCCAATCCGCGCCGGCATCGGTATACGCCACCCTGGTTTCGCCGGCCTGATGGACCGGAATCGACGGCAGCTCGAAGAGCGGGTTGTTGGTGAGCAGTACTCCCCCGGAGTGAAGCATCCGCGCGACGTTGGCGAGCGCCAGCGACTGCTCGAACACGTCGTAGTAGATGAGGATATTGGTCGCCACGATCAGATCGACGCGCTCCTCGTCCGGCAGCGGATCGGGACGCTGCAGGATGATGTTCAGATCGCGCGCCGTAATCGCCTGCACCACGTCGGGACGAACCCGCACGGCGCGCACGTCCACGCGTCCGGCGGCGGGCGGCGGCACCGTCGCCTGCCCGCGGTCGCCAATCTTTTCGCCGGCGCGCGTCCAGTAGCTGAGCAGATCGCGCTGCCACCGCTGCGCCGCGTCCCGGGGGAATTGCACCGTATACGACGCGCCGCGCGCGGCACGCTGCCGTGCCGCCTCGAGGTGATCGTTCACCCGCGGGTTGAGATCGTAGGTGGTCACCCGGAAATCCTGCGCGGCGGCAAGGTTGCGCGCGCGCAGCGAATCGATCACCGCGAACGGCTGGATCGTCTGTAGCGGGTAGAAGTCGTAGCCTTCCTGCTTGTCGGTGAAGTCGAGCCCTGGCCCGATCACGGCGACTCGCCGCACGCTGCCGGGGCGAAGCACGCCCTTCGCGGCGACATCCTTGAGCGCCGCGTCGATGGCAAACGCCGCGTAGATCGAGGTGTCTGACGACAGCCCGCGATTGCGAAACAGCGTCGCGCCCGGTGCGCTGTCGCGGAAATACGCGTCGTAGTCCGCCAGCATCCGCTGCAGGCCGTCGCGCAACACCTGCTCGGCGCGTTGCTTTCCTGTTGCGGTCGTCATGTCGACGCCGTGCCGCTCGATCACGCGTCGCGCGAACTGCAGCCGCTCGTTGGCGCCGGGCGACGCGATGCCGGCAACCATGTCGATGATGCGCCGCTGCATCACCGGGTCGGCCACGACGGCGTCGGGCGCACGCCCCGCCGCCGTGGTCGAGAACGAATAGCGCGGCTGGGTGGTGAACGTGACGCCGAAGAGAAGAAAGGTGATGACCGAGTCTTCGTCGCCCGCCGAGAGCCGCGCGCGTATCTCGGCATCGCGGCGCGTGACCCAGTCCGGCCATGCCGCCTCGCGCTCCGCGGGTGCCAACGTTCGCAGCGCCTCTGGAAGGAGATCGGAGCGAAGCGTCTCGAGGATCGGCTTCGCGTCGGAGTAAGGGATGTCGACGCGCCCTGTGCCTTGGGCGCTCAGGACGACCGCCGCACACAGCCACAGGCCACAGAGACGCAGAGACACAGAGTTTATTTTTATCAAATTCAACTCCGTGTCTCCGTGTCTCCGTGGCTCGTGCCGCTAGAACGTCGCCCTGAACCCGAGCTGCAACTGCCTCGGCTTGTACGCCACGTTGTCCTGCGCGACCGGCGCTCCGTAGTTCGATGCGCCGATCGTCGTCACGTAGTTGCCGTAGTTCACGTGGTTGAACAGGTTGAACACCTCGACGATGCCATCGAAGGAGGCGTGGTTGGCAAGCCTGAAGCCGCGCAGGATGCGTATGTCCACGCGATGCAGGGGCTCGCCGACGAAGTTGTTCCGCTGCTCGATTTGCCCAGTCGTCCGGTTGAACAGGTTGTCGCCGCCTGCGCCGAGAGTGCGGACGTCGCCGCTGAACGCGTTGGAGAAGCGCATCCCCGAGCCGTAGAAGTAGAGACCGCTCAACTGGAACCGGTGCGGCAGCTGCCAGACGCCGTTGAGCGTCGCGCGATGCCGCTGGTCGCCAACGCTGTAGGTGTACCAGCCGCCCAGGTCCTTCGACGTCTCGAACGGCAGCGGGTCATAGCGCACGTAGCCGGTCGCCGGATCGATCGTCGCGCTCACCGGCTTCGGCTCCGCATCCTTCAGCCACGCGAGCGTGTAGGTGCCCTGCATCTCCCAGTTCTGACTGAAGCGCTTGGTGAACGCCGTCTGCACGCCGCGGTCGTTCTGGTAGCCGTCCTTGCTGAACCGCTGGACGTTCACCGTTCCCCAGTCCGGGAACGCGCGGCGGCTGACGTCCGAGTACGGATAGTTCACGCCCGTCGCCGGGTTGTAGGTGAGGTTGACGTTGCGCTGAATCTCCGTGTTGCGCAGCCCCGTGTAGACATAGTCGGCGGTCACCGCCGTCGTCTCCGTCAGCTGCCGCTGGACGCCGATCGAGCTCTGATAGCTGTACGGAATGTCCATGTACGGGCTGTTGATGCGCGTCAGGTCGGGGCGGATGCACCCTGGCGCGTTGCCGGTCACCGAGCAGAGCCGCGCCTTGAGCTGATCGTAAGTGGGTGCGGGGCCGTTGAACGGATTCGTCACGAAGTCCGGACGGCCGTCGTACGGGATCTCCGGGATGATCGTCTGCATCAGCGCGTGCGTGTAGAAGCTGTCGCGCGCGAACATCTGCGCGTAGAACTTCCCGAAGCCGCCGCGCACGACCGTCTTGCTGTCGAGCGTGTAGGCGAAGCCGAGGCGCGGCGCGACGTTGTTCCGGTCCGCGTGGCGGTCCGGCGGCAGGAACGGCTTGATCTCGAGGCCGAGATTCTCCGCGAATGCGCCGACTTCGACGTCGTAGCGCACGCCCAGGTTGAGCGTCAGCTTCGAGCCGACGGTCCAGTCGTCCTGGAACCACGCCGCCGGCATGTGCTTGGTCTCGTGCATCTCCGGGCTGCCGATCGCCTGACGGTAGCGCACGATGACGCTCCCCGGAATGGAGTTGAGCTGCCACGTCGACGGATCGTTCCAGACCGGGAACAGCGACTGGATGTTCGCCGGCACCGGGCCGCCGCGCGCGTCGAGCCATCCGCGGCAGTAGTTGCACCAGAACATGTCGTTGATCGTGTTGAACAGGTACTCGCCGCCGGTCTTGATGTCGTGCCGGCCGTGCGCGTTGAACGAGAAGCTGAAGTCGTCGCGCACGTTGTAGGTCGTCGGGTTCCACCGGAACGGCGTGCGGCCGACGTCGGTGAGCCCCGGGCCTATCGACAGGCCGTTGTTGAACTGGATCTTTCCGACCTTCTCGTTGCCGATGTAGGACGTCTCGTTGTCGTACTGGCGGAACACGCCGGCCGCGATGATGTTCACCGCGCGGCTGCTCGCCTGCGTCAGCTGCGCGCCGACGCGGATCATCTTCGCCAGCTCGTGCGTCGCCGCCGAGGGGTGGTCGGTGGAGCTGTTCAGATCGAAGCGGTTCGGGAGCAGCTGGCGCCAGTAGTTCGTGCTCACCATCAGGCGGCGCTGGCCGCCGAGGTCCGCGTCGAAGCGCGCGCCCGATTTGTGCTCGGTGCGCGTGTTGACGAGGTCCTGGTTGAACGACGGGTACGGCGTCGTGAACGCGATGTCGCGCGGCTCGCGCTCGAACTCCCAGTGCCCGAAGATGTGCATCCTGTCCTTGCGAATCGGCCCGCCGTAGGTGCCGACGATCTGCTGATCCGAGTACGGCAGCACCTGGTGACGGATGAAATCCTCCGCGCCCCACTTCGAGTTGCGGAAGTAGCCGGAGAAGGCGCCGGCCGGCGTGTTCGTCCCCGACTTCGTGATGGCGTTCACCTGGATGCCCGCCGAGCGTCCCTGCGCGGCGTCGAAGCGGTTGGTGATCACCTGGAATTCGGCGATCGACTCGCGGCTGAAGTTCGGGTTGGTGAACGTGCCCGCGACCGTCTGCGTCACCTGCTGCCCGTCCATCGTCAGGTTGTAGGTGCCCTGCACGCCGCCGCTGCGTCCCGTGCGCGCGACGGGGCCGCCGGTGCCGTTGGTGCCGACTTCGTTGGCGCGCGAGCCGGGCGCGAGCATCACGAGGTCCACCCAGTTGCGGCCCGACAGCGGGATCTCGGAGAGCTGCTTCGCGTCGAGGTTGCCGCCGACCGAGGAGTTCTTCATGTCGACGAGCGGCGCCTCACCCGTGACGGTGACCGATTCCTGCACGGTCGAGGGTGACATCTGCAGATCGAGCGTGGCCGTCTGGCCGACGAGCAGCGTCACGCCCGTGCGCGCGATGGTCGCAAAACCCGGCAGCTCCGCGGTGATCCTGAACTCGCCGATGCGAACCGGCATGCGATAGACGCCAAGCGCGTCGGTAACCGCGACAAACTGCGTTCCGGTCGCCTCGTGCAACGCGGTGATGGTGACGCCCGGAAGGACGCCGCCGGTGGAGTCGACGATTTTCCCCGTGATGGTCGCCTCCTGCGCCGACGCCACGATCGGCAGCGCGAGCAGCGCGCCGGCCACGGCGACGGCAACACGAAGCCGTCTTGCCAGAATCATGAAGCCTCCTCGATGACCAATAATATTCCAATGCCGCTGAGCCGCCGCTCGTTCCTCGCCGCCACGTCCGCCTCGCTGACCGTCTTCTCGCGCTCGCTGCGCGGACAGGAGCGCCTCGTCGAGTTCGGGTTCCGGCAGTACCACAACCAGACACCCGCCAGCTCGCTGCACGCGCGCCTCGTGCAGATGTGGGAAACCGTCTACCACGAGAGCGGGGGACGCCTGGTCTGCAAGGTGTTCGCGCAGAACAACGGCATCCAGGGGAGCGACCCGGCGGCGCTCAAGGCGCTGGTCGCCGGCGAGATCCAGTTCTTCACGCTGATGGGCGGCATCCTCGGCACGATCCTGCCTGTCGCCGAGGTGCAGCAGGTGCCGTACGCGTTCCGCTCGGCGGCGGACGCGCACCGCGCGCTGGACGGCCCGCTCGGCGCCTACCTGGTCGACGAGATGGCCGCGAAGGGGATTCACGGGTTCCGCACCGGCGCGTTCGACAACGGGATGCGGGAGATCACCTCGCACAAGCCGATTGCGGCGCCCGCCGATCTCGCCGGCCTGAAGATGCGCGTCCCGGCCGGGCAGCTCGTCGCCGACACCTTCAAGGCCTTCGGCTGCGAGCCCGTCATCATCAACAGCGACAGCATCTACGCGGCGCTCACGGACGGCCGCGCCGACGCGCAGGAGAATCCGCTGACGCTCGCCGATCAGTTCAAGCTGTACGAGGTCGTGAAATACGTCGCGATGACCGATCACATGTGGTCGGGGTTCAACCTGCTCGCGCACCTGCCGACGTGGCAGCAGCTGCCCGCCGACCTGCAGGCGGTCGTCGACCGCAACGTCACGAAGCACGTCCGCCTGCAGCGGCAGGATCAGATCGCGGCAAACGCGCGCCTGCGCACCGCGCTCGCCGCGCGCGGCCTCCAGTTCAATACACCCGACCCCGCGCCGTTCCGGAAGCAGCTCGCCGGCGTCTACGCGACGTGGAAGGACAAGCTGGGAACGAAGTGCTGGAAGTTGCTGGAAGACAGCGTCGGCAAGATCCGGACGTAACCAGATCGGCAGCGCTCCCACGCTCCGCGTCACGCATGCGTATGAACCCGCCACAGCCGTACGTACAATCCCCGTGTGTTCACGCTCGATCGCGTCGTTCCGTGGGGCCGCTCGTTCGACGAATACCGGCGGATGTTCGCGCTCACCGATGACGACCTGCAGTCATCCATCCTCGGCTGCGCGGATGGACCGGCCAGCTTCAACGCGGAGGCGACCGCCCGCGGCCACTCCGTGGTGTCGTGCGACCCGATCTATCGCTTCTCAGACGACGAGATCCGCCGGCGCATTCGCGAGACGACCGACGTCATCGTCGAACAGACGCGGCGCAATCGACACGAGTTCGTCTGGACCTCCATCAGGTCCGTGGAGGAGCTCCGCGACATCCGGACGTCGAGCATGACAACGTTCCTCGAGGACTTCGAGGCGGGCGCGCGGCAGGGTCGCTATGTCGTCGCCGAGCTGCCGGCGCTCCCGTTCGGCGCCGCGACGTTTCGCCTCGCCCTCTGCTCGCACCTGCTGTTTCTCTATTCAGAGCAGCTGCCGGAAGACTTTCACGTGGCGGCGGCGCTGGAAATGTGCCGCGTTGCCCGTGAAGTGAGGATCTTTCCGCTCATCGCGCTCGGAGGCGCACGGTCGGGCCACGTCGCGGCCGTCAGCGAACGACTCCGGCGCGCAGGTCGGGTGGTCACCATCGAGAGGGTCGATTACGAGTTCCAGCGCGGCGGCAACGAGATGATGCGGGTGGGAAACCACGAAGACGCGAAGGGCACGAAGTCTTCTACTGGCGACTGACCTGCTCCACCTGCTCCATGACTCGGAGGACGTTGGCGCCGAGAATCTGCTCGATGTCGTGCTCCGAATAGCCCTTCCCGAGCAGCGCCTCGGTGATGCGCGGCAGCATCGACACATCCTCCATCCCGAGCGGCATCGTCGCGCCGTCGAAATCGGAGCCGAGGCCGACGTGCTCGACGCCGGCGACCTTCACCGCGTGATCGATGTGGTCGATGATGCGCTCCCACGTGACCTTTGGCAGCTGGCCGCTGGCCATCGCCTCGTGGTCGAGACGCTCCCCTTCCATCGTGGTACACGCCTCGTTGCCGCCGCACTTCTTCGACATCGCGTCCATCTGCGTGACGACGTCTCCCGATCGCTTCTCGCTGGCGACCCGGAACTCGTCGCTGATGTAGGCGGCGTTGTAATTGATCATCACCACGCCGCCGTTGCGCGCCAGCGCCCGCAGCATGTCGTCGGTCATGTTCCGCGCGTGGCCGGTGAGCGCGCGCGTCGACGAGTGCGACGCCATCACCGGCGCCGTCGAGACCGCGATCGCGTCGTAGAAGGTCTTGTCCGAGACGTGCGAGACGTCCACCATGACGCCCAGGCGGTTCAGCTCGCGCACGACATCCCGGCCGAAGTCCGTCAGGCCGTTGTGCGCGGGCTTGTCGGTAGCCGAGTCGGCCCACTCCGTGTTCCTGAAGTGCGTCAGCGTGAGGTAGCGAACGCCGAGCGCCGCGAAGTCGCGGAGGACGCGGAGGTCGCGGTCGATCATGTGCCCGCCCTCCATCCCCATGAGCGCGGCGATCTTGCGCTCCGACGCGGCCCGCCGGACGTCAGCAGCGGTGGTGGCGAGCAGGAGATCGTTCGGATGCGTTCGGACCGCCTCTCGCACGGCGTCGATCTGGACGAGCGCCCGCTTGATCGCGAGCGGGCCGGTGACGTCGCTCGGCACCCAGATCGAGAAGAAGACCGCGTCGAGCCCTCCCTCGCGCATCCGCGGAATGTCCAGGTTGCCGTCGCGGTTCCTCGCCCCGAGGTTGAACGTCCGTTCGAAGATCAGTCGCTGCGTGGTATCGGCATGGCCGTCGACGACGATGGCGCGCGCGTGCAGCTGCCTGGCGCGCTCGGATATCGGCGGGGTGAGCGACTGTGCGCCGAGTGCAGCACCGGCGAGAATCCAGGCGCAGAAGAACGTTCGACGGATGGGCCAGCGACGCACGTCAAATCCTCATCGCGGTGGCGCGCTCAGGCGGACCTGAAGGTCCGCTCTACGGGCGGTTTGTCCAGGCGGACCTTGAAGGTCCGCCTCCACGGTCGACTCGAGTACTCGCTATACGCGGTGGTGATGGTGGCGATCGTCGGGCGCGCGCTCGCCGCGTTCCAGGGGTTCCTCCGCTTCGTCTATCCAGTAACCGATGACGGCCACGAGCGCGATCACGGCAAGCACAATGAGAGCGACGATCAGGGTCAGCGGCATGCAGGATTCCTATGAGGCCTAGAACGCATTGCCGATGAACGGCAGCATGCGCCCGAAATACATGACGCCGACAGCCAGGACGAGCGCCGACCCGCCCAGGAGCTTGCCCGGGAGCGGCGCGTCCGCCGACGCGGGGAGCGCCCACGCCTCGTCGTAGACCGTGAGGACCAGGTAGTTCACGCCCGCCAGGATCAGCAGCACGACCTTCCAGTGGAACGCGACGTTCTGCGTGTACTGCTCCGACGCGGCGATGAAGAAGAACATGCCGGTGATGAAGTTGATGCCGAAGCCGATGAGGCCGAACGGCAGCAGCCGGTGCACCGACGCGAACGACATGCCGCGCAGCCAGCCGAGCAGCCGCAGGTTGACGATCATCAGCACGCCGAACATCAGCGACATGCCGAGGAAGTGCAGCGTCTCGCAGGTCGGCCACACGAACGGGTGCTGCAGCACGAAGTCCTTGATGCCGGCGGCCGAGAGGAACCCGCTGCCGGGCGCGGCGGCCGCGCCGAAGAGTCCGGAGTACTGCCCGCCTTCGATCTCGGGATGCCGGATGTCGCCGCCCATGTTCGCCGCGCGCGCGACCGCGGCGGCGGTCAGCACGGCGAATACGAGCACCGTGTAGGTGAGACCGGCCGTCGGCCGTCCCACGCGGCGGATGCGCCACAGCGTGAGCCAGGCGAAGAAGCCGGTGATCTCCATCATGATGAAGGAACCGAGCGCCGCGTCGTTGTGCAGCGCGATCGCATCGGCCGACACCCCCGCCTGTCCCTTGAGCGCTTCCGCCGCCGCCTGCCCGCTGACGTACACGGGCATCGTCGCCAGCGCGATCAGGAACATCACCTCGAGGCTCACCTTCGTCAGGTGGTCGTTCCTGCGGATGAAGCCGAGCAACAGGAGACCAAGGCCGAGAATCGTACCGATGGTCGGGAAGTGGTTGAGGAGCAGGTGCAGGTGTGCGAGGTCCGCCTGGTTGGCTAGTTCGGGCATATATCAGGCCACATATGCGAGGAGGCGGCCGGCGGTGATCGCGGCGCTCCACGCGAGAAGAGAAACGATGGCGAGCCGCTTGGCGGCGCCGCTGATGACGACGGGCTCGGCGCTCGCCTCGAAGTTGCGGCGCCGGATGAGAACCGCCATGACGAGGCCCACCGCGACAAACGACAACTTCGTCCAGAAGATGAGCGAGGGACCGCGCTTGCTCGCATCGGCGACGAACAGCATCGTGCCGGTGACGGCATTGAGCGCGAAGGCCACCCACATGACGCGGAACAGCCGGTCCATCGACTGCAGCGGGATGCCGCGGCCGAAACCGAGCAGCCGCAGGTCGATCATGAGAGCCGCGCCGACGAGCACCATCATGCCGAAGGTGTGAAGGGTGAGAACGGTGGGATACGCCCAGATCGAGTTCGAGCTGAGGAGCCACGTCGAAAACGCGCTCTGCTCAAGCGACGTCAGCATAGGAAACCCTTATAGAGGTCGAAGTTTCGCCGTTTGAAGTTGAGCTGGAAATGAAACCGGAGGGACAGTAGCCCACCGCGTCGCGGGACGTCAAGCGACGGCAGCGGGCCAACTCCCAACCTCCAACTTCCAATTCCCAAGCCGCATGTCGGGAACGCTTCGCTTGGGAGTTGGCCGTTGGGAGTTGGGAATTGACCTGCGGCCTGCCTACCGCGTTGGAGGCGTCGGCGCCGCGCCGCGCCCGCCCTCGGGAGCGCCGCGCCCGCCTTCTTCCTTCTTCTCCTCGCCGCCGATCTCGACGAAGTCCTTCGGCCCCGCCGGGCGCCCGCCGCGCGTCACCCAGTGAATCGATCCCTTCACGTGCTCGGGGTCCATGGCCTTCGAGAAGGTGATCGAGTAGGACTGCTTCTCGTTCGGCATCAGCTTCGCCACCTGCCACTCGGCAACGGTCGCCTTCGTCTTCTTGTCGGCGTGCACGCCCTTGTATCCGTCGCCCGTCGCGGTGACCACTTTCGCGCCCGCCGGAACGACGACGTGAATCGTCACGGTGTCGGCCTGGACGCCCTTGTTGACCACATCGAGCTTGTTGGTGAAGCCGTTCGGCGCCTGCTCGGCCTTGCTGATGGCGGTCGTCACCGGGATCTCGAGCCCGAGCCCAAGGGCCCAGTCGTAAATCTGCTTCAGCTGATCTTCGGGCAGCCGTACGCGGGAGTAGTTGCCCATGCGAACGGCGCGGCAGTAGGGATTGCCCTCACCGACCGCGCCGCAGTGCTCCGGCATCGCCTTCGTGTGGTCGTAGATCATGTGCTTGAACCACTCGAAGTCGCCGTTGGCTTCCGCGATGCCACGCCGCGGCGTATCGAGGATCGGCGTGTGGCACTGGCCGCAGCCGATGGTCGCGAGCGCGAGCACCTGCCCCTGCGGCGCGTTGGCCGGCAGCGGGAAGCGCCAGGCGGCGGGCTCGGACACGCCGGGCAGGTTGCTGACGTAGGCGTGCAGGTCCGCCACCTGCTTGTCGTTCAGCTGCGGGAACGACGGCATGACGCCCCACGGCTTCTGCACGGCGTGGTTGAACTGCGCGAAGGTCAGCTTGCGCCCGGCGAGATCGGGAGCGAAGCCACCCTGGCCGTTGGTTCCGTGACAGTTCTTGCACGAGGTCGTGTTGCCGTCCCAGAGCGCCTTGCCCGCGGCCGCATCGCCGGCCGGCGTCTGCGCCGCGGCCAGCACGGCGAACATCGGGATCAGCAGGAATGCGAGAAAACCCTTTTTCATAAGTCACTCACCTCAACGGTCTCGCGTCTATTTTCCGTACGATTCCTGTTCTTTCAGCTTGCCGAGCTCGTCCAGTTCGCGGTTGTTCGTGCAATAGAACTCGTAGACCTCGCCGTTGCCGAGCGTCCAGCGGCGGGGCGCCGACTTCCACGGGTGCGTCAGCACCTTGGGATCGTCGACGGTAATCTCCACGATCAGGTAGTTTTTCGAGGGACGAGTATACCGCTCGGTGACCTTCATCGCATCGCTGTGAAACCACCCCGTCGGCATCACGAACGTGCGTTCGTCGAAGCCGACAGAGTCGACCACCAGCGTGTCGCGGTCCCAGTGCGTGGTGCTCGTGCCGTGAAACCACGGCTCCGGGTCCTTCGGGGCCGGCCGCCCGTCGGTATAGACCAGCCGCCAGTTGTTCAGAACTTCATACAACTGCGCCATCATCGTCGGCGTGTGGACGATGACGGTCGAGTAGGGATTCTGCAGCCAGATGGCCGGGAGACCCCGTGGCATGCAGTTGACCGACGACTTGGAGAGCTCGAGCTCTGTGGGCGTCATCGCCTTGATCTTCGCCTCGGCCCACGGCTGGAACGCCGGCGGCGCCTCGGGCGTGACCTTCGGGTCGAACTGGCGCCGCGCGGCCGGGTCGACGCCGTCGCGGCCGCTGACCCCCTCGCCCGCGCTATTGGGCAGCCAGTGGCCCGACAGATCGGGATGACCGTCGGGCAGGCGAGGCGCCGGACCGCCCGGCGGCATCACGCGGATCGCGTACTGCTGCGCACCCTGCGCGTGAGACGGAACGTGCCACGCGGCGAGCAGCACCATCACCGCGACGCACGCGCCGGCAAGACGGAGTCGGGAAGTCATGGTCAGCACCCCTGACGCTAGTCCTGCAGTTGTCCCATCTGCCGCACCACGCCGTCGGAGGCGAACTTGAGCGTTCCCGCGGCGGCGTAATGTTCCTTGCCGTTCTTCGCCGTGCAGCCCCTCACCCACACTTCCTTGCCGATGTTGTCCTTGAACAGCTGCAGCGACGTCCCCGCCCGTCTCAGCGTGATGAGCGCGTAGGTCTGGAACGACCAGTTGTGGACGGTGCCGTCGGGGTCCTTGATGTCGACATGGAAGAAGCCGTGCGGGTTCGTCCATTCGACCTTCGTCAGCGTGCCGGAGAAGTCGCGGCACTTCGAGGCGTCGAATTCCGCGGCGAAGGAGTGATGGGCAGACGAGGGCGCTGCCGTCAGGAGCACACCCATCGTCATGGCGGCGAGGCCCGCAAGTCTGAGTGTCTTCATCGGAAACCTCTCTTCAGAAAGAGGAACGGATGACGAACCGGGGGATCAGCGGGCGCGGCGGCGCCGTCAGCCGGCCGGACGCGGTGCCGGAGCCGGCCGCGCGAACCTCGCCGCGTCGACTGCCACGTTCGGCTGCACGTCGGTGAGCTCCACGGTCATCTGCATGAACGTCTGGCTGACGGTGCGGTGGAACGGGATCTTCACGCCGGCGACGTCGCGGAAATCGGAGTAGTCGATCTGCGTCGGGACGAAGCCCACCGGCGTCAGCGTCCAGCGCACCATGCGGACGAGCAGTCCCGAGGGGGCGAAATAGAAATTGGCCAGCGGCTGCCGGTCGTCGTCGATCCCCTGGACGATGGTCACTTCCTCGTCGTTGATGACGGCACGCCCGAGGCGCCAGTGCGGAAACGCCCGGCGCAGGCCGGCCGGGAACGCGACGAGCGCCTCGAGGCGCGCGCGATCCAGGTTCCCCGCGCTCAGCGTGACGAGCGGCACCGGCGTGTCGGGGCCCGCCATCCAGCCGCTGCTGCCGTTGAACGTCCGCACGCTGTTGCCCGCCGTCATGTGGACGATGGTCGAGTACTGGTTCGGCGCCTTCGCGAAGATGTCGACGGGCACCTTCTCGAAGAGCGTGTCGAAGCCGGCGTAGGTCCCTTTCGCCGTAAAGCTCGTGAGCCTGGCCAGGCGGTCGGCGCCGCCGATGGCCTGCAGGTGCTTGTCGAACATCGCGTCCGCGTTGAGCGTGGCGTCGGTGGCGAAGTCGCGCGCGTTCGGGTCTTCTTCCGGCGTGCTGTACTGCAGCGCGATGTTCGGGTCGCTGCGCGGGCTCTGGTTGCCGTGATGGCAGGTGAAGCAGGTGACGCGCGGGGCGCCGGCGAAGTAGCCCTTGTTGATCGCCTGCATCATGGCGATCATGCCGCGCGCGCGCTGCATGCGCGGCGTGACCTCGGCGAACTTCGCGCGGTCGAGCGCCGCCGCCGGCACGTGGCAGAACGTGCAGTCGTTCCCCATCGCGTTGGCGAACATCCCCATCGCGTCGAAGAAGGTATCGATCGGGATGTCGCGCAGAACGGTGACGCTCTTGAACACGTCCTGCGTCATCACGGGACGGTCCTGCGTCGTTTGCGCCGACACAGTGACGAGCGACGCCGCCGCAATGGTCACGGCGGCGAGAAAGGGGCGTCTCATTTGCCGAAGAACGGGTTCTCGTGCCCGCCGGCCGTGCCGTACTGATTGTTCTCCTGGCAGATGTATTCCATGATTTCGTCGCCGGGCGCCTGCAGCCGCGCCGTGAACGACACGGTGAACGGCTTCGAGTAGTACATCGGGTCCTCGATGGTCACCGTGTTGACCAGCGTCCCCATGGTCGGGCGCGTCCACCGCTCGATCGTGTGGAGCTGCTCGCTGTGCGGCGTCCCCTTGCGGTCGAACCAGAACTTGTCGTTGAAGCCGACGGTGTCGATGACCAGCGTGTCCTTGTTCTCCCACCGCCCGATGGAATGGCCGAACCACGTCGGGTCGAGCTCCGCCGGATGCTTGCGGCCGTCCATGAAGATCTGCCGGTAGCTGTGGATGTTCCCTTCGTGAATGATGAAGAGGTGCGGCGACGCCGCGCTGCCGGTGATGTCCTGCACCCACCGGAACGGGTACGGCGTCGAGCGCGGCACCCCCATCGGCATGCACCAGAGGTGCGGATCGTCGGTCTCGTGCTGCGCGCGGTACTCCATCAGCTTCACCGCCGCCGGCAGCAACGGTATCGTCTCGCCCTTCGGCAGCCCCTGCGCGATGTCGTTGACGGGGCCGCCCCCGACCCAGAGCCCGTCGAAGCTGACGGTGCCATCGGGCAGCCGCGGCGCGGGCTCGTTGCGTACGGGCGGGCGCTTCACTTCCTGGCCGAGCGCGCCGATCGTGCCGAGCGGTCCCTGCCCCTCGCGGCCGGCGCCGCCGCCGCGGGCCGCGCCGCCGCCGCGTCCCTGCCCCTGCTGCGCGTAGACGGCGAGCGGCAGCACCATCGCCAGCGCGCCGAGGAAACCGACAATCTGTCGCACAGGTGACCTCCGACGATTACTGGGGCTGACCGCCCTCGGGGCGGCCGTCATCCGACGCGCCGCCGAAGAGCGACCGTCCGTCCGCCGTGATGACCGACCGCGCATCGCCGCGGTAGGCCGCAACCTTGGCGGCGTAGCCGGTGACCGTGATCTCGTCGCCAACCTTCAGCGTCCTGCTCGTCCAGCCGTTGCGCGCGAGCGCGCTCGGGCTCGCCAGCTCCATGTTCCACGTCACGACCTTGCCGCTCTCGTCCTTGACGTCGACATAGAAGCGGGCGTGCGGGTTGGTCCACTCGACCTTCGACACCGTCCCCTTGATGTTGAACGTCTTCGAGCCGTCGTACTCCGTGCTGAACGAATGGTGCGCGAACGCGGCGCCCGAGCCGACAACGAGGCTGACAATGGCGGACAAAAGCCCGAGTTTCGTTCTCATCCCGATTCCTCCGAAAACCGGCGGTGCGCACGCCGGCGGCTCATTGTCGCCCCGGAAAGCTCGCCAGTGCAAGATCGGCGTGGCGAACCACGAAGGGCGCGACGAACGCGAAGATCAAAGAATTCCTTCGTGTCCTTCGTGTCCTTCGTGGTTCTCGATCAGAAGCCGTACTTCACGCCGAACTGCAGGATCCGCGGCGTCGTCCCCGGCGCCAGTCTCGTAATGCGGCCGAACGTCCCCAGGTTCAGGTTCGTCGCCGGAATATCCCAATTGAAGTTGTTGGTGACGTTGAACGCCTCGAGCCGCAGCTCGACGTTCTGCGTGCTCGCCAGGTTCACCGTCCGCGACAGCGCCATGTCGATGCTCCACCGGCCGGGTCCCTTGATGGCGTTGATGGGCAGGTTGCCAAAGGTGCCGGGCGCCGGCTGCGCGAACGCCGCCTTGTTCAAGTAGGCGGTCACCGTCCTGGCGCCGTAGACATCGTCGGACACCTGGTTCGGGCGCTGCGCGTTGAGGCCGTTGCCCGAATTGTCCTGCCCGGTCGTGATGTTCAGCCATGGGCCGGACGCGGCGTTGTAGATGCCCGAGAGCCGCCAGTTCGAGGCGACGAGACGCGCCGTGCGGCCGTTGAAGCGCGGCGTGACGTAGCCGACGGTGATGATGCCGATGTGCGTCCGGTCCTGCGAGCAGTGCCCGTAGTCGAACGACGGATCGTCGGGCTTGACGTAGCCGGTGCTCAATTGCGGGAAGGTGCCGGTCGCCGTGTTGCCGACGCAGCGCGACAGCGTGTAGTTCGCGTTCAGGCTCAACCCGTTGGCTTCACGCCGACGCAGCGACAGCTTCATGCCGCGGTAGTTCTGCACGCCGACGTCGGTGTGCAGATCGAGCACGCCGATCAGCGGATCGTGCAGGACGCGGCGCTGATCGAGGTTGGCCGGCACGGTGCAGTTCGCGTACGACACGCCGTTCAGCGTGCACGGGGCGTTGCCGAGGAACTCGCCCGGGTTGAGCGCGACCTGCCCCCAGATGCGGTCCGTGTGGCTGCCCAGATAGCTGGCCGAGACCCCCCAGATCGTCCCCAGCTGCTTCTCGACGGTGACGTTCCACGATTGCGCGCGCGGCGAGTTGATGTGCGGATCGACGACGCCGTACGAGCCGTAGTTGACGAAGCGCGTGTCGGCGTTGGTGACGATCGGATGCGGGTCGCCGCCGTAGGTCCGGTACGGGTCGTCGAACAGTCCCGGAGGATCCTGCAGCAGCGACCGGTTGCCGAACGGCGGCGCCGAGGCGTTGATGTTGTGGTAGTCGGCGCTCGGGAAGTCGTAGGCGATGCCGTAAGAGGTGCGGACGGCGAGGCGGCCGTCGCCGCTCACATCCCACGCCAGGCCGATGCGCGGCGACAGGTTCAACCACTGCGGGTAGAGTCCCGTATTCCCTTTCGGGAAGCCCGGGTCGCCCGGCCACAAGAACCCGGCGGGGGCGTTCTTGTAGACGGTACTCTTCACGCCGCTGCGCCAGTTGTCCAGGCTGAAGATGGACAGCGCGCCGTTCTCCACCTGCTGCCCGAAGTACGGCTCCCAGCGGAGGCCGCCGTTCACCGTCACGCGCGCCGTCGCCCTCCACGTGTCCTGTGCGTAAAGGCCGACGTACTTCTGATCGACCGGGATGATGGCCGGCCCGCCGTGCTCGAGCGTGGTCACGCGCCCGATGAGGAAGTCCGCGAGGCTGGCGCCGGTGATCTGGCCGCTGATCGTCCAGTTGCCGCCCGACCGCGCGTGCGATTCGCCCGCGTACTTCCAGTAGGCGACATCGGCGCCGAGGGAGAGCTGGTGCGCACCCTTCACCGTCGAGTAGTCGTCATTGAGCTGGTAGGTGTTGGTCGAGAAGATTCCCTTGGTCGCGGTGCCGGCGGAGATGTTGAAGGCGTTGGTGACGACCATCACCATCTCGCCCGGGTTGTACGAATAGACGTTGGAGCCGAGGTCCTTCGGCGAGAAGAACGGCGCCTGGTAGCGGTGCACCGCCGTGCGGTTGAACGCCACGCGCAGGGAGTTCACCGTGCTCGAGGAGAGGATCATCGTGTCGCCGAAGGTGAACGACTGCGCCAGGTTGTCGGTCCCGGGGTCGTTGGTGACCAGCACGTTGTCGGGGTCCTTGGCGAAGGCCGCCTGCTGCTTGAAGAAGGTGGCCATGTAGCGGCCGAACATCGCATGGTTCGTCGTGAGCTGGTAGTCGACCTTGCCGACCGCCTGCCCCTCGTTGTTGTCGTCCTTCGTGCCGTAGGTGACCTGGCCGCACGGGTCCGTCGTCTTCGGCAGCCGCCGGGCGAGGTTCAGCGCCGCGGGGCTGAACGCCGACGGGGCGATCTGGTTGTTGACGAATGGCGCGCGCAGCGTCACCTGCCGCCCGCCGTTGCAGGCGGGCGACGCGAACGCCGTGAAGTCGCCGGCGAGCATCGCCGCCGTCGGCACGAAGGCGATGTTGGCCGCGGGCGTCTGCCGCGTCGCCGTCCCCTGGTAGGCGCCGAAGAAGAACAGCTTGTTCTGCACGATCGGTCCGCCCATCGTGCCGCCGAACTGGTTGCGCAGCAGCCCGTCGTCGCGGCGCTTGCCGGTCGCCGGGTTGATCGCCGCAAACGGGTTGGTCGCGTTGAAGCGATGGTCGCGCAGGAACTCGAACGCGTTGCCATGCAGGTTGTTGGTGCCCGACTTCGTGATGGCGTTGACCGACGCGCCGGAGTGCATGCCGTTCTGCGCGGAGAGGCCGCTCGTGGCGACGCTGAACTCCTGCAGCGCGTCGGGGAACGGCAGCGGCAGGTTGGCGTTGTTCTGCGGGTCGTTGTGCATCGCGCCGTCGAGGAGGTAGGCGACGCCGAAGTTCAGCCCGCCGGCCACGGCGATGTTGACCGCCTTGCCGCCGCACGAGTCGCAGCCGCCGAAATTGCGGCTGTTCGGGCTGCCGGTGTTGACCGCGCCGCCGGCGAGCACGATCAGGTCCGTGACCTGCCTGCCCTGCAGCGGCAGCTCCACGATGCGCTCGTTCTCGACGACATCCTTGATGCCGGAGCTCTTGACGTCGATGAGCGGCGCCGCGCCTTCAACCGTGATCGTCTCGGCGACGTTGCCGAGCTCGAGCGGCACGTTGATGGTCGGCGTGGCGCCGACCTGCAGCACGATGCCGTTCTGCACGTAGCTGCGGAAGCCCTGGAGCGAGACCTCGAGCCGGTACGGACCGGTCGGGAGGTTCGAGATGACGTAGGTGCCGTCCGCGTCGGTAATCGCGGTCCTGGTCGCCTGCGTGTCGGTCTGGGTCATCGTCACGGTGACACCGGGCAGCACCGCGCCGCTCGTGTCCGTCACACGTCCGCTCAGCTCCGCCGTCGACAACTGCGCCGACGCCGCCGCAGCGGTGAGAAGAAGTGCCAGCGCCCCGAAAGAAACCTCCCGAAGGAAACGGCCCATTTGACCTCCCGTTATTGCCCCTACCTCTTGGTCTTCGTCCTCGTCGCGTAGAGGCGGATCTTCAGTCCGCCTTAGGCGAGAAGACACCGATGACGAGCCCGAACATCCGGGCGTACCGGAGCGGAATTCGCATGGTGGCGCGGAGTCTAGCGGTTGGGAGAAAACACTGTCAATGGACGCGGGAACACGCTTATTCTCGTGCCCGCACAGCAGTCAGCAGTGGGCAGTCGGCAGTCGAACGTAGAGGCGGACGTCACGTCGAACGTAGAGGCGGACCTCACGTCGAACGTAGAGGCGGACCTTCAGGTCCGCCTGTCAGGGACAAGGGGCTTTCAATGGCAGTCGGCAGACGGGAATTTCTTGCAGGTCTTGGCGCGGCTGGCGCGGCGGCACTCGCCCCCGCGTTCGGCCGGGGCGTCGCCGCTCAGGGAGCGGCGGCCGGGCGGCTGTTCCGCATCGACACGCACGCGCACTTCACCGTGCCGAAGCTCTACGACCTCGCCACGGCACATGGCGTCCAGCAGGCGACGCTGAAGGACTGGTCGCCGGCAAAGATGCTGGCGGAGATGGAGGAAGGCGGCGTCGCGACGTCGATCATCTCGATCAGCGATCCGGGCGTGCACTTCGGCGACAACATGGCCGCGCGCGCGCTCGCGCGCGAGTGCAACGAGGCCGGCGCGAAGGTCGTACGCGACTACCCGGGGCGATTCGGCCTGTTTGCCGTGCTGCCGCTGCCCGACGTCGACGGGTCGTTGAAGGAGATGGAGTACGCGCTCGACACGCTGAAGGCCGACGGCATCGGCGTGCTGTCAAGCTACGACGGCAAGTACCTCGGCAACCCCGCGTTCACGCCGCTGCTGCAGGAGATGAACCGGCGCAAGGGCGTCGTCTACTGCCATCCGTACTGCGCCGCGTGCGGCGTGCAGGCCACGCTGACCGACGCGCAGAACCGCGGCGTGGAGTTCGTCTTCGACACCACGCGGACGATCCTCAGCCTGCTGCAGACTGGAGCCGTCGCGCAGTTTCCCGACATCAGGTTCATCTGGTCGCACGGCGGCGGCACCGTCCCCTACATCACCAGCCGCCTGAACGGCGCCGGCGGGGACAAGCTGCCGAAGGGCGTGGTGTTCGAGCTGCAGAAGTTCTATTACGACACCGCGCAGGCGTTCAACCCGTACACGATGCCCTCGTTCAGGAAGTTCGTGCCGACCTCGCAGATCCTCTTCGGCACCGACTTCCCGCTCGGCGGCGGGTCGGCGGCGATTGTCGCGAAAGGGTTGAAAGAGAACGGCGGATTTACCGACGCGGAGCTGCGCGCGGTGGAACGGGACAACGCGCTTCGCCTGCTGCCGCGCCTGAAAGCCTAGCGGGCAGCTGGCAGGCGCAGGCAGTTCGCAGCAGGCAGCCTGAACCAACTGCCCGCTGCCTGCTGCCCGCTGCGAGCTATCTCTTGTATTCCCGTCCACCCTTCTCGACCTGCGTCCAGTCGAGATAGTCGCCCGAGCACGAGATCTCGCCCAGCTCCCACTGCGGACGGTTCTCGTAATAGAACGTCGTCGTCCACGGGCGGGCGAGCGCCTTCGGATCTTCCATCTTGATGTCGAGCTCGAGGTGATTGCTGTCGATGCGGCGGAAGTTCTCCGTCACCTTCAGCTGATCGCTGTGCGCGTGGCCGAGGCGATCGAGCCAGGTCTTCTCGTTGAAGCCGATCGTCTCCACCTGGAAGTTGTGATCGTCGACCCACCGGCCGACCGACGTGCCCATCCACAGCTGATCCGGATCGGTCGGCAGCGTGCGGCCGTCCGTGTGGACGCGTCGCATCCAATGATCGTACTCGTACACCAGCAGCGTCTGCTTCGGGGTCTGGATCACTTCGAACGGATATGGATGGAAGTACACGCGCGGGACGCCGGGCGGGTAGCACTTGGTCAGCACCGGGTCGTTCGTCTCGTCGAGCGTGTAGTTGCCGCCGTTGGAGTCTTTGGCGAGCTTGAACTGCGCCTGTCCCCACTCGGTCATGGCCGGCGGCGCCTTCATCGGATCGGTGTAGGTGAAGTTGGTCCAGGGACCGTTCTTGCCCGGCGGGTTGCGCATCATCCAGACGCCGGTCAGGTCTTTCGCTGGCGCGGGGGCCGAGGGGGCAGCGGCCGCCGGTGCGCCGCCCCGCGCGCCGCCACCGCGAGCGCCCTGCCCGGCCGGCGCGCCCTGGGAAAGGAGCGTGGCGGACGCGGCCAGCACGAACGTTACAGCCGTCGCGAGCGTGGGGGCGATTACGCGCGTGCGCATCTGCATCTCCTCTTGACTGCTCGTTTACTGCTCGAAGGTCGGCAGGTCGCCCTCGGGTCCGGCAATCTTCCGGATCTGAAGCACCGGGCTGCCGTTTTTCTGCTGATTGCCGACGACCGTGAGCATGTCGCCCGGCCTGAGCGTGTTCTTGCTCCAGCCGGCGCGCTGCAGCTTGTTGGGGGCGGTCAGCCATCCCGACCACTTCGTCGTCGTCCCGTCCGCATTCTTCACGTCGAACCAGACGACGACGTGCGGGTTGACGAAATCCATCTGCGTGAGCGTGCCCGTCAAGGTCTGCATCTTGGCCTGGTCGAATGCCGCGCCGCCGTGGTGCGCCATCGCCGGGCCGACGCCAATCACGAGAACCGCAATGAGACCGAGCACGAACATCAGTTTTCGGGTCATTTCCAATCTCCTTGGGGCGAACGACAACCCCAGCGCGCCGAGTCTAGTAGTGCCGAACGGATGGTGTCAATAAAACGGGCTCGGCTGCGGGCTTGCCGCCGCGGGCTGCGGGCTTCAGGCGTCGGCGCGCGCTGGCCTTCGGTGCGGACAGGCAGGTGGAAAGGTCGCCCCTCTGGCCGGTCTCGCGGTCGGCGCATGCGTGACGCGGAGCGTCGGAGCGCTGCCGATCTGAAGCCGCAACGCGCGAGCACGTCGAGGGATGCAAGCCAGGTTGAGCCGCGCGACGAGTAGCTGGCAGCGACGAGTACTCACGGGCGCGTAGCGCCCAGCCCGTGGCGACCCTGGCGGCCAGCGGCCGCCATCGACGCGCGCAGCGCGTTCGGCACGCGGAGAAGCGACGCGGAACGCATGCGGCGACCGCTCCCGGCGCAGGCCGACCTGAGGTAGACACCTGCGTCGGAAGGCGGACCTGAAGGTCCGCCTCTACGTCTACGGGGGCCTCTACGTCTACGGGGGCCTCTACCTCTACGGCCGCGGTGGCTGTGGGGTGGGCAACGGCTTCGTGAACTTCGCGTCATCGATCGGCACGTTGTCCTTCACGCTCGTGATGCGGAACGTGGCGCGCGATGACAACTCCATTCGCGGCCCCGCCGGCAGCATGCGGACGACGAACGGAATCTTCACGCCGCTGTCCGTGTTCCGATAGTCGTCGAAATCCACCTGATACGGACTGCGCCCGGACATCGCGTCGATGTAGGTCGACTTGCGGAGCAGCAGTCCCGTCTGTGTATCGAAGTACAGCTTCTCGGGCGTGTTCGCCGCCGGCACGCCGGTGACGACGTAGGTGTCGTGGCCGTTGACCTGCTCGATGCCGTCGACCCTCATCGTCTGATACTGCGCCTTCAGCGTGAGAGGTTCGTAAAACGCGGCGGCGCGCCTCGCGCGCTCGCCGTCGATCCCGTCCGGCGTGAGGGCATTGACGGCGCCGTTCTGCCCCTTCGTCCACTCGGCGCTGCCGTCGAAGCCGTCCGCGATCGTGAACTTGTCCGTCACGTAGACGTCGAGCACGAGATTCGGCGCCTTGAGCGACCGTTCGAGCTTCGAGGGCACCGGGATCGTGCCTCCCGGACCGGTCGGCACTTCCTGCGTCGCCGTGATCACGCGCGTCGTCACCTTGCGCATCGCCTGCTCGCCGCCCAGTGCCGTGATGTATTTCGCCAGGATTTCGTCGACGGTCGGCAGCTGGGGCCTCGACTCGGTCTCCTCCGTGATGCTCGGCGACGGCAGCTCGGGGACGTTGGCGGGAGTCGCGTGACCCCGGTGGCACGTCACGCAGGTCACCAGCTGCCTGCCGCCGAAGTTCGCGCGATTGATCTCGGTCATCATCAGGTACATCGCGCGCGCCTTGTTCTTCGCCGGGAGGTCGTCACGGTCCATCTGTCCCTGGATGTGGCAGTGCTCGCACGTCACCCCGAGCGCCGCCTTGATGACGTGCATCCCCTCGACGATCTGGCTCGCCGGGACGCCGGTCATCACCTTGATGTTCTTGTAGACCTGCTCGGCGGGCCGCATGTCCTGCGCGGACGCGACGCACGCGAACAGGACCAGAGCTGCAACGATAGCGAAGCAGTTGATTCGAAACATGGCGGCGCGGACGTTACCACGATCTCGACGCGATCGGTAGATGGCGGGATGCGCGACGCTATCGGCGGTCGGCGCATGCGTGAAGCGGAGCGTCGGAGCGCTGGCGGCCTGAATCCGCCAAGCGTGAGCACGCTGAGGGAGTCGAGCCAGGTTGAGCCGCCGGATGAATCGCAGCTCGTTGCCGGCGTCAATGAGCGAAGGAAGGGCGGCGACCCTGGCGTCCCGCGGATCGCCCCGGCGCGCGCAGCGCTTTCGCCACGCGGAGAAGCGACGCGGAGGGCACGCGCCGACCGCGGCCGGCGGACCTGAAGGTCCGCCGCTACGTCCGTCATTCCTGATCCCTGATCCCTGCGGATCCCGGATCCCGGATCCCGGCTCCCGGCCCGTTACCGCCGCTTCCGCCGGTAGTTTGCCATCTTCTCGATGACGGCGCAGACCGCGCCGGTGTCCTCGGTGGGGTCGGAGGCCGTTGCCGCGATGTAGAGCGGCGCCGTCGCCGAAAACAACGGCGTCGGACACCCATTGGCCTTCGCGAACTCGGCGATGACGTGCATGTCCTTCTGCCACACCGACAGCTTCATCGTCACGTCGGACGAATAGTCGCCCTTCACCATCATCGGCCCGCGCACCTGGAACATGCGCGAGTTGCCGGCGCCGTCGGTGAGCACCTTGTACGCCAGCGCCGGATCGAGGCCCGACTTCATCGCCAGCACCATCGCCTCGGCGCCGGCGACGTTGTGAATGGCGACCAGCAGGTTGGCCGCGAACTTCATCTTCGACCCGTTGCCGAACGGCCCGACGTAGTAATTCACCCGCGAGAAGGCCTCGAGCACCGGCACGACCGCGCGGTACGTCGCGTTGTCGCCGCTCGCATACACCGCGATGTCCTTTGTCCGCGCCTGCGCACCCGTGCCGCTGAGCGGGCAATCGAGCAGGATGGCACCGCGCCTGGCCAGCGCCGCGCGCGCCTGTTCCTTGACGTCGATGGGCAGCGTGCTCGTCTCGATGACGATGACCTTGCGGCCGAACTGCGCGAGCTCGCTTGCCACCTGGATCAGCGCCGAGGCGGATGGCAGCGACGTGATGATGGTCGCGGCCGCATCCGCCA
Source organism: Vicinamibacterales bacterium (assembly GCA_035571515.1). GTDB lineage: Bacteria > Acidobacteriota > Vicinamibacteria > Vicinamibacterales > UBA2999 > Gp6-AA40. The sequence goes on from DATNCQ010000158.1 coordinate 66,974, forward strand.
CGCCGCGCGCGTCCTGCAGCGGCGTGCCGCCGGCGCGCTTCAGCCGACGGCCCGCTTCCGGCACCGGGTCGTAGCCGACGACGCGAAAGCCGGCGCGAACGAGGTTCGCCGACATCGCCGACCCCATGATGCCGAGGCCGATGACGCCGACGGTCTCGCGCTTCGTCTTGCCTCGGGCCTTAGCGCTTCGTGGTGAGCGTCGGCCTCGCGTAGAAGTAGCCATCGTCCTCCTCGAGCGCAATCGGCGCGTTGAACAGCGTGCTGATGCGCGCCGAGGTGAGGATATCGCGCTTCGGCCCCGAGGCGGCGATGCGTCCCTCGCCGACGAGGACGATGCGCTGGATCTCGGGGACGATCTCCTCGATGTGGTGCGTGATCAGGATGAGCGTCGTACCGGCGCGCGCGACCTGCCGCACGCGCTCGGTGAAGTCGTGGCGCGCCACGAGGTCGAGCCCGGTCGTCGGCTCGTCGAGGATCAGCGCGCGCGGCGCCGTGACGAGCGCGCGCGCCAGCAGCACCCGCCGCGCCTCGCCGGTCGACATTTCGTCGAGCCGCCGCTTCGCCAGGTGCGCGACGCCCATGCGGGTCAACGCCTCCGTGGCGCGCGCCCGCATCTCCTGCGTCACCGCGCCGTAGCGCAGGATGCCCTGCGTCGCCAGGAATCCCGACAGCACCGCGGCATCCGCCGTGACGCGTCCCTCGTTGTTCCCCAGCACGAAGCGATGGTGCAGGTCGGCGGAGACGATGCCGAGCTGCGATTTCAGATCGAAGACGTTCCACCGGCCCTGGCCGAAGACGAGCACAGACGGCGATCCGTCCTCGTGACGCAGCGGCCGATCGTCGTGCGTGAGCAGGCTGACGAGCGCCGACTTGCCGGCGCCGTTGGGCCCGATGATCGCGGTGTGCTCGCCGGCGGAGATGGTGAGCGTGAGGCTATCGAGGATGCGGCGTTCGTTCTTGACGACGGTCGCATCCCGGAGCTCGAGAACTGGATCGGGCAACGGTCTAGACCGGGAGCGGTTCGCCACGCGTCTCCTTCGACGCGGGCAGCACGAACAGGCCGAGGACGAACGCCGCGGCGGTCAGGGCCACCGGCACGCCGAGCGAGCCGTAGCGCTGGATGCCGGCGCCGACGAGGAACACCATCGCCACGCCGGCGAAGCGTCCGATCGAGCTGGTGAAGCCGATGGCGCTCCCGCGGCACTCGGTCGTGAACTGCTCCGGGATCCAGAGGGTGTAGAGCGCGAAGTTCGCGCCGCCGAGGCCGAGGACGAAGATGAGGACGAAGAACGGCGTCAGCGCGTTCTGCATGTAGAACACGCTGCCGAAGCCGAAGGCGATGCCGATGAACATGAGGACGAAATAGCCGGCCATGGCGGCGCGGCGCCCGACGGCTTCGGCCGCCACGGGCGCGAGCAGGCAGCCGATGATGGTGCCGATCGCGAGCACCGCGCCCGCATACGACGCCAGACGCGCCGCTTCGGCCGCGCTACGCCCTTCGCGAAGGGCGATCTGCGTGACCGCGGTCGGCACGTAGATCGACCCGGCCCACAAGCCGATGATCGACACCGTGAACAGCAGCGACATGGTGATCGTCCGCTTCGAGAAACGCGGGCTGAAGAGCGCCGCGAACGAGTCGCGCATGCGCGGCCGCGCCGCCGGGTTCTCGAACTTCGCCCTCCACGCCGCCGACTCGTGGACCCCGCTCTGGATCCAGCCGACCAGCAGCGCGGGCGTGCCGCCGAGCACGAACATCCACCGCCACCCGTAGTTGGCGCCGATCACGAAGTTGGCCAGCGCCGCGAGAAAGAAGCCGAAGTAGTAGCCGGTATGCATGTAGCCGGCGCCCATCTTCCGGCGATCCTCGGGCCATTCCTCCGCGATGAAGGTGCCGCCGATCGGCTGCTCACCGCCGAGGCCGATGCCGCAGAAGACGCGCAGGATCGCCAGCTGCCACACGTTCTGCGCGAGGCCGCAGGCCAGGGTGAAAACCGAGTACATCAGGATCGTCATCATCAGCGCCTTGACGCGCCCGAAGCGATCGGCGATCGGCCCCCACACCATCGACATGCCCCAGCCGGCAAGGAAGAGCGCGAACAGGATGCTGCCGTAGTAGCCGATGTTGCCCGGCGTCGCGGCGATGCCCGATTTCGGCAGCAGCTCGGTCAGCGCGGGCACGAGCACCAGCGAGTAGATGAACGCGTCCATGCCGTCGAGGCACCAGCCGCCCCAGGCCGCCCAGAAGCCCTTGATCTGATTCGAATTGAGCGGCGTCCGAGTCGCGGCGAACGGCGCGGCGGTGGCGCGGGTGGCAGCCATGCGGAGTCCTTTGCTGTGAGGTGGAGAAACGGGGAATTCTATACGGGGAACGCGGAAAACTCCCAACTCCCAACTCCCAAAAAAACAACTCCCAAGGTTCCCCGAAGGGCGCCTTGGGAGTTGGAAGTTGGAGACTGGACGTTGACCTGCGTTAGAAAGTCAGCCGGAAGCCGAACTGCGCCGTCCGCACCTGCGCCGACGTGTGCTGGAGGAACTGGCTCGGCGTGCTCTCCTGCGTGCCGATGCCCCAGTTCGGACGGTTGAACACGTTGAACACCTCCGCGATGCCGTCGACGGCCACGCGGCCGCCGAGCGGAATCCGCTGCTGCAGCCGGAGGTCGGTGCGGTTCTGCGGCGGCGCGAGCAGATCGTTACGCGGAACGATCGAGCCGTCCGGACGCAGGCGCTGGCTGAAGTTCGCGCCGGTGCCGCGCACGTCGCCGCCGTAGGTGTGCGGCAGACGTATGCCGGCGGCGAAGAAGTGCAGCGCGCTCACCTGGAAGCCACCGCCGACCTGCCAGATGCCGTTCATCACCAGGCGATGGCGCTGGTCGTCGGCCGAAATGCCCCACTCGCCGCCAAGATCCCTGGCGGTGTCGAAGGGTACCGGTTCCAGCCCGCTGAACGGGTGCGTGTCCGCGTTGTAGAGCCGCGACAGCGTGTAGGTCGCCGAGCCCTGCCAGCGGTTGCTGAAGCGCTTGGTGAGCGAGGTCTGCAGCGCGTGGTACTCCGAGCGGCCGAGGTGCGTGTTCATCGAGACGACGCCCCAGTCGGGGTAGGGCCGCGTCGCGCGGTTCGCGAACGGGAAGTTCGCGCCCGTCGCCGGGTTGAACGTCAGGTTGATGTTGTCGACGACGTCCTTTTCATGGTCGCCCTTGCTGTAGACGTAGTCGGCCGTGAAGGCGGTCACAGAGCCCATCTGGTGCTGAATGCCGATGGAGGACTGAAACGTCCGCGGCAGGTGCACGTACTTCGGCAGGCCGACGAACTCCTGCAGGTCGCGCGTCAGGCACGGCGCGGCGCCCGCGTAGTTGGTCGCCTTCCACGCGTTGAACACCGCCGGGTTGCCCGAGCAGAGACGCGCCTGCGCCTGCTCGAAGGTCGGCAGCGGCTGTCCGCCGGTCGGGTTGGCCGCGAAGTCGGGACGTCCGTCGTTGGTGTACTGGATGACCACCACCTGCCGGTTGCCCGTCGCGAACGACTGGTCGGCGCCGAGCGCGTCGCCGTAGTAGAGGCCCGACCCGCCGCGCAGCGCGGTCGAATCGTTCACCTTGAAGTTGAAGCCGACGCGCGGCTGGAAGTTCGTCTTGTCGGCCGGACGGCCCGCCTGCTGGAACGGCTGCACTTCGACGTCGTTGGCGAACGCGCCGAGCTCGAGGTCGTAGCGCAGGCCGAGGTTCAGCGTCAGCCGGTTGCTGATCGCCCAGTCGTCCTGGAACCAGCTCGCGACCTTCTTCGAGTAGAGGTGCACGTTGAAGTCGCCGACGCCGATGGAGTAGGTCGTCACCCACGGCGAGACGGCCGCGAGGTTCCACGTGTCCACGTTGAACGGATCCGGGAACCACGACTGCAGCACGGCGGCCGACGGAAGCGGCAGCGCGGTCGCGCGCATGTCGCCGCTGCACTGACGGCAGTTGGCCTGGATCTGATGACGGTTCAGGAACTCGCCGCCCAGGCGGAGGTCGTGACGGCCGCCGGCGTCGTACGAATACGTGAAGTCGTCACGCGCGTTCCACACCCACTGGTCCTGGTGGCGCGGGTAGTTCTGGTTCGGCGCAATCGAGAAGCCGGTGAACGCGATGCGCGGCGACCCGATGGTGATGCCGTTGACCTTCTGCCAGTGGTTCGACCAGTGCGTGAGGTTCTCGTTCGCGAGGCCGAACACCGCCTGGCCGACCTTCACCTCGTTGACCGCGCGGTTGCTCAGCACCTGGGTCAGCTGGCCGAGCGACTCGCGGTTGTATTCGCGGTTGGTGCCCGTCGAGCCCGAGAAGCCGGTGTTGCCGGCGCCGAACGGCTCGAAGATCACCGCGCGCGAGAACTTGCCCATCAACCGCGTCTGGGACGACAGCTGGTAGTCGAGCCGGACGCCGCCCTTCTTCTGCGTGTTCTTGCCGGTGAGGTTGACGTTGAACGCCGGGTACGGCGAGTTGAAGATGCTGGTGCGCGGCTCGCGCTCGTACTCGTAGTTGGCGAAGTAGTGCAGCTTGTCCTTCACGATCGGGCCGCCGAGCGTGGTGCTGTACTGCTGGTTCTTCACGGGCTCGACGACGTGGAGAACGGGGTTCTCCGCGTTGAACCTGCTGTCGCGGAAGTTGCCGCGGAAGAGGCCCGACACCTGGTTGCTGCCGGACTTCGTGATGGCGTTCACCTGGACGCCGGTCGAGCGGCCCATCGTCGCGTCGAACCGGTTGGCGACGAACTGGAACTCGGCGATCGAGTCCTGGCTGAACTTCGCCTGGCCGCCAGTGCCGATGTCGGCCGAGACCTGCTGGCCGTCGACGTTCAGCTGGAACTCGCGCGCCTCGCCGCCGTTCCGATCGGGCAGCGGGATCTGCGCGGCGGTGCCGGTGGCGCCCGCCTGCGTGCGGCTGCCGGGCGCCAGCAGCGCCAGCGCCATCCAGTTGCGGCCGTTGACCGGCAGCTCCTGCACCTGGCGCGCGTCGATGTTGCCGCCAAGCGATGAGTTCTTGAGGTCGATGAGCGGCGCTTCGCCGGTGACCGTGACGGTTTCCTGGACGGTCGACGGTGCCATCTGCAGGTTCAGCGTCGCGGTCTGGCCGACGAGCAACTGAACGTCGGCCCGCATGGCGGTCGCGAATCCCTGCAACTCGCTCGTGACCTTGTAATTGCCGATTCGCACAGGGATGCGGTAGATCCCGCGCTCGTCGGTGACGCCGACAAACGTATTGCCCGTCGCCTCGTTCGAAGCGGTTACGGTGACACCCGGCAGAACTGCGCCCGTCGAATCAGTGACGGTGCCGGTCAGTACCGCTTCCTGTGCGAACGCCGCGACAGGGAGCAGGAGAATGACGCCGATCGCAAGTACCCGCCTTGCCAAACCCCAATTCATGGAAACTCCTTCATCGAAAGTGCCCGCCGGATTGCTGTGTGTGGAGCGAATGAAATTAGCGCCTGCGGGGCCCTAAGTCAAGGGAGAGCTTGACGTTGCCGCCGCAGCGCGGTCACCGTTTCAAGATCGTGCTTCGCTTCAAGATTTGTCGGGTCGCGCTGCACGGAAGTGCGCAGATGCTCCATCGCTTCGTCGAGCGCTCCGCGCTCGGCGAGCGCCGCGCCGAGGTGCCAGTGCGTCGCCGCGGCGCCGGGATCGAGGGCGAGCGCCTGGCGGAATTCGGCGATGGCGGCGTCCATCTGGCCGCGCGAGGCGTACGCAATCCCGAGATCGTTGTGGACCCCGGCCTCCTCGGGGACGACGACGCCGAGGTAGGCGCTGCCCGCGACGCGGCGGCCGGTGTCGGCGGCGGCGCGGATGCGTGCGCCCTGCTCCGGTGAGGCGCCGTACGCGCGGTTCAGGAGCGCGAGATAGAGATCGAGCCCCTCGACGGCGCGGACGGGCATGCCGTTGTCGAAACAGGCCGGGCACCATTCGGCGACGCGGCTCAAGTCGACGACCGAGCCGGGGACCGACTCGCCGAGGTTGAGCAGCGAGCGGACGCCGAACTCCTGCACCGGCCGGTCGTCGGTGACCGGCACGACGTCGCGCGTCGCGGCGGCGAGCGTCTGCGACGAGCCGACGAACATGCCGACGATCTCGCGCGGGGTGCCGAGATCGAGCCTGGCGAGATCGGCGCGCACGGCGGGACGCTGCGACAGCGCGGCGAACAACCGGTTCGGATCGACCTCTATCCGCTCGCTGCCGCCGATGAGAATGAGGTCGGCCTCCGCGCCCGAGAGCAGCACCGACTGCGGAAACACCTCCACGAACGACTTGATCATCGACAGCGTCGTCGCCGTCGGCACCTGGTAGGCCGGAAGCCACTGGCTGACGAACCCGCCCGGCTTCAGCCGCGAGCGCGCCAGCTGATAGAACTCCGTGGAATAGAGCGACGCGACGCCGGCGTAGCCGATCGGCGGCGGCTCGAGCGCGATGAGATCGTAATTCCTCGCCCCCGCGCCCATCAGGAGATGATGGCGCCCGTCGTTGACGTAGACCGAGACGCGGCGATCGTGGATGACGTCGCCGTTGGTGGCGCTGAACCATGACGCGTGATCGAGGACGTTGCGCGACAGGTCGGCGACCTCGACCTGCTGCATCGACGGATGGAGCGTCGCGGCGGCGGTCGTGTTGCCGACGCCGAACCCGATGACGAGCGCGCGCGCCGGGTTATCGATCATCAGCAGCGGTACGTGCGCGAGCGCGCGCATGTAGCGCTGGGAGAGCGGCCAGGTGGCCGACATCGCGTGGCCGTTCGTCATCAGGCGCCTCCCCCTGCCGGAGGTCTCGGTGATGGTGACGATCTCGTTGACGCCTTCGCTCTGGTCGAGGACGCGCTCGTTCTGTTCGGGCTGCGGCAGCGCGCGCGTGCTGATGTAGTCGGAGGGAAGCAGGAGCCAGGCCGCGATGGCAACCGCCGCGGCACCGGCAGGGATCAGGGAGCGGGCGGGGATCCGCGATCCGGGATCCGGCGTCCGCGCGGCAAGGTACAGAGGGATGAGTCCGGCGGCGGCGACGATCATCAGGACGGTGGTGCTCCCCTGCAGGCCCAGCCATGGCAGCAGCACGAAGCCGGAGACGAGGCTGCCGCCCACCGCGCCCGCGGTGTTGGCGAGATACAGCACGCCGGCGCGGCGGCCGACCGACGGCTCCGCGTGCTGAACCACGGCGTTGCCGAGCGGAAAGCTGAACCCGATCAGCAGCGCAGGCACGCCGACCTCGAACAGCATCGGCCGCAGGTTGAACCACATCTCGCTGAACGTGCCCGGAGCCAGCAGTTGATCGACGTTGGTCGCCGCACCGAATTCGCGCAGCGCCGCCGACACTGTGCGATCGATGGCGGCGGAGTCCGCCGCCCAGATGCCGGCGAGGGTGAACGCGACGAACAGCGACTGGGTGGCGATGAGCGCCGTCGCGGGACTGCGGACACGCCCCGCCTTCGCCGAAGGCTTCGGCGCGGCAAGCTGCTGCAATGCGGTCGAGGCGAACGAGCCGATGCCGATGCCGACGAGGATGACCGTCAGCAGCAGCGAGAACACGGCGCGGAAGGCGCCGAGCATGATCGAGAAGTGGCGGAACCAGAGGATTTCCATCCCGAGGCCGGCGAAGCCGGACAGCGCTAGGGCGATGGCGACAGGCGCGACGGCGCTGCGGGCAGGGATCGGGGATCGGGGATCGGGGATCGGAGACGCTGGGTCCGGAATCCGCGATCCGGGATCCGGGGTCCGCTTGCCGGATCTCTTTGAGGTTTGCGATTTCAGATTTGGGGCTTGGGACTTGGGGCTTGGGATTTGGGATTTGCTCAACGCGATCGCGCCGACGCCGGCGATCGTGTTGAGTGCCACGGCGACGAGTTGCGTGGCGAAGAGGCCCCACGCGGGCACGAGGGCGAAGTCGGTGAGAAAGCATCCGGCGGCGGCGCCCGCCGTGTTCACGGCATAGAGCAACGCGATGCGTCGCGTCTGCGCTTCGACGTCGGTGCGCACGAGATACCGGATCAGGAGGGTCAGCGTGCCGCCCATCAACAGCGTGATCGGGGTGAGGAGGATCAGCGCGATGGCGGTCCGCGCGGCGTATGAGCCCGCGGTGATCACGTACCAGCCGTTGGCATCCTGCCGATACGAGGTGACGAGCACGGACAGTCGATCGAGGTGCGGAAGAACGCCCGCGATAACCGCGCCCATCGCCGCGATCGCCAGCTCGAAATACCCGTAGGCGCGCAGCGGCAGCTCCTGGTTGGCGGCGTATCGCCGATCCGACCACCGCCCGGCGAGATAGCTGCCCGCGCCGAGGCCGAGCATGAACACGGCGACGACGGCCGAGGCCGAATAGATGGTGTTGCCGAAGACGTTGCCGAAGACGCGGACCCAGACGACCTGGTAGATCAGCCCGCTGATGCCCGAGAGGAAGAAGAGGAGATAGAGCAGGGATTCAGGATAAATCCCAAATCCCAAGATCCAAATGCCAAATCCCAAAAATCCCAAACCCGCAAATTTTGATTTGGGGTTTGGGATCTGGGATTTGGGATTTTTCTTACCGCGTCCCGTTGGCCGTCGCGGGCAGCTTCGTCAGCAGGAACTCCGACCGCGCGCCGGCGCGCGGCTTGAACTTCTGCACGCGGCCGCTGTCGACTTCGGCCACGTAGAAGTTCCCTTCCGAGTCGATGCTGAGCCCGTGCACCCCCCACATGCCGCCGGGGAAGTCGCCCCACGTGCCCCAGGCGTACTGGAAGTTGCCCTCACGGTCCCACTTCACCATCTTCGAGGTGCCGCGGTCGGCGCCCCAGATGTTCCGCGAGCCGTCCATGATGATCAGGTGCAGGTCCGACGGCGGCTGTCCAATGCTCCACATGCGGACGAACTTGCCGTTCTCGTCGAACACCTGGATGCGGCGGTTGTTCCGGTCGTTGACGTAGACCAGGTGCTCGACCGGGTCGACCGCGATGCCGTGCACGCTGTTGAAGTAGTTGGGGCGCGTCTCGGGCTTCTGCGCCGTGCCCTCGCCCTTCTCGCCCCACGCCGTGACGTAGTTGTCGTTCTTGTCGTACTTGACGACGCGCGTGTTCGCGTAGCCGTCGGCGATGAAGTAGGTGCCGTCCGGATCCCACGCGATGAAGGTCGGGCGGTAGAAGTGCTTCGGATCCGCGGCGTGGACGTTCGGTTCGCCGAGCGTCTTCAGCAGCTGCTTGCCGTCGTGCGAGAAGATGAACACCGCGTGCCGGTAGTCGTCGACGACGAAGACGCGCTTCTGGGGATCGTACGGGCTGACGTAGATCGCGTGCGGACGGCGGAACATCTTGTCCCACTGCGTCCACGACTCGACGATGTTCCCCTGCGCGTCGGCGACGTTGATGATGTGCGACCACAGGAAGTCGGTGCCGTTGACGCCGACGTCGGAGTCGTCGCCCACCTTGCCGTTGACCTCGAGCGCTCCGGGCGGCGACGCGGACGTCGCATCGCGCCACGGCAGGCGGCCGATGGGGAACTCGATGTTCGGGCCGAGCTGCGGCAGCTTGATCGCCTTCGGCCGCTGGGTATTCGGCAGCAGGCCCCGCTGAAGAATGAATACGTGGTTCGGTGTTTCGGCGAAGACGAACTCGCCGGCGCCCCACGTCCACTTCTCGAGCCCGGGCAGCTGGCTGATTGGCTTCGGCCAGTCGGCGACGATGTCGTACGCGCCGAACGGGTCCTGGCCGCCCTTCTCGCCCGGGACGGCGGCGAAGCCGGTGTTTCTCGCCTGCCCCTGCAGTGGCGTGGCCTGGTACCCGACCGCGATGCCGACCGCGAGCGCGGCGCCGGCGAGGGCGATCATCGAAATACGCATTCGCATGTGTTTCTGCTCCTTGGTGTGGCAGTTGTAGAGCCGCTGACGGGAAATGTCAACGTGAGGTGGCAGGGGGCAGGGGGCAGAGGGCAGGAGGTGGCAGGCAAACAGGTGGCAGTGAATACTGCCCCCTACTGCCACCTGCCCCCTGCCACCTGCCCCCTGACGTAGAATTCGCGCCGGAGCCTTCCGCATGCGAGTCCGCATCTCCGCTCTGGCCGCTCTCATATGCGCTGCCGCCTTGTCCGCCCAGACCAGCCAGGGCGCCTGGTCGTCGAAAGCCGGCCTCGGCATGCCTCGCACGGAAACGGGCGCTGCCTACGTCAACGGCAGGATCTACGTCCTGGCCGGCGGCCTCGGCACGATGGAGTCGTCCACGCTCGTCCAGGAATACGACGTCAAGATCGACAAGTGGCGCGAGCGCGCGCCGCTGCCGATGGCGCTCAGCCACGCCGGCGTCGCCACCCTCAACGGCAAGGTGTACGTCGTCGGCGGGTTCCTCAAGAACGTGCACCTGTACGCGCAGCCGTACGCCTTCGAGTACGACCCCGCGCGCAACACGTGGCGGACGCTGCCGTGGATGAAGGCCGCGCGCGGCTCGGTCGGCGTCGCCGCGCTCGGCGGGAAGATTCACGCCATCGGCGGGCGCGGCATCGACCGGGTCACGGTGGGCACGCATGAGGTGTACGACCCGGCGGCGAACCGGTGGACCGAGGCCGCGCCGCTGCCGCAGCCGCGCGACCACGCGCCGACCGTCGCGGCGGACGGAAAACTCCACGTCCTCGGCGGCCGCTTCGACGCGACCGCCGACAACACGGACGTCCATTCGGTCTACGATCCAGCCACCAACGCGTGGTCGTCCGCGCCGTTCCTACCCGAGCCGCGCAGTGGCGGCACCGCGGTGCTCTACCATGACCGCATCGTGCTGATGGGCGGCGAGTGCGACAGCGGCAAGACCTTTTCGCAGAACGAGTCGTACGACCCGAAGACGATGAAATGGATGACGCTGGCGCCGATGCCCGGCGGTCGTCATGGCTTCTACGCGGTGACGGACGGCCAGTCGGTGTACGTGCCCGGCGGGAGCCCGAACTGCGGCGGCGGAAGCTCGGACACGTTGATGCTGTTCACGCTGCCGGCCAACGCGGCAACGCATTGAACAACCCGACAGGAGGCTGATATGCGCACTCGTCGTGATTTCGTCAAGACGCTCGCAGCGGGCACCGCGGCAGCCTATGTCGGCGGCCGGGCGTGGAGCGACCTCCTCGCGCAGACCGGCGCCCCGAAACGGCGCGAGGTCTCCATCGGCCGCAAGCGGATCAAGGTGATCGACTCGCACCACCATCTCAACATCGCGGACGTCGCGCGCGTCGTGAAGGGCACGCCCTTCGAGCGGCAGGCGACGACGACGGGCGACGGCATCATCGGCCCGGAGCGCATCGCGTGGATGGATCGCGACGGCATCGACGTGGCGCTGCTGACGCAGCAGGGCGCGTTCTGGTATGGCGTCCAGGATCGCGGGCTCGCGCGCGAGATCGTCAAGGCGCAGAACGAAGGCACGGCCGCTGTCGTCGCCAGATACCCGGATCGCTTCATTGGCATGGCGTCGATGCCGCTGCAGTTCCCCGACCTCGCCGCGGAGGCACTCGAAGACGGCATCAAGCGTCTCGGCTTCAAGGGGGGCGGCATTTCGGCGGGCTGGGCGGGCGCCAAGAATGTGACCGATCCCGAGTACGACGTCTTCTGGTCGAAGGTGCAGGAGCTCGGCGCCTTCATGTTCATGCATCCCGGCGGCACCAACGGCAACGGCGACCCGCACTTCGGCGGCAAGGGCGCGCTGCCGAACACCATCGGCAACCCGCTCGAGACGACGATCTTCTTCTCGCGCCTGATCTACGAAGGGACGCTCGACAAGTTCCCGGGCCTGAAGATCTGCGGCGCGCACGGCGGCGGCTATCTGCCGTCGTACCTCGGACGCACCGACGCGCAGTGCCGGCGCCAGGACGACGTGTGCACCGGGAAGAAGCGGCCGGTGGAGGATTACTTCCACACACAGCTGATGGCCGACATCATGGTGTTCCGCGACGAAGGCCTGCGGCACCTGGTCGCCGAACTCGGCGTGCCGCAGCTCGTCTACGGCACCGACATTCCGTTCGGCTGGCCGGTGACGCCGGACTTCATCCTGAACGCGAAGTTCCTGAACGACGGGCAGAAGGAAGCGATCCTCGGCGGGAACTTGATCAAGCTGCTCAAGCTCTCAGCGTCCCCAACCACGGCGTAAAAGGAGTACGTGATGCAGAACCGCAGGCAGTTCTTCCAGACGATCGCGGGCGCGGCCGCAGGGGCGTATGTCGCCGGACGCGGGCTCCCCGCCCTCGCGCAGCGGGGCGGCGGCGGCGCGGGCCGCGGCGGACGCGGCGGCGCCGCGCCCACCGGCCCGGTGCAGCGCAAGCGGATATCGATCGGCGGCCAGCGGGTGACCGTCATCGACGTGCACGCGCACTGCACCGTCGACGGCGTCGCCGAGGTCGTCAAGGGAACGCCGTTCGAGCGCCAGGCCGGCGGCCGCGCGCTCGGTCCCGACCGCATCGACCTGATCGACAGCGAGGGGATCGACATCCAGGCGCTGACGATCAACGGCTACTGGTGGTGGGAGGTGCAGGACCGCGCGCTCGCCGGGCGCATCGTCCGCGCGCAGAACGAGGGGCTGGCGCGCTGGGTCTCCGATCACAAGGATCGCTTCGTCGCGCTCTCGTCGGTGTCGCTGCAGTTCCCGGATCTGGCCGCCGAGCAGCTCGATTACGGCGTCAAGCAGCTCGGACTGCGCGGCGCGACCATCGGCGGCCACGTCAACGGCGAATCGCTCTCCGACCCGAAGTTCGATCCGTTCTGGGCGAAGGCGAACGAGCTCGGCGTCATCGTCTTCATGCACCCGGGCGGCGCCGACAACATCGTCAAGGACACGGCGTGGAAGGCGCGCGGCGACATCGGCAACATCATCGGCAACCCGCTGGAGACGACCTACTTCCTCTCGCGCCTGATCTTCGACGGGACGTTCGACAAGTTCCCGAACCTGAAGGTGTGCGGCGCGCACGGCGGCGGCTATCTGCCGTCGTACTTCCAGCGCACGGAGGTGGCGTGCGACGTGCGCGGCAACGCGATGTGCGCGAACAAGAAGCACCCGCGCGAATACCTGCGGAGCAACATCATGGCCGACACGATGGTGCTGACCGACGAAGGGCTGCGCCACCTCGTCGCCGAGATGGGCGTCAGCCAGGTGGTCTACGGCACCGACAACCCGCTCAACTGGCCGGTGCCGGTCGAGATGATCGTCGATCACTCCACGTTGACCAACGATCAGAAGGTCCAGATCCTCAGCGGCAACCTGATGAGGCTCCTCAAGATCACCACCCCCGCCACCGCGTAGCGTTTCTGCACGACTCGGGTGCGGCCGAATTGACTCGGCCGCACCATCGTTCCCCGCCGAAACCCTCGCGATTTCCGCATCTCGCGCGTGGCATACCTCTTGAGATCTTCCGCTTGCGATCTTCTTACACTTTCCAGGAAGGAAGGGACCATGACTCGTTTTGTTTCTGGCGTTACGGGATTGATCGGAGGGCTGGCGCTCGTGATGGCGGGCGCCACGGTCGATCTCCAGGCGCAGCGCGGCGCCGGGGGCGGCCATGGGAAGCCCGCGGTGACGGGCAACCCGGGACAGCACGGCAAGCCGGCGACGCCGGGCGCCACCAGCGGACGGTCGGCGCATCAGCCGGAAACCGATCAGGCGAAGACCGAACACGGGAAGGATGCGCACGGCGCTCGTCCGACGGCGACGACGGGCACGTCGGCCGTTGGCGCTCAGCTCGCGCGCAACACGCAACTCGCGTCGCGTCTGCAGACGCTCTTCCCCGCCGGCGCCGATCTCCAGAAGGAGAGCACGGGCTTCCGGAACCTCGGCCAGTTCGTCGCCGCGGCGCACGTCTCGCACAACCTGGGTATCCCGTGGGCCGATCTCAAGGCGAAGATGACCGGCGACACGCCGGCCAACCTGGGGAAGGCGATTCACGACCTGAAGCCGCAGGCGAACGCGCAGGCCGAGGCGGCGAAGGCGCAGAAGGAAGCGAACACGGACATCAAGGACTCGACCAAGCCGACCACCACCGCATCGTAATTCCCAGGTGCGCGTTCCTCTCGTTCTCTTCATCGCGGGCGCCGCATTCCTCCTGGGATCGGCGCCCGCTTCCGCGCAGGGCCACGGTCATGGTCCGCCGCCCGTGACGTCTCGCGGGCCGGCGAAAGGCACGGCGCCGACCACGCCCGCGCCTGCAGGATCAAATGGTTCGCGTCCGACGGCGCCGGTGACTGAGTTCGCCGCCGCCACCGACGGACGTCAGCAGACGTTCGGCACATGGCTGGACAACGCGGACGTCAACGCGCCGGGTGAAGCGTGGATGACGCTGTCGACGACGTACTGGCGCTCCTCGTCGTTGCGGGAGGTGGATGCGCCGTCGATCGGCGCCTCGGTGGGGGTGACGCCGCGCGGACAATTCGGCGTCAGCGTGCCCTACTATCACGTCACCGATCCGTCGGGGCTGACGGCGCATGGAATCGGCGCGACGTATTTCACCGGCAAGTTCGCGCTCGCGCAGGACGGGCGCGTGCGCGCCGCCGTCTCGCCCACGCTCGAGATCCTCAGCTGGACCGCCGCCGACCTCGGGGCGCATCGGGTGAACCTGGTGCTGCCGCTGAGCGTCCAGTCCGACATCGGTTCCACGCGCGTCTACGGATCGACCGGCTACTTCTCGCGTGGTTCCGTCTTCGGCGCGGGCGCCGCGGAGTGGAGCGTCGGCCCGCGGGGAACGCTCGTGGCCTCGCTGTCGCACGGCTATTCGGTCAAAGCCGATCCTGCCAGCGACGCGCTCGGCTTTTCACGCCACCGGACCGACGCGAGCGGCGGCATCTACCTCTCCGCCGGCGCGATGGTCTTCTTCGCGAGCGTGGGCCGTACGCTCGCGCCCGTGACCGCGACGAGCGGCCGGCTGTCGCTGACGGGCGGTGTCACGATCAATATCGCCGGCCCAGCCGCGCATACACCCCGCGTCCCGTGATATACAGAACCCGCGGGAGCCTGCGCGTACGTTGCGACGACATCGAAACCCTGCCGTCCTGTTTCTGGTCCTGACATCGCTGGCGCTGTCGGCGGCGTACGGCTACGCGCAGTACGGCGATTTCTCCGGCGCCTTTGGCGGCCTGCGCGGCGAGCAGGGCGACCCGGCGGAGCTGCCGCCGCACCTCTGGCCCGACCGCAACTTCACCGCCTGTCACATGCTCTATCGGAGCGTCAGGCGCGAGCCGAGCGGCGCGGGATGGCGCACCGACTACCCGTGGGGCGAGCGCCACCTGCTCATGCGCCTGTCCGAGCTGACCAAGACACGCATCAGCCGCAGCGCTCCCAACGTCCCGCATGCCTGGCTCGTGCGGCTGACCGACGATGCGCTGTTCGACTGCCCGTACCTGATGGCATCCGACGTCGGCACCATCGGGTTGTCCGAGGCGGAGGCGTCACGCCTGCGGCTCTACCTCGAGAAGGGCGGGTTCATGTGGGTGGACGACTTCTGGGGCAACGCCGCGTGGGACCAGTGGACGCGCGAGTTCCAGAAGGTGATGCCGGCGCCCGACTACGTCATCAAGGACGTGCCGCTCGACGATCCGATCTTCCATTCGATGTTCGAGGTGAAGAAGGTCCCGCAGGTGTCGAACATCCGCTTCTGGCGATCGACGGGCGGGGCGAGCACGTCGGAGCGCGGTGAAGAGTCGGAAGTCCCGCACTTCCGCGCCGTGCGCGACAAGCACGGGCGTATCGTCGCGGTGATGACGCACAACACCGACATCTCGGACTCGTGGGAGCGCGAGACCGACGACCCGCGGTTCTTCCAGCAGTTCGCGCCAGACGGGTATGCGCTGGGAATCGACGTCGTGCTCTACGCGCTCACGCACTAGCGAGAAGCCGGGTCCAAAAGGACCCGGCCTACCCTACGAGAAGTCGTAGGGCGGGTCCTTTCGGACCCGCCTCTACCAACGACCAACGACCAACTAGAACGTCAGCCGGAAGCCGAGCTGCGCCGTGCGCTCGGTGCGGACCTGCGCCGCCTGAGGCTGCCTGAAGTTGGCCGCGCTCTCGGTGGTGACCAGCGTGAAGTTCTCGTTGTTGAACGCGTTGAAGACTTCCGCGATCAGATCGACAGAGTTCCGGCCGCCGAGCGGAAGGCGCTGCTGGAGGCGGATGTCGGTCTTGTTCTGATTCGGCTGGATGAAGCTGTTGCGCGCGACGATGCTGCCGTCCGGCCGCAGCCGCCCCGAACCACCCTGGCCGACGTTGCGCAGGTCGCGCCCGTCGTTCGTGCTCGCGCGGATGCCGGCGCCGAAGTAGTGCACGGCGCTCAACTGCAGCCCGTGCGTCACCTCCCAGATGCCGTTGAACACGAACCGATGGCGCTGGTCGTCCTGCCCGTAGGTGAAGTTGTTGCCGAGATCGGGCGCCACCGTGAAGGGGACGATGTTCAAGCCGCTGAACGGCTGGTTCTCCGCGTCCCACAGCCACGACAGCGTGTAGGTCGCCGAGGCCTGCCAGCGGTTCGACATCCGCTTGGTGAACGCGGTCTGCAGCGCTTCATACCGCGAGCGCGTGTTGTGCGGAATCATCGACATCGTGCCGTACTGCGGGTACGGCAGCAGCGCGCGGCCGGGACCGTTCGCGGCGTACGGATAGTTGATGCCGGTCGCCGGGTTGTAGGCGAGGTTGATGTTGTCGAGTGTGTCCTTCTCGTGGTCGCCCTTGCGGTAGATGTAGTCGGCCTGCACCTGCGTCACCCCCCCGAACTGGTGCTGGAAGCCGATCGACGAGGTCCACGCGCGCGCCATCTGCATGTACTGGTCGGGCGCGGGCATCTCCTGCGTCGTCAGCAGCAGGCAAGGCGCGTTGCCGGCGTAATTGCTCTGCTGCCAGCGCGCGAAGTTCGCCGCCTGCGCCGCCGAATGGCAGAACAGGTTCTGCGCCTGCTCGTAGGTCGGCAGCGGCTGGCCGTTCAACGGGTTGGCGGCGAAGTCCGGCCGGCCGTCGTTGCTCAGCTGAATGCGCGAGAGCTGGGTGTTGTACTTCGGCCAGAACGCGTCGACGGTCAGCGCGTCGGCGAAGTAGACGCCCGACCCGCCGCGGATCACCGTACGGTCGCTCAGTTGATAGGCGAAGCCGACGCGCGGCTGGAGGTTGTTGGTGTCGTTCGGCCGCCCCGCGCGGTAGAACGGCTCGAAGCCGAGATCGTTCGCCCACGCGTTGATGCTCAGGTCGTAGCGTAATCCGAGATTGAGCACCAGGCTGGACGTCATCCGCCAGTCGTCCTGCGCCCATCCCGCGTACTTCGGCTGCCCGTACTGGTTCGGGAACTGGCCGATGCCGATCGTGTACGTGCGGACGAACGGTGACATCGCCGCGAAGTTCCAGGTATCCGCATTGAAGGGATCGGGGAAGAACGACTGCAGCAGGTCGGCGGGCACGGTGCCGTTGCGCGCGTCGATGTTGCCGCCGCACATGGCGCAGTTCTCGCTGTCCTCGAAGTGGCGGACGAACTCGCCGCCCAGCTTCAGGTCATGATGCCCCTTCGCGTCGTAGGACGTCGTGAAGTCATCACGAATCTGCCACACCTTCTGATCGCGGTGCCGCGGCGCGTTCTGGTTGGCGTTGACGGAGAAGCCCGTGAACGCGAGCCGCGGGTAGCCGTTGGTCACGCGCGGCGCCTGCCAGTGCTTCGACCAGGTCACCAGCGTGTCGTTCCGGAACCCGTAGTGGCTGTAGCCGCCGCGAACCTCGTTCAGCGAGCGGTTGCTCAACACCTGCGTGAATTGCCCGATGTACTCCTGGTTGCGTTCGTCGGTATCAATCGTCGATGCAGGATGGGTCGTCGAGGAGCCGGGGCCGAACGGGTCGTAGCTCTTCTGCCCGGACGCCTTGCCCATGATGCGCGTCTTCGAGGAGAGCTGGTAGTCGAGGCGGATTCCCTGCAGGTGCCGCGTGCTCTTGTCCGCGAGCGCGATGTTGAACTTGGGATACGGGGTGGTCCAGACGCTCGTCTTCGGCGACCGCTCGTACTCGAAGTTACCGAAGAAGTGGAGCTTGTCCCTGACGATCGGCCCGCCAACCGCGGTGCTGTACTGCTGAATGCTCACCGGCACGACGCGGTGCGCGACCGGATCCTCGGCGTTGAAGCGGCTGCTCTGGAAGTTGCTGCGGAACAGTCCGTTCAACTGATTGGTACCCGACTTGGTGATGGCGTTGACCTGGACACCGGTCGAGCGGCCCTGGGTCGCATCGAACTGGTTGGTGATGAACTGGAATTCCGCGATCGAGTCCTGGCTGAAGCGCGGCTGGTTGCCGGCGCCGAGCTCGGAGCCAATCTGCTGGCCGTCGAGATTGAGCTGGAACTCACGCTGCTCGCCGCCGTTACGATCGGGCAGCGGCGCGCTGGCGTTGGTCGACGAGGTGCGGCTGCCCGGCGCGAGCAGGGCGAGCGCCATCCAGTTGCGCCCCTGCACCGGGAGTTCCTGCACCTGCTTCGGGTCGATGTTCCCGCCAAGCTTCGACGTTGTCGTCTCGATGAGCGGCGCCTCGCCGGTGACCGTGACTGTTTCCTGCAGCGTCGAGGGGGCCATCTGCAGGTTGATCGTCGCCGTCTGGCCGACGAGCAGGTTGACACCGGTGCGGTTCACGTTGCTGAAGCCGGTCAGCGTGGCGTTGATCCGGTAGGTCCCGACGCGCGCCGGGATGCGGTAGACGCCGCGGGCATCGGTCACCGACTCGAACTGGTTGCCGGACGCCTCGTTGACGGCGACGACGGTCACACCCGGCAGCACGCCGCCGGTGGAGTCCGTGATGGTGCCGGTCAGCGTCGCTTCCTGCGCCATCGCCAGCGCGGGAAGTGCCAGCATGGCACCAAGAAGGATCAACCGCCTTACTAGACTCGACTGCATGAAACCTCCTCCAGGAAACACACACAAAGAGCGAGGAGCCACGACGCTCACGAACCGGATGAAGCGCGGTGCGCCCGAAAAAGAACCGACCCGGGGATGACGAGAAGTGGGCGAATTCTAGGGCCGGGGTGCAGCCAAGTCAAACGAAGTTACAGGTTTCGCACGATGGCGGTCCGAGGTGTGCAAAGGTGGGAAGTGCGAAGTCTGCGAAAAAAAGGCCGGGGCCCGAAAGACCCGGCCTCCCCTATCAACTAACGACTAACGAACTAACGACCAACTAGAACGTCAGCCGGAAACCGAGCTGCAGCGTGCGGGGCGCGTACGAGAGGTTCGCGCTCGTCTGCGGCCGCAGGAACGTCGCGCTGGTCTCGACCAGATCGTAGGCGCCGTAGTTTTTGCGGTTGAACAGGTTGAACACTTCGAGGCTGCCCGCGAGATTCGCCCGGCCGCCGAGCGGGATGCGCTGCAGGAGCCGCATCTCGACGCGGTGGATCGGGTCGCCGACGAAGCTGTTGCGCTCGATGATGCTGCCCACGGGTCCGCGCGTGTCGCCCGCACCGCGCAGCCGGTCGATGCTGGTGATCTGCAGGCCGCGCGCGTCGCAGCCGCACAGGATCTGATCGCGCTGGCCCGAGCCGTAGAAGTAGATGCCGCTCACCTGGAAGCCGCCGCCGACGTCCCAGATGCCGTTGAACACGGCGCGGTGCCGCTGGTCGGTCGCGGCCAGCGATCGCTCGCCACCGAGATCGACGGGGACCGTGCCGTCATACTGGCGGAGGCCCGACAGCGGCCGCGCGTCCCTGTCGTAGAGCCAGCCGAGCGTGTAGGTCACGCTCCCCTGCCAGCGGTTCGACATGCGCTTGGTGAAGCTGCTCTGCAGACCGTAATAGTCCGAGCTGCCGGTGTGCGGAATCGCACCGACGACGCCGAACATCGGATACGCGCGGTGCGCGACGTCCGAATACGGGAACGGAGCGCCCGTCGCGGGGTTGAACGTCAGGTTGATGTTGTCCTGGATGGACTTCTCGTTCCGGCTGTTGGTCTGCACGTAGTCCACCTGCAGCGCCGTCGTCGTGGTGAACTGCCGCGCGATGCCGATCGAGCTCTGCCAGCTGTGCGTCACGTGCGAGTAATCCGGGATCGGCGCCTGTTCCTGCAGGTCGCGCAGGAGGCAGGGCGCGGGGCCAGTGAAGCCGGACGCGGCCCACGCCGTGTAGGCGGGGTTGTCGGGACGGCCGCCGCCCGCGTTGCAGAACCGCGCGAGCGCCTGGTCGTAGGTCGGCAGCGGGCCGTTGAACGGGTTGGCCACGAAGTCGGGGCGCACCGGCACGTTGTCGATGGCGATCACGGCGATCGTCAGCGGGCTCATCGGCCAGAGCACGTTGGTGTTCAGCTCGTCGTTGTAGTACACGCCGGCGCCGCCGCGCAGCACGGTGCGGTCGGTGAGCGTATACGCAAAGCCGAGGCGCGGCTGCAGGTTGTTGGCGTCCTGCGGGCGATCCGGCAGCTCGAAGGGCAGGAACGTCACGTTCTGCGCGAACGCGTTCCAGATCAGGTCATAGCGCAGGCCGAGGTTCAGCGTCAGCCTGCTCGTGGCCTTCCAGTCGTCCTGCGCCCAGCCGGCGTACTTCCACATCTTCACCGGCGTCAGGAAGTTCGACGAGTCGGACACGCCAACCGAGTAGCGCGTGGCAATCGTGCCAAGCGCCGGGTCGGACAGCCGCCACGTGTCGGCGTTGAACGGATCGGGCAGCAGCGCGGTGATGTTCGCCGGCACCGGGCCGTTGTTCACCGTCGCCGTGCCGCCGCACTGGTTGCAGTTGCGCGTGTTGTCGAGCAGGTGGAGGAACTCGCCGCCCGCCTTCAGATCGTGATGCCCCCCCGCGTCGTACGAATACGTGAAGTCGTCGTGGAACGTGTAGGTGCTCTGGTCGCGGTAGCGCGGGATGTTCGAATTGCGGTTGCTGCGGAACCCGCGGAACGTCAGGTTGGGCCCGCCGTTGGTGATGCCATTGGCCGCCTGCCAATGGTTCGACCACGTGGTGAGGCTCGACTGGTTGATGCCGTAGGCCGCGTAGCCGGCGCGCACGACGTTCACCGCCCGGTTGCTGAGCACGCTCGTGAACTCGCCGACCACGTCGGTCGAATGCTCCTGGTTCTTCGCCGTCGCCGCCGGGTAGTTCGAGTTGCCGGTGCCGAACGGATCGAGCAGGCTCGAGTGGTTCACCTTCCCCATCAGGCGCATCTTCGACGACAGCTCCTGGTCGAGACGGACGCCCGCGAGGTTGACCGTGTGCGTCCCGTTTCTCTGCACGTTGAACGCCGGGTACGGCGTCGTCCAGATTGACGTCAGCGGCTGATGCTCGTACTCGTAGTTGGCAAAGTAGTGGAGCTTGTTGAGGATGATCGGACCGCCGATGGTGCCGCTGTACTGCTGATTCTTGTACGGCAGCTTCTGGTTGAGCACCGGGTCGTCGGCGTTCCAGCGGCTGTCGCGGAAGTTGCCGACGAAGGTGCCATTCAGGTTGTTGGTGCCCGACTTGGTGATCGCGTTGACCTGGACGCCCGACGACCGGCCCTGGGTCGCGTCGAACCGGTTCGAGATGAACTGGAACTCCGCGATCGCGTCGTTGCTGTAGCGCGCCTGGTTGCCCGTCCCGAGGTTCGCGGTGACCTGCAGGCCGTCGACGTTCAGCTGGAACTCGCGCACGTCGCCGCGGTCCTGGACCGGCAGCGCGCCCTGCGCGTTGGTGCGGTTGCCGGGCGCCAGCAGCGCCAGCGACATCCAGTTGCGGCCCGCCGTCGGCAGGTCCTGCACCTGCCGCGGATCGATGTTGCCGCCGAGTTCAGATGATTGCGTTTCGATGAGCGGCGCTTCTCCTGTCACCGTCACCGTTTCCTGGAGCGTGGACGGCGCCATCTGCAGGTTCATCGTGATGGTCTGCCCGACGAGCAGCTGCACGCCCGTCCGCGTGACGGTGCCGAACCCGGAGAGATCCGCCGTGATCTTGTAGACGCCGACGCGGACCGGGATGCGATAGACACCCTGCCCGTCGCTCACCCCTTCGTAGTTGTTTCCCGTGGCTTCATTGACGGCCTGGACCGTCACGCCGGGCAGTACCGCGCCCGTGGTGTCACTGATGGTGCCTGTTAGGACCGAATCCTGAGCGAAGGCCATCGCCGGCAGCGCCAGAAGGGCGCCAAGGACGATGAAACCCCTTACGAACGACCTCATTGCAGAAACCTCCTACCCACTTTCAGGGCTCTACGACCCGCGGAAACGGCGCACCCGTGCCTGAGCGAAGAAAACATCGAAAGGTAGCGCCGAACCTGAATCTTAGTGGTCGCCGCGGGGAAGGGTCAACAAAGCGGCCGGGGTCGGGCGGGCCTGCACTATACTGCGGCGCCATGAGGCCCCGCTCCCTCGACGAATTCCTGACGAAAAACCGGGTTCCCTTCACGACCTTCCGCCATGCGCCGGCGTTCACCGCCATGCACGCGGCGGCCGCCTCGCACGTCCCCGGGCGGTCGTGGGCCAAGACGGTCGTCTGCCGCGCCGACGGCGAGGTGGTGCTGGCCGTCGTGCCGGCGCACTACACGGTGGACCTGGAGAAGCTGCGCGAGCTCGCCGGCGCCGCGACGCTCCGCATGGCGAGCGAGGCCGAGCTCCTCGCCCTCTATCCGGACTGCGAGGAGGGGGCGATGCCGCCGTTCGGCGGCCTCTACCTGCAGCGCGTGTTCGTCGAGCAGTGCTTCGTCGGCGACCCGGAGATGGTGTTCAACGCCGGCACGCACACCGACTGCATCCGGATGCACTACGAGGATTTCGCGGACCTCGCCAAGCCGGTCATCGGCCGCTTCAGCAAGCCGCGCATGGAAAGCTGACCACGAAGGCGCGCTCCGCGCGCCATCACGAAGCCCACGAAGACTATTGATTTAAATGCAGGGCTTCGTGGCTTCGTGTGCTTCGTATGTGCGTGCAACGCACGCCTTCGTGGTTATCCCAGCTTCGCGTCGAGCGTAATCTTCGTATTCAACAGTCGCGAAATCGGACAGCCGGCCTTCGCGCCCTCGGCTGCCTGCTGGAACTTCGCCTTGTCCGCATTCGGGATGCGGACCGTCGTGTCGAGGTGACTCGCGGTCACGGTGAACGCGTCGCCGACCTTCTCCAGCGTCACCGTCGCGGTCGTATTGATGGACTCCGCGGTCATCCCCGCGTTGCCGAGAAACAACGACAGCGCCATCGAAAAGCACGCCGCGTGAGCTGCAGCGATCAGCTCTTCCGGGTTGGTGCCTGTCTCATTCTCGAACCGCATCGCGAAATTGTACGGAACATTGGACAGTGCGCCGCTGCTCGACGACACGGTGCCACGGCCATCCTTGAGACCACCCTTCCAGACTGCGCTCGCGCTTCTTTTCATAAGCCCAAGACGTTACCACGACCACGTTTTCTCTTAGAATTGATCGGGAAGATCGCTCCGTGCCCCCGGTCCTGGTCCTGGCAGTCATCGCCGCCGCGATGCTTGTCATCGCCGTCGTCCTGATTGCCGTGATCAGCGGTCGGCGCCGCCACGACACCGGTGCGCCTCCCGTGGCCGCCGCCGTCACGCCTTCCGCACCACCGATCGAACAGGATGCGGAGTCCGCGCAGCAGCGCGCGCTCGCCTTCGCGGCGGAGCTGCGCGGCACGCTGACGACGGGCCAGCTGCAGGAAACGATCGCGACGAAGCTGCCGTTGCTGCTCGGCGTCGATCGCCTCTGGCTGGAGATCACGCTCGGCGGCCGCCGCAAGATGATCGCGGCGCCGCTCGACGGAGAGGGCACCGCCGCCGTCATCCACCCGCTGGTCGAATCGCCGGGCGAATGGGCGACGTTTCCACTGCGCTCGGCCGACGGCGTCGTCGGCGTCATCGGGCTTCCGTCGGCGCCGCGTCCCCTGTCGCCCGCCGCACGGCGCACGATGGCATCGCTGGCGCCGCTGCTTGGCGACTGCCTGCAGACGGCGCACACCATCGCGCACCTGCGCGAGCTGAGCACCATTGATTCGGTGACGGGATGCTCGACCAGGCCGGACGGTCTCGAGCGGCTGCGCGCGGAGGTGAAGCGGGCGCACCGCGCGAACCAGCAGGTTGCGGTGTTGATGCTCGATCTCGACTACTTCAAGAGCGTCAACGATCGCTACGGCCACCAGGGCGGCGATTCCGTGCTGGCCGCCATCGGCAACACGATCATGCAGGCGCTGCGCGTCAGCGACCTGCGCTGCCGGTGGGGCGGCGAGGAATTTCTCGTCGCGCTGCCGGAAAGCGGCCTCGACCAGGCGAAGCGCGTCGCGTTGACGCTCGCGCGCCGCATCGCCGCCACCGTCACCGAGTACGACTCGGCGCGCATCCAGCTGACCACGAGCGTCGGCATCACCATCGCGCTGCCTGGCGAGGAGGATCTCGAAGCGGTACTCGCGCGCGCCGACGCGGCGCTCTATCGCGCGAAGGCGGACGGCCGCAACTGCATTCGCGTGGTGCTGGCGAACCCCGACGACGCGTCGGCCGCCGCGCCGCCCCCGGCCCCGCTCCCGTTCAGGGATCGGGATCGGCGCAATCCGGAGCAGCCCGACCGCCGGCAGTACCGCGGTCCCGGGCGGCGCGCGACGGACTTCGCGCGCTCCGAACGGCCGCGGCCTACAGATGTTGCAGCTGCTGGCGAGGCGCGGGTCCGCGCCACCCCTGCTTGAGGAGCCGGCCCTCGACGTCCATCCACCGGCGATTCAATGCTTCGGCACCGCTGAAGCGCTCGACCTGCACGATCGCGTCGGGCCGATCGATCACCAGCTCGTAGCCGTCGCCGCCCGTTCGAACTTCGCACCGAATGATGCCGCCGCGGCGGCAGAAAAAGCAGACCACGCCTGCACTATCGGCATCCTGGATCGACCCGATAGGGGGTGGTGCTACCGTAAGCCCTTACGGCTGAGCGGGTTGGATGGTGGTTGGTAGTTTGTGGATCGTGGTGGTGGATAGGTGATTCACGGATCGTCCACGGTGCGCGGCGGTTAGGGCTTACGGTGGCGAGTAGCGACAGGCACCCGACCTAGCGACCAAACGGTGACGACCAAATCGCTCACGCCAACCACTAACCACTAACCCCAACCACCAAACCACCAACCACCAACCACCAACCACCTACCACCAACCTCCAACCAACCACCCAGCCAGCCGCTACTCGGCCTTGACCTGCAGCGAAACCGAGTACGTCCTCGAGTCCGTGTTCGCGTAGACGCTGCGCGAGCTGAATTGCAGCCGGAAGTTCGGCGTCAGGCGCACTTCCACGCTCGGCGACAGCCGATACGTGCTGGCGCCGGAGACCGTGTTGAGGTGCTCGGCGGCGAGCGCCGTCTGCAGCCAGTTGTACGGCACGAAGAACACCTCGGCGTGGCCCGCGAGGTGCGTCAGCCTGCGGCCCGTGTTCAGCTCCCGCTCGGTCACGTCGTGCTCGGCGAGCACGCCGACGTGCTCGTTGAAACCGACGCGCGCGAACAGCCCCGCGTTGCGGCGGTCGAACGCGTCCGCCTTCGACACGCGCGTCGTCAGCCCGACGACGGCTCGGTCCTTCCACACGTTCACGCCGCCCATCGCACCCGCGCCGCGCGCCTCGTACTGCGGCTGCGTTTCGTTGCCGTCGGGGCCGTAGGCGTAGGTGGCGACCTGCCATCGCCGGTTCCACCAGAACACCTTGGCCTGCGTCGGCGTCGAGCTCACGTTCGGGTTGTTGACGGTCCGGTAGAACGAGCTCGCGCCCGGCAAGCCGAGACCCGATGGCAGATCGTCGCGTCCCACCACGAGCGCCACGCCGTCGCGCGGCTGATACATCCAGTAGAGCCGCGACATGCCCAGGCTCGCCGCGCCCATGCGCCGATTCAGCGACAGCGCGGGGCTGCGCACGCCGAACGCATAGACGAGGCGATTCTGCGCGTTCATGGCGATCGCCGTACGGAAGTTCGTGTTGAAGCTGTATTCCTCGGCGCCGCCCTGCGCGTGATCGACCGACATCTGCAGGCGCACGTCATAGAGAAACCGCGAGAGGGCGTCGGTCGGCAGCTCGGCATCCGGCGGCTCGCCGGACCGAATGGTCTGCGCGTAGTCGATCCCTCTCCCGTATCGGGTCAGCACGCCGCCGCCCTGGGGTGACACGTGGCACGTCGCGCACGACGTGTAGCCGAGGCGAATCATGTTGGGATACGCCTCCACGGTGCGCGCGGCCATGGCCAGGACGAGCACGAGGACAGCAATGAGAGCGTTTTTCGACATGGCAGTCCTCCTACTTCGAACGGCCGCTGGTCGCGACCGCCGCCGGCTCGGCGTTGAGATTGACGCGCACGACCACTTCGTCCTTCACGCCGACGCCCAGATACGTCGGCTCGGGGATACCGAACTCCGATACGCGAACCGGAAAGCTCGCGTTCAGCCGGTAGCCGTCCCCCTCCGGCTTGATGTCGGCCGTGCCGGTCACGTCCCTGGTCTGGCCGTGCAGCAGCAGCGTCGCGCGAAACGGCGTCTTGCCGGCCAGCTTCTCGACACGGATGTTGCGGAGGCGCGCCTGCGCGAACGTGGGGCCGCGTTCGACCTCGAGGTATTTCCGGCGGAGGTGATCGTCGCGCAGCCCGATGCCGGTCTCGAGCGTCTGCAGATCGACCAGGAGGTCGCCGTCGAGCGGCTGCGAGGCATCGGGCGCCATCCCGACCTGGCCACTCAATGCCTTGGTCTTGGCTTCGAAGCTGCCGCCGATCGTGAGCGGGCAGAGGACGGACACCTGGGCGTTCCTGACGCGCAGCTTCGTCTGCCCGTCGGCGGCGTCCTGCGCGCGCGCCGGGAGAGGAAGCAGGCAGAGCCCGACGAAGATAGTGGTACAGGTAGACGTGATTTTCTTGCTGGCCATTTCGGCTTCTCCTTGCTGATTCAACTCGTCGATGTGCCGCGGCGGACACCATGCCCGTGGTGGCAGACCTTCGGGGAAACGGCGTGACGGCGCTGTACCGCTGGAGCTGCAGCGAGGCGGGAGTAGCGAAACGGCGAGAACGCGAAACGGCGGAACGAATGCGGCGCTAGACGACGCGGTGTGTCACTCGCGCGCGCAATACAGTTCACCGCGCAGCTCGACGCGGTCGGCGAGCTGCGCGACGAGGATGACGACGCGGTCCTCGAGCTCCTCGAGCGGCACGCCCGGATCGAACTGCCGGAACAGCGCGTGGGCGAGCGCGGTGTGATCGCGCGTCGTGACGTCGCCGAGGCGCCTGATGAGCACCTCCATGAGGAACGCCTCCGTGATGTCGACGTACGAATCGCTGAGCCCGGCGACGGGGGTCGCCTGTGCCGTGATGCCCGGTACGATGGCGCTGCCATCCGCCGACAGCAGGACACCGGCGCCCAGCATCGCCTTGACGACGGCCTTGCTGGCCGTCTCCCAGTGTCCAAAGGCGAACGCCGTCCCCTGGGCCTCGCGCCGCGCGCGCGAGGCGGCCTCGCGCGTCAAGCGCGACAGGATCACCGGATCGCGGCTGTGCTCGGCGACGATCTCCTCGATGACCCGGAACAGCAGGTCGCGCGGACGCTTCTCGGAATAGAGCAGGTCGCTGCGCAGGCAGTCGGCCATCTGCCGGGATCGGCCGAACCGCGGCTCGGCGTCGCGGCGCGGCTCGCCAGCGGGAGGCTCAGCGGAATGGTGCGGTGAAGATGCTGGCGGAAACGAGACGACGCTGCTTTTTGTCTTAGTTCCTTCGGCCATTGCTTCCATTTGCTTTCGCGCCCCGGGGGTTGAGTCGAGGCCGCGTGGCTGCATTGCGCATGCCGTCAAAAATGGAAATTCGTTACAAACCGCGAAAGGGGTATAGGGTACGCCGACGGCAGATACAGTCATGGCGCCGACGGCAGAAACAGTCATGGAGTTGAGCGCTCGAACGCGCGCGACATGGGTCGCGTGCTTCCGTGCGGTGGGTGATGCGCTACCCTTCGGCGGTTCCGGACGAGATCGCGAACCGTGCGCGAAGAATCTTTTCAGCGGTCAAGCGAGATTACGCGGCGCGAAAGATCTTCAGCGGTCAAGCACCCCGCGACTCGGCCCGAATGCTGTGGCCTCGCGCGGGGCGCGCGCGAGGAAGGCTGCGACCTCAGCGTGTGCTCGGCACACGTGGCACGTCGCCGAGCGCCCACGCGGTGAGCGTGCCACCGGCGGGAACGAGGATCTGCTGACGGCCGTCGAGCATGTAGGTGATCGGGGACGTGCCGTGCAGCGCCGATCCCATCTGGAAGCGCCAGAGGAGCTTGCCCGCGTGTGAATCGAGCGCGAGGAAATTGCCCTCGGCGTCGCCGCTGAACACGAGGCCCGACGCCGTCGTCAGCACGCCTGCGGTCGAGGGGCTGATGTACTGGAACTCCCACCGGCGTTCGCCGGTCGCCGGATCGATGGCGCGCAGCGCGCCGAACGCGCGCATGTCGGGGCCGGTCGCGCGCTGCCCCGCGCCGCCGGTGTAACGCTCTCCCGGCACGTACTCCTGCTTCCACGCGTAGTAGGTGGCGCACACTTCGCGCGCGTTGACGAAGAACAGGTGCTGCGACGGGTCGTACGACGGCGGCCAGAAGTTGGTCGCGCCGGTCACGTCGGGGCACGTCAGCGATCCCTTCTCGTCCGGGACGTAGCCGGGCAGGATGACCGGCCGTCCATCGGACCCGATCTCCTTCGCCCACGTCGTGACGACGTAGGGCTTGCCGACGATCAGCTTCCCGTTCGTGCGATCGAGCGTGTAGAAGAAGCCGTTGCGGTTCGCCAGCATGACGACCTTGCGCGGCTGCCCCGCGATGGTGAGATCCGCGAGGATCGGCACCTGCGTCGCGTCCCAGTCGTGGAGATCGTGCGGCGTGAACTGGTAGTGCCAGCGAAGCGTGCCCGTGTCCACGTCGAGTGCCACGAGCGAGTCGCTGTACAGGTTGTCGCCCTTGCGGCTCTCGCTGTGATAGTCGGGACCGGGATTGCCGATGCCGTAATACGCGAGGTTGAGCTCCGGATCGTAGGCGCCCGTCACCCAGATGCTGGCGCCGCCGCGCTGCCACGAGTCGCCGGCCCACGTGTCGTTGCCGCGCTCGCCGGGCCCCGGAATGGTGTAGAAGCGCCACGCGCGCTTCCCGGTCTTCGCGTCGTAGGCGTCGATGAAGCCGCGGATGCCGTACTCGCCGCCGGCGACGCCGACAATCACCTTGTCCTTGACGACGAGCGGCGCGATGGTGGCCGCGTACCCCTGCGAGAAGTCTTCGAGCGTCGCGTCCCAGACGACCGCGCCGGTCTTCATGTCGAGCGCCAGCAGGTGCGCGTCGAGCGTCGTCATGAAGAGGCGATCGCCGAGGACGCCGAATCCCCTGTTGACGAGGCCGCAGCACGCGGTGAGGCTGCCGGTCGGCGGCAGCTCGCGCTTGTAACGCCAGATTTCCCGCCCGGTGCGCGCGTCGATCGCCCACGCCACGTTGAGCGGGCCGGTGACGTAGAGCACGTTGTCGCGCACGAGCGGCGTGCTCTCGAAGCGGCCTGGCGTGTCGGTCTGGAACACCCACTGCGGCACGAGGCGGCTCACGTTCGCCGGCGTGATCTGCGTCAGCGGGCTGTGGCGCTGGTTGGTGTAGTTGCCGCCGAACATCAGCCAGCGCGAGCCGTCGGCCTTGAGCCCGTCGAGCAGCTCCTGCGCGCTGACGAGCGGCGGCGGGGCACCCTGCGCCGCCACCGTCGCCACGAGCGCCGCCGCCCCGAGCACCACGAGCGCACCGCGCACACACCATCGACGCATAACGGCTCCTCAGCGTTTGTCGGCGGCAGGCGCCGCCGCGTCGTTCCCCTTGAGGCTCTCCAGGTAGGCGAGCAGGTCGTCGAGCTGCGCGTCGGTCAGCTTGTCGGGGCCGAAGACCGGCATCACCGACTTCTTCTCGTCGTTGACCGACTTCATGTCCTCGCGCAGGTAGCCCTGGATGCGCTCGCGCGTGTCCATGACCTGCACCGAAAACAGGTCCTCGTTCTTCTTGACGCCGCGAATCTCCTGTCCGTTCGGGGTCGTCAGCGTCACCGGCTGAAAGCCGGTGCGGACGTCGGCCATGTTGCCGCGGATCTGCTTCGCCATCGCGGCGCGCGCCCGCGCCACGCCGATGCGCGAGAGATCCGGGCCGAGGTGGCCGCCGCGATCGCCGACGCGATGGCAGGCGACGCAGTTGGTCGCGAAGAGGTTCTCCCCCACGCCCGCGTTGCCGGGCGACGGGCCCTCCGCGGTCGCGGGGGCGATGGTCTTCAGGTAGGCGAGGATGCGCCAGATGTCCAGGTCCGACGTTCTCGGCGCCGGGTGCGCGGGCATCTCCGTGTTGGGCACGCCGTTGCGGACGGTGCTGAAGAGCGCCGGGTCCGTCCGCCCCCTCGCCCACACCTGCGTGATGTCCGGTCCGCGGATCCCGCGCGCGTCCATGCCATGGCAATCGGCGCAGCGGACGCGGTAGGCGCCCATGCCGGCGGTGATGGCCTCGGCGTTGCCTTCGAGCGGGTTCTTGGTGGGCCGATCGGCGGGAATCTTGAGGTACACGTCCTGGGCGAGCACGTCCGCCGCGGCCAGGGCGAGCACCACCAGCGCGAGAGACATCCACTTCATGACGGCGCGGATTATAACGCCGCTTCGTTGTGGAGGGGCCGACCGGTTTCCCGTACGTAGGGGTCGACCGGCTTCCCGTACGTAGGGGCCGACCTTCAGGTCGGCCCCCCGAGTATTAATTGACGACGACGTCGCCCGTGATTTTCGGGGCGGCCGGCGCCGGCGGCGGAACGGCGGGCGTGGCGGCCGCCGCGGGGGCGTGCGCGCCAGGCTTGCCGAGGCGCGCCTTCATCAGCTCCTCGGCGCCGGCAAACAACTGCTCCTTCGTGATCTTGCCGGCGTCGACGTCCGCGAGGATCGCCTTCTGCGCCTGGTACTCCTTGTTGACGATGCCCGCCTTGCTCTGGAGCATGCGCCACGCCTTGCGCCGCTCGACGCAGAAGAGCACGAGCTGGCGCGACAGCGTGCGGAACTCGATCTTGCCGTCCGCCCCCTGCACCTTGATGTAGACGCCGAAGTCGGGCACGTACGACCGGTGATCCTTCACCAGGTAGCGCCGGTAGACGACGTCCTGCTGCGTGATGCGGACCAGCATGTTCTCGAGCGAGATCAGCTTCGCCGCGTCTTCCATCTTCACTTTCTTGAGGTGATTGCGAAAGCGCGCCTCGGTCGCGCACCAGTGCGCCACGGTGTAGCGGTAGGGCTCGTTGGTCGTCTTGAACTTGGCCTCGTACCAGTCCAGGTCGATCGACGGGTTGCCCTTGACGTCCAGCGCTTCCGGGTACGTCTCGCCGAGGCGCGGGTTGAAGACGAACTCCGGCGCGCCGCGCGAGTCGCGCACGCGCTGCGCCTGCGTCAGCGCCATGTCGTCGGCCACGCCGTGCTCCGGCTGGCACGTCGTGAAGCACTGCAGGAACGCCGTGCCGCGGTACTCGATGCCGTCGAGGATCGAGCGATACAGCTTCGGGGCGTTGGCAATCGAGATCTGCGCCACGTAGGGCGACCCGTGGCCGGCGAGGAACGTTTCCGCCACCGTCTTCTTCTCGACGTTCTTGCCCTGTGTGGCGGTGCCGAACATGTTCATGTCGTTGCCGCCGAGCATCGGCGTCGAGTCCGAGTTCTGCCCGCCGGTGTTGGAGTAGACCTGCGTGTCGAGCATCACCGCCTTCACGTTCGGACGGTTCTGCAGGATCACCTTCGACATGTTCTGGTAGCCGATGTCGCCCATGCCGCCGTCGCCGCCGACCACCCAGACCTTGGGCAGCTCGAGAACCTCCTGGTCGGTCATCAGCGCGTCGTTGAAGTGCACCAGCTCGTAGTACTCCCGCGGGCTGATGACGTCGGACTCGCGGCCCATCAGCGCGGACGCCAGACGCTCCGGGATCACCGAGCGCCGGCCGTGGTCGACGATGAAGCTCTCGCCGATCAGCCAGCCCACCGTGATGCCGTCCTGGAACAGCGAGTTCATCCACGGATACGGGTGCGGGTTGTTCGGCGGCGTCGATCCGTACACGGTGTTGCACCCGGTGTGGGCGGCCATGGCCATCACCGACATGCCGTTGGCGAGCCGGCCGTCGACCGACTGCAGGCTCCTGTGATTGAACGCCTCCTGTCTCATGACGGCCGTGAGCGCATGAATCAGGTCCTGATCCGAGATCGGGCCGTAGGCGGCAATCCGCGCCTTCGTATCCTTCTCGTCCTCGCCGCCAAGACCCATCAGCAGATGCGCCACCGCCTGGCGGAACAGGTCGTATTCCTGCGGGGCGCGCTCCTGCAGGGCAGCAAGCCTCGGCGCGCCGATCGCGTCCAGCCGATCCGCCGTCGCCCGCAGACGATCGGCCTTGGCGTGGTACACCGGGCGCATGTAGGCCTCGGTGACGGCCGCGATCGCGCGCAGGATGCTCTTCTCGCCGCAGCCGGCGCAGGCGCCGTCGCCCGACACCAGCGCGTCGTAGTTGCGTCGCACAATGAGCATGTTGCGCAGCGTCGCCGTCTT
>DATNCQ010000159.1:0-6485 GCA_035571515.1 Vicinamibacterales bacterium
GTCTGGAATCCCGCGACGATCGACGTCAAGCGCAACGCGATCTATGTCGGCACCGGCAACGTCTACATCGTCTCGCCGAACGCGGACGCCGACGACGCGATCATGGCGTTCGACATGAAGACTGGTCAGAAGCTGTGGTGGACGCACATGGGTGGCCCCGATCCTCACCCTGGAGGATGCGGCTACGGTGAAGAGCGCCGGCTCAACTGTCCCGGTTACATCAACGGCCGGGACGACGACGCGTCGGGAGCGCCGGTGTTGTACACCGCGCCCGATGGGCGTCGAATCCTCATCGAAGGACAAGAGAGCGGCAGGATTACCGCGGTGGATCCCGACAACCGCGGCAAGGTGTTGTGGGTCGCGCAGGCCGGCGACGAGCTCGCGGCATCCAATGGCGGATTCGGCGGCGCGTTCGACGGCGAGCTCTACTTCAAACCGCTGCCGTTCGCGGATCAGACGGGCGCCGTCGCCGCGATCAAGGCGGCGACCGGTGAGCGCGCCTGGTACACGAAGTTGCCGAAGCCGACCGACTGCCCCGATCCCAACGCGCGCCAGACCTGTCACTCCGGGAACTGGGCGGGAGCGACCGCGATTCCCGGCGCCGTGTTCACCGGCTCGCGCGACGGCACGCTGCGCGCCTTCTCGTCGAAAGACGGAAAGATCATCTGGGAGTTCAAGACCAGCCGGCCGTTCGACACGGTCAACGGTGTCGCCGGGAACGGCGGCGGGATCGGCGGACCCGGACCGACGGTTGCCGGCGGCATGCTGTTCACCGGATCGGGATACGCGATTCTGTCAGGCGCACCGGGGAACGTGCTGCTCGCGTTCGAACCGCAATAAGGGCAGGTTTCAAAAACACTCGTAGCGCAACCCTTCAGGGCTGCACGCGCGGCTCGAGGGCAGGCCTAAAGGCCTGCGCTACGAGAGCCGCGCGCAATTTTGAAACGCACTCTCAAGGGCACGACGGTCGCGGAGGCGATAAAGTGTCGCTTCGTTCTAAGGCTGCGCTTGTGCGACGTCGACCCAGGTTGCTTGAACGAGTTGCGCCAGACGATCAGGCGCGATGCAAAGAGCGGCGTTGGTCGCGCCGGCGGCGGGCAATACGAAGTCAAATCGTTTCAGCGTCTCGTCGGCGAAGATCCTCAGTGCACGCGGCAGGCCGAACGGGCACACGCCGCCGACTGGATGACCTGTCCACGAGGCGACCTCGTCCGCGCTGAGCATCCTGGCCTTGGTCTTGAACTGGGCCTTGAACTTCTGATTGTCGATTCGTGCGTCTCCACCCAGCACCAATAGAACGACTTCGTCCTTCAGCCAGAAGGACAGCGTTTTCGCAATCTGCCCTGGCTGCACACCGTGGGCTTCTGCCGCCTCCGCGACGGTGGCCGTACTGGTGGATTTCTCCACAATCTCGAGATCAGGCGCACGTTCGGCTAGAAAGGCTCGGACTGATTGCAGGCTCATGTCGGCGACACAGGGTGAGTCAGTTACGCACCCGAGTACATCCGCGCGCAGCGAATCAGCTCCGCCGCGTACGTGGCCACCGGATTGTCGGGCGCTGACAGTTCGAGCGACACGTACCCGCGATACCCGCCGTTCGCAAGGATGCCGAATAGTTTTGCCCAATCCGCCGGCTCCCGTTTGCCGTCCGGCGTCGACATCTGCGGTTTGACATGAGTAGAGGCGGCGTATGGAGCGCAGATCTCGCACTCGTTATAGCCGTCCTTGCGGAAATTGCCGCAGTCCAGCGCAATCCTCGCGGCCGGATGATTCACCCGCTTGATGATCGTCAGCAGCTGCGCCGACGTCCTCGTCAAGTCATCGTCGTCTTCGAGGCCGAGCACGATACCCTTCGCAGCCGCGTAGTCGAGGATCGGCTTGAAAACCTCGACCGCCCACTCCACCGCCTGCGTCTCGGTCGCGCCCTTCGCAATCCCGCCGCCGAAGACGCGGACGCTGCTCGCGCCCACCGCATCGGCCATGTCGATCCACTTTTTGCCGAACGCGATTTCCTTCTGCCGCAGCTCCGCGGTGGGCTGCGCCATTTTCACCGGCGAGCCGACGCCATAGATGTCGATGCCGTTCTTGAAGGCGGTATTGCGGAGCGACGCGAGCCACTGCGGCGTCGGATTCGGCGGGTTCTTCCGCACCGCTTCGGAAATCTCGGTGGACGCCGTGCCGGGCGGAACATTCGGCATCGGCGGCAGCCAGTAGGAGGTCATCTCCATCCCCTCGAAGCCGAGGTCGGCGATGGCGCGAACGATGTCCTCGTAGGTCATCTCCTTCGCCTCGAGCTGCGGGCGATAGGAGAACGCGATGACGCCGGGGCGCAGGCGGCCTTTGTACGCGGGCGGGGCTTTGGGCGACTTCGGCACGACAGCCTGCGCCTCGGCCGATTGCACATGCGCCGCGGCTGTCGCGGCGGCGGTCAGCGCCGGAAACGCTTTCAACATCTGGCGACGATTCATGGCGTTTCTCCTGGAATCGCGTTCGTGTGATCGGCGCTACTATACGCCGCGCCGCGAGCAGCTCATCGATCTCTTCGGTGCTGATGGCTCATTCGAGTCGTCTCATCAACACAGAATCGGCTGAATCCTCGGAATCGGACGTCCGTCAACTTCGATGTCGCCGGCTGCCTGAGTACAATCGGTCCGCGTCACACGAAAGCGAGGACTGTCTCGAATGAATGCGAACAAGGCTTTGTGGGAGAAGGGGGACTTCACGCAGATTGCCGCCAGCATGCGGGAGAGCGGCGAGGCGCTCGTGAAGAGCCTGGGCGTGAAAGAAGGTCTCAGCGTGCTCGATCTCGGGTGCGGCGATGGAACCACGGCGTTGCCGGCGGCGAGGCTCGGAGCGACTGTGCTGGGCGTGGACATCGCGAGAAACCTGGTCGAGGCCGGAAACCGGCGCGCCCGGGAGGCGGGCCTCACCAACATCAAGTTTCAGGAAGGCGACGCCTCTGAGTTGGGCGACGTGCCGGATCGCAGCTTCGACCTGGTGGTGAGCATCTTCGGCGCCATGTTCGCACCGAAACCGTTCGACGTCGCCAGGCAAATGGTCCGGGTGACGAAGCCAGGTGGGCGGATCGTCATGGGCAACTGGATTCCGAACGATCCCACATTGGTCGCGCAGATCCTCAAAATCAGCTCGTCGTACTCGCCACCGCCGCCCGAGGGGTTCGTGAGCCCGATGACGTGGGGACTCGAACCCAACGTGATCGAGCGCTTCGGCAGCGCCGGCGTGCCGAAAGAGAAGATTTCGTTCGTGAGGGACACGTACCTGTTCAACTTTCCGGGCTCGCCGTCGGAGTTCGTCGCCGCGTTCAGGAATTACTACGGTCCGACGATGAACGCGTTCGAGGCCGCGGAAAAGAGCAATCGTGCGGCCGACCTGCAGGCGGAGCTGGAAGCGCTGTTCACCACCCAGAACCAGAGCACCTCGCGGGACGTCACATCGATCCCGGCGACGTTTCTACGCGTGACCGTTTCGGTTTGACGAGCGCCAGATTCAAGTCTTTTGCGTTTATCTGCCTGTGTACTTCGGCGGTCGACCTTCCGCTTCGGCGCGGCGACCCTCGAGGAAGTCCTCCGTTCTGTAGAGCGCGCTGTACTGCGCGCCAAGCTTCGACAGCGCGTCGGCCTCGACCGGATCGATCATCTGGTGCGCGGATGCCAGGGTCGCCTTGATCGACAACGGCGCGCACGCGGCGATTTTTCTCGCCATCGCCACCCCGGCGTCGAGCGCGGCCGCGGGTGTGGGCGCGATCTGTTGGGTAATCCCCATCCGATACGACTCGTCGGCGCTCCAGTGATCGCCGGTCAGCATGTATCGCATCGCGTTCCCCCAACCCGCGTCGCGCACGAAGCGCACCGTCGCCCCGCCACCGGGAAAACGGCCGTGCGTGTTCTCGTCCTGGCCAAATCGGGTGTTCGACGCGGCGACCCGGATATCGCCCGCCAGGTAGAGTTCGTGGCCGAGGTTCCAGGTGTCGCCATGAACGACGACCACCAGCGGCTTGGTGCGATGAGGCGAAGCATTGCCGAGCGGGTCGATGACGTTGGTTCCCGTGAGCGTGCGGCGGCCGGCGATGAGCGCGGCCTGCGACGCCTCGACGTCGATGCCGCGGGAGAAATTCTCGCCGTGTCCGAATAACACCGCCGCGCGGAGCGACGAGTCGTGCTCGTACTCGTAGAACACTTCCGCCAGCCGCACGCGTGACGGTGGATCGAGTCGATTCTGAATGAATGGCCGATTCAACCCGATGAGGACGATGTCGTCGCGTCGCTCAACGGTGATCGTGACGGCCGCGCTCAGCGGCACGCTGGCGAGTTGGGTGTCGGGCGAGCCTGGCGCCGGCGGCGCCTGCGCGCGGGCAACCGCTGCCACGGCGCTGAGGGCTCCGGCGCTGACGAGGGCCCGGCGTCCCAGATCGACTCGTTCGTTGAACATGACTCACCGCACCTCTCGTGCTGATTGATACCCGATGGCGTGTTCCACCTGCGCGATCAACGCCTGGGATTCGCCGAGAATGGCCTCGCGCTCCTTCTGGCCGACGGGGACGATCATCATGCCGTCGGGACCGACGCGATTCATGAACACGAAGGCGCCGCGCGCGCCGCCGATGTCGCCGTCGGTCAGACCGGGACCGTAGAACATCAGATGAGGACTCGAAGGGGTTCGGGTGACGGACCCGTGCTCGTCGATGCGGTATCGCATCGGCGAGAGCATATAGGCGAGGCCCGCGCGCGCCGGCGCCTGGTACTGGCCGCTCTTGTAGCGCTCGGCGATGATCGCGTCGACTTCCGGACCCGACTTCCCGGACAGCCGGAACTGCGCATCGTCGAAGTCCACCCGCAGGAGCGAGCGCGCACCTTCGGCGTCCCAGCAGACGGGGAAGAGATCGCCCGCACGACGGCTGACGATGCAGGTGAAGGCGTTGGTGCCTGTCTTCGCCTGTGTGTAGCCGGCCGGCTCGAGCACCCATACCGACGCGGCATCGCGAAGATGCTTCGGCGCCGCGCTCAGGGCGAGCTCGATCTCGAGAGCGCGCGGGAGCACGGGATACTGCGCCGACTTCGCAAACAACGGGTGTTCCTTCGTCGGCGCCGGCGCATCAGCGGTCTGCGCCCGGACGATGGTCGACGGCACGAGGGTCACGAGGATGACGAACCAGATGACGCGAACTGCACGCACGGCGATCTCCTTTCGGTCGGCTGTTACGAGCGCCCGAGGGTTGCGGCGGCGGCTTCGAGGATTTCGTCGGACAGCGCAGGCTCGTCGACTGCTCGCGACAGGATGAGCGCGCCAACCAGGCCGGCCATCGTCGCCAGCGCTTTTCGACGTCGGGCCGCCGCGCGCCCCGGCAGGATGTCCTGCAGGGCGTCGACGCGCGCACGCAGCCCTTCGGTGAAGGCATGACGGACCGACTTCGGCTGCCGGACCACATCGGAGCCCACGGCCGCGAACAGGCAGCCGCGACCGGCATTGTCGCGATGGCGTTTCGACAGATAGGTGCGGACAACCTGGCGAACCGACGGGTTGGGGGTACCGGTCAGGCGTTCGAGCCAGCCGGCGCGTCCCAGGATCCGCGTCGTGATTTCCGCGGCCAGGTCGTCCTTCGACTCGAAGTGGCCGTAAAAGCCGCCGTGGGTCAGGCCGGCGCGCTTCATGATGTCGGCCAGCCCGATCCCGTCGAAGCCGCGCTCGCGAAAGAGGGCGCCGGCGACGTCGAGAATCTTTTCCCGGTTGGCGGTTGCCTGTTCGCGCGTCACTCTCACGGAAGTCTCCCCCAGCGAATTGACTTGGACACTATACATGATGAGCGTCATAAATACCATTCATGACGTTCATCATCAAAATCATGGACCGAGGAGAACCGCGCCGCGGGTGACGTCGGTCAAACCACCAACATTCGTGTCGCAGCGCGACCATCGGGTCGACCAGCGTCGCCCGTCGCGCCGGAATGTAGCTCGCCAGCAGCGCCACGGCGGCGAGCACCACCGGCACCGCGGTGAACGTGACTGGATCCATCGGGGCAGTGCCAAACAGCAGGCTGGCGATGAGTCGGCACGAGCCCGACCGACGCTGCCAGCCGCAACGCCGGCGGGTGCTCTTTGTGCAACGGCTGCGCATATAATTCGCCGCGAGTCGCGCTGTGACGCGGGAGGGTGCTATGGCGGTCGATCGCCGGGGCTTTGCG
The DNA here is from genome assembly GCA_035571515.1 of Vicinamibacterales bacterium. Lineage (GTDB taxonomy): Bacteria > Acidobacteriota > Vicinamibacteria > Vicinamibacterales > UBA2999 > Gp6-AA40. The sequence continues at coordinate 6,200 of DATNCQ010000159.1, forward strand.
AAATCGTTGAGCGGCGTCGTCGGTGCGCTGGTCGCCGGCGCGCCGTCACACACGTCCGCCCAAACTGCGGCGGCCGCCGCCGCGAGCGCGGGCAGCCGGCTCGCGCCGACGAAGGTGACGCGCATCCGACTGTTCTACCCGCAGAACTACGACCGCAACGGACCGCAGGCGTTTCCTCAAAGCAACATGGTCATCCTGGTCGAGACGGATGCCGGCATTACCGGCGTCGGCCAGGGCGGCTCGCCCGACACCATTCGCAACGTCGCCCGCAGCGTGATCGGCCGGA
>DATNCQ010000160.1:0-19001 GCA_035571515.1 Vicinamibacterales bacterium
CGCTGCAAACGACCGCCCTCGTGCACGAAGTGTTTCTGCGGCTGGTGGAGGCCGGTTCAGTCGATTGGCAGAACAGGCGGCATTTCCTCGCGGTCGCGGGCCGTACGATGCGCCGCGTGCTCGTCGATTTGGCACGCGCCACGGCGGCCGACAAACGTGGGGCTGGCGCCATCCACGTCGCGATCGATTCGGGGATTCCCGCGGATGCACCCGAACCGCTGGACTTCGTCGCACTGGACCGGGCGCTCGACAAGCTGGCGCAAGTGGATCAGCGCAAGGTGCGTGTCATCGAGCTCCGCTTCTTCGCGGGCCTCAACGTCGAAGAAACGGCAGACGTGCTGCAGGTGTCGCCGGATACGGTGACGCGAGACTGGCGCCTGGCCCGTTCCTGGCTCAAGAGGGAGCTCGCAGGTTCAGATCTGCCTCGCTGATTGGTCGATGAACGTGATCTGGCCTGGTCCCCGGGGGCGAGGCGCCACCGCGGTCAGGTCGGCGTCATTGACGATGGCGCACCAGCGAATCGTGCGAAAATATGGCGTTTTCGTTCATCGGCCGTGGGACGAGCCGGTTGCGAAATTCGTCCAGCGCGGTTGGCTGAATTCTCACGGCCCGCCGTGCCACGCGCGCGATCCGCACGGCGATCACGCGACGTCTCTGGCTTGACATCGATGTGCCGCTGGCTTAGTTTCCACTGACTAATACGATAGGCCGGGGTGTCCGTTTGGAGGACTGCAAATGCGAAGTGTGACGCGCAACATGGCCTGGGTTCTTCTGGCAGTCTGGTGTGTGGCTGCCGGAGCGACTGTCGGCGGCCAGCAGAATGGAGCCGGATTCAAAATTGATACTGCCAGTATTGGCGGCACCGTTGTGAACAGCAACGGGGGAAAGCCTGAAGCCGGCGTCTGGGTGATCGCCGAGACGAAGTCGTTGCCGGCACCCTTCCGCAAGATTGTCGTCACCGACGATCAGGGACGGTATCTGGTTCCGGACCTGCCGGCAGGCACCTACCAGCTCTGGGTACGCGGCTACGGGCTGAAGGACTCGGAGCGCGTCAACGGCGAGCGCGGCGCGAACGTCAAGCTGCAGGTCGCCAACGCCGCAACGCCGCAGGAAGCGGCGAAGATCTATCCGGCCAGTTACTGGACGTCGATGATTCAGCCGCCCCCGGCGAGCGAGCTTCCGGCCAGGTTCAAGAGTCAGGATGAATGGCTGGCGACGCTGAGGAACGGGTGCAACCACTGCCACGCGCTCGGCATGCCGCAGACGCGCATCTATACGACCGCGAAAGATTGGGACTCGATGTTCCTGCGCGCCCAGTCGATGCATCGGGAACTCGAGGCGATGGGCAAGCCGCTCGTCGAGAAGATGCTCGCGGATTGGGGCACTCGCGTGGCGGCCGGAGAAGTGCCTCCTGCGCCACCGCGGCCAACCGGCATCGAACGCAATGTCGTGATCTCGCAGTGGGACTGGGGTTTCCCTGAGTCCTTCGTCCACGATCTGATCTCGACCGACAAGCGCAATCCGACGTTGTACCCGAATGGGAAAGTCTACGGGGTGGATCGCACCGGCGGCGGTCGATTGTTGATTCTGGACCCGGTGACGAACACCACCTCATGGCTCCAGGTCGAACCACGAGACAAGAGCCACGGCTACTCCCTGACCAAGGACTACTACCACGGCGCCGAAGAAAATCAGGCGTATACCGGCGAAGACGCGGAATGGATGGCCAGCCCGCACAATCCGATGTTCGATGAGCATGGCCGGGTCTGGATGACCACGCAGATTCGCGCCGGGGGCAAGGACAACTACCCGGCGTGGGCGAAGAAAACGATCGTCACCGGGACCAATGACCCCGCGGATCGCGATGCCGCCTTCAACATGGTGTCTGCGCGCGGGAACAACATGCAGCTCGGGTACTTCGATACGAAGACCAGTAAATTCGTCTCGGTCGATACCGCCTACAACACCCATCACCTGCAGCTCGATTGGCAGGGCCGGATCTGGAGCGACGGCGGTGGTTCGGCGATAGGCATGCTCGACACGAAAAAGCTGGATTTCAACAATATCGAAGGGACCGAGATCGAGGCTCAGAAGATGTGGGTGCGGATCGATCCGGCGACCAAGAAGATCATTCCGGGAACCGGCTATGGAGAGGCGGTCAGCCCGGTCGACGGTACCGTGTGGTATTCGTCTCCCCAGGCTGGAGGTCCCGCGAACAAGCTGTACATGGTCGATCCGAAGACGGACAAGATTACGGATTACCCGCTGCCTGCTCCAGGACGTTTCCCGCACGGCATCGACTTCAGCTCGGACGGCAACGTGTGGACGTCAACCGGCAGCGGTCACCTCGGCCGCCTGAATGTCAAGACCGGCGAGTGGAAGTTCTGGGACAACCCGGGGCTGAAGTTCAAGGGCACCGGTGCGGAAACCGGTACGACCGACTTCCCGTACTACCTCTGGATCGATCAGTTCAACGCCTCGGGCCTCGGCAAGGACACCGTGTTCGTCACGGGAACCACGTCGGATGCCATGTTCATCTTCGATCCGAAGAAGGAAACGTTCCAGGTGTTCCGCGTCCCGTACCCGATGCCGTATTACGCCCGTGGCCTCGATGGCCGGATTGACGACCCGAACGCGGGTTGGAAGGGCCGCGGCCTCTGGATGACCTACAGCTCGTACCTGCCCCGATTCACGGAAAATCGCTCAGGCACCGTGAATCACATGCAGATCCGTCCAAACCCATTGGCGAATTAGCACGCTAGGGAGACGCCTTGTCCACATCACGTCGACAAGGCGTCTCCAGTCCCGCCCGATGTTCCAATAATTCCGCAACTGAAGAGACCCCGAGGAGATGGCCATGAAGGGCGTGGTGTGGGCGGTTTTCCTGTTCGCAGTCGGCGGCCTGGCCCACCTCGCCGCGACTCCGGCTGCACCGCAGGCGAAGAGCGATAGCGCTGCGACCGGACGCGTGCGCACCTACTACGTCGCCGCGGAAGAAGTCGAATGGGACTACGCCCCGCTCGGCATGGACATGGAAACCGGCAAAGCGTTTGAGGGAGCGGCGGCGGCGTACACGCAGCCCGGACCAAATCGCATCGGTCACGTCTACCGCAAGGCCCTCTACCGCGAATACACCGACGCGACGTTTGCCACACGGAAGCCGCGGCTGGCGCAGGACGAATACCTGGGTCTGCTGGGACCGATCCTGCGCGCGGAGGTCGGCGAGACGATCAAGGTCGTGTTCAAGAACAACGCCTCGCGGCCCTTCAGCATGCACCCGCACGGAGTCTTCTACGAGAAGGCCTCCGAGGGGTCGATGTACGCCGACAATGTGCCCCACGATCAAAAAATCGGATCGATGGTGCCGCCGGGGGCAACGTTCACGTACCAGTGGGAGGTCCCGGAACGCGCGGGGCCGGGTCCCGACGATCCCAGCTCGATCGTCTGGTTGTACCACTCGCACGTCGACGAGTACAAAGACGTGGCGTCCGGCCTGGTGGGAGCGATCATCGTGGCTCGGCGGGGCCAGGCGAACGCCGACGGCACTCCCAAAGACGTCGACCGCGAAATCGTGGCGCTCTTCGCTGGATTCAACGAAAACCAGAGTTGGTACGTGCAGCAGAACGTGGCTGCCCACATCAGCGCCGCCGACCAGCAGGCCCTCAACAAGCGGGACGCCAAGCTGTCGGATCCGCACATGTACGTCGCGTTCACGGGCAACGGATTTGCGGAGACCAACTTCAAGTTTTCCGTCAACGGATATCTCTTCGGCAACGGACCGGTGATGACGATGAAGCAGGGCCAGCGTGTGCGCTGGTATCTGCTGGATGTGGGTGATGTGGTGAATTTCCACACCCCGCATTGGCGCGGCAACCTGGTGACCTACCACCACGCTCGCACGGATGTGTTCTCGATGCTGCCGGCGGGAATGGAAACCGCCGATATGGTTCCCGACGCCGCTGGGAAATGGATCCTTCACTGCCAGGTGGACGATCACCATCAGGCGGGCATGCTGACGCGCTACGAGGTGCTGCCGTGACGAGACTGGTCTGGGCGGCGTGCCTGGTTGCCGTCGGCGGTCTGGCCCAGCTCGCCGCGACATCCGCCGCACCCCAGCCGATGCAGGATTCGCCTGCGGCCACCGCCGGGGTCGAGCGGACCTACTACATTGCGGCCGAAGAGACCGAATGGGACTACGCGCCGCTCGGCATCGACATGATGACCGGTGAACCGTTTGCCGGGACGTCGGCGGCGTACACCCAGCCGGGACCCAATCACATCGGGCGTCTCTACCGCAAAGCAATCTACCGCGAATACACCGACGCGACGTTCTCAACACGGAAGCCGCGTCCCAAGCAGGACGAATACCTCGGGTTGCTGGGACCGATCCTTCGCGCGGAGGTTGGCGACAGCATCAAGGTCGTGTTCAAGAACGCCACCTCGCGTCCCTACAGCATGCATTTTCCCGACGACGTCTTCCGCCCGAGGCACGCCGCGGCAACCGGCACGACTGTCGACGCCGACGGCTTCGTGACCAACGGCGAGCCCGAGGATACGGTGGCGGCCGGGAAGACGTTCACCTACCAGTGGGACGTACCGGCCCTGGCCGGGCCGCAGGAGAGCGATCCCAGCTCGATCGTCTGGGTCTACTATTCGCGCGTCACCGAATCCAAGGACATGCAGTCCGGACTGGTAGGAGGCATCATCGTGACGCGGCGCGGCCAGGCGAACGCCGACGGCACGCCCAGAGACGTCGACCGCGAAATCGTCGCGCTCTTCACCACGTTCAACGAAAACACGAGTTGGTATTTTCCGGACAACGTCGCTGCCCATATCAGCGCCGCCGACCAGCAGGCCCTCAATAAGCGTGAGGCCAACTTCTCCGATGCGCGGGGATTCTTCACCTTCGCGGGCACCGGCTTCGCCGAGACCAACTACAAATTTTCCGTCAACGGATACCTCTACGGCGACGGGCCGGTGATGACGGTGACACAGGGCCAGCGCGTACGCTGGTATCTGCTGGGTATGGGCGACGTCGGCGCGCTCAATTTCCATACCCCGCATTGGCACGGCAACACGGTGCTCTCCCGCGGCACCCGCAGGGACACGATCGGTCTATTGCCGATGGGAACGGAAACGGTCGATATGGTTCCCGACGTCGCTGGCCTGTGGATGTTTCATTGCCACATCGACGACCACATGGAGGCGGGAATGATGGCGCGGTACGAGGTCTTACCTGCGCCTGCAGCGACTGCAGATACGAAACCACGCATTCCCTGAAGAGGGCTGGCCGTCGATCAGCGGCGGCTCTCGGCTCTGAGCGCCTTCATTTTTTTGCCCAGCTCGTTCAGCTCGTCGCCGCTGAGGACGGCGCGCGCGGTGCGGAACATCGTGCGTTCCTCTTCCTGGATGTGGTGCTCGAGGCTTTCCTTCAGCACCTTGAACTTGGCGCCCCACCGCTCGTCGTCTGCCGGTACGTCGTGCAGCTCCCCCGTGATCACGTCCGCCACGTGGTGCTCCTCGTAGCCTTCGAGCACGATATCGTGCGCCTGCGCATGTGGCTCGAGCGCCGGATAGAGGACCTCCTCCTCCATCAGCTCGTGCTCGTTCAACTCGCGCGTCAGCGTCTCCAGCAGCTGACGCCGTCCCTTCGCGGCGCGCTCTGTCGTCTCCTCGCCCTGCTTCAGCAGTGCCTCGAACCGGCGGTGATCCTTCTCCAGCAGCAGGATCGGATCGTTCTCGGTGGTCGTCCACGGCAAGCGCTTCGCCACGGCGACGACGGCTCCTTTGGCGGCGCCGCGCACCACCGCGGTGGCGGTGGCGAGGGTCGAGGCCTTGGCGGCGGGTTTCTTGCGCCGGGTGCGCGTGGCCGCCGCGCGCGCGGCCGTTTTGCGTCGGGCGGCGCGCGCGCCCTTCGTCTTCGGCGTCGATCTCTTGGCCTTCGCCGTTCCCTTCGACTGGCGCCGTGCACCAGCGGCCCGCTTCGCCAATGGCAATCCTCCCCGACGACAGGATACCTCTTACGTCACGCCGGCATCCGCGAGATGACGGCCTCGGTCGTCAGCAGCAGCGATGCAATCGAGGCGGCATTCTGCAGCGCCGACCGCACCACTTTGGCCGGATCGATGACCCCTGCTTTCACCAGGTCCTCGTACTGCTCCGATTGCGCGTTGAAGCCGTCGTTGCCCGTCATGTCCTTCACGCGCTGCACGACAATCGACCCCTCGTGACCCGCGTTGGCCGCGATCCATCGCAATGGCTCCTCGATCGCTCGCCTGACGATGGTGACGCCGACCTGCTCGTCTCCGGCGAGGCGCAGCTCGTCAAGGACCTTCCCTGCCCGCAGCAGTGCGACGCCGCCGCCCGCGACGATCCCTTCTTCGACCGCCGCTTTGGTCGCGTGCATGGCATCCTCGACGCGAGCCTTCTTTTCCTTCAACTCGGTCTCGGTTGCCGCGCCGACTTTCACAATCGCGACGCCGCCGACGAGCTTGGCGAGACGCTCCTGCAGCTTCTCGCGGTCATAGTCGGACGTTGCATTCTCCACCTGCGTTCGCAGCTGCTGGACGCGTCCGGCGATGGAGGCGGTGCTGCCGGCGCCTTCGACAATCGTCGTGGTGTCCTTATCGATGGTGACTTTCTTCGCCTGGCCCAGGTCGTCGAGTGTCAGGCTGTCGAGCCTCAGGCCGAGGTCCTCGGTGACGGCCTTGCCACCGGTGAGGATGGCAATGTCTTCGAGTATCGCCTTCCGCCGATCGCCGTAGCCCGGCGCCTTCACCGCCGCCACCCGAATCGTGCCGCGCAGCTTGTTGACGACGATCGTCGCCAGCGCTTCCCCGTCGATGTCCTCCGCGATGATCAGCAATGGACGGCCGGCGCGCGCCACGAGTTCCAGCAGCGGCAGGAGGTCTTTCATCACGCTGATCCGTTTTTCGTGAATCAGAATGACGGGACTCTCCAACACGACTTCCATCCGTTCGGGATCCGTCACGAAGTACGGTGACAGATACCCGCGATCGAACTGCATCCCTTCGACGACGTCGAGGGACGTGTCGATGCTCTTGGCCTCTTCCACCGTGATGACGCCGTCCTTGCCGACTTTCTCCATCGCTTCGGCGATGATGCGCCCGATGGTCTCATCGTGATTCGCCGAGATCGTTCCCACCTGGGCGATCATCGGTCCCGTGACGGGTTGGGACAGTCGCTCGAGCTGGCCCGTGATGGCCTCGACGGACCGGTCGATGCCGCGCTTGATGGCCATGGGGTTGGCGCCGGCGGTGACGTTCCTGGCTCCCTCGCGATAGAGCGCCTGCGCGAGCACCGTGGCCGTCGTCGTCCCGTCGCCGGCGATGTCGGACGTCTTGCTCGCCACCTCCTTGACCATCTGGGCGCCCATGTTCTCGAGCGCATCCTTCAGGTCGATTTCCTTGGCCACGGTGACGCCGTCCTTGGTGATGGTGGGCGATCCGAACGCCCTTCCGAGGATCACATTGCGACCTTTCGGCCCGAGCGTCACCTTCACGGCATCCGCCAGGCTGTTGACCCCGCGCAGGATCGCCCGGCGCGACTCGTCGCCGTACGTAATCTGGTTGGCCATCAGAGGCTCCGTTCCTGGATCGCGAGGACGTCGTCTTCTTTCATGATCAAATAGTCCACACCGTCGACGGTGACCTCCTGCCCCGAGTACTTCCCGAACAGGATGGTGTCTCCGGCTTTGACGTCCAGCGGCAGCCGCGTGCCGTCGTTGGTCGATTTGCCGAGGCCGGCCGCCAGGACTTTGCCCTGTTGCGGTTTCTCTTTCGCGGAATCCGGAATGAGGATCGCGCCGTTGCGCGCGGTGTCCTCGAGCCGTTGAACGATGAGGCGGTCGTGTAGCGGTCTGAGATGCATGAAGTGATGCTCCAGGCGAGGGACGTGTAAGGTGCGGGACCCGTCGCGATCAGGGCCAGAGCTGCGAGGACAGAAGCTGCCAGCCGAGCCAGCTGCCCAGCACGGTCAAAACGACGGTGAACACGACGCGTGCCGGCGTGGCGTCCTGGCGACTGACGGCTGCGTTCCGCTGCTGCCACTGCCGCCAACGCTCCACGGAGCCGTCCTCGCCGGGCGCGATCGGTATGAGGCTCATGTCACTCGTCCCGCGACCCACACCGCATAGGCGGCGACGGTGCGCAGACGGGCGGAGTCCCACAGCTGACCGCAGCGCGCACATTGCCACTGCGACCCGGCACCGATCGCAGCATTCGTCATCGTCGGGTCCGCGGTGTGACACAACGGGCACGTCGCCAATCCGTCGGCCTCCGGGGCGAGAGCGGGAAGGTGACTGATCGACGGATCCGGCGCGAACGGTTCTGGTTTCACGAGAAGATTGGTACTCAAGGCTGCACTCTACACGGACCATCGACGGCGCGATGTTCACATGTGAACATCGCGGGCGGCGCCGACACGGTGTTGTCGCCCGTCGCGAGCGCTGTGCAATGGAGTACATCGACGCGGGGCGCGTCACGGTACCCTCGTGCGATGACTGTCAGCCAGAACGACGCCGAGCAGCGCCTCGCGCGCATCGAGCGGATGATCGCCGAGTTCCGCGCCGCGCGGCAGCGCGAGTTACTGCAACGGGCGATGCGGTTGTGGCGTCTCGCCGAAGCGTCTGCACTGCGCGTAGGCCGTCCGCTCCTGCCGCGCATTCACTGACGTGTGTTGACAATTGAACGGCCAGGATTTTACGAACCTGAAAAGGGGATGCGATGCCGAAGCCCGGAGTCGTCGGCGGCCCGCAGCGAATACACGCGCGGCGGCCCGCCCAGCTACCGAATGGCGTCGAAGGCCGGATGGCGGAGATCTGTCGCGATTTGGCGGTGGAGGCGAAGCGGATGCGCCAACTGCAGGAGCAGGCTGACGAGCTGCGAGCGGTGATCCGCCACTGGGCCGGGCAGTGCGAGCCGGGCTCCGAGCGCGCACCGGCTAATCGTGCAGGACGACGCCGAGCAGCGCGGTGTTGATCGTGATATCGCCGTTGTACTCGATGAACCCCAGGTCCCTGAATTTGTTCATGAAGAAGTTGACGCGTGAGCGCGTCGTCCCGACCATCTCCGCGAGGGTTTCCTGGGAGATCTTCGGTATCCGCCGCTCGGGTCCCGTCTGATCGCCGTAGCGCGCCAACAACAGCAGCGTCCGCGCCAGCCGCTTTTCACTGGAGTTGAACAGATGATCGACCAGGTCCGCCTCGATGCGGAGGTTCCGCGCGAGCATGTACGAGATGAAGCGCTCTGAGAAGGTCGGCTCGTCGCGCAGGAGGCGAAGCATCGCGGCCTTGTCGATGATGAGCACGGTCGTCAGCGCCGTCGCGGTGGCGGTCCCGATCCGGATTGGTTGCCCCGTGAGCGCCCCTTCCCCGAAGAAATCGCCGGGGCCGAGCATCGCCACCACCGCTTCTTTGCCACCGCGCGACAGCACGGAAATCTTGATGCTGCCCTTCTGGAGGTACATGACGGCATCGCTCGGTTGACCCTGCGAGAAGACGGTCTTTCCTTCGGGATACGTCGCGACGCGGCGTGCTGCCCCCGCGGACTTGAGGAAGGCCTCGGCATCGAAGGCTGGTTGTTCCGCGCGTGGCTGAACGCGCCGTGCTCTCGCTTTGGCCATCGGGATCACGCGGATTATCGCACGCGGCGTGCGGTCACTCGCCTGTCCGATGCCGATCGGCGATGGAGCGCGGCCACGGCGCGGCGGAACCCGAGATGATCGTGGTGCGCGTGCGCCCCGTCCAATGGTGTGCAATCGAGAACATCGGCTGCAGGCGCACGTCCGTACACTCCGAACATGCAAAGCGATCATGTGAAAACCGTGTTGACAGGCGCCTGGATTCTTGGCGTCGGCACGTTCGGCTACGTATCTGGCGCGACATCAGTCGCCGCGTGGACCGTTCTGGCCACGCTGGCGCTCGTGCCTCCGGCGGTGATGGGGCGGCTCTGGAGTGCGCCTGCTCGGAGCGTCTCCGAGAGTATTCGAGACGTGCTTCGGTGATCGGCCACGCGCACGGCACGCGCGCGATCATCGATCGCCCCGGGGTTATCGTCGAAATCGTGTGACCTGGCGGAAAAGGTCGCGGCCATCGGCTTCCCAGCCATCGGCCCCGTCTTGCTCGGTCAACGTCCGGATCCGCGCGAGCGCCGTCTTCCTGTCTCGATCGCCGGAAGTCACGCTCGTAGCGCTCAACTCACCCGAGCTGCGGAGCACGTTCCAGGTGAGACCAGTAAAGCTGAGGATGTAGTCGCCCTTGAGGGGTCTGGGGCTGTGAGTGTAACGCTGCATCAGCCATGGTGAAGTCATTCGGCGGCGCCCGTCTGTCCCGCATTGCACACTTGTCGTCGGCGGCGATTCTCTGCCTTTGCTCTCTGACAGCCGTCAACATGAGCCCAGACCGGTAAGGACACCGATGTTGAATTGGACGAGATGGTTCAGGACGGCGCCGCCCATGCAGCCGTCGGCGGCAAAAACGGCCACGGTCAAACGACTGTTACCGACGCGCGCCTGCGGCAAGTACGAGCCGCTCTACAAGTACCTGGAAGAGAGGTACGCGACGATGGTCGTGCTCACACTGTCGGAAATCGAAGATATCCTGGGCTTCGCCCTGCCTGCGCGGGCGCGGACGGACGGCGCATGGTGGACCGTCCCCGACGCGGATACGTCCGCAGGCGCCTACGCGGCGGCGTGGAAGTCCGCGAGCCGGACCGCGATGCCGAATCTCGTGGCGCGCGCCGTCGTCTTCGAACGGGTTGCCTCCGACTCGCGCGCATCGGATTCTCACCTCTGAGGAACCGACCGCACTCGAAGACGCTTCGTACTCACGTTTGTGGGGCAGGCGGCGCTAACATCTCCCCGTGCTGCGCTTCATCGTCGTCCTTGCATCCGTCGCCCTGCTGAGCGCCGCGCAGTCGGTCCGCCAGGTGCCGGCCTATCAGGTCGACCCGCTGTGGCCGAAACCGCTCCCCAACAACTGGCTCGTCGGCGCCATCGCGGGCATCGCCGTCGACGCGCGTAATCACGTCTGGATCGTCCATCGTCCAGGCACGCTGCAGCCGAACGAGACGCGCTCGTTCTGGCGCGCGGCGCCGCCGGTCCTCGAATGGGACGAAGCCGGAAACCTCGTCTCCGCGTGGGGCGGTCCCGGCGACGGCTACGAGTGGCCGGACCTCGAGCACGGCATCTACATCGATCACGAGGACAACGTGTGGCTCGGCGGCGGAGGCGAGAAAGACGCGCAGATCCTCAAGTTCACGCGCCAGGGACGCTTCCTCATGCAGATCGGCCGCAAGGGGCAGAACACCGGCAGCAACGACACGCGCAACCTCGGCGCAGCCGCGAACATGACGCTGGATCGCGCCAGCGGTGAGCTCTACGTCGCCGACGGCTACGTGAACCACCGCGTGATCGTGTTCGACGCCGCGACGGGCGCCTACAAGCGCCATTGGGGCGCGTACGGCAAGACGCCGGACGACTCGTATTTCACGCGCGCCGGCGAACGGCTTCCCAGCCCCTTCAGCGGCGCGGTGCAGTTCGAGAACCGTCCCAGCCAGTACGATCCCGACGGACCGCCGCCGCCGCAGTTCCGAATCGTGCATGCGGTGCGCATCGCCAACGACGGCCTCGTCTATGTCTGCGACCGGACCAACGATCGCATCCAGGTGTTCCGCAAGGACGGCACGTTCGTGAAGGAGCAGTTCATCGCGCGAGGCACCCTCGGCAGCGGATCGGTGTGGGACATCGCCTTCTCCACCGACCCCGCGCAGACGCACTTGATCGTCATCGACGGCACGAACCAGCAGGTCTACATCGTTGACCGTCAGACGCTCGAAGTCGTCAGCGGGTTCGGCCACGCGGGTCACTGGGCGGGCCAGTTCTACGGCGCACATAATCTCGCCGCCGATTCGTCGGGCAACCTCTTCATCGGCGAAACCTACGAAGGCAAGCGGGTGCAGAAGTTCGTGCATCGCGGATCCGGGCCCGCGCAGGCGCCGCTTATCCACTAGGCCGGAACGACCTCAGCCGGACCCCTTGATCCGTACCGTATGATGGGTTCTCTGCTGGTTTTTTCCCCTTACAACTGAGTTGTCTCCCGCAGGAGGGATATGGGTTCCAGGGTTGCCGTAGGTGTGTCGATCTGTGTGGCGATATGCATGTTGGGTCATCCGGGGCGCGCCGCCGCGGAGCCAAAGGCACTTCAGATCGTGAATGCAGTTCCGTCGGTCGATGGGTCCGTTCTCTTCGTGACCGGTCACAATTTTCCGGACGCTGTCCGCGTCACTGTCAACGAACAGCCGCTCGAAGTCCTGAGCGCCTCGCCGACGACGATCGTCGTGTCGCTGCCGGCATTGGCGGCGGGAACCTATCAGCTCGCGGTCGGTGATGTGCGGGACAACAAGCCGGCGCTCTTCACCGTGGCGCTTCCCGCCACCGGTCCTCGGGGCGAGCCGGGCCCGGCAGGTGCGACAGGCGCGCAGGGACCTCCGGGACCAGTCGGACCCGCAGGTCCCACCGGCGCGGCTGGTGCGCCGGGAATCCCGGGCCCTCCGGGCACGACGGGCGCCACTGGGCCGGCAGGTCCGCAGGGTCTTCCCGGCGTTCCGGGCGTTCCAGGTGCGCCGGGCGCGCAGGGCCCTCCGGGATTTCCCGGTCCTCCCGGTACCCCGGGACCCCAGGGTCCGAGCGGCGTGTCAGGCTGGGAGCTCGTGATGTCGACTGAAACGACAAATCTTTCGATCCAGCCTCACGGGTGGGTTTCGGCCCTCGTTACCTGCCCTGTCGGGAAAGTCGTGGTCGGAGGAGGTGGCGAGATGCCGCTGACCATCGAGGGAGGACTTCCGATCGTTTCGTCCTACCCGTCGCACCGGACGCAGTGGACCGTCGCCTGGCAGAACCTCGGGACGACGACGTCGCCGCCGACGCTCGTCTTCAGAGGATGGGCGATCTGCGTCACGGCGAATTGAGCGCTGTCCGCTGAATCAGCCCGTGCAGCGACCCATCTCCTGTTCGAGGTGGGTCGCCGCTCGACTCCGCCTGCATCGAGGCCGCGGTCCCACAGGACAGCGCGTCAATCGGCGTCGAAGATCATCGGCGTCACCGTCGGGCACGAGGATCTATGAATCACAGTGGCGATTCACGATCTCGGTCCGCTTCTGTTTGAAGGCATTGACCCAGTCATCGATCGTGGCGGTCGGATCCCGTTCGGTGAAACGAGACACGTCGAACAGATCGTGCAACTGGGCATCCGTCAACTGCACCAGCAGGTCTGCCAGAAATTTTCGCCCCGCTTCTCCCACCTGCGGATCCCGCAGCGTGCCGCTCCAGGATCGAGGCAGATCGCCGACGCAGCCAGTGGATCCCTTCCAGATCGGCTGGCGCGACCACTCCTTGAAATTCACCGCCGCAACGTGATCGTTGTTCAGCGCATTGGCGCGCCCGAACGTTTTCCCGACATCGCTGATCATCATCGCCGTGTGCGAACAGCCCGGCGGATCGAGGCACACAATCCGCTGGTTGATGGCTTTGTTGGACGAGTGCTGCATCAGAACCGCCAGCAGCGTGAGCGCGTCGCGCTGCGCCCGCGACGCGCCGCCCGCCTTTTCGTCGACCTGATCGAGCTCGTCCCACGACCAGCCCTCGTCGGGCTTCGTTTCGACCGTGTCTCCATCAGCCTTGACGTCGATCGTTGCCGGATCGAAAGTCGTGATGTTCGATCGAGCCGCCGCATGCCGATCTTTGAACGGATTCGGCGGGCAACCGGCGCACGCGACCTTGACCGGATACATCCGGTTGGACCAGAAACCCAGCGCCCACAAGAGGCGCGTCGCCGCGACCTGCGCATACACCTCGCCATTGGTGTTCCCGTAGCGAACTTTCAACTCCTCACCGGATGCCGTCGCGCACGAGAACTTCGGCGTGCTGCCACTGCCACGCGGACGCTGCACGAAATCGCAGGTGACGGTCTCGTGTGGCTTGAACGCCAATGGTCCCTGAGGACCCGCCTGCAGGTTCATCGCGCGGACGTTGGTGGGCTTCCACACCTGAGCGTGGTGAAGGGCCTCGAGTCGTTGCAGATGTTTTGACGGGTCTGTGGCTGCGGCCGGCGCCTCGTTGGTCGCCGGGGCGTACGTGGTGGCGCACCAGACGCCCAGAGCCGCCGCCCACCACTTCGACCCGCTCCTCGGCTGCTTCATTCCAAGATCGTCGGAGCAAGCGGCATTCCATGGGCGGATGAGCCAGTCGCGGAATCGTCCAGGCGTGAGCGTGGCAGTGCTTTCAATCGAAGCTGAGCGCCGCATGGGCGTATGATGCGTCGGCTGTCGAATGGCGGGCACCATTACCTTCGAGGACGTCGCGTCCATCGGCTGCAGGCTCGACGGCGTCGAGCGGACGCTGGCGTGGGGTCAGCCCGCGCTCAAGGTTCGCGGCAAGATGTTCGTCTGCATGGCCGCACACAGGTCTGCCGAGCCGCACTCGCTCGTCGTGATGATGGACCGCGCAGATCGAGACGCCCTGATTGCCGACGCCCCCGAAACCTACTATCTGAAGCAACACTACGTCGATCACCCGTGTGTTCTCGTCCGACTCTCGCGAGTTCGCCAGGACGCGCTGCGTGACGTTGTCGTGGGTGCCTATCAGTTCGTGCAGCACAGCGCCGCGCGCGGCACGTCTTCCCCTCGCAGCAGTTCGCGCAGGCCGCGGCGTCGTCCCTGATCGGCGACGGTCGCCAGACGCCTTCATCTCGCGGCTGGCGGTCGATGCGAACACGTGATCATCCTGCGTGCCCATGACGTCGCCCGCGGCCGCTGCCGTGGCGCGGCGTCCGGAGCGATCGCGCTCCGGTCACTGTCTCGCTATGGACCAGTTGTGTGTCAAAGAGATCCTGGGACGCACGCTCCTCGCAAATGCGGCGCTTCCCCCGTTTTGTCTAATGAATTCACGTCGATCGGTCTGCTTCGCCGGGCCTTTCCGCGCCGGGGGTGTACCGGAACGGTACCGCGTCTATTGTTCGTCTGACTTCGACCGAACGTTCTGTAACGCGCTGTCAAGCAGCCACTTGTACCGGAAGCCCAACAGTGGTCCAGACATTGCTCGCCAACCCGAAGTGAGTCAGCGTGTCGAACTCCGCGCCAAGAACCTCTGATGCAGACGCGAACACGACGTTCGGTCCTCCTCGGGTTTGCATCGGCGGCAATCGGGACGGGAGTCGTCCTTGGGTTTGCCGGCTGGCCACGCCCTCACGCAACCCTTGAATTCTCCGGCCTGATCCTGGCCGCGATTCTCGCGTCCATCCCTGCATCGCGGCACTCGAAGATACGGGATTGGGCCGTCATGCCGGCGTGCTTCGTCATCGACTTCACCTCGCTGCTGCTCCTCGGTCCTCACGCGACGCTGCTCGTCGCCGCCGCCGGAACCGTGACGCAGGGCCTCACGGCGTCGCAGCATCCCCATCCGATCCGGCGAACGCTCCTGGATACCGCCATTGCACTCGTTGCCATAGAGGCCGCGGGCTTCGCACATCGCGCACTCGGCGGCACCATGGGCGGCTTCACGTGGCCCGGACAGGGAGTGCCGATCGCGGCCGCGATTGCCGTCTATTGCTTCGCCACGAGCGCGGTCGCGGACATCATCGCGCCGTTCTGTACGAGACAACCTGTCAACCGATCGTGGCTGACACGGCTGCTCCGGGGCTGTCCGAACTACTGCATCGGGGCCAGTGTCGCCGTGGGCCTGGTCGAGGCGATTGGCCACCGGAACTGGCAAGTGCTGGTGGTCGCGGTGGTGCCATTAGGCCTCGCGTTCCGCGCCTACCATGCGTCCGTCAACCGGCTCGAACAAGAGCTCATCGAATCGCTGGACGAGGGCCTGTCCGTCGTTGACGGCAGCGGCCGGATTACGTTCTGGAACGATGCTCTCGAACGCATCCTCGAGTGCCCGCGCGAACGAGCTCTGGGCTGTTCGTTCGCGGGGGCGGTGCCGCTCCTCGCCAAGACCGAACTGCCGCGCGCGATCAACGATGCGCTCAACACCCGGACCGCGCAGACGCTCGCGAATCTTGCGCTGCCTGCTGCCGCGGGTCCGCGGATTCTGCAGGTAAAAGTCCTGCCCGTTGTCGGCGGCGCGACCGTGCTCTGGCATGACGTCACGGAACACGCGCGCACGGAACTCGCGCTCAGGCGCAGCGCCGAGCGGCTCTCGCTCGCGGCTGACGGCGCGAATGACGGCTTGTGGGAATGGGATCTTCGCAGCCAGGAGTTCTACTTCTCGAGCCGATGGAAGGCGATGATAGGGCTGCCCGCGTCCGCCGGCGTCGGTCGCCCGCAGGACTGGATCGACCGTGTCCATCCCGACGATGTCGTGGCGCTCAAGGCGGCGCTCGAGGCCCATCTCGGCGGCAAGACGGAGCAGGTTCACATCGAGCACCGGATCCGCCACGAGGACGGCGCGTACCGCCGCTACCTCTGTTGCGGTGTAGCGGTGCGGGGGGCGGGCCGGCGCATGGCCCGCATGGCAGGATCGTTGACCGAGAAGTCGGGACCGATCGCGACGGACGCACCGGGCAGCGTTGGATTGCCCGAGTCGGTGACCGACGCGTGCAACCGCGCCGTCTTCGTCGAGAGGCTGGGTCGACGCCTCGCCGCGACCAAGGAACGGCCCGACACCAGCAAATTCGCGGCACTCTGTCTCGACCTCGACCGGTTCAAGATTGTCAACGACAGCCTTGGGCATCAGGTCGGCGACGAGCTGCTCGAGGCGGTGTCGCATCGCCTCGCATCGTGCCTGCGCGAGGGAGATGCGCTCGGCAGGCTGGGCGGAGACGAGTTCGCCATCCTCCTGCACGATCTCGGCGACGAGGGACAGGCCAACGCGACTGCGTTCCGCATCCAGGATGCGCTGAAGGCGCCCTTTTCAATCGGCGGACGCGAGGTGTTCACCACCGCGAGCATCGGCATTGCCTTCGGCCGGTCGCACTACAGCAGCCCCGACGAGATGATGCGCGACGCGGACACCGCGATGTCCTACGCGAAGTCGAGCGGCAAGGCGCGCCACGAGCTCTTCGACGCCGACATGCACAAGCGCGAACGCGACCGGCTCGACCTCGAGAACGACTTGCGCCGCGCGGTCGAACAGAACGAGCTCGAGGTGGTGTATCAGCCGATCGTGCTCCTCGCCTCGGGCATGTGTGTCGGGTTCGAATCGCTCGTGCGCTGGACGCGCAACGGCAAGCCGGTGTCACCGGTGACCTTCATTCCGCTCGCCGAGGAGCTCGGGCTCATCGAACCGCTCGGCACGTGGATCATGCAGCAGGCGTGCGCGAAGTTCGCGGACTGGCAGCGGCGATTCCCTGAGAATGGCCTCGACTACATCACGGTCAACGTCTCCAGCCGGCAACTGCCGCAGCAGGACTTCATGTGGATCGTCGAGCACGCGCTGCTGCAGGCTCGACTGAAACCGACCAACCTGCGCCTCGAAATCACGGAGACGGCGTTGATGGACAGCCCCCAGGCAGCCGCGAAGCTGCTCCAGGAGCTGCGCGACTTCGGCGTGAAAATCTATCTGGATGATTTCGGTACGGGTTACTCGTCGCTGAGTCACCTGCACAAGCTGCCGGTCGATGCGCTGAAGATCGATCGATCGTTCGTGAAGAGCCTGTTGCTTCCCGACCGCCCGGCCATCGTCGAGAGCATCCTCGCCCTCGCCCGCACGATGAACACCAGCGTGGTCGC
The DNA here is from genome assembly GCA_035571515.1 of Vicinamibacterales bacterium. GTDB lineage: Bacteria > Acidobacteriota > Vicinamibacteria > Vicinamibacterales > UBA2999 > Gp6-AA40. The sequence continues at coordinate 17,751 of DATNCQ010000160.1, forward strand.
CGAAGGCATCGAGGAGGAGGTGCAGGCGCGCGAGCTCGAGCGCCTTGGTTGCACGCACGCCCAGGGTTACCTCTTCTCGCGTCCGCTCTCCGCTCAAGCCGTGGAAGAACTCCTCGTGGCCAACCGTCCGCTTGGACCGGCGAAGGTGCCGAGCCCCGTGGCCGCAACCGACAAAGACCCCGACCTGTTCTTTTCGTCGATCCCGTTCGAGTGGCCCAAGGAATTACAGCCGACGGCGGATTGACGGAAGAGGCCTTACTGGCCGCCGGCCACCGGCCCCTTCCGCCAGAACGTGCGAGCGCTACTTCGAGGCGATGGTGGGGTTCACCCACCCGTTCTTCATCACGCCATGCGACGGGCGGAAGCTGAGATAGTCCACGTGGTCGGGAATGTCGAACCAGCCATGAATGACGCCCGGCGGAACGATCAGCACGTCACCGACCTTCAACTCGACTTTGCGTGAGCCAACCGCCACGCCGCCGCCACAGCCGGGACCGTTCGGTCCGCCGTCGGGGTTGTTCATGCTGCGCCGTCCGTTGACAACCTTGCCGTCGATGAACGCCGTGCCGCCGCCGGAGACGATGTAATAGCCTTCGGTCTGATTGTCGTGCGTGATGGCCCCCTGCAGGGCGTCCGCCGGCGGATTGGCCATTTGTTCTCCACACGGAGTCGTTGGGCCCGCAGCCTGAGCATTGCCTCCGCGGGCACCGGCGGCCGCGGCCGGGGCATTGCCGCGACCGCGGGCAGCCTGAGCGGCTTGCCCGACCGTCAGCACGTTCTGCTTCGAGCGATGCACGATGCCCAACTCCATGCTCCAGCCGTCGCCGATATCGACGACCCTGGCGTTCTCGTCACGGGTCGTCTGGTTTTGTTCCGTGGCGCTGATCTTGTCGATCTCCGCCTTCGTGATGAGGGTCGCCGTCGTTGGGTTTCCGGGCCTGGGCTGGGCGTAAATCGCCACCGGAATCAGAACGGCTGCCGCAAGCAGAACTTTCAGTGCGTGCTTCATCGTGTTCCTCCTAAAAACGCTTTTGCGCCGCTTCGAACTCTGCCAGTCCCTTTTCGATTTCTGCCCGAATACCTGATGCCTGGCCTGGCGCCAGCAGCGACAAGGCCTTCTTTTCGGTGGCGATCGACTTCGGCACGTCGTGGTTGCGGTAGTACGCCCAGGCGAGCGTGTCCAGAAAGAGCGGATTCGCGCCCTTGGTGACCGTGTCGACCTTCAGCATGATCCGCAGCGCCTTCTCGTCG
>DATNCQ010000161.1:0-6369 GCA_035571515.1 Vicinamibacterales bacterium
CGATGTCGTACGGCCGTCGGCGGATGTGAAGGGTATCGAGTTGCGCGTTGAAGCCCCGCAGACGCCCGTGCACGCCACGTGCGACGGGGAGCGTATGCAGCAGGTGCTCTGGAACCTGCTCAGCAATGCGGTGAAGTTCACGCCGAGCGGCCTCGTCTCAATCGCGCTGACCAATTCCGGAGGTCGAGCGAAGGTGACGGTCACCGACACCGGCATCGGAATTCCGGCGCATTCGCTGCCGTTCATCTTCCAGCGCTTCTGGCAGGGAGAAACGGCGGTGCATCGCGGCACGGGTGGCCTCGGTCTCGGCCTTGCGCTCGCGCGCCACTTCGTCGAACTGCATGGCGGCACGATTCAGGCGGCCAGCGAGGGCGAAGGGAAGGGTGCGACGTTCGTCGTCACGCTTCCCCTCGCACGCTAAGTTCCGGCGGTTATCGAGTCGGTTGCGGCGCGAACTGCTTCATCCACTCGTCCTGCCGCTGCTTCATCTCCTGCGGCGTGAGGTCTTCCTTCCTCGTAGCGATGGTCCACGTGTAGCCGTGCGGATCGACGAAGGAACCAGCGCGGTCGCCCCAGAACTGGTCGGACATCTTGCCCATCGGGTTGTCGGGGGCTTTTGCGCCCGCCGCGAGGGCGCGGTTGTAGAGCGCATCGCAATCCGCCACGTAGACCCAGAGCGACACCGGCGAGCCGCCGATCGCCTTCGGCCCCTTGGCGTGCGGGCCCATGGTGTCGTTCATCATGATCAGCGAATCGCCGATCTTGACCTCGGCGTGCATGATCTTGCCGTCGGGCCCTGTCGCCCGTGCGACTTCCTCGGCGCCGAGCGCCTTCTTGTACCAGTCGAGGGCCTGCGCGGCGTTGTCGAGCGTCAGCTGCGGCGTCACCGTGTGATGGCCCGGAGGTATCGGACTCTTTGCTTTCGCCATATAGGCTCCTTTCCCGCCGAACGAGGAGTCCTGCATTCTGGTGTGACGCCGACACGACCTGCAAGCTGATGAACATCGCGGTTTGCGGTAGACTTCGCCAGCGTCGGCGCGCCCCGTTGTTCCGCCGCTTTCGCGGAGGCCAGCCATGAAGCATCTGCAGTCGTATGCGATCGGACTTATCGCCGCATCCGGTCTCGGGTTCGGGCTTTTGACCGCCAGCGCCCTGGCACAGTCCACAAACTCGTCCGCGGAGGCCCATGTCGCGGCCGCAAAGGCAGCGGCGGGCACCGACCACACGGACGTGTTCAACAACCTCTGCGCCGCGCCCGCGCCCGCGCCGGCGCAACCGGCGCCGCAGCAGCCCGCGGGTGCGCGGGCGCAGGGGCCGCCGCCCCGCTCGGCATGGCACGTCGAGCCCGTGAAGGTGTTCGACAACATGTACTACCTTGGCCAGTCCGAATACTCGGCGTGGGCCGTGACGACCTCGCAGGGGATCATCGTCATCGACACGCTCTTCGACTACTCGGTCGAGGACGAGATCGTCGGCGGGCTGACCAAGCTCGGACTCGATCCGAAGAACATCAAGTACGTGATCGTCAGCCACGCGCACAGCGATCACATCGGCGGCGCCAAGCTGCTGCAGGATCGCTTCAACGCGCACGTGCTGATGTCGCAGGCCGACTGGGATCTCGCGGCGCGCAACACGCAGTCGTGGCCGAAGCCGCGGCGCGACATGGTCGTGACCGACGGCCAGAAGCTCACGCTCGGCGACACCACGCTGACGATGTACCTGACGCCGGGCCACACGCCGGGCACCATCTCGACCATCGTCCCGGTGCGCGACCAGGGACGGCCGCACGTGGCGGCCGAGTGGGGCGGCACGGGCTTCAACTTCACCATCACGCCCGACAAGCCGCGGCGCTACTGGTTCGAGACCTACGCGAACTCGGCGGATCATTTCCGCGACGCGGTGAAGCGGTCGGGCGCCGACGTGCAGTTCGCGAATCACCCGAACCAGGATGGGTCGAAGGCGAAGCTGGCCGCGCTCGCGAAGCGGAAGCCGGGCGATCCGAACCCGTACGTGATCGGCAACGACAGCGTGGTCCGCTACGTGACGATGGTTGGAGAGTGCGCACGGGCGGGCCTGGCGCGGCTGGGGCCGTCTACGCGGTGATTGACGAATTGTCGAATCTATGAATGTACGAATCTGGATTGGGGAATTGTCAATGCGTCAATGCGTCAATTCGTCAACGGACTTCGTGGTAACGTGTCGCGCATCTGGATGGAGGTCGCCGATGACGAAGCTGCTTGTACTCGCGGGCATCGGGCTGCTGTGGGCGGTGCCCGTTGCAGCGCACCATTCGTTTGCGGCTGAATTCGACGAGAAGCAGCCGATCGAGCTGAAAGGGACGCTCACACAACTCGACTGGCTGAATCCTCACGGATGGCTGCACATCGACGTCAAGGGAGCGGACGGCAAGGTGGTGAACTGGGCCGTCGAGGCGGGCGCACCGAACGCGCTGGTGCGGCGCGGCCTGCGGAAGACCGACTTTCCGATCGGCAGCGAAGTGGTCGTCAAGGGATATCGCGCCAAGAGCGGAACGCCCTCCGCCAGCGGCACGACGGTGACCTTTGCCGACGGCCGGAACTTCTTCCTCGGCGCGACGGAAGGGCCGGCGCAGCCGGCACCGGGCCGTTAGGAACTCCCAACTCCCAACTCCCGACTCCCAAGGCAATCTCCTTGGAAGTTGGGAATTGGAGGTTGGGAATTGCCGATTAACGCCCGCGCCAGGGTGGATCGAAGTAGAACTTGATGCCGCCCCGCATCAGCTCGCCGAGGTCACGCTGTCCCTCGCGGCACGCCTCTTCCAGCAGCTCGAACCCCGGCTCCTTCTCGCGCACCTGCGCCCATACCAGCGTCCACGGCCGCGTGTAGACCTTCGGGTCGTCGACGCGGACCTCGTAATGGATCGTGTCCCGATCGATCATCGTCAGACGTTCGACGAGGTGCACGTTGTCGGTGTAGAAGTTGCCCGAGTCGTCGAACCAGTTGTAGCCGTTGAAATTGTTCGAGTCGATCACCAGGGTGTTGCCCTCCCACCGGCCGCGGGAGTCGCCGTTGGTCACCTTGATGGCCGTCCCGAGCGCGGGCCGTCCGTCCATCGCGATCACGCGCTGCACGTGGTGATCCTCGTGGAGCCAGACGATGAACGCATCGCCATCGGGTTGCAGGATCTGGTTGGCGTCCTGCAGCGCGAGACGCGGCACGCCTCCCGAGCCGCACGCGGTGCGCGGATCGAGGTACTGGTTGTAGTTCACGCCGATTCTGCCGATGGGGACCGCCCACGGCTGGTAGGGAATCCTCCCGTCCGGCGGGTCGACAACCATCGGCGGGGCAATCTCCCACGGCATCACATCGCTGCCGACGAGCGGCTCGTCGCCCCTGACGCCTTCGACCGAGAAAGACTGGGACAGCCGTCCACGCCAGAAGCCCTGCAGATCGGGCTTGCCCGATCGCGTTCGCGGCGGCGTGAACGTCTTCGCCTTCTCGAGCGCGCATTTGTGGAACGCCGCGGGGACGGGCGGACACCCACCCACGGGCGGCGGCGCCGGCGCCGCCGCGTTCTGCGCCGCAAGGTGGGCGCCGAGCGCAAGCGCAAGAGCGAGCGCGAGCGCGAAAGCTGAATGACGCAGCAGCACGTCGGCCTCCCGGCGGGTCCGCCCGCCCTACTTGTCCCGTTGCGCCGCGGCCTGGTCCATCAGGCGTCCGGGATCGTATTCAAGAACACGCACGTTCGGTTCCTTCCGGCGGTACAGCACCATCCGCATCTGCCAGGGCCGGGTGAACACGTTCGGATCCTCGACGGTCACCTCGTAGGTGATGTGATCGGGGCCCGACGGCGTATAGCGTTCGACCAGGTGCAGCGCGTCGCTGTGGAAGTTCCCCGCGCGGTCGAGCCATGTCTCGTCGGTGAAATACGTGACGTCGACGACGAGCGTGTCGCCTTCCCAGCGGCCGCGCGAGTCGCCCAGCCACCAGTTGAGCGGGCCGCGCGGGTGCTGCGTGCCGTTCGTGTAGATGTTCCGGATGCCGCGGTCGTACTCGAACACCATGACGACCTGCCCGGGCGTCTGGAAGATCTGAAACGGGTACGGCATGTACATGATGCGCGGCACGCCCGGCAGGTATCCCTTCGTCTCGGGGTCGGCGGTCGCACGGGTCTCGAAGTTCTGGCGCTTCTTCGCCAGCGCGGCGGGCGTGTACGGGATTTCGTTTCCGACGACGACTGACTGCCCGGCAGGTACGCCGAGCCGGGCGGCGTGATCCTGGATGTCCCATGCCGCCGTGTTGAGGACCTGCCAGACGCCCTGCAGGTTCGGCTTGCCGTCGGAGGTGCGCGCCAACGCCGGCGCCTGCGCGCTGGCGGGCGCTGCCGCCAGTGAGAGGAGGACTGCCAGCAGTACGTTCGTGGGCCCATGTCGCATCGGGGAACCTCCTCGTGCAGCGCGGCGAGATAGTAACTCCTTTTGCCTTGACTGCACGCGCCGGACTTCCTACGATTCGCCAGTTTCCGGGTCGCCTGCATGAAGACTCGCCTGCTTCGGATCGTCTTCTCGGTCGCGGTCATCGCCGCCTTCGCGAGACCCGCCGCGGGCCAGGCGTTTCCGCGCGCGGCGGATGGGAAACCCGACCTGTCGGGCATCTGGCAGGCGGTCAACACCGCGAACTGGAACGTCCTGTCGCACAACGCCGAGAAAGACGTGCCCGCCGGCCTGGGCGTGGTCGAGGGCGACGAGATCCCGTACCAGCCCTCGGCGGCGGCCAGGCAGAAGGAAAACTTCGCCAACCGCGCCACCGCGGACCCGGAATCGAAGTGTTATCTGCCCGGCGTGCCACGCATCATGTACATGCCGTATCCCTTCCAGATTTTTCAGACGCCGAACCACATCGCGATCACCTTCGAATACGTCCACGCCGTCCGGCGCATCTTCATGAACACGCCGCATCCCGACGGCGAAGTCGAGTGGTTCATGGGCGACTCGCGCGGCCACTGGGAGGGCGACACGCTGGTCGTCGACGTCAAGGACTTCACCGGCATGACCTGGTTCGACCGCAGCGGCAACTATCACAGCGAATCCCTGCACGTGGTCGAGCGCTACACGCCGATGGGTGCCAACAACATCAACTACGAAGCCACCATCGAAGATCCGAAGGTGTTCACCAGGCCGTGGAAGATGAGCATGCCCCTCTACCGCCGCGTGGACAAGGGCATGCGCATCCTGGAAAACGAATGTTACGCGTTCGGGTTGGAACACACGTGGCTGAGGCCCCCGCAATGAAGCAGTGGCACTGTGCATCGATCGTGTTTGCCCTCGTCGTAGTGGTGTCGATTCCACACGCCGCGTCGGCTCAGAACAGCCAGTCCTCGGCGGCGCGCGCCGGCGCGTACACGCCGGCACGAACGGCGGACGGCCAACCGAAGATCGAGGGCGTCTGGAATCCGGTCGGCACGTTCTACAACATCCAGGACCTCGAGTTTCAGGCGCGCTTCCAGAATTTCCGGGACGACCCGTCGCGGCGCGGCAAGAGTCTCATCATCGATCCGCCGGATGGCAAGATCCCGTATCAGCCATGGGCGTTGGCCAAGTCCAACGAAGTGCTGCAGCACCACGAAAACCCGACGCCGCAATACCTGGATCCCAACGCGCGCTGTTTCATGCAGGGCGTCCCGCGCCACCTGAACAACCGCGAGTTCGAGATCTTCCAGCCGCCGGGCTACGTCGTCATCTTCAACATGGCGCATCACACGTATCGCTCGATTCCTCTCAACGGCGGTCCGCATATTCCCGACCGCATCAAGCTGTGGATGGGCGATTCACGCGGGCGCTGGGACGGCAACCAGCTGGTTGTCGACGTCACCAACAACAACGATCAGCCGTGGTTCGACGTCGTCGGCTCCTTTCACAGCGATGCGATGCGCGTGACGGAGCGCTTCGTCCTGATCAACGCCGACACGATCGAGTACACCTCGGTCATCACCGATCCGAAGGTCTACACGAGACCGTGGACGATGAAGCTCACCTTCACGCGGAACAAGGATTACGGTTCCGAGCTCTATGAGGAGTCGTGTCTCGAGAGCAACGAGAAGACGCTCGAGCTCATGCTGACCAGGCCCGGACGGTAGGCCGCCTAGCGCGGCGCCGACGCCGCGGACACGTACACCCACGCCTCTTTCCCTGATGCCAGCGTCGTGGCGATTCGTGTGTACGCGAACGGCTGCTCGAACCTGTCGGCGGCGGCGAGCTCCGCGTCGGTGACCTCGAACACCGTCCCGGGTACGCGATCGCGGCGTTTTCCGTTGAACGTGACATTGGCGTGATGCGTGCGGCCAAGCGCGGTGACCACCTGCGGGTCTTCGATCTTCACCTGCGACGGCTC
>DATNCQ010000162.1:0-10150 GCA_035571515.1 Vicinamibacterales bacterium
GTGGCAGTGGTCGCGCTGGGCGGTCAACCTCGGCGTCCGCGCCGAGCGTTGGGACCACAAAGCCACCACCGGCGAGAAAATCTTCACGTTCGACTGGACCTACGCGCCGCGCCTGTCGGTCATCTATGACCTCGCCGGCAACGGCCGCCAGAAGCTTTCCGCCTACTACGGCAAGTACTACGATCCGATCCGTCTCAACATGACGAACTTCGCCGGCACGCTCACCGGCCGTATCACCGACGAGCAGGTGTGGGTGAAGGATCGCTGGGTGACCTACCGTACGCGCGGCGGCCCCGTCGTGCAGGACGCGTTCTTCGCGCCGACCACGAAGACCCCGTACACCGACGAGTATCAGCTCGGCTACCAGATCGACCTCGGCAACAACATGAGCTTCGAAGCGGTCGGCGTGCGCCGTCAGACCCGCGACATCCTCGAGGACTACGACCTCGGCCTGTTCGCGGATGACGAGCATTGCCTCTCCACCGTTGCGGCGCAGAAGGCGCTGTGCGGTTACGCGGAAGGATTCGATCCGGGCGACGTCAATGCGGCGGATTCGCTGTATCTCGGACTCGATTACTTCGGTTACACGGCGAACCCCGGCTCGAACTTCGTCATCGGCACGCTCGCCGGCGGCAAGCGCGACTACGACGGTCTCGACCTGATCTTCCGCAAGCGCTTCGCGAACAACTGGCAGGCTCTCGTGTCCTACACGTGGGGCGATGCCAAGGGCAACACGAACTCCGACTCGAACGCCGACTTCCAGGGCGACGTGCTCTACCTCGACCCGCGGGCGCCGAACCAGTACGGGACGCAACCGGGCCTGGTGAAGAACCTCCTGAAGGGCGGCGGCTCCTACCTGTTCAAGGGCGGTCTTCAGCTCGGCGCGACCGCCAAGTGGAATTCGGGAACGGTCGGCAGCCTCACCGAGCTGCAGTCGCGCCGCAACCTGCCAATTCAGGTACCGGCGGGCCAGGAATTCGTGTTTGCGGGGATCCGGGACCGGTGGCTGGCGCCCGGCGCGGTCGGCGGCTTCCAGAATCCCGGCTACGCGTCGGCCGACATCCGCGTCGAGTACGTTCGCAGCGTCCAGAAGGTCAAGCTCGAGCTCTTCATGGACCTGTTCGACATGTTCAACAACCAGTCGGCGATCCGCGAACAGGATCTCGTGGCCGGCCGCGGCGGCAACGCGTTCGGCAGCGAAATCCTGTGGGTGCAGCCGCGCCGCGCGTTCTTCGGCGTGCGGCTGGGAATCTAACGACGTCGGGCAGGTAAGGCTGGTGGGGCAGGTAGGGTCTTTCTACCTGCCCCTTCTGCTTTTCGCCCTTCCCGCCTTAGCCTTCTCGCCTTGCAGCCTTTCCGCCTTAGCCTTCCCGCCTACCAGCCTTCCAGCGTTCCAGCCTTACGCGCGAGTCGCGATCTCTTCGAGCTGTTTCAGGTGGTGAATCTGGTGTCCCGCCATCTGATGGACGATCCAGTCGACGGTCAGCGCGCCGTATTCCGGATGGCTGAGCGTCGTCTCGCGATCGGCCGGTGACAGCGACGAAAAGAGCGCGTGGTTCATCGCCGCCATCGCCACGAACGCGTCGAGCGCCGCGCGCCCGTCGAGCGACGTCTCGCGCGCCATCCACTTGTCCTGGTCGAACGCCTGCGCCTTGTAGTCGGGCGTGGTCAGCGCGTGCCGCGCGCGGGTGCCGAGCGCCAGTTCGGTCTGCGCGAGGTGGGTGAGGATCTGCCGCGCCGACCACTTGCCCGGCGCGTAGCTGCGCTCGAAGTCCGCCTGCGACCAGCCGCGCGCCAGCCCGCCGATGCGGGCCGTCGTCTCCCGCAGCGCCGCCAGCGGCTCGCGGTTGTCGAGATCTTTCGTGTAAGGAGTCTGAGGCGCCATCCGGAAATCATAACCGTTCGGCGTTCCGATCTCTTCGCGGCGCGTTCGATCGCTTCGTGGCATCTGCAAAACCGCAGAGACCGCGGAGCACGCAGAGCTTTTGGAGTGCGTTTCAAAATTACCGTAGCGAAGCCCTTCAGGGCTGCCCGCGCGGCTGGAGGCAGGCCTTCATGGGTTCGAAGCATGCAGCTGAAAGCACTGGAGGATGGTATGAAAGCCACGCGGCCCTGTGCTATTCAGCGTTGCTGGCGGTGGCGGCGAGCAGCGCGTCCCAACAACCAGCGCGGCAGACGTGGAGATCGACGATGAAGAAAGCAATTCTGCTCGTGTTCATGCTCTCCGTGTCATCCGGCTCGGCTCGGGCACAGGAGGCGGATGTTCGTCGGCTCATCACCGGTTTCATCACCGCCCTCCAGAATCTCGATTGGCCAGCGTTCCGCGAATGCTGGGCCGAGAATCCCGTCGTGTATGGACCAGAGAGCGCGGCGCGAAGTGAGGGCCCGTCATTCGAGTCGGGGTGGTTGTTTCAATTTCAGCGAATGCGAGAGGCGGCAGTCGCACGCGGGGTCACGAGTGCCCCCTACACGACGATCGATCCACAAGACCTGCGAATAGACTTCCCCGATCCAACAGTGGCGGTGGTGACATTTCATCTGACAAATGCCACCCGGACGTCGTCTCGAGGCCCGATTGTGGGACGCCGAATGTTCGTCGTTGCCAGAACCGCGTCGGGCTGGAAGATCACGCATCTGAACAATTCAGATGTGGCTCCGCGGCAATGAGGCCTTTGAAGAAGAATTGCTCTGCGGTCTCCGCGCGCTCTGCGGTTTCTCAGGCTTCACGAAGAGATCTCACTCCTCGGCCAGGGCGAGCACAGGATCGACGCGCGCAGCACGCCTCGCTGGCAGATAGGTGGCGGCGAGCGAGACGAGCGCCAGGATCGCTGCCGCTCCCGCGAGCGCCGCGGGGTCCGTCGGCTTGACGCCGAACAGCACCGCCGTCGCCAGCCTTCCCATCAGCACCGCCACAGCCAGTCCGATCGCCACCGCAATCAGCGTCAGCCGCGCGCCGCGGCCGACGATCTCGCGCAGCACCCGCTCCCCCGACGCGCCGAGCGCCAGCCGGATGCCGATCTCGTGCGTCCGCTGCGCCACGCCGTAGGCGGTGACGCCGTAGATGCCGACGCCGGCGAGCAGCAGCGCCACCGAGGCAAAGATGCCGAGCAGCAGCGCCAGGAACCGCGACTGCCCCTGCGTCCGGTCGACCGCGGTCTCGAGCGAATAGATCGACCACACCGGCTGATCCTTGTCCACCGCCCAGATCGCCTTGCGCACGCTGTCGGTGATGCTCATCGGCGCCACGTTGGTCCGCGCCACCAGCGAGGAGAAAATCAGCGGCACCTGGTAGTGCGCGGCGTAGAGCTGCGCCCGCTGCGGCTCGGTGGAGGTGTAGTGCTTCGCGTCGCCGACGACGCCGACGATGGTGATCGGGCCCTTGGTTTGCGGCGTGGTGATGTGCTTGCCGATCGCGTCCTCGTCGGGGAACACGCGGCGCGCGAACGTCTCGTTGACCACCGCCACCAGCGGCGTCGTCAGATCGTCGCGGTCGGTGAAGTCGCGTCCCTCGAGAATCGGGATCCGCATCGTCTTGAAGTAGTCCGGCGTGACCAGGTGGAAGAGCGCCTGCGGCGCCGACGCGGGGTCGGGCTGCGGCTGCCCCTCGACGTTGTAGGCGACGGTGCCGCCGTTGCCGCTGAACGGCACCGCGCGGACGAGCGCCGCCGACTGCACCCCCGGCACGGCGCGCACGTTTTCGATGGTCGCCTTGAAGAAGCGGGCGATGTCCTCGGGCTTCGCGTACTTCGCCTGCGGCAGCCGGAACTGCAGCGTGAACACGTTCGAGGCATCGAAGCCGAGCGGCGCCTGCTGCACCGCGAGCAGGCTCTGGATGAGCAGCGCCGACAGCGCGACCAGCGCCACCGACATCGCCATCTCGACCACCATGAACGTGTCGCGGGTGCGGCGGCCGGTGCCGGAGGCGCGCCGGAAGCCGGCCTGCAGCGTGCGCGCGAGATCCGGACGCGCCGCCCGCACCGCCGGCGCCAGCCCGCAGACGAGCGCCACCGCAAGCGCCACCGCGCCGTTGAAGAGGAGGACGACCGCGTCGAACGGCAGGTCGGTGGGGATCGGCACCGACGCCGGCGGCCGCAGCCACGCGAGGCCGGCAATGGCGAACCGCCCCAGCCCGAGACCCACGATCGAGGCGACGAATGCCAGCAACAGCGCCTCAACCGTGAGTTGCCGCGTCACCGCCCCGCGGCTGGCGCCGAGCGCGGCGCGCAGCGCGATCTCGCGATCCCGATCGACCGCCCGTGCCAGCAGCAGCTGGCTGACGTTGACGCACGCGATCAGCAGCACGACGCCGACGGCGGCGAACAGCAGCATCAGCGCCGGCCGCGAGGTGCCGACGACCGACTCCTGCGCCGGCTCGACGAAGAGCGTCCGGCCCGACGCCGCCGTGAACGACGGCCCTGATGCTGCCGGCTGGCTGCCGTCGGCCGCGAGCCGCTTCTGGATGAGGTCGAGATCGGAGGCCGCCCGCGCGACGGTGGCGCCTGGCGCCAGCCGGGCCACGCCGAGCATCACCGGCCCGGCGGCGGCGAGGCCGTTCGGCGTCGGAAACTGCGCGAGGGGGATGAAGAGATCGGTGCTGATGTAATAGCCGTCGCTCGGCGCGCGATCCGGATCGAACGGCGGCTGGAGGACGCCGATGACGGTCAGCGGCACGCCGTTGACGATCATCGTCGCGCCGATCGCGCCGGGATCGCCGTTGAACCGCCGCTGCCAGGTGGTATGGGTGATGACGGCCACCGGCTTGACGGTTCCCGGCGCGCTCTCCTCGTTGGTGAACAGCCGGCCGCGCTCGGCGCGCAGGCCGAGGACCTCGAAAAACGACGCGGTGACGAAGGTGCCGACCAGCCGCTGCGGCTCGTCGGTGCCGGTGATGTTGACGCTCTGCGGCAGCCACAGCGCAACCGACTCGAAGGTCTGCGGCAGCTTTGCGCTCTCCTCGAACTCGCGATAGGTGAGGAGGCCGCGCGGAAACGCGCTCGTCCTGCCCCACACTGACACGATCCGATCGGCGTTGTGGTAGGGCAGCGGCCGCAGCAGCACGGCGTTGACGATGGTGAACATCGCGGTGTTGGCGCCGACGCCGAGCGCGAGCGTGAGGATGGCGACGAAGGCGAAGCCTGGCTTGCGGCGCCAGAGGCGGAGCGCGTAGCGGATGTCCTGGAGCAGCCTGTCGATCATCGTTCGTCCTCTGGCTTCGCGGCCTGTGTTCCGTGGCTGGTGCGCTATCGAATCCGGTTGCCGCGGTGTGCGATCGAGCGCCGCGCGCATCCACTCCGGCGGCGCGTTGCGCAGCGTGTCGAGAATCGCCGGCGTCCAGACGCCGAACGCGGTCGCGCCGGCGGCGCGGCGCGCGTCCATCCGGTCCTGGATCGCGTCGACCAGGCCGAGGCCGACGTCCTGCCGAAAGCGCGGCGGGTAGGCGCGCACCAGCCACCACACGAGCCGCCGCGGGGTGACGTCAGGCACGGGCCAGCAACCTGTGGGCGCGAGCGATGGTGACCAGGCGATGCAGCCGCTCCGCCTCCGCGGCGGCGATGCGGCGGCCGAGCGGCGCCAACCGGTAGTAGCGTCGCCGCTCGTCGTCCACGTCCGCGGCCGGGCGGCGTGCAGATTCGACCACCCAGCCGTCCTTCAGCATCCGATGCAGGGCGCGATATAGCGTCCCCGGCTCGAGCTGCAGCTCGCCCTCGGTGAGGCTGGCCACCTCCTGCAGCAGCGCGTAACCATGCCGCTCTTCAGCCGCCAGCGCGAGAAGGATGTGGAATTCGACCGGTCGCAGCGTCATATGGGTGTGCCGAGACTATATGCGCGGCGCATACATGTCAATGCAACCTTAGACGGGTGGCGGGGCGAAAAAGTTGAATCGCCGGTCAGGGATTGGGGCGTAGGGATTAGGGACTAGTTCCGATCAGGGCTTGGTTCAGAACTAATCCCCAATCCCTACTCCCTATTCCCCGCGTCAGGCCGGCGCCTGGACAACGGCCTTCTTGCTGCGATGACGCTTGATCATCTCGGGCATGAGCTTCTTGCTCAGGTAGACCTTCGATTCGGCGTTGTCGGCGGCGTTGCGCTCGTACTTGACCACCTCGAACCGCAGGTGATCGAGCGTCCCGCGCATGTCGTAGAACTTGTTCTTGGTCTTGACGACGATCTCGTCGAAGCCCTGCTCGATCGCCCAGAGCTCCTGCTGCTCGGTGAGCGCGCGGAAGAAGCCCTGGCCGCGCCAGTCGCGGCGCGTGCCGCCGATCCAGGTGTAGAGGACGCGGCGGCCGCCGAACTGGACGTACTCGCCGAGGCGATGCACGAGATCCGCGAGCTTCGGCTCGGTCTCCGGCGTCTTGATCTCGTGCGCGACCTTGAACGACACCGGCACGACGGTGCCCGGATCGTCGGGCAGCGGCGCGGTGGCGAGCAGGATGAGGTGGGCGCGTCCCTGGAGCCGGCGGACGATCTCGACCGCGGTCTTCTTGCGCGGGAACTCGCCGAAGTATTCTTCGATGTACTGGATCTCGAGCGCGCCCTGCTCCAGATCGTACTGGGTGATGTGATACTCCACGGAACGGCGTATTTTATATGATCTCGCGCCGCCAATTTCTGTCGCTGGCGGCCGGCGCCGCGCTGCCGCGCGCGCAGCGCGGGCGCCCGCGCGCCTCGGAATTCGTCTTCGCGCGCCTGCGCTACGAGTCGGGCGACTGGGACTACAACCCGAAGGTCGCGGCCAACGTCCTCGACTCGATCATCGAGTACACCTCGATCCCGGTCTACCACGAGGAAGTCGTCGTCTCGGCCGGATCCAGTGAGCTGCTCGCCTTTCCGTTCCTCTTCATGACCGGCCACAAGCTGGTGCGCTTCAGTGCCGCCGAGCGCGAGAACCTGCGGCGCTTCGCCGACGCCGGCGGGCTGCTCTTCTCCGACGATTGCAACCACGACGTCAACGGCCTCTACGCGCGCTCGTTCGAAGAGGAGATGCGCGCGACGTTCCCGGACGACGCCCTGGCGAAGCTGCCGGCGTCGCACCCGATCTATCGCAGCTTCTTCAAGTTCAAGGACGGTCCGCCGCAGACCTCGCACGAGCTGAACGGGTGGGGCGACAACATCGTCCACGACTACCTGAAGGCGATCGAGCGCCGCAGCCGCGTCGCCGTGCTCTACAGCAACAAGGACTACGGCTGCGAGTGGGACTACGACTGGCGCAACAAGCGCTTCCTGCGCGAGGACAACACGAAGTTCGCCATCAACATCGTCGTCTACGCGATGGGGTGATCACTCCGTTCAGCGTGCGCGCGATCTCGGCGTCGCCGATTGCCGGTTTGCGGCGCACGCAGAGCACGCAGAGCGCGCAGAGCTTCTGGTCGACAATCATTCGGCGCAATCGCTGGGACGAGAAGCGCTGAAAGTTCAGGATGTCGTGACGCGGCCAACGAGATCGCCCATCGTCATCGGAATGTCGGGTGCGACGGTCTTCCGGGTGACGCGCGACGATGGCGCGCAGTGGATTGAGAAGTCGGGGTTAGCCGCAGACATCGCTGTCGAGGCGGCCGTCATGAAGTGGTGCGCAGCGCTTTTGCCGGTGCCCGACGTGCTGGCCGTCGAAGCCGGCGTCCTGACGATGTCAGCGCTGCCTGGCGTCGATCTGACCGAAGCCGCGATCGATCTCGCTGTGGCGCTTACCGCGCGGGCGCTCGATCTGATTCACTCGGTGCCGACGCAAGATTGTCCGTTCCGCGCCGACTGGGCTACGCGTCTGCACCAGGCCGAACAGCGCGTCAGA
This sequence comes from Vicinamibacterales bacterium, assembly GCA_035571515.1. Taxonomy (GTDB): domain Bacteria; phylum Acidobacteriota; class Vicinamibacteria; order Vicinamibacterales; family UBA2999; genus Gp6-AA40. Next base: position 7,790 of record DATNCQ010000162.1, read on the forward strand.
TGCGGGCTCGTCGACGCGAGCTCATTCGAAGAGGCCAACCTCGGTCGAACCGCCGACGACATCCTGGCCGAATTGCAGGCGCTGCCCGACTTGCCGCCGATGTCGTCGCGCTTCGTGCACGGCGATGCCTGCTTGCCGAATTTCCTGACCCACGACGGTGCGCTCACCGGCATTGTCGATCTCGGCCGCGCCGGCGTTGGCCATCCCGCCCAGGATTGGGCCCTCGCGTTGCGGAGCATGCGCAACAACTTTGGCTCCGAGGCGGAGAGGGCCCTTCGCAAGCACGTGCCGCAACACTGCCAGGATGAAGCGTTACTCGGTCGGTTTCTCTTGCTCGACGAGTTGTTCTGAACCGCGCAGCTTCGCGTCACACCGATGCGGTGGCGGCAACCGCGATCCGGGGAAGGTCGATCGTCAAGAATCGAGCTGGGCCTGGAGTTGCGCGATTCGAGTGAACTGGATACGCAGCTCCCGCTCGGCATTGCCAAGCCGCTGGTTTACGGTCCAGCGCGATTCGGTGGCGGGGCCACGTCGAACGGCGCCAGCCGCGGAGGGCGGTGACGCGGGAGCAAAACTCTGTCGTTGCAGGCCAACTCTCCAATCTCCCGTGAGCATATGCTGCAGAATGCACGCGCTGAACGGGACATCCAGAGCGGCGGCCCTGAAGGGCCGCGGATGCAGTACGCGCGACAGCCGATGCACGAGCGCACGCCTGCGGCGCATCGCGGCAATCGAGAGCAAGAAACGACAACCCGCAACAGGCCGTCGGGTGTTGTGCAAAAGAGCACAGGCCGCCGTGGCCATTGCGGCGACAGTGATAGGCAGTGGTCACGGTTCACTGCGCCGGAGCGCGGCAGCCGGCAGACGACTCGGGGCGGAGGATCGGCTCAGCCTTTACATTGCCATTCGCGGGCCCGACACCGCGTTGCGGGACTTTCCCATGAACATGAGACGTATGACGGCGATCGCGATCGGGCTCACGATCGTAAGCGCCGGCGCACCCCGCGCGCAAACGCAGGAAACCAAAACGACGACGAAGACCAAAGTCGAGATGAAGGGCGGCAAGGACGTCACGGTCGTCGGCTGTCTGGAGCGCCGCGACAATGGCGATTACATGCTGACCAACATTCGCGAGGCCAGCGGCATGGATCCGACGGGATATGCGCTGATCACCGAGGATGACCTCACCAAACGCGTCGGCGAGCGCGTGCGCATCGAGGGCAAGACCGTATCGGCCGGCGGCGGGACGGTATCGGTGAAGTCGGACACGAAGACCGAAGTCGAAAACGGCAGGGACGTCGAGCTGAAGGCCAGGACCTTGGGCACCACCGGCACGCGCGACGTCCCGTTTCTCGGCGTGAAGTCCGTGAAGACGCTCTCGTCGTCCTGCTCGTAGTTCTGCCGGAGCGAGAAGGGCGGACGTGGTCCGTTCTCTCGCTAAATCCTGCTTCCTCGCGCGCGGCCCGCGAGCGCCAGCGCCGCTAACGCGAGGCAGGCGGCGGCCTCGAATCCTGACGTCCGCTGTTGCGCCACCGCGCCGGCACCGGGCAGCAGTTCGGCGGCGGCGGCCGTCGGCGCTTTCATCTGCGCCGCTTCCTTCGCGTAGCCGCGATACAGGCTCCGCGCCTCCTCGAACTGCGCGAAGACGTGATCCTTCTCCTTCTGCGAACGCCAGCCGGGATCGGCCTCGGCCAGCGCCTGCAGCTTGTCGATCCACTTGATGCAGTACTCGGCCGACGCCAGGTTCCGCACCGGCTGCCCGCCGACCGTGATCCAGATCGGGTTGGTGAACGCCTGCGCGAAGCCGGTGTCGAGCACGCCGCGGCTCGCCGGCGCGCCTTCGACCCGCAGGTGCAGCCAGCTGCTGCGTGTCACCTTCACCTTCGACGCGAACTCGACGCTCTTCCTGTCGCCGGTCAGCGGAATCTGCGCCACCACCTCGCCGTTTGAGATCAGCATCACCTTGTCGAGCGGCGTGAACGACTTCACCCATCCGCTCACCTGCACGGTGCCGCCCGCCGCCGGCAGCGTCACCTCGTCGCCCGGCATCCGGCCGTTGACGGTCAGGCCGACCAGCGGGCCCGTGCTCATGAACGCACGTCCCTTGTCGAGCCCGTCCATCCACGCGCGCGCCTCCAGCCCTTTGCCGCCGGTGTAGACGTAGGTCCGCGACGAGCCAATCAGCTTGCTGATGTGCAGGTCGCTCATCGAATCTTCGCCGCCCGTGCCGGTGACGCGCACGCCGTTGTTCAGCACCGCGTACCACGGGAAAAACGGCGCCTGCCCCGAGAACGACCACTCGATGCCGTCCGTCGTCTGCAGCGCCGCGTCGACGATGAAGCCCTTGGCCTGGCCGAGATC
>DATNCQ010000163.1:0-11529 GCA_035571515.1 Vicinamibacterales bacterium
GCCGCCGCACCCGGCTGCGACATGCCGGTCACGACCTGGTCGCCTTCCTTCACGTCGCCGTCGACGATCGCGGTCATCGCGCCGTCGCTGACGCCCGTGTGCACGCGCACGGGAACGAATTCACCGTTGCGGAGCACGAACACGCGGCCGAACGATCGCTGACCCTCCGCGCCGCTCGCGCCGGCGCGTCCGCTCGTCCCGCGAACCTGCGCCCCACCTGCCTCCTGCAGCCTGCCACCCACTGCCCCCTGCCCCCTGCTCCCTGCCACCTGGTCGGCGGGCCGGAAACGCAGCGCCGCATTCGGCACGCGCAGCACGTTCTCGTTCATCGCGATCTGCACCGTCACGTTCGCCGTCATCCCCGGCTTCAGCTTCAGGTCCTCGTTCGGGACGTCGATCATCGTCGTGTAGCTGACGACGTTCTGGTCGGTCTTCGGCTCGAGGCGCACCTGCGACAGGGTGCCGTGGAACGTCCGCGTGGGATACGCGTCCACGCGGAACGTCACGGGCTGGCCCGTGGCGATGCGGCCGATGTCGGATTCGTCGATGCTCGCGCTCACCTGCATGTGCGCCAGGTCCTGCGCGATGACGAACAGCGTCGGCGCCGACATGCTCGCCGCGACCGTCTGTCCCACGTCCACGCTGCGCGAGATGACGATGCCGTCGATCGGCGCGCGGATGATGGTGTGATCGAGGTTGACCTGGTTCTGGTTGAGCGCGGCGCGTGCCTGCGTCACCATCGCCTGCGCCGACTTGAGCGCCGCCTCCGCCTGCGACGCGGTGGCCACGGCGGTCTCGAGGTCGTTGCGCGAAATCAGCTTCTGGTCGTACAGCTCCTGCGCCCGGCGCGCCTTGCTCGTCGCGTCGCCGAGCTCAACCTTCGCGCGGTCGACGTCCGCCTGCACCTTCATCAGGGTCGAGCGGGCCTGCTCGACCTGCGTCTGAAACAGCGACGAGTCGAGCTCGGCGACGATCTGGCCCTTCTTCACGTGGGAGTTGTAGTCGGCGTGCAGCGCCTTGATGGTGCCGGAGACCTGCGTGCCGACCTGGACGGTGGTGACCGCCGCCAGCGTTCCCGTGGCTTCGACCTTGGCGATGACGTCGCCGCGGGTGACCGCCGTCGTCATCGGCGCCGGCGCGTCCGCCGCCCGGTGCGAGCGGTAGTAGTAGACGCCGCCGCCCGCGAGCAGGACGGCGAGAACGATGAACGTCAGCAGGCGCTTGGTCATGGCACTCCGTTTCATTGACCTCATTGGACCCGACGCGCGTGGCTGGGCCATGTCGGACCGGTGACATTTGTATGGCCGGGCGCGGCGGGCCGCGGCCATCGTTTCTTCACACTTGCGTCAACCGGGAATCACGCGGCGGGGATGCAATACAGGTGTATGTCGGTCGATCCGGCAGCAGAGCCGTTGAGTTCGCGCGAGGCAAGCTACCATGGCAGCCAACCCGTGGAAGGCGCCACCGCACCTCGTCCCGCCGTCCTCGTCGTCGAAGACGAGCCGAACATTCGCGAGCTCGTCTGTTTGCACCTCGGCCTCGAGAACTACGAGTGCGTCCCGTGCGGCGACGGCGAGAGCGCGCTGAAGCTGGCACGCAGCAGGCGCTTCGATCTCGTCATTCTCGACGTGATGCTCCCCGGTCTCGACGGCGTGACCGTCTGCCGCGCCATCCGCCGCGAGTCCGAAAATCCCGACGTGCCGGTCCTGATGCTGACCGCGCGCCGCGAGGAGTCCGACAAGGTCGTGGGCCTCGAGAGCGGCGCCGACGATTACCTGACCAAGCCGTTCGGCGTCCGCGAGCTGGTCGCGCGCGTGCGCGCGCTGCTCCGCCGCGGGCCGCGTCCGCTCGTCTCGTCCGGCACGACGAAGGAGGCGGCGAAGGCGATCGTTTACAAGCACATCGAGATGGACCCGGCGCGGCGGCGCGTCCGCGTCGGTAACAAGGATGTCGAGCTGACGACCAACGAGTTCCAGCTGCTGTACGTGCTGCTCGCGAGCCCCGGCATCGTCTTCAGCCGCGAAGCGCTCCTGAGCCGCGTGTGGAAGGACGATACGTTCGTGACCGTCCGCAGCGTGGATACGCTCATCAAGCGTCTCCGCAAGAAGATCGAGAGGGATCCGGCCGATCCCGAGGTCATCCTCACGGTCTGGGGCGCCGGCTACAAGGCCGCAGATGTCTAGCCCAGTCCCCCCGACGTCGCTCGGGGGAGGCACCATCTGGTACCGCAGCCTTTACTGGCGCATCGCCGTCGGCCTCGTCCTGTTCCTCTCGCTGATGCTCGTCGCGCAGGGTGCCCTCTTCATCTACACGAGCGACCGCATCGCGGGATCGATGCCGGCCACGTCGCCGCGCCGGCTGGCGGTGCTCGTCGCATCGGATCTCACCGCGGCGCTCGACAGCGACCCGACGATCGACATCACCGACTACGTTCGGGACCAATATTCACAGGTCTTCCAGCCGTTCATCGTGCTGATGCGCGACGGCCGCGAGGTCTCCAACCATCCCACGTTCATCCCGGACGTGGTGCGCAACGCCTTGCGACGAGAGGTCGCGCGCGGCGAGCTTCCCGCGCGCGGACGCGTCTTCGTTCCCCGGCGGACCGATGACGACCGGTTCCGCGGCGGCCCGCCGCCGTTCCAGCTCGGCGAGTTCGCCGCCGTGTTCATGGACGGCGAGCCGGTCGGCACGGTGGCGGTGCTGCTGGGACGGCCGCCGATGGGCATGGTCGTCCGCGAGCTCGCGCCGACCATGGCGCTGGTCGGCGGGTCGGTGCTGATCGTCGGCTCCGCGCTGATCGCGGTGTTCGTGTTCGGTCCCGCCCGGCGGCGGATGAAGCAGCTGCAGGAGGCAACGGTCCGCTTCGGCGCCGGCGACCTGACGGCGCGCGCGCCCGAACGCGGCGGCGACGAGGTGGCGGCGCTCGCGCGCTCGTTCAACGAGATGGGCGACGAGCTCGCGAGCCGCGCGCGGGCGCTCGAGGCGTCCGACACGGCCAGGCGCCAGCTGCTGGCGGACGTCTCGCACGAGCTGATGACGCCGCTGACCGCGATGCGCGGCTACATCGAGACGCTGACGATGCGGGAGCTGAATCTCGACGGGTCGACGCGCGACCGCTACCTGCACATCATCGACGACGAGACGCACCGGCTCGAGCGGATCATCGGCGACCTGCTCGACCTCGCGCGCCTCGAAGGCGGTGGCGGCACGCTGCGGCGCGAGGAGGTGCCCGTCCAGGCGCTGTTCGAGCGCGTCCACGCGCGCCACGAGCGCGAGCTGACCGAGCGCCACATCACGCTCGCGGCCAACATCGCGAAGGGCGCCGAAGTGGTGCAGGGCGACCCCGACCGGCTCGAACAGGCGCTGCAGAACCTCGCGGCCAACGCGCTGCGGCACACGCCCGACGGCGGCGAGATCGTCATGTCCGCGGATGTGGTTGGCGACAACCTCCGCCTGCGGGTGCGTGACAGCGGCGCGGGCATCCCGCCCGAGCATCTGCCGCTGATCTTCGATCGCTTCTACAAGGTGGACGCGTCGCGCAAGGCGGCGGGCGGCAGCGGACTCGGCCTTTCGATCGTCAGGGCCATCGTCGAGCGTCACGGCGGCAGCATCTCGGCGCACAACGAGGGCGGCGCCGTGTTCGATGTCCTCTTGCCGCTGTCTCCTGCGACGGACTCCAGCCCCTCCACGATCTGATTTCGCGTGGAAATTCAGCTCATCTAAAAAGGCACGGCCATTGCCTGTCGGCGGTGCGGTTGCGCCTGCATGGAGGGACTTTCGTGAAAGTCGCCTTTACTCCCCTCGTTGCCATCCTGGCGGCGGGTCTCCTTTCGAGCGGTCACGCTGACGCTCAGGTTCGAGTCGGCGGTGGTGTGCGGATCGGGACGCCGCGCGCCCGCGTCTCGGTCGTGGTGGGACGCCCGTACGCCTACCGGCCGTACATCTACCGGCCGTACTACTACGGGTCGTTGTACGACCCCTTCTACTTCAACGCCTTCTACGGCCCCTACTACCGCCCGTTCTACTGGTATCCGTACGGGCAGGTCGGGTACGGCTACGGCGGCTTCTCAGGAGGCGCCGCGCTGCGCCTGCAGGTCACGCCGCGCGAGACCGAGGTCTACATCGACAACTACTACGCGGGCACCGTCGATGACTTCGACGGGATGTTCCAGCGTCTCCGCATCGAGCCCGGCGCGCACGACATCACGCTCTACCACGACGGGTACCGCGTCGTCAGGCAGCGGATCTACCTGCAGCCGACGGGCACCTTCCGGCTGCGCTACATGATGGTGCCGCTTGGTCCGGGCGAGCCCGCTGAACCGCGCCCCGTGGAACCGCCGCCTCCGCCCCCGCAGGGCGCGCCAGGCCCGCCGTCGCAGGCGGGACCGAACGTCTATCCGCCGCCGCCGCCGCGCGGTTCGTATCCTCCTCCTCCCCCGCCCCCAGGCAATCGACCGGATGCCGCGTCGCTCTCGATTCGCGTGCAACCGGCCAACGCCGAGGTGCTGATCGATGGCGAACGCTGGGACGGCTCGGCGGGCGACGAGCGGCTGGTGGTCCAGGTTGCACCCGGTCTCCATCACATCGAGGTGCGGCGCGACGGCTACCGGTCATATCAGAGTGACGTCAACGCACGACCGGGCGAGACATCCACCGTCAACATCAGCCTGACGAGGCAGCCTTGATCAGGGGGCAGGGGGCAGGTGGCGGGAGGGGGCAGAAATCAGGTGGCAGGAGGGTGTGATGAGTAAGGCTTTCATCTTCGTGGCAGCGCTGCTCGCCGCGACCGCCGCGTACGCGCAGAACGCGCCCGCGCCGGCAAACGGTCCGCTCGTCCTCGAGCGGATTCACGACGGCTGGGTGCTGGCGCCCGACTTCAAGGTGACCGACGTCGACGACCGCACGGGTGAGCTCGCGGGCGTCTACGGCGGACGCCTCATCGACAACACGCTGCTGATTGGCGGCGCGGGCTACTGGCTGACCAACGACGCGCGCGATTTCAAGATGACCTACGGCGGCGTGATCGTCGGCTGGCAGTCGCGCGAATTCGGCCGCATCCGCTTCGGCGGCCGTGGCCTTGCCGGCGGCGGCACCGCGACGCTCGGCTTCGATGTCACGTCGCTCCGCGCGGGGCCGGTTTTCCTCAACGTCCCACGGGCGCCGGGCGATATCCGCTTCGGTGTCGTCGACCCTCGCACGCCCGTGCGTCCGGCGGCGCCCGCGCAGCCGCAGGTCGTCCGCTCTCTCAACGTCCTCGCCCACGAGGACTTCTTCGTCGTCGAGCCGCAGGCCAGCATCTCCGCGCGTCTCACGAAAGGCATCGGCGTCAGCTGCGGCGTCGGCTACCGCGAGACGGCGTACGCCGCCGTGCTGCGCGATCGCCTGAACGGTCCGACCGCGAACCTCGCGATCCAATTCGGCTGGTAATCGGTCGACTCCCAATCGCCAACTCCCAACTCCCAGGAGGAGAAATTCTCACGTAGGGGCCGGCTTTAGCCGGCCCTTCGGTTATCCTGCGTGAATGCGCGACGCGCTCATCATCTCCGCCGTTCGCACTCCCGTCGGCCGCGCGGGCGGCGCGCTCGCTGACGTCCGCGCCGACGACCTCGCCGCCATCGCCGTTCGCGGCGCCGTCGATCGCGTCTCCTTCGACCCGGCGCGCCTCGACGACGTGATCCTCGGCTGCACGAACCAGGCGGGTGAGGACAACCGCAACGTCGCGCGCATGGCGGCGCTGCTGGCCGGCTTTCCCGTCGACGTTCCCGGGCAGACCGTCAACCGTCTCTGCGGCTCGGGGCTGCAGGCGATCGCCAGCGCGGCGCAGGCGATCAAGGCCGGCGAAGGCGACGCGTTCGTCGCCGGCGGGGTCGAGAACATGACGCGCGCGCCCTACGTGATGATGAAATCCGGGGAGCCGTGGAACCGTCAGCCGCCGCCGGTGGCCGATTCAACCGTCGGCTGGCGCTTCATCAACCCGAAGATGAAGTCCGACTGGACGATCCCGCTCGGCATGACGGCAGAGAAGGTCGCAAAGGAGTACGGCATCACGCGCGAGGAGCAGGACCGCTTTGCGCTCGAGAGCCAGCGCCGCGCGGGGTGCGCGATGCGCGAAGGGGTATTCGCCGACGAGATCGTTCCCGTCGAAGTGACCCGCGGCAAAGCCGCGCCAATCGTCGTCTCGCAGGACGAGCATCCGCGTCCCGACGCGTCCGCCGACAAGCTCGCCGCGCTGAAGCCGGCGTTCACCGCCGGCGGAACGGTGACCGCGGGCAACGCCAGCGGCATCAACGACGGCGCCTCGGCGCTGCTCGTGGTCGGCGGCGACGCGGCGTTCGGCCAGACGCCGCTCGCGCGGGTGGTGACCTCGGCAGTGGCCGGCGTCGATCCATCGGTCATGGGCATTGGCCCGGTCCCCGCGGTACGCAAGGCGCTCAAGCGCGCCGGACTGTCAATCGACCAGATTGACCTGTGGGAACTGAACGAGGCGTTCGCGTCGCAGTCCATCGCGTGCATCCGTGACCTCGAGATGGACCCCGCGAAGGTCAATGTCTACGGCGGCGCGATCGCACTCGGGCACGCGCTCGGATCGTCGGGTTCGCGGATGATGGCCACCCTCGTCCACGCGCTGCGCCGCCGCAAGGCGCGCTACGGCGTGGCGACGATGTGCATCGGCGTCGGTCAGGGAATCGCCGTCGTCGTGGAGCGATTGTAGGGCTCGACAACGGCGGCGGCGCGGCGCACGAAGAAGAACCGGTACAGCAGCCAGAGATCGAACGCGACGACCGCCAGGAATTCGGTGTAGGCCACGCCGTTGCCGCCAAGGCCTAGCGTCCGAATCAATCCCGACAGCCCGAACGCCACCACCCACGCGTCGAAGCTCATACAGATCCGGCGGAAGGTCTCGGGCCTGATGTGGCGAATCAGCTTCGCGCCGACGGGCACGCCGATGGCGAGGCTGGGGAGAATCACGGGGATGAGCGCCATGCTCTGGCCCGAGTACAGCCCTGCCCACGCGTACGCCACCGCGGTCATGGTCGATTCCGCGAGACGAATGACGCCGAGCGCCGCGCGGAACTCCTGCTTGGCGAGCCCCTGGTTGCTCAAGGCGACCGCCAGCGGCGGCCCCGAAATCGTCGTCATCGAATACAGCACGCCAAGCCCGCCGCCGAAGGCGTAACCGGCGGAGCGCTCGGATTGAATCGGACGACGGAAGCCGGCCGCCTGGACGAGAATCAGCGGCAGCAGCGTCACGTAGGTGATGAATTTCAGCCAGTCGGAGTTGACGAGCGACACCAGCGTCGTGCCGACGACGACGCCTGGCGCAAGCGCGATCACGATCGGCATCACCCGGCGCCAGATATTCGGAACCGACGCGCGATTCACCCACAGCACGTAGGCGTTGAGCACGACCTCGATGGGGACGAGCGCCGGGTTGAGGACACGGTTGGTGAGGAAGAACAGCGCGACGGGGACCGTGAGAGACGAGAATCCGTAGCCCAGTGCGCCGTTGACGGTCGCGGCCACGAGCGTGATGGCGGCGAGCGCTATCGTGTGAGGGTCCATCGCTCGAATCCCCGCGGTGAATTTGATATCGTGCCGTACTGAATATGGCCGTCGCCCGCTCCACGATCGACGTCGTCCCGACGGGCGCCGCGCTCGGCGCCGAAGTCCGCGGCGTCGACCTGCGCTCGATAGACGAGGCCGCCTTCGCGACGATCTACCGGGCGTGGCTCGATCACGCCGTCGTGCTGTTCCGCGATCAACAGCTCGACGACAGCGACCTGACCGCGTTCAGCCGCCGCTTCGGCGCGCTCGACCAGGCGCCCATCCAGGAGAACGGGCGCCGGTTCGTCGACGGCCATCCGGAGATCTACGTCGTCTCGAACGTGGTCGAGAACGGCGTCGCCATCGGCAGCCTCGGCGCCGGCGAAGCCGTCTGGCACACCGACATGTCGTACCTGCCCGACCCGCCGAAGGCGAGCGCGCTGTATGCGCTCGAAGTTCCGCCGAGCGGCGGCGACACCAGCTTCTGCACGATGTACGGCGCGTGGGACGCGCTCCCGGCGGAGCTGCGTGCGGCCGCGCTGCAACTGCGCGTCAAGCACGACGGCACCTACAACAGCGGCGGATACGTCCGCGCCGGCGTCACGCCGAGCGACGATCCGCGAACCGCGCCGGGCACGTTCCACCCGCTCGTCCCCGTCCACCCTGAAACGGGACGCCGCCACCTCTATCTCGGCAGGCGCCGCAACGCGTGGCTCGAGGGACTGACGCTGGAGGAGTCCGACGCGCTGCTCGATCGCATCTGGGAGGCGGCCACCGCCGACGCCTTGACGTGGCGCCACCAGTGGCGGGTCGGCGACCTGGTGCTCTGGGACAATCGCTGCGTCATGCACCGCCGCGACGCGTTCGACCCGGGCTCCCGGCGCGTCATGCACCGCACCCAGATCAAGGGATAACGAGCGCGCGACGAACTGCGTCGCCGCGATGCACGCGGCGGCCGCGATCGTCATCAGCACGCCGGCCTTGGCCATGTCGCGTATCGAGAAGTAGCCCGACGAATACGGGATGATCGTCGTCGGCCCCTCGCTGACCAGGATGAACGCCAGCGACGAGGTGAAGGCTGCGGGCGCCACGGTGCTCCACGGATCGAGGTGCAGGTCGGTCGCGAGCGCGACGAGAATCGGGATGATGATCGTCGCCGTCACCGTGTTGCTCGAGAACAGCATGTGCAGCCCCGCGACGGCGAGCACGATGACGAAGGGACGCAGCGCGTCGGGCACCGACGTGATCTGACCGAGCAGCACCCACGCCAGCCAGCGCGCCGCGCCCGTGTTGAACACCGCGAGGCCGAGCGACAGGCCCGCGACGATCATCATCACGCCGCCCCATTCGACCTGCGCCTCGGCTTCCTTCCACGACAGCACACGGAGGCCCGGCAGGAACAGCGCGACGCCGCCGCCCAGGCCGACCGCCTCGATGGGGAGCGCGATGCGTCCGCCGCTCCACGCCTCGAGCAGCGGCGTCAGCAGCCACAGCGCCACGACGACCACGAAGACGAGAAGCGTTCGCCGTTCCGCGGGGCGCAGCGGGCCCAGCTCGCGAAGACGGGCGCGAATGGTCTCGACGGTGATCGGAAGGTGGTCGATCTCCGGCGGAAACAGCCACCGCAGAATCCACCACGCGAAAGGAATCATCAGCAGCGACGCCGGCACGCCGAGCCGCATCCAGCGCCAGAACGAGACGTCCGTTGCCGCGAACTGCTTCAGCTGCGCGATGGCGACGATGTTGGCGGCGGTCCCCGCCGGGGTGGCGATGCCGCCAATCAGCGCGCCGAAGGCCGTGGCCATCATCAGCGAACGCCCGAAGTTGCTCTGCCCGGGGTGCAGCCCCGCGTCGCGCAGGAGCGCGATGCCGAGCGGCAGCAGCATCGCCGCGACGGCGATGTCGGTGATCCACATCGAGATGAGCGCGCCGACGACCAGCACCCCCAGCAGCACGCGATCGGTGCGCGTCCCGACACGCAGCAGGACGAGATACGTCATCCGCGTCCCGAGGCCCGAGGTCGTGAACGCGGCGGACATGATCAGCACGCCGATGAAGAAGGCGATGACGGGATCGCCGAAGCTGGCGCGGACCACGTCTCGAAAGCCGGCGATGCCGAAGGCCGGGATCAGCAGCACCACGAGCAGCGAGGTCGCCGCGAACGGCAGCGTCTCGGTGACCCAGAGGATGACCGCGAACGCCATGATGCCGAGGCACGTCTTGCCGGCAGCGGTCAGCGGAATCATGTTGCCGGCGCGTTCGAGCGGCGGCGGCGCCGGCAGCGCGTAGATGGCGAACAACAGGCCGGTCGCGGCCATCAGGATCAGGAATTTCCGGTCCGGCGGGTCGGAAGAACCGCGCGGAGGCGGGTCCGAAAGGACTGGCCCTACGTTGGTCGGAGTCGCCTGGCGCATGGGGGCCTGATTAGAAGCTCAGACGCGCTCCGAGTTCAACCGTGCGCGCCGGCCGCGCGCTGGAGATGACGCCGAAGTCGGAGGCGCCGAGCGTATAGCCCGGGATGTTGAAGTTCGCGCGGTTCAAGAGGTTATAGGCCTCGGCGCGGATATCGAATTTCATCGGGCCACGGAGCGCGATGCTCTTTTCCACCGTGGCGTCGAGCGTCGCCAGCCCCGGCCCGCGCAGCACCGAGCGCGGCGAGTTGCCGAAGGTGAAGCTGGCGGGGTTCGCAAACGCCGCCGTGTCGAACCAGCGGCTCAGCGTGCGCTCGCTTGCCGGCAGTTCGGGATCGCCGACGAGGTTCGGCCGCAGCGGTCCGGCCGGGAACGCGTTCGTCGTATTCGCGGCGGTGACGACGGTGAACGGGGCACCCGACTGCAGCGTCTCCAGCGCGCTGAACCGCCAGCCGCCGAGCGCTGCCCAGCGGCCTCCCCCGAACGCCGGCACCTCGTACATCGCGGTCAGGACGACGTGATTGGGGACATCGCTCGCGCTTCGCGCCCAGTCGAGCCGCCGGCGGTACTGGTCCATGTAGCTGCCCGTGACGCCGTACTCGTTGGCCGACTCCACGTCGTCCATGAAGCGGGACTTCGTGTAGTGCGCGAGCATCGAGAAGCCGCCGGAGAAGCGCTTCTCCACCCGGACAAACGCGCCGTGATAACTCGACGTGCCGATCGACGGGTTGATCAGCGTCACGTTGCTGAACTGCGGGAACGGGCGCAGCGCCTGCGTGTCGCCGGGGCCGACGAGCGCGTCCGGCACCTGGTTGATCGAGAAGTCGTTCGCCGTCAGGTGACGGCTGAAGTTGCCGATGTAGCCGGCCTCGACGACGAGACCGCGCGACAGCTCGTGCTGCAGGTCCAGGTTCACCTGGTACGACGTGGGCGCGACCTGGTGCCGATCGAAGAACGACACCGCGGTGTTCGGGCGCGTACCGACGGGAACGGCGCCGAATCCCGGCGTCAGCGCCGGGCGCGCGTATGCCGGGAACCCGTCGCGCAGACGGAACGCGCTGTGGGTCGTCGCCTGCGAGACAACGAAGCTCGCGGACGTGGAAAATCCGAGCGCCGCGACGTCGCCGATCGTGTTGCTCACCGTCGGCCCGTAGAAGATGCCGGTGCCGCCGCGCAGCACGGTGCGTCCCGATTGATTCAGCTGATACGCGAAGCCGACGCGTGGCCCGATGTTGTTCCAGTCGGTCGCGAAGGCGCGCGTGGGCGTGCCGTCGATCCCGGCAAAGGTGACGATGCCTGGCGTCCCGGACACCGGGTTGATGGCCAGCGGGTCGAACGAGTTCATCCGGTTGTCGACTTCGCGCCGCGGCAGTTCGGTCTCCCAGCGGAGGCCATAGTTCAGCGTCAGACGGCTGGTGACGCGCCAATCGTCCTGCGCGTAGAACGCCCAGTACGACGCGCGGGAGCGGATCACGTCCGAGATCTGCACGCTGCCGGCGTTGACCTCGCCGAGCAGGAACGAGGCGAGCGCATTGCCCGTGTTCGGCGCACCGAGGTTGCTGGTGATGAGCGG
>DATNCQ010000164.1:0-2144 GCA_035571515.1 Vicinamibacterales bacterium
TGCCAGGTGGTGTACACGCCGCGCCGGTAGAGGTCCTCGCCGTAACTCGCCGAGTACTCGCGCTTCGGAAAGTTCAACGCGGCGAGATAGCCAACCGGCTCGAACGGGCTGACGCTGGGACCGCCGAACTTATCGTTGAGCAGGCCTGACACGCGCAAGATCACATCGCGAACGTTCTCGGCGTCGATGCGGAATCGATTCTGATGCGCGAACAGGCGGTTCTCGGGATCCTTGTCATCGCCCTTCGACTCCGCAAGCGACGCCTGCTGGTAGGTGTCGCTCGTGACGATCAGCCGGATGACGTGCTTGATGTCCCAATCATGCGCCGCCTGGGCATCGAACTCCGGGTGCATGAACTCGGCGGCGAGCCAGTCGAGCAGCTCGAGGTGCGTCGGCCACTCGCCCTGCGATCCGAGATCGTCCAGCACCTTCGACAGTCCGGTTCCGAATAGCTCGCGCCACGTGCGGTTGACGAATGTGCGCGCGGTGAGCGGATTGTCGCGTGACACCAGCCAGTTCGCGAGATCGAGGCGCGTCGCGCGCTCGCCCTTCGTGTCGAGCGAGCCGAGGAATCGTGGAATCGCCGGCTCGACGATCGGGGCCGACTCGTCCATCCAGTTTGCGCGTGGCAGGATGCGCGTCTGCGCCGGCTCCACCGAAACCGCCGTCACGACACGAGGGATCGACGCGTCGACGAGACCGCGCTCGGTCTCCAGCAGCTGCACCTCTCGATAGCGCTCCGCCACCGCCGGGTTCGAAAAGATCAGATACTCGCGCACCGAGGTGGCTTCCGCGACATCACGGTCCTCGGCCGGCCTGCGCAGCGCTCTCATCACGTCCTCGGGAAGACCGCTCGCCCAGGTCGTGCGGCCGCTGGGATCCCGGCTGCGGAGTCGCCTGCCGGCGTCGGCCGTCGGCGGCCACGCGAACGCGTCGGCGGCGAGCGCCAGGCGGAAGCGTCCGATGACCGCGCGCCGCAGCGCTGATTCGTGCCGCAGCGTCACCACGATCGTCGTGTGTTCGGTGGTCTGCACCGCGTCAGCGAATCGCAACGCGATGAACGGGTTCCGCGCCTCGCCGAAACGAATGCCCCACGCGGTCGCAAGATTCCCGTCGATGGCGGCGAGCGGCGGCATGCTCGGATCGTTGATCGTCGAGACGGCCGGCGGCGTATCGTTGACGGTCGCCATCGTGAACGGCACCCGCCGCGCCGGCTGATCGTTCTCCACGAGCTCGGCCTCGACCTCGCTCAACAGGAACCTGTCCGCTCCGCGCGCGTAGCGTGCGCCGGGCAGGCGTTCATCCTGCACGACGTCGAGACCGAGTTGATGCCACGTGCCAGCCCCGGGCTTCAGCGTGACGACGTAGGTCTCGCGATCCGGATTGGCGCCGCCGGCGACGACGAGGCCGTCGCCGGGCCTGGTGGCGGTATTCAGACTGCCATCGAGATAGAAATGGCTCACCACCGGCTCCTGGTCGTAGATGGTGAGCGTCGCGCCGCCGAGCGCACGCGCGGCAATCGGGTGCTGCCACGTCCAGGCCAGCTCGCCCGCTTGCCAGCGCCGGTGCAAATCGGCTTCTCTCGCCTGTTCCTCGACCACCGGCATCGCGGCCGCTTCGTCGAGGTGCGACCGGGCGGTGGCGATCTTCGTATCGAGCCGCGCGATGTCGAGGCGTTGGGCCTCGGTCGGCAGCGCCAGCGTCGGGCCCCACGCTCGGGCGCCGCGATCCGGCACGAGCCCGGTCTCCTGGATGTCGGCAAAAAACGCCTTCATCGCGTAGAAATCCTTCGAGAGAAACGGATCGAACTTGTGGTCGTGGCACTCGGCGCACCCGAGCGTGCTGCCCATCCACACCGCGCTGAGCGTCCGCACGCGGTCCGCGCCGTACTTGGCGAGGTATTCCCTGGGTTGCAGCCCGCCTTCGGCTGACGTCCGATTGAGACGGTTGTAGGCCGACGCGACGCGCTGCTGGACGGTCGCGTCTGGCAGCAGGTCGCCGGCGATTTGTTCTCGCGTGAACTCGTCGAATGGCCGATTCTTCAGAAAGGCCTGCAGCACGTAGTCGCGGTACGGCCAGGCGGGAATCGGATTGTCGCCGTGGAATCCCGCGGTGTCCGCGTAGCGGACCGCGTCGAGCCAGCG
>DATNCQ010000165.1:0-8859 GCA_035571515.1 Vicinamibacterales bacterium
CGGCTCGTCGTTCGTCACACGCGCCTGAAAGAACGCGGTGGCGAAGTCTTTGGCGGGAAAGACGCGCACGTCCAAGGCAAATCCGAGGCGGCGGGCTTCAGCGTCCAGCAGCGGTGGGATATCCGGTGCGGGAGTGTCGCCGGCGTGCGGCGAGCCCACCTTCCAGACGTGAACGACGGGCGCCGAGTTACGCTGCGCGGCTCCAACGACGAGTGGCAGCGCGAGCGCGAGTGCCGCGACCGAGAGAATGCGCGTGCGCCTGGTCATCGCGGACTCCAATCTGACGAGCCTGGGATCCGAGCAACCAGATTCAATTGTCACCGTAAACACCGCACATTGCCAGACATTCGGGTCGCAGGGCGGTGGCGCACGGTGGACCCACATCGATAGCGCTCGCGTCGGAGACAACCAACGGCGCGACGGTCACGCGATCGTAATAGCCCTCTCGTCTCCGCGAGGGTCATACCGCGCAAGGCGGTGCACTCTCACGCACTCGCCGACCGCCCCTGAAATTGCATCGCATCACGGTTTTCCAGGTGCGCTCATTGAGAGACCGATGATCGGACGAACGGCGATGCTCGTCGTGGCCGCCACGGCGGCGCTCGTGGCGCAGGACCAGCAGCCTCGATCGCAGCCGGGATGGCCGTGTGTCGGCAGTCCTGACCCGTCGTACTTCAGAATCGCGGAGGCGACGGGCGGACAGGTGTTCCTGTTCGACAAGTCCGAAATCGGCAGCTCCGCGATCCTCGCCATCGCCGCCGGACGCTACGACGAAACGGTGTTCCGGGCGGCTGGATCGCTCGTCGACGGTCGCCACGAGTTCTCGTTTCCCATCGACTCGGCCGTCGACGAGGTGATGGTCTCGGTGTCGCTGCAGTGCCTGCAATCGGTCGAGATCGTGACGCCCTCGGGCCAGCTCCTCCAGCACACGGGGGCTGGCGAGTTCCACGCGTTTCGAGCCGGTCGGATTGTCACGCTGCCGCACCCCGAGCCCGGCGGCTGGCGCGTCCGCGTCGCCGGCCACGGCATGTTCTTTCTCGTGGTGCAGGCCAAGAGCGAGCTCTCGCTCGACCGTGTCGAGTTCGTGCGCGACGGCGGGCGCCCCGGACACGAAGGGCTGTTTCCCACGCACGAGCCGCCGCGCGCAGCGGTTCCCCAATCGCTCGCGATCGACGTCAGCGGGAACGTCAGCGACGTGCATGCGCGGCTCGTCACCTCGGCGTTCGAAGAGATCACGGCGCTGCCGCTTCGCGAACCGTCGTCCGACGCCGTCGGCCGCGAATTCGTCGCCGAGGTGACGCCCCCGGCGACGCCGTTTCGCGTCGTCGTCAGCGGCGTCGACGCGCTCGGCCTGCCTTTCCAGCGCGTGCACGCGCCGCTCTTCGAACCGACGCCGCGCTGAGCCGCGACTACTTGTAGAACTTCATCGGCGCGACGATGCCGTTCTGCTTGAACACCTTGCCGTCCTTCATCACGAAGCTGACGTCGCGGAGCGCGTCGATGTCCGAGAACGGGTCGCCGTTGACGGCGATGATGTCGGCCGCGAGCCCGGGCTTGAGCGGCCCGCGTTCGTTCTCCACCTGCGTCACCTGATAGCCGTAGGTGGTCATCGCCTTCAGGATGTCCTTCGGCGGGATGCCGGCGGCCTTCCAGGTGATGAGCGCGTCGATCACTTCGTCGCCGCGCGTCATGCCGGGCACGTAGTAATCGAAGTCGGTGGAGAAGACGCTGCGGACGCCGATGCGGTGCGCCGACTTCAGCCGCGCCACCGTCAGATCGAAGGCGCGCTGGCTGCCACGATACGGCGTGAACGGCCCATCGGTGCCGACGCGCCACATGCCCTTGGCCTTCATCATCTGCAGCAGCTCGTCGGTCAGGGCGCGGCCATGCTCGATCGACCACACGCCCGCCTCGATGGCGTTGCGCGCGCCCTTTTCCGTCTGCACATGGCAGGCGACCTTCAGGCCCGCGTTGGCCGCTTCGGCGACGAACAGCCGCATCTGCTCGACCGTGTAGGGATAGCCTTCGCAGTCGACGCACACCTTGATGACCTTGGCCCCGTAGTGGACGTTCTGCCGCACCGCCTTGACGATCTCGTCCGCCGTGTCCGCGTTCAGATACTCGGGGTACACCAGGTTGCCGCGCTCGGGGTTCTCGTGGAACTGCCCGCCGAACGCGCCGATGATGATCCCGGAGTTCACGATCGTCGGTCCCGGCACCCAGCCCGCCTCGATCGCCCGGCGCAGGGCGGTGTCGGCATAGAGGCCGCTGTTCCCGAGATCGCGCTCGACCGTGAACCCGTGCGCGAGCAGCGTGAAGGCATTGCCCGCGCCCTGGAGCGCGCGATACGCGGTCGTGTCGCTGACATGCATCGGCAGCAGCGGCGACGCGTCCAGGATCCGGTCGCTGAATGTCGGCTGGCTGCCGTACAGCGGCACCGTTTCCACCAGCGTCATGGTCAAGTGGTTGTGCGCTTCCACCAGGCCCGGCAGGACGGTTTGCGACGAGAGATCGATCACGTCCGCGCCGGCGGGAATCTGGACGTTGCCGCCGACCGCGGTGATCTTCCCGTTCTCGACCACGATGATCTGGTTCGACGCCGCCGTGCCGGCGTCGGGATCGATCAGGCGTCCGGCCCTGATGGCGATCGACGACGCGGGCGCCGGAGCAGGAGGCACGCGCTGCTGTTGAGCGAGCGCCGGAACCGCCAATCCCGCGAGCACGAGCACGACAGCTGACAACGCCCTTCGCATGCGCGTCTCCTTCCCCTTTCAGCGACCTTCTAGAAATCCAGCCTGAACCCGAATTGCTGCTGGCGTTTCGCGAACTCGGCTCCCGGCGTCCCGAAGGCCGACGACTGCAGGCTGCCCTGGAAGTTCGTGAAGTTGTCCTGGTCGAAGAGGTTGAACGCTTCCCAGAAGCCGGTGGCCGAGAGGCGGCGGCCGATCTTGACCATCTTGCTCACCCGCAGATTCGTCGTCCTGTAGTCGTCGCCGCGCCGCGAGCCGCGCGGCTCCGGCCGGGCGAAGACGACGGTCGCGCTGGTGACGCTCCAGGGCAGCGCGCTCGCGTATTTCCAGATCCCCGCCACCTGGAAGCCGAGCGGCAGCTCATAGGATCCGTCGAACACGAGGTTGTGCCGGCGATCCTCGTTGGCCGGACCCTCGTCGATCGACAGGTCGAGCGGATTGGTCGCCGCGCCGCCGCCGACGCCGGTGGCCAGCGTGTTCGAGAAGGTCTTCGCCAGCGTGTAGGAGGCGCCGGCCCTCGCCTTCGCGCCCCTGAACTCGGCCCTCGTCTGCAGCGCGTCGTAATGAATCCACCCGAGATTCTGGAACAGCGAGAAGCCGCCGAACCGCGGATCGATCGTCACGAAGCTGCCGTTGACCTTCTGGACGTTGACGTTCCGCGACAGCACCGCGTCCTTGCCGCGCGAGTGGACGTAGTCGGCCTGGACGTAGAAGCGGGAGGCGAAGTCGTGGGTCACGCCGCCCGTCATCTGGACCGTGTACGGGATCCGGAAGTCGGCGGCCATCCCGCTGACGAACTGGCCGCCGGGCCCGAGCTGCGAGAAATCGGGCCAGTCCGGAAAATTCTGCGCGAGAAAGGCGCGAAGCCTGGTCGCGCTCCCAGCCGGATCGGCCGGGTTGAAGAACGGATTGGTCGTCGAGTCGTTCGAGTTGAACTGGTAGCGCCGGATCGCCAGCAGCGTCTGATTGATGTAGACGTCGTTGTAGTTGAAGTGCGACTGATCGTAGAAGACGCCGCCGCTCGCGCGGACCGTGGTCCGCCGGCTCGCGCTCGGCAGCCAGACCAGCCCCAGGCGCGGCGCGACGTTGTTCAGATCCCGCTCGATGTGGTTCAGCGGGGCGGCGCCGCCGAACGACTTGACGAACCGGTCGTTGTAGCCGTCGACGAACTGGTCGCCGGTCAGGATGCTGTTGTCGACGTCGTAGCGGAGCCCGAGGTTCAGCGTCAGGTTGTTGCGGATCTGCCAGGTGTCCTGCGCGAACACGCCGCCGTTCCAGTGGCCCTCGATGTCCTTCGCCGTCCCGATCGCCAGCGACAGCGTCGTCGGATAGCTCGCCGGATCGTTGATGTTGAAGACGCGATCGGAGGTGAAGCCCCATCGCGCCTTCTGCGAGCCGTCGATGTCCATGTACATCGTCACCCGCGCGAGCTGGCCCCCGAGCTTGAGCTGGTGATTGCCCTTGACCAGCGTGAAGTTGTCGGTGAAGTAGAGGTTGGTCTCGCCTTCGAGGCCGCCGGTCACGCTCGAGCCGAACGCCGCGCCCGGATAGTTCTTCTCGGAGTAGAGGCCGCGATGCGCGACGTCGCTGATCAGCGCGTCGCCGTACTTGCCGGCGATGTTGGAGGTGATGATCAGCTTGTTGACGCCGTAGTGGACGCGGGCTTCGTTGAACGCGGTGCTGCTCAGCGTGCTGGTCCAGTTGCCCAGCGCGCTCCACAGCGGCCCGTCGAACGTCGCGCGCTTCTCGAGCGTCCACAGCGGCGAGCTGTTGCAGCCGTCGCCGCCCTGGCCGCTGCAGTTCGTGTCCTTCTGAATCGTGCGGTCATAGCGCAGCAACAGCCGATCGCGCGCGCCAAGGTTCCAGTCGGTCTTGACCAGGAACGGCCGCCGCACGTTGCTGGTCGGGATGATCGACGCGTTGCCCTGATTGCGCCAGTACTCGGAGATCGACAGGCTGGTCGTCGCCTTGTTGTCGAAACTCTCGACGCCGCCGAAGAAAAAGACCTTGTTGGCGACGATCGGCCCGCCCAGGTACCCGCCCAGCCGGCGCTGGTTGAAGATCGGCGTCGTCGCGAGGAAGACGGGCGCGCCGCCGGCGAAGCGCCCGGCGTAGGGCGGGCTGTTGAACTTCGCGTTCTGGAAGAATCCGTAGGTCCGTCCCTGGAGCGTGTTGGTGCCGCTCCGCGTGATGACGTTCAGCACGGCGCCCGACGCATTGCCGAACTCGGCCGAGAATCCGTTGGTCATCACCTGGAATTCCTGAATCCAGTCCTGCGGAAACGACTCGGACTGCGTCCCGTAGAACTGCATCGCGTTGGTCGCGCCGTCGACGAAGACGTTGTTCTGGTACTGATGCTGGCCGGCGGCCGAGAACCCCATGGACGATCCGCCGGTGGAGCTCACGCCGGGGGCGAGCTGGGCGAGATCGGCGAAATTCCGGCTGACCGTCGGCAGGTTTTCCACGCTCTTGGCGTCGATGAACGTGCCGACCACGTGCTGCGTCTCGACCAGCGCCGTCTGCCCGGTGACGGTCACGTTTTCCTGGACCGCCCCGACTTTGAGCGCGAAATCCAGATCGGCCGCCTGCCCGACGCGCAGGACGACGTCGGTCCGTTTGCCCGGAGCAAATCCCGAGAGCTCCACCGTGACCTCGTAGGTGCCCGCCGGCAGGCTCGGCAGAAAATACTGGCCCAGCTCCCCGGTGATGCCGACCTTCGTGGCGTTCGTCTGGATCTGCCGGACGGTCACGGTGGCGCCGGGCAGCACGCCTCCCTGCTCGTCGGACACCTTGCCGCGCAGCGACGCGAGGCTCGTCTGCGCGAAGCCGGAAGCGGCGGTGATGACAGCGAGGAGGACACCGAAGGCCATGGTCCGAATGAGCCGCTGGTAGGTCGTCATGTCTCTGCTCCCGTCTTGAAAGAACGCCGATCGATATCCGATCTGGCCGCCGCGAGGAGAACACGCTTCGGACGCGTGTTCGCGTCGAACGGTAGCATGCGTGTCCTTCGAGGCGAGGCGCTCTGGAAGATCTTGCGTGCAGGGTATGATCGCGGCATGTCCGCGCCAGCGTCGAGAATCGCGGCCGGCTCCGCTGGCACCTTCGAAACGCAGTTCCTGGACCTGCCACAGGCCCTCGCGCTCGACTGCGGGCGGACGCTGCATCCGATCCGGATCGCGTACGAGACCTACGGCACGCTGTCGCCGGCGCGTGACAACGTGATCCTGGTCTGCCATGCGCTGAGCGGCGATGCGCATGCGGCCGGCTACGCGAAAACGCCGCCTCAGGAGAGCACGCGGGACGGCTTCGGCGCCGAGGATCGCGACGGAACCGCCGGCCGCGGCCTCGGCTGGTGGGACGGCATGATCGGCCCCGGGAAGGCATTCGACACCGACCGGTTCTTCGTCGTCAGCACCAACCTGCTCGGCGGCTGCCGCGGCACGACGGGGCCTTCATCGATCAACCCGGCGACCGGCCGGTTCTACGGATCGGACTTTCCGGTCATCACCGTCGCCGACATGGTCCGCACCGAACGCGCGTTCCTCGACGAGCTCGGCATCGCGCGGCTCGCCGCCGTCGCCGGCGGGTCGCTCGGTGGCATGCAGGCGCTCGAATGGGCCGTGTTGTACCCCGATCAGGTCGACGCGATCGTGGTGATCGCGAGCACACCGGCGCTTCGACCCCAGGGCATCGCCTGGAACGCCATCGCGCGCAACGCCATCATGGCGGATCCGGACTGGCAGGGCGGCCACTACCACGGCACGGGACGCGCCCCGAACGCAGGCATGGGCGTCGCACGCATGGTCGGCCACATCACGTATCTCTCGGCGGCGTCGCTCGGCGACAAGTTCGGCCGCCGGCTGCAGTTCGCGGACGACATTCGTTACACATTGACCGAGCCGGAGTTCGAGATCGAGAACTACCTGCGCCACCAGGCAGATTCCTTTGTCAAGCGGTTCGACGCGAACACCTATCTCTACACATCGCGAGCGCTGACTTATTTCGACCTCGCGCGGCAGTATGGAGGCGGCCGCCTGGTCGAAGCGCTCAGGAACGTGTCCGCGAGAACGCTGCTGATCGCGTTCAGTTCCGACTGGCTGTATCCACCATCGGGATCCGAGGAGCTCGCCGAGGCGCTTCGGGCGCTTCACAAGGATGTCGAGCTCCACGTGATCGAGGCGCCCTACGGACACGACTGCTTCCTGTTGGAGGAAGCGCGTCAGACTCCTCTGATCCAGCAGTTCCTCGCCCGTCGAGCGGTCGAATCGAGCTCCGGGGCAAAGCCCCGGTTGGAGTAAGCATGGAAGAAGCTCGGAAGTTTGGATTCGAAACCCGCCAGGTGCACGCCGGCCAGCGCCCCGACCCGAACACCGGCGCGCGGGCCGTGCCGATCTATCAGACGACGAGCTACGTGTTCGAGGATCCGGAGTCGGCGGCGGCGTACTTCAACCTGCAGGAGTACGGCAATACCTACTCGCGCATCATGAACCCGACGGTGGCGGTGTTCGAGGAGCGCATGGCCAACCTCGAAGGCGGATGCGGCGCGGTTGCCTTCGCGAGCGGGATCGCGGCGCAGGCCGCCGCGCTCTTCACGCTGCTCCAGCCTGGCGATCACATCGTCTCCTCGTCTGCGCTCTACGGCGGCACTGTCAACCAGTTCAAGCACATGCTGCGGAAGATGAACGTCGGCCTGACCTGGGTCGATCCAGACGATGCGGAGGCGTGGAAGGCGGCGGTCCGCGAGAACACGAAGGCCTTCTACGGCGAAACGATCGGCAACCCGGCGGGCAACGTGCTCGACATCGAGACGATCGCCGCGATTGCCCACGACCACCAGCTGCCGCTGATCGTCGACAACACGTTCGCGTCGCCGTTCCTCTGCCGCCCGATCGAATGGGGCGCCGACATCGTGCTGCACTCGGCGACCAAGTTCATCGGCGGTCACGGGACGAGCATCGGCGGCGTGGTGGTGGACTCGGGTGCGTTCGACTGGTCCAACGGCCGCTTTCCGGTGGTCGCCGATCCGTCCCCCGCCTATCACGGGCTGCAGTTTCACGAAACCTTCGGCACCTACGGCTATCTGATGAAGCTGCGGGCCGAAACCTTGCGCGACCTCGGCGCGGCCATGAGCCCGTTCAACGCCTTCCTGTTCCTGCAGGGACTCGAGACGCTGTCATTGCGGATGGCCCGCCACGTCGAGAACGCCGTGGCGGTGGCCGGTTATCTTGCCTCGCACGAGCTCGCCTCTCAGGTGACCTACCCGGGCCTGCCGACGAGCCGCTACCGTCGGCTGGTGGACAAGTATCTGCCGCGCGGAACCGGTGCGGTGTTTTCCTTCGACTGCCGCGGTGGCCGCACGGCTGGACAGGAGTTCATCCGCGGTGTGACGTTGTGGTCGCACCTCGCAAACGTCGGCGATTCGAAGAGCCTCATCATCCATCCGGCCAGCACGACGCACCGTCAGCTGAACGACGAGGAACTGAAGGCGGCCGGTGTCGGCCCCGGAACCATCCGCCTCTCGGTCGGCACCGAATCGGTCGACGATTTGATCTGGGATCTCGAACAGGGCTTCGCACGCGCCGCCGCGTCGGTGACGCGCGAGGTCGCGTCTCGATGAGCCCGCCGTTCGATCTGGCCCGCTATCAGGATCCGCTGGGGATCCAGCGCGTGCTGCTCAACGCGAAGACGATTGCCATCGTCGGGCTCTCGAAGAACGAGCTGCGCGCGAGCTACTTCGTCGGCTACTACCTCAAGCGGCACGGCTACCGCGTGATTCCCGTGAACCCGCGCGAACCCGAGATCCTCGGCGAAAAGAGCTGCGCCAGCCTGCTCGACGTTCCGGTTCCGGTGGACATCGTCAACGTGTTTCGCGCGCCGGACGCGCTGCCGGCAATCGCCGCCGACGCCGTCAAGATCGGCGCCGGCAACCTCTGGTGTCAGTTCACGGTGATCAACGAGGAAGGCGCGCGCGTCGCCGAGGCCGGCGGCGTGTCGGTCGTCATGGATCGCTGCATCAAGGTGGAGCACGCCCGTTACCTCGGACGGATGCACTGGCTTGGCTTCAACACCCAGCGCATCACGTCCGTGCGCGGCGGGCTTCAGTAGGCGG
>DATNCQ010000166.1:0-24411 GCA_035571515.1 Vicinamibacterales bacterium
CGCCTCGCTTTTCATTTTCGCTGCGCCAGGCGGGCGATTGCGGTGACCAGCTCCGCAGGGTCGATCGGTTTCGGCAGGTGGACCTCGAAGCCGGCACGTAAGGCTTTGACGCGGTCCTCGGACCTGGCATACGCCGTCAACGCCGCGGCCGGCACGCGTCGCACGAGCGGGTTGTGATGAGTCCGGATCCGTTCGATCAGCTGAAAGCCATCGACGCGCGGCATCCCCAGATCGGTGACCAGGACGTGCGGCGGCTCGGTTTCCATCACGCGCAGCGCCTCCTCCGCCGACCCCGCCGTGGTGACGCGTGCGCCGGCCCCTTCCAGCAGCTCCGTCACCAGCGCCAGGGCATCGGCATCGTCGTCGACGGCGACGACGTGCACGCCCTGCAGGTCGCCGGCCGGAATCGTCTGTGTGCCCGCTGCCGCGCCGGGCTGCGCGCGCTCCGAATCGACGCGCGCTACGGGATCGACCGACAACACCGGCAGCCTGAGCGTGAATGTCGAGCCCTGGCCGAGCCCACCGCTGGCCGCCATGATTGTTCCCCCGTGCATCTCGGCGAGCTGCCGCGCGATCGACAGCCCGAGCCCGAGGCCGCCGCGCTCGCGCGCGAACGTGGCGTCCGCCTGCCGGAAGCGCTCGAAGACGTGCGGCAGGAACTCCGGCGCGATGCCGATCCCGGTGTCGGCGACGGACAATTCGACGTGTGAGTCGACCCGCTCGAGACGGACCTGCACCTTCCCGCCTCGATTCGTGAACTTGACGGCGTTCGAGAGGAGATTCCACAGCACCTGCTGCAGGCGCTCCGGATCGCCCGACACCGGGCCGGCTTGCGGATCGATCACGGTTTCGAGCCGGACGCCCCTGGCGTCGGCGGCAGGCGAGACGGCCTCGACGGCGTTCGCCGCGACGCTCGCGAAATCCACCGCCTGAACGTTCAAGCGGATCTTGCCCGAGATGATGCGGGAGATGTCGAGCACGTCCTCGACGATCTGGGCGAGCGAGGTCGCGTTCCGCTCGATGGTCTCGACCGCTCGTGTCTGTTTGTCGGCGCTCATGACGCCGGCGCGGAGCATGCGCGCGTAGCCGAGCACCGCATTGAGCGGCGTCCTCAGCTCGTGCGACAGGCTGGCGAGGAACTCGTCCTTCAGGCGGCTCGCTTCCTGCACCATGCTGAACATCCGGGCGTTCTCGAGCGCCACCGACGCCCAGGACGCCACGCCGACGGCCAGCCGTTCATGCTGCTCGGTGAATCGTCCGACTTCGGGATGACCGAAGAAGAGGCCGCCGATCACATCGCCGAGGCGGCCCTTCACCGGCACCGCGAGGTAGCTGCGCACCGGCAGGTGCCCGCGCGGCATCCCGTAGTGTGGCGGGTTCTTCCCGTAGCGCGGATCCCTCGTGATGTCCGCGCTCCTCACGACGCCGGTTCCTTTGAACGTCGGCTCGAAGACTTCGGTGTTCCGCGGCATCGGGAATTTCGAGAACGCCTCCCGGGGGACGCCGGAGATCGTGTACAGCGTGTACGATTCGCCGGCGTCGTTGACGACGTTATAGAAGAACGCGCCAAACTCGGCGGTCGTCAGTTCAGTGCCGGCGTCGGTCACCGCCTGGACGACGGTCTCCCGATTCAGATCCGACGCGACAACGGCGCCGACGTTGTTGAGCCGCTCCATCACGGCGGCGTTCTCTTCGAGGAGCCGGACCCGCTCCGACTCGGCCGCCCGCAACGCCGAGACGTCGCGCGCAATCTTCGAGGCGCCGATGACGGTGCCGGCCGCGTTTCGCAGCGGCGAAATCGTCACCGATACGTTCATCGGCCGGCCGTTCTTCGCAATCCGCACCGTCTCGAAGTGCTCGACCCGCTCGCCGCGCCGCAGCCGGGCCAGGATGTCGTCCTCTTCGGCCTGGCGGTCGGGCGGAATCAGGACGCGAATCGAGTTGCCGATCATCTCCGCCGCGGAGTAGCCGAACAGCTGCGCCGCGGCCGGGTTCCACGACGTGACGATGCCGGTGAGATCCTTGGTGACGACGGCGTCGTACGAGGTCTCGACGATGCTGCTGACCAGCGCGCGCGCGTCGCTCGCCTGTTTCTGTTCGGTGACGTCGAGGATCGAGGCGATCCAGCCGATCACGTTTCCCTCGCCGTCTCGATCGGGAACGTAGACGACCTGCAAGGATCGCTGCCCGACGCCGGCAAACGTGACGTCGCTCTCGTACTCGACACGGTTCCCGGCCAGCACCGCCTCGATGAAGGGCCGGATCGTCGCAAAGCCTTCGTCGCCCATGATCTCGGCGACCGGCCGTCCCTCGATCTCAGCCGGTTCTCTGTCCACCATGTCGGCGTAGGCGCGGCTGACGAAGACGTAGCGTAAATCGCGGCTGCACCGCGTCAGCATGAACGGCGTCTCGCTGATCAACCGCTGCAGCTGCGACTCCCGCGCGCGCAGCGCTTCGTTGGCCTGCGTCGCTTCGATCAGGTCCGCCGCCTGCCGCGCCAGGATATCGAGCAGCCGCAGGGCGCGATCGGTCGGCCGCGCCGGCGCATGCCCGTAGTGTGTGGACAGCATGCCGAGCGTCCGGCCCGAGCGACTGACGAGGGGCGTGGACTGGACCGCCCTCGCGCCGGCGGCCAGCAGCACGTCGAGCGTCGGCGTGCCGGCAAAAATCGGGCTCGTCGTCACGTCTTCGACGATCACGCGCTCGCGCCGCTCCAGCGCGGCGTAGCATGCCGCCTGCTGCCGTTCCGCATCCTCGAAGAATTCCAGGAACTGCTGCGGCAGCCCCTGCTGCACGGCGATGCGAAGCGTGCCGCCCTCGACCAGCTGAATGTTTCCCATGCGCGCGCCGGTGATCTCGATGGCGGCGGCGAGAATGTCGTGCAGGAGATCCGAGAAGTTCCCGGCCTGCGTCAGCCACGTGCTGACCTGCTGCATCCGCGACAGGTCTTCGAGGTTCTGGCGCAACTCCTCCTCGGTCCGCTTCCGCGCGCTGACGTCGAGCGTCACGCCGCGCATGCCCACCGGCGTGCCGGCCTCGTCCCGGATCACCGTTGAATGCGTCTCGACCCACAGCGTGCGGCCGTCCTTTGTCATCCAGCGGAACTCGTTGACGTGGGTGGCGCCGCGCGCGAACGCATCGGCCGCGACGCGCGCCGCCCGCTCGCGATCGTCGGGGTGCACGATTGACAGCCAGAAGTTCGGCGTCTGCAGCCATTCCTCGACGGAGTAGCCGAGCATGGCCTGGACGGCGGGCGAGACGAAATCGATGCGTTGCTGCGCGTGATCCGGCTGACCGTACGCCTCCCAGACGACGCCGGGGATGCCGTCGACGAGCGCGAGATAGCGTGGATCGGTAGGGGGGGAGGGCGTCGTGTCGCGGCTCATAGGTGGTGTCGCCGGGCGCGTCGAATCGTGACTGCAGTGTATCGCGCACGGTTCGACAACCAAGCTCGACCGTTATCGTGTGGGTGCGCCGTCGGTGTGCTGGCTGGCCGATCCGTGGCGGTCGGGACGCTACAACGCCCGGCGGCGGAACGCGCGGATGGCGTAGAGCAGCGTCAGCGCGGTGAATCCGATCGCCCACCACACCATCAGCGGCGACGGCACCGAGGCGCCGAGCGCCAGCATGCCGGTGCTGCGCAGGATCTCCGGCTCCATGTAGTGAGCGGCGAGGCGCCACATCGAATCGGCCGGGCTGACGAGGCTCACGAGGATGCCGATGGTGCGCATCGAGCCGACGCCGGCGAGCCCGCCGATCTGCTCGACGAAGCCGCCGATGAACGCGACGCCGTAAAAGCCGACCGCCGTGATCGCATTGGTCACCGTGCTGAACCGCGCGCCGCCGGCCACGGCGACCGTGAGCGAGAGCGTGATCTCGAGCATCAGCAGCGGCAGCGCGCGCGGCACGCCCGCTGGCGCAAGGCCGGCGACCACGCGGATCACGAGCAGGATGCCGGCAGCGAGCAGCAGCAGATACGAGAGCGCCAGCAGCAGATGGCCGGCCCACTTGCCGAGCACGATCTGGGCGCGGTCGATCGGCTTGGAGGCGAGCGTCTGCACCACCCCCGAATCGATTTCCCCCGACAGCGTATCCACCGGCAGCAGGATCGCGAAGATCACCGACAGGAAGTTCGCGGCCATGAAGCCGACCAGCATGATCGCCGTCAGCGTGCCCTGGCGCTCGATGAACGAGATGGTGCCATCGCGGGCCATCTCGCGGTACGCGAACACCACCGCGACCGAGAAGACGGTGAGAAACGCCAGCGCGCACACGGCGCCCGCCAGCACGATGCGCCGGCGCCGTGCCTCGAGCAGCGTGAGGTGGGCCACGGTGATGACATTGCGCATCGGCTACCCGGGTCGCTCGTCGTCTCCGATCACGTCGAGAAAGACATCCTCGAGCGACTGGCGGCGCGGCTGGACCGCGTGAATCGACACGCCCTGCTGGACCAGCCACGACACGATCGCCGGCACCGCCGCGTCGCTCTCGACGCGCAAGGCGATCAGATCGGGCCGCGGTTGAACGACGTCGGTGCCGAAGCGCGACAACCCGTCCAGCGTCGTCGCGGTCACCGGGCCGACCCGGACTTCCAGGTCGACGACCGCGGTCGGAGCCGCGAGGCGGCGCTCCTCCACGAGGCGGCCGCGCTTGACGAAGGCGACTCGATCGCAGGTGGCTTCCACTTCACCGAGCAGATGCGAATTGAGGAACACCGTCGCGCCGCCGGCGCGCAGTTCGTCGATGATGCCGCGCACCAGCAGCCGGCCGAGCGGGTCGAGACCCGAGGTCGGCTCGTCGAGAAAGACCAGGCGCGGGTCGTTCAGCAGCGCCTGCGCCAGCCCCGCGCGCTGGAGCATCCCCTTGCTGTAGCCGCGCAGCGGGCGATCGGCGGCGTCGACCAGATCGACGCGGGTCAGCAGCCGATCGATGCGCGCATCCAGCGATCCGCCGCGCAGCCCGTAGAGGCGGCCGTGGAACCGCAGCAGCTCGGTTGCGGTCAGCGTGTCGTGGAAGCGGAAGTGCTCGGGCAGAAAGCCGATGAGCGCGCGGGCGGCGCGATCGCCGAGCGGGGCGCCCAGCACCTCTCCCGTGCCGGCGGTCGGCTCGACCAGCGCCAGCAGCATCTTGATGGCGGTGGTCTTGCCGGCGCCGTTCGGCCCGAGGAACCCGAAGACCTCGCCCTCGCGCACCTGGAGGGAGAGATCCGACACCGCCACGGTGGTCCCGAACTGCTTGCGCAGCCCCCGGGTCTCGATGATCAACGCACTGACGTCGCCATCGCCATCGCCTCCGCGACATGCTCGATGCTCACCAGGGCAAAGACGCGCTCGGGCGTCGACCACACGATCGTGCTGGTCGGCGACTGGTCGCGCGGTTGATGCTGAATCAGCACGCCGCGATGCTCGCCGATGTCGACCTGCTGGAACGACGTGGCGTTCGGCGGCACCGGCACCACCAGCGTCGTGTGCCAGTCGATCGCGTCCGCGAACTGCTTCGCCTCTCGCGCACCAAGTCCCAGAATCCGCAGGCCGATCTCCCCGAGCGCCCGCACGTCGATGCTGGCGGGCAGCGTCAGCTGCGGCGTGCGCGCCTGGAACAGCCGGCTCCGGCGCTTGTTCGAATGATCGTAGCGAATCATCACCACCGGCGGCACGCGGACGTCGACGATCTGGCCGTCGAGCCCCGCGGGAACGGCGAGGTCGTTGATGCCGAGCGCGTCCATCACCTGCTGCAGGCGGAGGCTGTTGGCGGTGACGCGCATCACCCGCTCGCCCATGACCGCCGTCTCGATGATCCGGGTGTTGTCCGGCAGCCACTGCGGCGTGGCCAGCGCCATGCCGGCGGCGGCCGCGGCGTCGGCGAGCGAGGCGACCGCCACCGGCGGCCCGGGATCCTGCACCATCTGGACCTGTTCGCCAATCAGCGTGCCGAGCTCCAGCTGCTCGACCTTGAGCCGGTCGATGTGGTTCGAGTCGACCGGCACCGCGACGACGTTGATCACCCGGAAGAGCAGCACGAACTGCGCGACCGAGGCGCGCACGGTGGGAACCGAGAGCAGCGCGCCAACCCCAATCACCGCGGCGGCGGCGACCAGCACGCGCCGCGGCCAATCGCGGCGCGTCTCGACGACCGGTTCCTGCCGCTGCAGCCGCTCGCGCAGCTTCGCCTTGAACAGCGGCGAGGGATCGGTCCGCAGGCTCTCCAGCCAGCCGTCGTCGCTCACCTGGTTCGTGCTCGTGTTGCCGCTGGTCATCTCGACTCTCCTTGCCAGCGCTCGCGCAGCATCTCGACGGCGCGATGCAGGATCGTGCCGACGTTGCTCTCGCTGAGTCCGGTGGCGTGCCCGATGGCGCGATTGGTCATCCCGACGCCGTACTTCATCGCCACCAGCTCACGCTGCCGCGGATCCAGCGTCGCGAGCAGCGCGGCGAGCCGTTGCGCCTCGGAGTGGTGGAGCGCCTGCTGCTCGGGCGTGTGGCCGGGCGAGGGCACGGCCGCCGCGGCGTCGAGCGGTTCGTGCCGCTGGCGCGCGCGCAGGTGATCGACGGCGACGTTGCGCGCGATGGTGAGCAGCCAGGTCGAGAACCCGGCCAGGTCGCGGCGATAGCGGTGGCGCGCGCGCCAGGCTTTCTCGAAGGTTCGGGCGGTGAGATCCTCGACGTCGGCCGTGTCGCCGAGGCGATACCGGAAGAAGTTGAGCACGCGGGGCAGCTCGTCCGCGTAGATATCGTCCCAGTCGGGTTCCGCCGCGATCCACCCCGCCAGCCGCCGTGGCAACGCCTGCACCGACGCCATTTGACTCTATATACGTCCGGCCGGCGGATGTATCACGCGCAGCCGGCGGGCGCCGCGCTATTGCCCCGGCTTCGCCGGCTCGCTCGACGGCGGGACGATGTTCTTCAGCCGCATGTAGGTGACGAGATTGCCGTAATGCTCGTAGGTGTGCGTGACCACGAAGTACAGCACCGACAACCGCGGCGTCGGACCGAAGTAGAACGGCACGGTCTCGGTGCTGCCCTTCGCGTCGGTCATCGCGTCGTAGACCCCGTTGCAGTAGCCGATGCCGTCCGTGAGAGCGGCGACGAGCGCCGGCTTCGCGGTGACCGCCTTCTCGATCCCGGTGCGCGGCGGCTTCGTACCGGCTGCCGTCGAGCACATCGAAAACATCGCGTCGGCGACATGGCCGAACAGCTCCGCCATCGAGCGCACGTCGGGCGTCGCGCGGAACGAGTACAGCTCCTCGGGAACCTTCTCCGCCGAACGCACGACGAATCCGCTCAACGCGCCGAACTGAATCTTCGCGTTCGCCGTCAGCGGGTTCGAGGTCTGCCCGAAGGAAACGGCCGGCGTCAGCAGCAACACCACGACAGCGACGACGTCACGACCTCTCATGGCTGTCTCCCATTTGTGACGAGCATATCCGCGAGCCGAGGATGCCGCTCACTGCCGCGGTGCAGTGGTCTTCTGCGCTGCCGGTGTCAGCTTCAGCAGCTTGCCGTTCGGGCTGTCGGTGAGCACATAGACGGCACCGTCCGGGAACACACGGACGTCGCGAATGCGCTCGTTCAGGTCCCGGAGCAGCGGTTCCTCGTTGACTACCTTGTCGTCCTTGCCCAGCTCGAGACGCAGGATCGCCCGGCCGGCGAGCGCACCCACGAGCACGCTGTTCCGCCACTGCGGGAACAAGTTGCCCTGGTAGAACGCGAGGCCCGACGGCGCGATGATCGGGTCCCAGTAATAGCGCGGCTGCTCGAGGCCCGGCTTCTCGACGATGGCCGCGCCGATCTTGGTGCCCGGGTAATTGATGCCGTGCACGATCACCGGCCAGCCGTAGTTCTTCCCCTTTTCGATCAGATTGAGCTCGTCGCCGCCGCGCGGACCGTGCTCGGTTTCCCACAGCCGTCCGTCGGGCGCGAACGTCAGCCCCTGGGGCGTCCGATGGGCCATCGACCAGATTTCGGGCAGCCCCATCGATGGATTGCCGGGCGCCGGTTTCCCTTCCGGCGTGATGTGGACGATCTTGCCCAGGTAGGTGTTGCGGTCCTGCGCCTGCAGCGGGAGCGGATCGCCCGTCGAGCGGTCGCCGATCGAGACGAACAGGTTTCCGTCCTTCGGATCGATCGCGATGCGCGCGCCGACCTGGCTGCGGGCGCTCTTGGTCACCGGGGCCGTTTGCAGCAGCGTGCTCACATTCGAGATTGCGCCGGCGTCTTCATCGAGCACGGCGCTGGCGATCGCCAGGGCGGCGCTGTCCGCGTCGACGTTGCGCACGTAGGTGAAGAAGATTCTGTGGTTCGTCCGGAAGTTCCGGTCGAGCGCCACGTCGAGCAGCCCGCACTGTCCGGCGACGTGGATCGGCGGCAGGTTCTCGCTGATCGTCTTGAACGATGAGCCGTCGCTGTTGAGGATGCGGAAGCGGCCCGGCTTCTCGCTGACGAGAAAACGTCCGCTGGGCAGCAGCGCCACGGACCACGGCACGTCGAGATTCGACGCGATCGTGCTGACGCTGACGTCCACGGTCCTCTTATAGGGCGCGTGGGTCTGGCCGGGGAACACCGGATGGTCGGTATCCAGTTCCGGCGGCCGCTTGTCGATCGGTTGGCCTTCGACCTTGAAGATCGGGAACGGCGGCCGGTCTTGCGTGTTCGCCCGGCCTTGCGGCGTCTGCGCGGCCAGCATCGCCGAGCTCATCAGAAGGGCCGCCGCGGTGCAGGTAGTTTTAAGTGCCTTCATTTTGAAGATCCTCTTGCCCTATTAATACACACATCGTTCTCCAATGCCGACGGTCATCTGGCCGCGTCGACCGCCATCATCGTCGTGGTCATTCGCGCCAGCACGCGCGTGCGCGTCGCATCGAAGACCGAGCAATACCATCAGCCAATAGCCCCGCCCGCATGTCTCTTGTGTAATCTGTCGAGCGGAGGCGTAGTGGACAACCCAGAACCCTTCTCGACGCCGGAGCCGATCACCGTCTCTCGTCCCGACCGTGTGTTCCCGACGCTCACGCCGGCGCAGATCGCCCGCATCGCGACGCACGGGCGGCAGCGTCCGATGACGTCTGGCGAGGTGCTCGTCGAGGTCGGACAACGGCCGGTGCCCTTTTTCGTCGTGTTGAGCGGTCAGGTGCAGGTGGTGCGCCCCTCCGCCGGGACCGAGGCGCTGATTGTCAGCCAGGGCGCCGGCCAGTTCACCGGCGAAGGCACCATGCTGACCGGCCGCCGCGCCTTGAATCGGATCCGGGCGCTCGAACGTGGCGAGGTGATCGAAGTCGATCGCGAACAGCTGCTCGGGCTGATCCAGACCGATGCGGAGCTGAGCGAACTGCTGATGCGCGCGTTCATCCTCCGCCGCGTCGAGCTGATCACCGGCGGCTACGGAGACGTCGTGCTCATCGGCTCGACCCACTGTGCGGGTACGCTGCGCATCGAGGAGTTCCTGACCCGCAATGGCCATCCCTTTCATTACATCGACCTCGATCGCGACCCCGACGCCCAGGAGCTGCTCGACCGATTTCATGTCGCCGCCGCCGACGTGCCGGTCCTGATCTGCCGCGGCGACGCGGTGCTGCGGAATCCGACCAACCAGCAGATCGCCGATTGCCTCGGGTTCAACGACGCGATCGACCGCGCGCACGTGCGCGACCTCGTCATCGTCGGTGCGGGACCTGCAGGACTCGCCGCCGCCGTCTACGGCGCGTCCGAGGGGCTGGACGTTCTCGTCCTCGAATCGAACCTGCCTGGTGGCCAGGCCGGCTCGAGCTCCAGGATCGAAAACTATCTCGGGTTTCCCACCGGCATTTCCGGTCTCGACCTGACGGGACGCGCCTACGCCCAGGCCCAGAAGTTTGGTGCGCAGGTCATGGTGGCGAAGGGCGCGACCCGGCTCGCGTGCGCGCGGCCGCTGTACTCGGTGCACCTGGAGGACGGCGGCCGGATCAACGCACGGGCGCTGATCATCGCGTCGGGGGCGCAGTACCGCAAGCCCGCGATCCCGAACGTGTCGCAATTCGAGGGCGCGGGCATCTACTACGCCGCCTCCGGCATGGAGTCGCAGCTGTGCGTCGGCGAGGAGGTCGCGATCGTCGGCGGCGGCAACTCGGCGGGGCAGGCCGCCGTGTTCCTGGCGGAGACGACCCGGCAGGTCCACCTCCTCGTCCGCAAGGACGGCCTGGGGGAAACGATGTCGCGCTACCTGGTGCGTCGAATCGAGGAGCATCCGCGGATCACGCTGCGGACGCGTACCGAGCTCGTCGCGCTGAGCGGGAACGGCCATCTCGATCGTGTCCAATGGCGCGACGGCCGCAGCGGCGTCGTCGAGACGCACGACATCAGGCACGTGTTCGTCATGACCGGCGCCGTGCCGAATACAGGCTGGCTCGACGGCTGCGTCGCGCTGGACGGGCGCGGGTTCATCAGGACCGGGCCCGATCTTCTGCCGGAGGATCTGACGGCCGCGCGATGGCCGCTGGCACGGCCGCCGTTTCTCCTGGAGACGAATCGGCCGGGCGCGTTCGCCGTCGGCGATGTGCGCGGCGGCAATATCAAGCGCGTCGCGTCGGCGGTCGGCGAAGGATCAATCGCCGTCGCCTTCGTGCATCAGGTGCTTCGCCAGTGAGAGCGATTGCGAAGCTAGGCCGGCCGTCGATTGAGCTCGTTGATCGCCTGGATGAGACGTGCCGGGTCGATGGGCTTCGGCAAGTGCTGCTGAAATCCCACCGCCAGGGCCTCGGCTCGATCCGGCATGGTGGCGTACGCGGTCACCGCGATCGCCGGAGTGGCCTGGATGGACGGGGTCGAATGCGCGCGAACCCGGCGGATGAACGAGTAGCCATCCTCGTCGGGCAGCGCGATATCGGCGACGATCACCGACGGACGCAGGCGATCGAGGGCCGCGAACGCGTCACTCGCCGCAGCGAACGCGGCGACGTCCGCGCCGGAATTCCGCAGTGCCTCGACCAGCAGTTCGCGGCTGTCGGCATGATCCTCGAGCAGCAGGATCGAATAGCCCTTCAGGCTGATCGCGTTGCGCGACGGTCTCGACGGGCCGGCGGCCACGGCGGCAGCATGGCTGGCCCGGAACGTCACGGCGAATGTTGCGCCCTGGCCGACGCCGGGGCTCCGCACGTCGACCTCTCCGCCGTGCAGCCGCACCAGATCATGGACAATCGCCAGGCCGAGGCCGAGCCCGCCGTAACGCCGCGTCGTCGCGCTGTCGGCCTGACGGAACCGGTCGAACACGTGAGGAAGAAAGGCGGGATCGATGCCGATGCCGGTGTCGGCCACTTCGATCCGAATCTGCTGATCCACGCGCTCCGCGCTGACGGAGATCCGTCCGCCGTTCGGCGTGAACTTGACGGCATTGGACAAAAGATTCCACAAGATCTGCTGCAGGCGCGTGGCGTCGGCCAGGACGTTGGCGTCGCGCACTCGCCACGAGGTGTGAATCGCCAGCTGCTTGGCGTCCGCAGCTGGCCGCACGCTCTCGAGCGCCGCCTCGAGCACGGGGATCACGGGCAACGGTTCGAGTTCGACCTGCAGCTTTCCTGTCGTCATCCGCGACATGTCGACCAGATCGTTCACGAGCTGGGCCTGCGCTTGCGCGTTCCGGTCGATCAGTTCGAGTGCGTGCTGTCGCGACGACTCGCTGAGCTGGCCGGTCAGCAGCATGCGTGTCCACCCGAGGATCACGTTCAATGGCGTCCGCAGTTCGTGGGACAGCGTGGCGAGGAACTCGTCTTTCAGGCGGTTCGATTCCCGGAGGCCACGCTCGGTGCGCTCGTGAGTGAGGTCGGTGACCACGACGGCGACGGTGCGCACGCCGTCGATGTTCAAGGTGATCGAGGACAGTTGTGCCGGATTCAACGTCCCGGTGGCAGTCTTGAGTTGTACCTCCGCACGAGATGACTCCGAGGTCAACACGCGCTGCAGCGCCTCGGAGTCTTCGGTATCGAGGAACTCTCCGAGGGTGCGACCGGCGATGCGCTCCGGCGGGTGCGCCATCAGCTCCGCGAAGCGCTGGTTGCAATAGAGAATCGTTCCATCCGCGGCCAGCGTCAGGGCGCCTTCCCGCATCTGCTCGACCATCAGCCGGTACGGCTGGTCGGCGGTGCGCAGCGTATAGATTTGCTCGCCGTCCGGGGCGCTGACGACGAGCGCTTCGACGTGTCCTTCGCGGATGGCGTCGATGGTGTCTTCGGCTTCCTGCAGCCGCCGGCGCAGATCCTCCATCGCCGGCGAGGTTCGGCGCCGCCGCGTCTTCTTAGCCATCGACCCGACCGGCTCGCTGGGGACGGATGTCGAGGCCGACGAGGACGCGTTGTTCGTCCGACATGTCGCCGATCAACCGGCGAAGCGGTTCTGGCAGCCGCTTGATCAACGTCGGCGCGGCGATGATCTGATCGCCGCGTGCCAGCGGCAGATTCTTGTAGATGTCGACGACCTCGAGGTCGTACAGATCCTGCAGGTGCTCCTCGCAGATGCGGCGGACATTCTGGATGGCGCGCATCGACTTCCCGGTCGTGCCCGTCACGTACAACCGGAGCAGGTACTTCGCCTTCTTCTCCGGCGCGCGCCTGGCCTTCTTGCGGACCGGCGTCCTGGTCACGACCGCACTCCGCCGCGCGCGCGCCGTGGCCGCAAGTCGAGCCCCACCAGCACCCGTTCCGCATTGGACAGATCGCCGATGATCTTCTTCATCGGCGGCGGCAGATGGCGGACCAGGGTCGGTACAGCGACGATCTGATCGCCTCGCGCCAGCTGGGGATTCTTCAGCAGGTCGATCAACTCGATGCGATAGCGCCCGGCCAGGTGCTGCTCGCAGATCGCCTCGAGGTTCCGCAGCGCGGCCGCCGATCTCGCGCTCTGCCCGGCCACGTACAGCCGCAGGATCCATTCGTCCGACGGCGACTTCTTCCTGGCTGTTCGCCGCGCCTTCATCCCCGTCCCTTGCGCACGGCCGGTAGTCTTCGAGCCGGTCCGACCGGCACCGGCCCGCGGTCGGTCAACTCGAACGACCGCCGGTCCGACGAGTGCGGCATGCCGCGCGACTTCAGAATCGAGAGATGCCGGCCGCCATGTTCGCCGGGGGGCGAATTGCGCAGCAGGATCCAGCTATCGATCAACGACGACACGCCGACTTCGACTTCCTGCGACGCGCCGCTGCCGGGGATGAGGTGGGTGAACATCGCGGTGATGTTCTTGCCCTTGAGATAGTCAATCAGCCGCATCACCATGCTGTTGACCTCCTCGAACGACCCGCCGGTGAAACTGGACAGCGGATCGATCACGGCGACGGATGGCTGCGCCTCCTCGATCTCGCGATGCATCGTCGCCAGGTGGAATTCGAGGCCGTACAAAGTCGGCCTGGCGGCGTGAATCCGCAGCGACCCTTTCCTGATCCACCGATCGAGGGTGAGGCCCACCGACCGCATGTTGCGCACGTACTGCGGCGGCGACTCCTCGAACTGGAAACAGAGCGCGCGCTCGCCGCGGCGACAGGCGGCGTCGAGAAAATACGCGGCGAGCGTCGTTTTCGCCGTTCCGGCGCCGCCCGAGAGCAGTACGCTGCTGGCGCGGAAATATCCCAGGCCGCCGAACATCTCATCGAGCCAGTCGAGCCCGGTCGAGATCCGCTCGGATGTCGCCCGGTGAATCAACTGCAGCGAGGTCACCGGCAGCACCGCGAGCCCGCGCCGATCGATCAGGAATGGATATTCGTTGGTGCCGTGGCTGGAGCCGCGGTACTTCACGACCCGCAGGCGCCGCGTCGAGATCTGGTCGGTGACGCGGTGATCCAGGACGATGACGCAGTCCGAGACGTACTCCTCGAGCCCCTGACGGGTGAGCGTGTCGGTGCCTCGCTCTCCGGTGATGACTGCGGTGATGCCACGCTCCTTGAGCCAGGCGAACAGACGCCGCAACTCGGCGCGCAGGACGCCGGCATTGCTGAGCCCGGCAAACAGCGACTCGATGGTGTCCAGCGCGATGCGCCGCGCGCGCACCGTGCGCAGCGCGTGGTCCAGGCGAATGAACAGCCCTTCGAGGTCGTACTCGCCGGTCTCCTCGATCTCCGACCGCTCGACGCGGATGTATTCGAGCGCCAGGCGCTTGCGCTCGATCAGACCGGGCACGTCGTAGCCGAGCGACGCCGCATTCTTGAGCAGGTCTTCCTCGGTCTCCTCGAAGGTGACGAACACGCCGCTCTCGCCGTGAGCCGCGCCGTGAACGAGAAACTGCAGGGCGAACAGCGTCTTCCCGCAGCCGGGCCCGCCGCACACCAGGGTCGGCCGGCCCTGCGGAAGGCCGCCGCCGGTGATCTCGTCGAAGCCGTCGATGCCGGTGGCGACTTTGGCGAGCGCCGAAGGTCTGGAAATTGTTCTGCTACGCGCGGGCGGGCGGCGTGATCGAGGCATCTTGAGTCACAGGCGGATGATACCGTCGCGGTGAGAATTGGGCA
Source organism: Vicinamibacterales bacterium (assembly GCA_035571515.1). GTDB lineage: Bacteria > Acidobacteriota > Vicinamibacteria > Vicinamibacterales > UBA2999 > Gp6-AA40. The sequence continues at coordinate 14,458 of DATNCQ010000166.1, forward strand.
AAGCTCATCAGAGCTCCTCAGCCAGCGCGACGATGATGCCCGCAGGGCCGCGGATGTAGCAGAGCCGGTACTTGTCCTCGTACTGCGCCACCTCGCCGACGAGTTCGGCGCCGCTGGCGCGCAGGCGAGCGACGGTGTCGTCGACGCTGTCGACGGTGAACATGACGCTCCGGAGGCCCGGCGTGTTCGGCGGCGCGATCGCCGGTTCGATCTTGACCAGTTGTGGATGGCGAAACTTCGTCAGCTCGAGCCGCCCGTGCCCGTCGGGCGTCCGCATCATCACGATGTCGACCTGGACACGGTCGATCCCGTTGACGCGATCCACCCACGGGCCTTCGATCGGCATCTGGCCTTCGAGCGCCATGCCGAGGGTGGTGAAGAAGGCAGTTGCGGCTGGGAGGTCCTCGACGACGACGCTGATGTGGTCCATTCTCTTGATCGTCATGTTCCTAGTCTATTTTTTTGATCCGGATCATCAACCGGCAACGCGGCTGGTCGAGGCTGGTTCGCGCGCGCGGGCGGGCTCCGCGGGAGCGGAACTCGCCGTGGGAGCGTGACGGTTTGCCTTACATCACTAAGCGATACAGGTTAATCGTTCTTCTGGGACTGGTGAGTGTGCTGGCGCTCGTCCTCGTCGGCAGGTGGCTGAACGCGACAAAGCGAGGCGGGCAGGGGCCCGCCGAACCGTTCCGTATCGCCGGCAACTTCTACTACGTCGGCGCGACCGATGCCGCGGCCTTCCTCATCACCGGGCCCGAAGGCCATATCGTGCTCGACGGCGGCTATCCCACCACCGCGCCGATGATCATGGCGAGCATTGCGAAGCTTGGCTTCGATATCAAGGACGTCAAGACGCTCCTGAACTCGGAGCCGCATCCCGACCATGCGGGTGGGCTGGGCGTGATCAAGCAGGCGTCCGGCGCTGAACTGTGGGCGAGCGAGGCGAGCGCCGTCACCCTCGCCTCAGGAGGCGACGATCCCGACGCAGTCCTGCCGCTGAGGATCCTCATCTGGATGGGGGTCCTTGGTTACCCGAGGATGCGGGTCGACCACCGGTTCAAGGACGGAGACACGATCCGCCTCGGACCGCTCGCGCTCACCGCGCACATCACCGGCGGCCACACGCGCGGATGCACCTCGTGGTCGTTCCAGGTTCGTGATGGTGACCGCGTGCTGAACGTCGTCAGCGCGTGCGACCTGGGGCGGTCGGCCGCATCGCTGTATCAAGGGCAGGAGGCCGACCTCGAGCGCAGCTTCAGAGTGCTCAGGGGGCTCCCCGTTGACATCTGGGTGACATGCCACGCGAGATGGTGGGGCAGATATCGGAAATTCGTCGCCAGCACCACCGCGAAGAACCCGACAGAACCCTTCATCGATCCCGACGGCTATCGCGCCTACATCGACGCCGCCGAGAGAGACTTCCGCAGCGGCCGACTGCACTAGCGTCAAAGGATCGCCACGGTCGGATGTTCGATTCAGCACACGATGCGAGTCCTCAAGCGCAGATGAGCCGATTGCTTCCTCGCATTCACGCGTGCTCCGAGTGTCGGTAGCGCCAGATGTGTGGTAGCGCGGTCGGATGGAGCAGGCTGCGCCACAGCCGCCAGCCGATCGTTCCCAGCCGGCGGCCGCGACGCTGGCTCGGCGCGCCGCCGCCTTCGCGTTCCCGCTCGACGCGTTCGCGATCGTTCGGCGCCGCTGGTTGCGAGGCGGCGGCGACCGCGCGGCCACCGCGAGGGCTGCTTCGAGGGTTGACGCGCACCTCGAACGCCCCCGGGATCATCGGCGCAGAGCCGCTCACGCGCACTTGTGTCTGGACAGCCGCGACGAGTGCGACGCCGTTGTATTCGGAGCTCATCGTTCCACCCACTCGGCAGACGCTGCCGAAACCTGATTGACGACGCATGCGACGCTCGTCGCGCACGGCTGCAGCGGATACCGGTCGCGGCTCCGCGCGGGCGGCGTGCGCGTCTGCCTTCTGCAGCGTGCGCGCCACGCACACGCCCGAGCGTAGCGGTGACTCCCACCGTGCGCTGTCCTCGATTGGACAGCAGCGGGGCGATGAAGCCGGACGTCGTCACGGCTGTGACCATGGAGCCTGGCTCGCGGCGATGCCGCGAAAGGCACACCACGCTTTTTCCCCTGATTTCACGCCGGAAGCATCGCCGGCCCGCCCTGGGCTGCAGCTGTGCAGAACAGAACAGACCGCGTTTTTCCCGGAGGATACGATCGGGGCTACTCATCAGCAGCCACCGGCCCTGCTGTGATCGGGCACGTGCCTCGATGCGGCTCGCCGCGGCGTGGCCGTAATGGTGGGCGTCGTCGGGCTCTCGAGGGTGGTCATGCTGTACGAATTCATCGCCATCAACCGCGACGACATCATTCGGCGCTGCAGGACGAAGGTGGCCGGGCGTTCAGTTCCGCCACCGACCGAGGCGGAAATCGATCACGGCGTGCCCGTCTTTCTGGATCAACTGGTCAACGCCCTTCGACTCGGGCTGACTGGCAATCCGGACATTGGCAGGAGCGCGGTGCAGCACGGGCACGACCTGCTGCGGCAGGGGTTCACCGTCTCGCAGGTCGTCCACGATTACGGTGACATCTGTCAGGCAATCACCGAGCTGGCCGTCGAGCTGCATGCGCCGATCAGCACGGAAGATTTTCGCACGCTGAACCGGTGCCTGGACGAGGCCATCGCGTGGGCCGTCACGCAGTACACGCGCGAACGCCATCAGTCTGACACCCAGGGCGACAACACGAGCCACGAAAGCGAGCGGTTGGGGTTCTTCGCGCACGAATTACGGAATTTGATCGACACCGCGATCGTCGCCTTCGAAGTGCTCAAAACGGGAAATGTCGGAGTGGCCGGGAGCACCGGCGGGGTGCTCTACCGGAGCCTCACCGGCTTGCGCGCACTCGTCGGGCGGTCGCTCGCTGAGGTCCGTCTCACCCAGGGGATCCAGAATCGCGAGCCGTTCCCGGTGTCCGAATTCATCGACGACGTCGCGTCAGCCGCGAGGTTGGAGGCGGACAGCCGAAACGTCAGACTGACCGTCCTGCCAGTCGAGGACGGCGTCACGATCGAGGCCGATCGGCAGATTCTCGCCGCGGTCGTCGGCAATTTGCTGCAGAACGCCTTCAAATTCACCCGGCCGCAGACGACCGTCACGCTCCGGGTCGACGCCAACCGCGATCGCGTGCTCATCGAGGTCGAGGACGAATGCGGCGGGCTCCCGGATGGATCCGAGCAGACGCTGTTCCAGCCCTTCGAGCAGCGAAACGCGGATCGAACCGGGATGGGTCTCGGCCTTGCCTTCAGCCGGTGGGCCGCCGCAGCCAACAACGCGCGGATTTACACGCGCAACCACCCCAATCGAGGCTGCGTGTTCGTTGTCGACGTGCCGCGTGTCGCCGTTCGCGCGCCCGCCTAACTGGCCGACGTGATCGACGCCTCCGGCTCCGGGACGGTGCTCGGCTCCGTCTGTAATCCGATCGCCGATTCAGGCGGCACGAGCCGGCTGGCCGGACTGTCTGACGGCAATTGATTGCCGAGAGACCCCAACGCGGCGTCGAACGCTTCGCGGAGCGAGGCGACGTACCGATCGGCGCCCACTGCCTGCTTCGCGTCCTGCCCGGTCCCCAGCGCGTCGGCCGTCGACCACAGTCCAGTGATGAGCGCCGCGTGCGGGGCGCGCTGTCGAAGTCGGCGCGTCAGGTATCGGAGGTGCGCCGGCGCTCCCGCCAGCTCGAGATAGCAGACGATGACGACGTTGAAGGCCGACAAGTCCAGCTGCGCGATCGTGTCGCGCGAGACAACCGTGTGCGGGATTCGGCGCGCGACGACACGCTGTTGGGCCAGCAGCTGCGCGAGCATCCCCGAGACGATTTCGTCGAACGGGCCGCGGCCCGCCACGCACGCGACCAGCCCGGTGACGGAACCCCGTCCCGGTTCCGCAGTCGACGTCGTCGCCGGCCGTGCATCGACCTGCTCTGACAGATCACTGATGACGGCCAGGATGGAGCGAGCCATTTCGGCGACGCGCTGGCGACTGATCGTGCCCCGCGCCTCGTCGCCCGCAGCGAGCCTGAGCGCCGGGAGGACGACACTGTCGTAATAATCGATGAGCGACCGATCGGTCAGCATCTTCTCCGCCTGATCGAGCGCCTCGTCGGGGTCGTTGGCGAGCATCCGCTGATAGAAGCGATTCACGTCCGACAGGGCGGGTCGGTCGCCGAGCAGGACGTCGAAGAACTCCAGCGATTTGACATGCCGTCCCATGACGACCAGGCACAGCGTCAGCGGGGTCGAGAGGATCAGGCCGAGGGGACCCCAAATCCACGTCCAGAAGACCGCGGCGACGATCACGGACATCGGAGACAGCCCCGTGGAATGGCCATACAGCAGCGGCTCCGCCACGTAACCGGCGAGCGGTTCGACGATGACGAACAGCAGCGCCACGTGGACGGTTGTCCACCAGCCGGGGTCGACCGCCGCCGCGAGCGTCAGTGGCGGAACCGCCGCCAGCAGCGGCCCGAGGTATGGGACGAACCGGAGCAATCCTGCCAGGACGCCCCAGAGTGCGGCCGCCGGTAAGCCGATGAACCAGAGTCCCACGCCGATCACCAGACCGAAGCAGGCATTCACGCCCAGCTGAGAGACGAAATAGCGGCTGAGGCGTTGGCCCGCATCGTCCATCGCGACGGTCGTTCGGTGCAGATCGGCGTCGCCGACTAGGCGTATGAAACGGTCGCGGAGATCGTCGCGCTGCATCAAAATGAAAATCGCCACGATCAGTACGATGGCGGTGGTCTCGAGGGGTCCAACGACCGGCTCGATCACGGCGCGAGCCACCGCCAGCACGGAGGCTCGGGGCGGTGCGAGCTCGACGACGACCGGTTGTTGCAACGTGCCGCGGGAAAGAGCTGCCGCCGCATCGCTCTTCTCCCCGCGCGGCCGGACGGTTGGAGCGGCCACGCCGGCGGCAGGCTTGCCTCCGTCGAGCAGCCTCGTGATCGAGGCGACGCGGCTGGTGGCCAGCGCCTGGATTCTCTCCACCTTGCCGTGGACGACCTCGACGTAATGCGGGACATCAGCCGCCAGCGTGGCTGCCTGGCTCCCGAGCAGCGTCGCGATCAAGCCGATGGCTGCCAGTGCGACCAGTACGCTCACCGCGACCGAGACGGCCCGCCACAATCCCGTTCGCTGCAGGAGGTCGACCAGCGGCGAGAGGACGAAGGAAAGCATGACGGCCAGGGCAATCGGCACCAGGACGTCCTGGGCGAAATACAGGGTCGCCACGACCAGTGCCCCGACAACGACGGCCGCCAGAGTCCTCAGCTCCTGAGAGGCGGCGGGAACATGAGAGGCGGTCTCCAGAGGCGGCGGAGCCGGACCGCGGCCGGCTGCATCATCGTCGTACTCCGCCAACCGCTCCTGATCGGTCATCTGCTCCCTTCGACAGATGCCGCGCCGGCTGAGTTCCGATCGACTGCGGTGAGTGTGCCAGCGGTCGAGGATCGTGAAGCGGAAGGAAATGTATGGCGTTGGATCGCGACTCTCCAGTCTGTGAGCGTACGCCAGCGGTGAGGATGCCGCTGTGCTGAACGGAACACCGCCCCACGGCTCGACGTGGGGTGGCCGGATCGAAGAAGCACCGATGTCGCGTGCGGTTCGGGACATCTCCCGTTCGGCATTTCGCGGTAGTGTGGCGGCAGGTGATGTCATGAACGAATGCCGTGGGGACGACGTGGTGGGTGGGCTTGCGGAGAACGGCGTCGCCGCGGAGGCCGGCAGGAACAACGCGGAACAGTTCAGGCAGCTCGCGGAGGAAGCGCGTGAGGCCCGGGATCACCATCGCGAGGAGCTCGAAGCCGTCCGACAGGATCGAGAGCGGCTGAGAGAGACTGCTGAGACCGGGCGCGTTGCCACCGAGGAGGCGCGCATCGCAGCCGAAGCGGCGCGCACCGCGGGCGAGGCAGCGCGAGTCGCCGCCGACGGCGCGCGGTACGCGGTGGTCGACGCAGTACGCGCGACCGCCGACGCGCTGAACCTGTCGCTCGAACGCATGCAGGGGGTGGAGGAGATGCGAAGGACGCTTCGCGCGATTAAGGATATCAATACGCTCGACTCCAACTAGCGGACCGCTGTCGCGTCGACGACGGAACAGCGCGTCGGATGCCGAGTTCCACAGCGTGATTCCGTGCGGGTCTCTGGAGGAATCTCGCTATGCAGGCTTCGTCGGTTTGATCTGAACGGATGCGCCGGCTTTCAATTCATCGGTGCCGCGCACCACGATGTCATCGCCAGCCTTCAAATCCCCGAACACTTCGACCAGTGGCCCAGACGTCAACCCCGCCTTGACATCGACCCATTCCGTGCGACCGTTTCGAATGCGGATCACAAACGTGCGGCCGGTGGTGCTTGCAACACTGCCGTTCGGGACAAGCAGGGATAGTGCCGTGCGCCGCACGGGCCATTTGACCTGGCAGAACGTGCCTGGTGCGAGACGGCCGTCCGCGTTGTCGACGTCGAGTTCGATCGCCATGGTTCGAGTGGCGACATCGACCGACTGCGAGCTTCGCGAGACAGTGCCGGTGAATGTCTGTCCCGGGTAAGCCGCGACCGTGAATGTCAGCGACGTCCCACTCGTCATCCCGGCGGTGTACGCCTCTGGCACAGGAACGACGAGGCGGAGTCGATTGCTCTCGACGATCCGGACGATAGGCGTCGGCGTGCCTGGCCCTCCGGTTGGTCCCACCACCGCCCCGGGATGGACGTTGCGTTCGGTGACGACGCCGCTGAAGGGAGCGGTGATCCGCAGGTAGCCTTCCATGTCGCTGACCGATTTCAGCGCTTGCCGTGCCGCTTCGACGTTCTGCGTCGCGGCGGAAATCTGACTCTGATCGGCCTCCATCGCCTTCTGCGCAAGCACCACATCGTTACCGGCCACCACGCCGGGCGTGGTGGATGCCGCCTTCAACTTCTCGTACGTGCTCGCGCTCGCCTCCGCCTTCGCGCGGGCGGCGGCCAGTTGCGCCTCGGCGCTCTGCAGCTTGGACTGCGCCTCGCCTCTCTGTGCTCCGAGCTCGGGCGCTTCGAGCACGGCCAGCTGCTCGCCCGCGCGGACTCGTGAGCCCCGATCCACGGCGATCGTCTTCACGAATCCGGTCACGCGCGCATACAGCGCGACGGTCTGGTAGGGAGTCAACTCGCCTGGCAGCGACAACGTCACGTTCAGTGGCTGTTCCACGACCTTGACGACTTCGACCGTCAGCGGTCCTGCCGGTGCGGTCTTCTCCGGGGCCTGGGCAGTTGTATTGCCATGGCAGCCGGCCATCAACAGCGCCGAGAGCGCGCCGTACATGGCGCGCGCTCGCCACACGTGCGTGTGCAGGCTCATACCGTTCCCTGCCTGCGATACGCACTCGCTGGATCGTCGGGATCCATGGAAGGAGATCCAATCCGCGCTGACTGCTGCGCGAGTGCATATACGGACGGCAGCACGATCAACGTCGCCACGGTGGCGGCGGCCAGGCCGCCAATCACCGCACGACCCAGCGGCGCCGTCGCCTCCGCACCCTCACCCAAGGCCAGGGCCATGGGAATCATGCCGGCGATCATCGCGGCACTGGTCATCAACACCGGCCGCATGCGAGACCGTGCCGCGTCGATGGCCGTCTGCACCGGCGAGGTACCCTGCACGCGCGACTGTTCGGCAAATGTCACCAGCAGGATGGCGTTTGCCACGGCGACGCCGATCGCCATGATGGCGCCCATGAACGACTGCACGTTCAGCGTCGTGCGCGTGATCGCCAGCATCAATACCACGCCCATCAGCACTGCCGGTACCGTCGAGACGACGACCAACGCAAGACGCAGCGACTGAAAGTTCGCCGCCAGCAGCAGAAAGATGACGACGACCGCGACGACCAGCCCCGCTGAGATGTTCGTGAAGGTCTCGCGCATGGCACCGATCTGGCCGCGCACGGCCACCGCCGCGCCGCGCGGGGGCGTCCCTGCACGCGCGATGGCCTGATCGACCTGGCCCAGGATCCGTCCGAGGTCCTGGCCTGCGACGTTCGCCGTCAGCGTCACCATCCGTTGGCCATTGATCCGATCGTACTCGCCGACGATCGTGGCGTTTCCGATCGTCGCCACGTCTCCGAGCAGCGCATGCGAGCCACGATCGCCGCTCACAGGGATCACGCGCAAATCGTCGAGGGTGGTCATTCGTGGCTGTGGCACTTCGATCTGCACCTGAAACGCGATGCCGGTGTGCGGATCGGCCCAATAATTCGGCGCGACGAACCGGCTGGACGAGGTCGCCGCTGCGAAGGAACGTCCCATTTGATCGACCGTGACACCAAGTTGACCGGCCATCTGACGGTTGATGTCGACCTGAATGGCAGGATAGTCGAGCGCCTGGCCGTACTGGAGATCGCGAAGGGCGGGAATCCGGCCAAGCTCCTCCCGGACCTTGGCCGCGAACGTCCGGCTGTCCGCGAAATCCGGTCCGGTGATCGCGACCTCGACAGGGGTCGAGGTGCCAAAATTCATGATGCGGTTGACGATGTCCCCCGGCTCGAACGAAAACTGCGCGGTGGGAAAGCGCTCGCTGAACCGCCGTCGTAACGTTTCCTCGAAGTCGCTGACTCGAATACCCGCCTCAGGTTTCAACGCCACCTGGAGCACACCTTCGTGCGAACCACCCGTCCACAGGAAGATCGTGTTGATCGGGTACGACGAGGGCTGCACCCCGACATAGCCCAGCGTGATGTCCACGTTGTTCGGACCGGCGGCCTTGTTGATCTCATTGAGCACGTCGGTCGCCAGCCGCTCCGTCGATTCGAACTTCGTCCCCGCAGGGGCACTGAACCGCAGCTGGAATTGACTCACGCCGCCGGCGGGAAAGATCTCGCGACCGAGAGTGAGACCGACCACCACGACGATGCCGATGGTAACCGCCGCATACGCTGTCACGAGGATCCAGTTTGCTGGAGCCACACGCTGCAGGAACCGCCCCAGGCGATTCCGAAGTCGATCAACCCAATCCTCCCCGGGTGAGTGGGTTCCCGCCGTCAGGCGACGGCTTCCCAGGAGCCACACCGAGAGAACCGGCACGAGAGAACTCGAGAGCACAAACGACGCAATCATCGAGAAGCCGACAGCGAGCGAGAGTGGAACAAACAGCGAGCGCGACACGCCCGTCATGAAGAAGGACGGGACGAAGACCGCAACGACTGAGAGCATGGCCAGCAGTCGAGGCACCACCACTTCACCGCTCGCATCGAGCACGCCTTCCGCCACAGGAACGCCACGTGCGAGGTGCGTATGAATGTTTTCGATCGCGACAGTGGCTTCGTCAACCAGAATGCCGACTGCCAGCGCGAGGCCGCCGAGCGTCATGACATTGATGGTCTGGCCGGCGCCCCATAAAGCGATCACTCCGGCGAGGAGCGCGAAGGGAATCGTCACGACGACGATCCCGGCGCTGCGCCAATCGCGCAGGAACACGAGCACCATGAGCCCAATGAGAATGGCCCCGAGCGCCGCCTCACGCAGCACCGCTTGCAACGACGCCGAGACATTGCGCGCCTGGTCCAGCTCGTAGCTCACCTTGATGTCGTCGGGCACCAACGCCTGGAAACGACCGAGGTTCGCTTTGACCTCGCTCACGACGTCCAAGGTCGAGGCGTTCGGTCGCTTCGTCACTGGGATGTAGACAGCACGACGACCATTCACCAACGCATACGCGGTCGGAATATCGGTGCTGTCGCTGACGGTGCCGATATCGCGAATCGAGACGGGCGGACCGGCTCCGGTGCGAATCGGCAGTTCGAGGAGATCGTCGATATTCGCCACGACCGAGTTCATGGGCGAGATCCGCGTCTCGTCGCCGATGTTGACGCTGCCGGATGGCATGATCACATTGCCGGATGAAACCGCGCGGATCA
>DATNCQ010000167.1:0-21997 GCA_035571515.1 Vicinamibacterales bacterium
TCGCCGCCGCGTGGCCCGAAGCCCGGAGCAGGCGGCTCGTAGATCTCGGTCAGCGCCGTGTGCGTCGGGTCCGGTCCGGGTGCGACGCGCACGATGTACCCGGGATAGCCCACGACCGTTCCCCAGACCGAACCATCCGCCGGGCTCACGGCGACGGCGTAGGTGGTCACCACCACACGGCTGTCTTTCGCAGGATCCGATGGTTGACCGGGCTCGACATACGCGTCGCGCTTGCCGTTCCCGTTGGTGTCGACGATGAACGGCGTCCAGCCCTGAGAGCGCACCTCGTCGTGCGTCTCCTCGAACATCTTCCGATTGAGCCAGCCGATGACGCCGGGCCCCGCGATGCCGCCGCTGGTCCACAGCGTCTGATTCGCGTCCGACGCGAAGTTCAGGTGGTGCGTCGCAAAGCAGGTGCTGATGAGCGTGAAGGTGCCGGTTGCCGGATCGAACATCGACAGGTGACGGCCGGACTGCTCGAGCGGGAACGCGCGCGCGGATGGATGCTCGGAGCCCTGCCTGCAGAAGTCGGGATTGGCGTCGGGACGCACGCGCGGCGTGAACCAGACGCGTCCCTTCTCGTCCATCATCGGGTTGTGATTCAGCGTCCGGCCATCCCAGATGGGATCCGCTCCCCAGAATGCCGACGGCGCCATCGGATTCGTCTTCGTTGACGGCGTCTTCGGATCGCGCACCGGATGCAGCACCTCGCTCGCGACGTTCGCCCGCGGATCGAGGATCGGGACGAAGTCGGAGCTGTCTTCAGGCGACCCGTAGATCTTGCCGTTCGCGTTGACGCGCGGGTTGCGCCGGTCGGTGGAGACTGCGTCGTGGAGATACGCGGTCGGGTGGCCCCAGTCCCACTGCGTGATGACGACGTTGCGTTCGATACCGCGCGGGCGCTCCGGTTTCGCGAACGGCAGCTCGCCCCCCGCAATGCGATCGGTCCAGTCGCCGAACAGCTGCAGCGCACGCTGCGTGTCCAGGCGCGTGATGTCGCGTGCCATCAGCGCCGATGCCTGGCCGGAGCGGAGCCTGCGCTGCCACGCCTCGGAGGAACTCGCGAAGACGCCGAGCTCCTTCCGGATCGTGCGCGTCCCCGGTGTGCCCAGCGCGTGACAGGACTGGCAGGCGCCGGTCTTGACGATGTTGAGCCACTCTCCCTGGCTCTTGATCTTCGGCAGCGGAAACTCGCTCGCGGCGGGGACGTGCATCATCGAGAACCAGTAGATCGGCGGGTAGTACTGCGCCGCCGCGGCGGGCGTCGGCGCGGCCGTCGCGCGCAGATCGAGCGTCTTGCCGGGGACGGCCGGCACCTTCGACGAATCGACCAGCCCGTAGCCGCGCACCCAGACGGAATAGCGGCCCTCCGGCAGGTCCGGCAGCAGGTAGCGTCCGCGATCGTCGGTGACGACGATCTTGGCGAACGTCGTCGGCAGGTCCATCGTCTCCGCGATGACCCAGACGCCCGCTTCGGGACCGCTCGCACCGGTCACGACGCCCCCGATGTCGTCGCGATCGATCTGAACGGCGGCGCCCGGGAGTTGACTGGCATCACCGCGCCGCGACGCCAGGAACGCCGCCACGCCCAGCACGAGTACCGCTACCGTGAGCTTTGTCATCACACGCATCGATGCCACCTAGTAGATCGTTTCCACGAAGCCGTCGTGCGGCGTCCACTGGATGCGCCGGGTGACGCCGCTGATCGGGCTGCCGATCGGACGCACGTAGATCAGCACTTCTTCGTACTTCGCGCGCAGCGGCTCGACGATCTCGAGCGCAATCTTCTGCGCATCTTCCGGCCTGTCCGCCTCGACGTCCATCACCATCGCGCGCCGCGCGGAACTGGCGCGCGTCACCACCCACGGCTCGTGCTTGGCAAACGGCGACGGCGTCTCCATCCTGTTGAGCGCGCGAACGAGGTCGGTGAGCGCCGGCGGCGTCGGCGTGGGCCGCGGGCGCGCAGACCACTCGACGACCGCCGCGAAGAGGCCAAACGCGGCAAGCCAGGCAACGCCGGCGACCAACAGCCGGGTCAGCATGCTGGCGCGGTGATCGCGCGCGCTAGACTATAAACCTCCGTGGCACCCAACTACACCGCTAAAGACATCACCGTCCTCGAGGGGCTGGAACCGGTCCGGAAGCGCCCCGGCATGTACATCGGAGGTGTGGGCACCGCCGGCCTGCACCATCTTGTCTGGGAAATCCTCGACAACGCGGTGGACGAGGCGATGAACGGCTACGCCTCGAACATCACCCTGACCCTGCACGAAGACGGCAGCTCCGTCACCGTCGCCGACGATGGGCGCGGCATCCCGGTGGACAAGCACCCGAAGACGAAGAAGAGCGCGCTCGAAGTCATCTTTACCATGCTGCACGCCGGCGGCAAGTTCGAGCAGGGGAGCTACAAGACGGCCGGCGGCCTGCACGGTGTCGGTGCGAGCGTCGTCAACGCGCTCTCATCGGAGCTGCGCGCGAACGTCAGGCGCGACGGCGCCGGCTGGGAGATGGCGTTCAAGCGCGGCAAGGCGACCGGTCCGCTGAAGAAAGCGGGCGCCGCGCGCGGCACGGGGACGACGGTCTACTTCCATCCAGACCCGACGATCTTCCCGAAAGTCGAATTCGATCCGGCGGTGATCCGCGAGCGGCTCGAGGTCGTCAGCTACCTCCACAAGGGCGTGCGCGTCACCTTCGACAACGAGGTCGAGGGGAAGAAAGAGGTGTTCCAGCACGAGGAGGGGCTCGTCGACTTCCTCAGGAAGGTCGTCGCCGAGCGCGGCGCGAAGCCGGTTCACGAAGCGCCCTTCATGCAGGCGCGCGAGGCGTCGCCGCGGCTCGACCTCGTGGTGCAGTGGACCGAGGCGACCGACGAGCACTTGCGCAGCTACGTCAACGGCATCCCGACGGGGTCGGGCGGCACGCACGAGAACGGTTTTCGCGCCGGCCTCGGCAAGGCGGTGCGCAATTACATCGACACGCACAACCTGTCGCCGAAGGGCGTCACGCTGACCGCGGACGACATCCGCGAAGGTCTCACCGGCGTGCTCAGCATCTTCATCGAGGAGCCGCAGTTCCAGGGGCAGACCAAGGACCGACTGAACAACCCGGAGCTGACGTCGGCCATCGACTCCGCCGTGCGCCCGGCGCTCGAGCACTGGCTGAACACGAACCGCACGATCGCCGAGGCGATCGTCGCGCGGATCATCCTCGCGGCGCGCGCGCGCGAGGCGAGCCGTGCCGCGCAGGCGGAGGTCACGCGCAAGACCGCCACGTACGGCCGCCTCAACCTGCCCGGCAAGCTGAGTGACTGCACCGGCACCGGCCGCGAAGACAGCGAGCTGTTCATCGTCGAGGGCGATTCGGCGGGCGGGTCGGCGAAGCAGGGGCGCGACCGCGGCAAGCAGGCGATTCTGCCGCTGCGCGGCAAGGTGATGAACACCGAGGGGATGACGCTGGCGAAGGTGCTCGAGAACAAGGAGCTCGCCGACCTGGTCACCGCGCTCGGCTGCGGGCTGGGGAAGAACTTCGATCTCGCGCGGCTGCGCTACGGCCGCGTCATCATCCTCGCCGATGCCGACTCCGACGGCCATCACATCGCGACGCTGCTGCTCACGTTCCTCTACCGCCATCTGCCGCAGCTGATCGCCGGCGGCAAGGTGTTCCTGGCGCAGCCGCCGCTCTATCGCATCGACATCGGCAAGGAGACGTTCTGGGCGCTCGACGACGCGCATCGCGATCGGCTGCTGAAGCAGCACGGCAACGGCCGCGCGAACGCGGAGATCACGCGTTTCAAGGGACTCGGCGAGATGATGCCGAAGGTGTTGTGGGAGACGACGCTCAACCCGAGAACACGGCGGCTGCTGCGCGTCGAGGTCTCCGATCAGATCCAGACCGATCGCATCATCAACGAGTTGATGGGGAAAGATGCGTCAGCGAGGTTCCGTTTCATCATGGAGCGAGCCGAGGATGCGCAGGAGCTTGACGTTTAGTCTTGTTGTTGGAACGGCGATCGCGGTGACGAGCGCCGCGTTCGCCCAAGGCCGACGTGAAGGTCGGCCTCTACGTCCACAAGCGACCGGCGTTCGCGCGCTGGCGAACGTCCGCGAGCTGCACGACATCCTGATCTCACCGGCGTCCGACGCGGTGTTCGACGCGAGCGCGGCCAACCCGCCGGGCGACGACAAGGCGTGGGCGGCGGCGCGCGCGCAGGCGCTGCTGCTGGCGGAAAGCGGCAACCTGCTGATGCTCGGCACCCGTGTCCGTGACAACGGCCCGTGGATGAGCATGTCGCGCGCGCTCGTCGAGGCTGCCGCGCTCGCCGCGACGGCAGCGCAAAACAAGGACGCGAAGGGACTCGAGACCGCGACCGACGCGATCACCGTCGCGTGCATGGAGTGTCATCGCCCCTACCGGGACCAGGGCCGTCAGATGGGGGCGCCGAAGTGACGGCGCGTCATCGCCTGACGGCGCCGGCGCGCTCGTTCATCCACTGATACATCCGCTGCATCCCACGCAGCTCGACGCCGGGTCCCTGGATCTGCGGGAACGAGCTCTTGTACTTCGTGAGATCGACCCGCTGCGCCGCGGCCTCGGCGGAGACGCCGTTCCGGCGGAATTCGGCCGCCTGCCTCGTGAAATCGCTCAAGTACCCCTGGAACGCGGTGATGAGCGCCTTCCCCTTGAACGGCATCCCGTGCCCGGGCAGAACCGTCGCGAAATCCAGTTTCTTCAACGCCTCGAGCGTCGTCACCCATTCGTCGAACTGCGCGTCGCCCATGTAGGCGATCTGCGATTCCATGAGATCGCCGGTGGCGACGATCTTTTCCTTCGGCAGATAGATGACCGTGTCGCCATTGGTGTGCCCGCGTCCGAGGAAGAGGAGCTGCGCTTCGCGTCCGCCCAGATCGAGAACCTTCTTCGTCGAGTACGTGACGTTGGGCGGCGTCGGCTTGATCTCCTTCAGCTGCGCGAATCCTTCCTGCGCGACCGCGAGCTGCTGTTGGAGCATCCTTTTCGCCGACGCGTCTTTCTCCATCGCAATCTGCGCCTGCAGCGACTCGATGCGCCGCGGCACGTTCGTCAGCTGCGACGTCTGGTACGGCTCGCGATGCAGCACGTCGAGCTTTTCAATCGCCTGCTTCACGAACTCCTGCGCGATGATGTCCGCCTTGCCCGCATACACCTGGTTCCCGTCCGTGTGGTCGTAGTGGAAGTGCGTATTGACGACATAGCGCACCGGCTTCGGCGTCAGCAGCTTCAGATCCTCGACGAACGCCCGCGCCGCGGCCGGCGTCGTCCCGGTATCGACGACGAGCACGTCGCGGTCGCCGATGATGGCGACGTTGTTGCTGCCGGTCACCATCGACCCGGTCGCCGTCGCGTAGTAGACGCCGTCCGCGATTTTCTCGAACCGGTATGCCTTGCCGACCGTCGCGGCAGAGAGCGCCTGCAGAAGAACCGCAAGCAGCAGACTGATGATTCTCATGGCCGACCTCGTGTGCGAGCGCGATTCTACCGCGTCCGTGGTGTAGTAGACTCGCCGCCAATCCAGTGGCTACCGACACCGTCAAAGCCTCGAAGTACGATCGCTCGCTCATCGAGGGACCCATCGCCCGCGCGGTGTGGACGCTCGCGTGGCCGACGATGCTGCAGAACGTCATCGCCGGGCTGCAGGGCATCATCGACCACATCATGGTCGGGCACTACGTCGGCTACGTCGGCAACGCCGCCATCGGCGTCAGCTGGCAGATCGTCCTCGTCGTCATCGTCTTCATCAGCTCGGTGTTCACGGGGATGGCGGTGCTGGTCGCGCGCTTCGCCGGCGCGGGCGATTCGCACAAGGTCAATCGCGTCGTCTACCAGTCGTTCCTGACGGCCGCCGGGCTCTCGGTCTTGCTCGGCGTGGTCGGCTACGCCGCGGCGCCCTGGCTGCTGACGCTGATCAATGCGGCGCCGGAGGTGCGGAGCGAGGCGCTGCCGTTCCTGCGCACGATGTTCGTCGGCATCGTCGGCCTGATCATGTTCTTCATGCTGAGCGGCGCGTTCCGGGCCGCCGGCGATCCGCGGACGCCGCTTCGTCTCGGCCTGGCGATGACGGTGCTGACGATCGCGCTCAACGTGACGCTGATTCGCCTGTTCGGCACGATCGGCGCCGCGTTCGGCACGGTCACGAGCAGCACGCTGGTGAGCACGTACGGCGTGTGGCGCCTGACGCGCCCGGACTCGGTCATCCACTTCGAGCACGGGATGGATCGGAAGCCGGATTGGGTGGTCATCCGCTCGCTCTTCAAGTTCGGGCTTCCCACCGGCGTGCAGGGAATTGCGATGAACGTGGGCGGCGTGTTCCTCCTGCGGTTCATCGGATCGCTGGAGCACAGCGCCGCCGCGCAGGCGGCATTTGCGGTGGATTACACCGAGCTCTTTTCGCTGATTACCTGGACGTCGACCGGCCTGCTCGGCGCCTCGGCGACCATCGCCGGACAGAATCTCGGGGCCGGCAATCCCGATCGCGCCGCCGAAGGCGTGCGCGTGGCCTCGCAAATCGGCCTCGCGGCGGCGGCGATTGTCGGCGCCGCGTTCCTGCTGGTGCCGCAGTACCTGCTCGCCGCCTTCGGCATGACGGATCCGCTGGTGCTCGCCATCGGCCGGCAGCTGCTCGTCTACCTGAGCGTGTCGGGATTGTTCATCACGGTCGCGCTCAGTTACACGGGCGGGCTGCAGGGCACCGGCGACACGCGCAGCCCGCTCTACATCTCCGTCATCTCGCAGATTGCGGTGCCACTCGGCCTCTGCGCGATCGTCGAGGCGTCACGCGCCCTCGAGCCGGCGGATATCTGGACCGCGATTCTGCTCGGTCACTTCACGCGCTGCGTGCTGAGCGTCGCGCGCTTCCGCCAGCAGAAGTGGCGCACGATTGCGGTGGACATCGAGCCTGCGCGGCCATGAAGACGTAAAATTGGCGGATGGCAGTCCGCACTGAATCCGTCGCCGACGCACCCCGCACCACGCCTTCATCCCACGTGGCCACCGGCTCGTCAGGTATCGCTGGTACCAGCCGCGTACCGTCGCCGGTCAACGAGCCGAACCTCGGTTATCTTCCCGGCTCGCCCGAGCGGGCCGCGCTGAAGGAGCGGCTGAAGGCGATGGCCGCCGAGCGCATCGACATCCCCGTCGTCGTTGGCGGACGCGAGATTCGCACGGGCCGCACGCACGAGACCGCGATGCCGCACGACCACGCGCATGTGCTGGCGGACTGGCACGCCGCCGGTGCCGAACACGTGCACGAGGCGATTGCGGCGGCGAAACGCGCCGCGCGCGAATGGGCGAGCTGGCGCTGGGAAGATCGAGCCGCCGTGTTCCTCCGTGCCGCCGAACTGCTCACGACGACCTGGCGTCAGACGCTCAACGCGGCGACGATGCTCGGCCAGTCGAAGACGGTGTTCCAGGCGGAAATCGACTCGGCCTCGGAGCTGATCGACTTCCTTCGCTTCAACGCCGCCTTCGCGCAGGAGCTCTACGCGGAACAGCCGATCAGCTCGCACGGCGTCCAGAACCGTCTCGATTACCGGCCGCTCGAAGGGTTCGTCTACGCCGTGACGCCGTTCAACTTCACGGCGATCGGCGGCAACCTGCCGACGGCGCCGGCGTTGATGGGCAACACCGTGATCTGGAAGCCGGCATCGAGCGCGATGCTGAGCGGCCATTACATCCTGCGCCTGCTCGAGCGCGCCGGGCTTCCTCCCGGCGTCATCAACTTCGTGCCGGGCGACGCGGTGCAGATCACCGACATCCTGCTCGACTCGCCGGATCTGGCGGGCATCCATTTCACCGGCAGCACGGCGGTCTTCAACAGCATGTGGAAGAAGGTCGGCGAGAACGTCGGCCGCTACCGCGGCTATCCCCGCATCGTGGGCGAGACCGGCGGCAAGGACTTCATCGTCGCGCATCCCTCCGCCGACCCGCAGGAAGTGGCGGTGGCGGTCGCACGCGGCGGCTTCGAGTACCAGGGGCAGAAGTGTTCGGCCGCCAGCCGCGTCTACGTTCCGCAGTCGCTCTGGCCCAAGGTGCGCGATCGCGCCGTCGGGATGATGCGCGACATGAAGATGGGCGACGTTGCCGACTTCCGCACGTTCATCGGCGCCGTCATCGACAGGAAGGCGTTCGACAAGATCAGCTCGTACCTCGACGACGCGAGGAAGAACGCGAAGATCGTCCAGGGCGGGACCGCGCGCGGCGAGGCCGGCTACTTCATCGAGCCGACGCTCGTCGAGACGAAAGATCCGGCGTACCGGCTGCTGTGCGAGGAAATCTTCGGACCGGTCGTGACGGCTTACGTCTACCAGGATTCCGCGTGGGACGAAACGCTGGAGACGATCGACCGCACCTCGCCGTACGCGTTGACGGGATCGGTCTTCAGCACGGATCGGACGGCCGTCGTCCAGGCGACCGACACGCTCCGGAACGCGGCCGGCAACTTCTACATCAACGACAAGCCGACGGGCGCCGTCGTCGGTCAGCAGCCATTTGGCGGGGCAAGGGCATCGGGCACCAACGACAAGGCCGGCTCGAAGCTGAACCTGACGCGATGGGTGAGCGCGCGGACGATCAAGGAAACGTTCTCGCCCCCGCGCGACCACAAATACCCGTACATGTCCGAAGGATAGAACGCTGCGTACGTAGAGGCGGACCTTCAGGTCCGCCTATGATTCCAGCAGCAGGTTCCCCGGATCCTCGACGAACTCCTTGATCTTCACGAGGAACTGCACCGCCTCACGGCCATCGACGATGCGGTGGTCGTAGCTCAGCGCCACGTACATCATCGGGCGAATCGTCACCTGGCCGTTCACGACCGCCGCGCGGTCCTGGATCTTGTGCAGGCCGAGGATGCCCACCTGCGGCGGGTTCAGGATCGGCGTGCTCATCAGCGAGCCGAACACGCCGCCGTTGGTGATCGTGAACGTGCCGCCGGCGAGATCCTCGAGCGTGAGCGTGCCGTCGGCCGCGCGGGCGGCGAAGTCGCGAATCCCGTGCTCGATTTCCGCGAATGACATCCGATCGGCGTCGCGCAGCACCGGCACCACGAGCCCGCCTTCGACGCCGACGGCCATGCCGATGTCGTAGTAGCGCTTGAGGACGATTTCGTCGCCCTCGATCTCGGCGTTCAGCAGCGGGAACGCCCGCAGCGCCGCGACGCTCGCTTTCACGAAGAAGGAAGCGATCCCGAGCCCGACGTCGTGCTGCTTCTTGAACGCCTCCTTGCGCCGCTCGCGCAGCGCCATCATCGCGCTCATGTCGATCTCGTTGAACGTCGTCAGCATCGCGGCGTTGTGCTGCGCTTCGACGAGCCGGCGCGCGATGGTCGCGCGGCGCTTCGACATCCGCTGGCGCTCTTCGCGCCGCTCGCCGGGGTGCGCCGCCTTCGCCGCCGCCGGCTTGCGCGCGGGCCCGGGCTGCGCGACGGGTGCGGGCGCCGGCGCCGGCTTTTCCGCAGGGACGATGGCCTTCTCGACATCCTGCTTCATCACGCGTCCCGACGCGCCGGAGCCCTGGATCGATGCCAGGTTGACGTCATGGTCCTCGGCGATCCGCCGCGCGGTCGGCGTCGCTCGGGAGGCGGAGGCGGATGGAGCGGGCGAGACGGGCTGGGCAGGCGATGTGGGTTGGACAGGCGAGCCAGACGCGGCGGGCGAGACGGCTTGCGCGGGCTGCGCCGCCTTCGCGCCGTTACCGGACGGAGTGGCCCCGGCTGCCGTCGCCGTCGCGGATTCGTCGACGACGGCGAGCAGCTCGCCGATCTTCACGTCGTCGCCTTCCTTGTGCTTGATGCTCGCGATGACGCCTCCGCGCTCCGCGTTGACCTCGAGGTCGATCTTCTCCGTTTCGAGCTCGACGACCGGCTCGCCCACCTCGACGCGGTCCCCTTCCTTTTTCAGCCATCGCGCCACGCGCGCCTCGACGACCGATTCACCGAGCTGTGGAACGACGATGTTGGTCATGATGTCGCGGTCTCAGACTTCCTTCGACAGGACCATCGAGGGCTCGGGCGCGGAGGTGCCGAGGTCGAACGCCTGCTCGACGAGCATCTTCTGATTCAACTGGTGCCACGCGGCGGATCCTTCGGACGGGCTCGAGCTGCGGGCGCGGCCGATGTAGCGAAGCGGGCAGCGGTCGCCGATCAGCGTTTCGAGCTGCGGCCGCACGAACTGCCAGGCGCCCATGTTCTCGGGCTCCTCCTGCAGCCACACGACGTCGCGGACCGACCGGTATCGGCCGAGAACCTCGCCGAGCGCGACCTCCGGGAACGGGTAGAGCTGTTCGACGCGGCAGACCGCGACGCTCGCTGCGGCCGCGCGTCGATCGCTGGCGGCGAGATCGACGTAGACCTTGCCGCTGCAGAGGACCACGCGCTCGATGCCGCCCGCGCGCCCGCGGGCGTCCTCGTCGTCGATGACCGAGAGGAAGCGGCCCTGTTCCAGCTCGCGCGGCGTCGACGCCACCGACGGGTGGCGCAACAGGCTCTTGGGCGTGAGGACGATGAGCGGCAACGGATCGCGTTCGAGCAGCGCCGCCTGGCGCCTCAGGACGTGGAAATACTGCGCCGCGGTGGTGCAGGTGACGAGCCGCAGGTTGATGCCGGCGGCAGCGTCGAGGAACCGCTCGGGACGCGCGGTGGAGTGTTCCGGACCCTGGCCCTCGTACCCGTGCGGAAGCAGGAACACCAACGACGGCGCGAGTCCCCATTTCGCGCGCCCCGAGGTGACGAACTGATCGAGCATCACCTGCGCGCCGTTGATGAAGTCGCCGTACTGCGCTTCCCAGATGACGAGCCGCAGCGGCTCCTGCACGTTGTAGCCGAACTCGAAGCCGACGACGGCGTTCTCGCTGAGCGGGCTGTTGTGGATCTCGAACGACGCGCGCGACTGGGGAAACTCCTGCAGCGGCACGAGCTGCTTGCCGGTGCTGGCGTCGTGAAAGACGGCGTGGCGATGGCTGAAGGTGCCGCGCTCGACGTCCTCGCCGGTCATCCGGATGGGCGTGCCGTCGGCCAGGATCGTGGCGAACGCCAGTTGCTCGGCAGTCGCCCAGTCGATCGACCGTTCCGTCGCGTTCGCGAACGCCGAGCGGCGCCGTTCCAGCCCGCGTTCGAGCTTGCGGTTGAACGTGAATCCCTCGGGCCGCGCGAGCAGCGCCTCGTTGATCTCGCGCAGGCGATCGAGAGGGACGCCGGTCTCGACGCGCGCCGCGGCGCCCGCCGGCGCCTTGGTCGGCAGCGGCGGCGCGTACTCCTGTTCGGGCTTCAACGAGGCGTAGGTTGATTCGAGCTCGCCGAAGTACTTCCTGGCGAGCGACTCGGGAAGCTCCGCCGCAATCGTTCCCTTGTCGACAAGCGTGCGCGACCAGCGCTCGCGGACGGTCGGGTGCGATGCGATCGTCTTGTACATCACCGGCTGCGTGAACGACGGCTCGTCGCCTTCGTTGTGGCCGTGGCGCCGGTAGCCGACGAGATCGATCAGGAAGTCGAGTCCAAAGTGCACCCGGTATTCCCACGCCAGGCGCGCGGCCTCGAGGCACGCGACCGGGTCGTCGGCGTTGACGTGGACGATGGGAATCTTGAAGCCGCGCGCGAGGCCGCTCGCGTAGCTGGTGCTGTAGGAGACCTCCGGCGTCGCCGTGAAACCGAGCTGGTTGTTCGCGATGATATGAATCGTTCCGCCCGTCGCATAGCCCGGAAGGCGCGACAGGTTCAGCGTCTCGGCGACGATGCCCTGGCCGGGGAACGCGGCGTCGCCATGAATGAGAATCGGGACGGTGATGGCGCCGTCGAAGTGCGCGGCGCCGCGCTGCCCGGCGCGCGTCCCGGCGGCGCGCGCCATGCCGACCGCGACCGGATCGACCGCCTCGAGATGGCTCGGGTTCGGCGGCATCGAGATGTACATGTGCCCGCGCGGAGCGGCGGTGCGCGCGCCCGCGTGATACTTCACGTCGCCCATCCATCCGAGGTCGGTGCGGAACGACTGCGCGGCGACCGGGTCCTTGAATTCCGCGAGGATTTGCGCGTACGGCTTGTCGAGGACGTGCGTGAGCACGTTGAGCCGTCCGCGGTGCGCCATCGCGAGCACGCCGTGGCGCGCGCCGTGGTCGGCCGCGCCGCAGATGATCTCGTCGAGGATCGGCACGAGCATGTCGAGCCCCTCGAGCGAGAAGCGCGTCTTGCCGGGAAACGTGCGCTGCAGGAACCGCTCGAACACCTCGACCTGCGTGATGCGATCGAGGACCGCTTCGACGCTGTGCGCGTCCATCGGCGGCAGGAAGCGCCCGGACTCGGCCGCCTGGCGCAGCCACACCCGCTCCTCGGGGACGAACACGTGCGCGTAGTCGAAGCCGGTCGTCGAACAGTAGATGCGGCGCAGCCGCTCGATGGCCTCGAAGGCGTTGGCGGCCGACTGGGCGGCGGGGCCATCGACCAGGGATGCGGGCAACTGCCGCAGGTCGTCGTCGCTGATCCCGTGCGCCGCGGGAGAAAGCGAGGGATCGCCTATGGGCGGTGAGCCGAGCGGGTCGAGTTGGGCCGCAAGGTGGCCGTAGCGGCGGATGCAGTCGGCGAGGTTCGCGGCGCCAACCACTTTCCGGATGTCCACAGCCGCGGCCGTCGCGCCCGACGGCTGCGCGCCCGCTGGCTCCCACGACTCGAAGGTCTTCCGCGTCTGGGGATCGACGGACTCCGGATTCTGCCGGTAGCGCTCGTAGAGCTCGAGCACGTACCCGGCATTGGCTCCCGCGAACTCATCCAGACGCATCGTGTACCTATCATACTGAACGGAACTTCATGATTCGGCTGATCGGCATCGACGTTGACGGCACGCTGCTCGACACGCGCGGCCAGGTTCCACAGGCCAACGTCGACGCCATCCACGACGCGGTGCGCGCGGGCATTCACGTCGCGCTCGTCACGGGCCGCAGCTATCCGTTCGCGCGGCCCATCGCCGATCCGCTGCCGCCGACCATCACGCTCATCGTCAGCAACGGCGCGGTGGAGCGCGCGATGAACGGCTCGCGCTTCGCGCGGCGGCTGCTCGACCGCGGCATCGCGCGCGCGGTGCTCGAGGCGACCAGGCCCTTCCGCCATGCGGCGGCGCTGGTGTTCGACCGCGACGCGGAACGCCAGGTGATGTTCGAGACGATGGACTGGGAGCATCCCGGGCGCAAGGCGTACTGGGCGCGAAACCAGTCGCTCATCGCGCAGTCGGTGCCGCTCGAGGACGCGCTGGTCGAGGACCCTATTCAGGTGATGTTCAACGGCGGCGTCGAGGCGATGCGCACGCTCGTCTCCGGGCTGCGCGAGACGGCGCGCGACTTCGCAGTGTCGCTGACCGAATACGAGCATCGCGACTTTTCCTTGATCGACGTCACGGCGCCGGGGGCGACCAAGGGACGGGCGCTCGCCTGGCGCGCCGCGCAGCTCGGGGTCGCGCGCGATGAGGTGATGGCCGTCGGCGACAACTTCAACGACCTCGAGATGCTGGAGTTCGCGGGGCTGCCGGTCATCATGGCCAATGCCGTGCCCGGCCTGCGCGATCGCGGCTGGGCGATGACCGGCGACAACGAGAGTGCGGGACTCGCCGACGCGATCCGGAAGTTCGCGCTTGCGTCGTAGCCCTCACGCGCACGATTCAGTGCAGACAGCCGGATCTCCACCCGATACGATTTGACGGGACGCGATGGCCAACGGCAACGGACAAGGCGCCTTTCTGCCTGGCGGTAACGCCGCGGGAGTGAACCTGTCGTTCACCAAGTTCCTGTTCATCGTGCCGCGGCGCGAGGACGAGGCCGCGCTGTCGAAGCTGCGCGCGGCCGGCGGCCAGCTGTCGCGCGGCTACTTCAACGACTTCGACGCCGACGGGACGCGCGAGTCGCAGCCGCGCGAGACCATCCAGTTCCTCGTCGGCGAAGGCGATCGGCACGTTGACTCCGGGATAGCGGCGGCGCGCTATGCCGTGCAGGTGTCGGGCAAGTACCGTCCGCGCCTGCAGGAATTCGAGGTCGAGCTGCGCCGCCGCCTCGGCGACATGGGCGACGTGATCGCCATCGACGGCGCCGAGCGCACCCCGCGCTACACGAGCGTCGATCTCTTCGACTTCGCCTACAAGCGCGCCCTGCAGCGCACGTCGGGCCGCGTCGCCCGCAACGCCATTGTCCTGCCCATCTCCAAGAGCGGCGAGTGGTGGAAGAAGTCGTCGCTCGAGCGCCACACCTACTTCTACCCGCACGTCGACGCCGGCACCGGCTGTCCCGTCCACGGCCACGCCCAGACCGCGCAGGACGGGATCGCGACCCTCTACCGCCGGCTGTACCACAATCCCGACGGCTACGAGCGCACGGGCGAATTCGATTTCATCACCTACTTCGAGTGCGAAGACGAGCACGTCACCACCTTCGACCGCGTGCACCAGGGGCTGCGCGATATCACCAGAAACCCCGAGTGGCTGTACGTCGAGGAAGGACCCATCTGGCGTGGGAGGCGGGTGCTCAAGTGGTAGGGAGCGCTCGTCGCCGGCGACGGGCCACGGAGGCACGGAGGCACGGAGATTACTTTTCCTAACGCATGACGCGCTTGATTCCCTGTCTCAGGAATGCAGTGTTGAAATTCAAAAGCAAACCAACGTGCAGGCCTGTCACCCGCAGGTAGGTCAGCATCACTGCGGTGTGAATGGCTTCGAATCGGGCGATGCTCTTGATTTCCACGACAATCTGATCGCCGACGATCAAGTCCGGGCGGTGTTCCGAAATCAATTCTCCCTTGTAGTAGAGAGGAATGCCTATCTGCCGTTGTACGGCGAGTCCCGCGTTCTTCAGCTCGATACAGAGTGCGGTCTCATACGTGGACTCGAGTAGCCGCGGGCCGAGTTCCCGGTGAACCTCGATGCCGCAGCGAATGATTCCTCGGACAGATCGTTGCCCGCCTGGTCACCGTACAACATGAATACCTCCGTGTCTCCGTGCCTCCGTGGCCCGTCATCACAAAGCGTCAGTGAGAGTTGTTGAATTCAAGTAACGCCCTCGACTTCACGGCATCGGGCACGAGCGGAAAGGTCGAGAGCACGTGCACGAAGTCGGACTCCGATAGCCCGTAAAGCCTCGCGGCGAGTCCCTGCAGCTCGGCGTACTCCGGTTGCTGCTCGGCGGCGGATGGTGAATGCATCAACGTCCGGGCGAGCGTCGACAGCCGGTGGTGCGGCGGCGAGTCGCGGTCGACGCATGGCACCCGCAGCCGCGAGACGAGCGCGACGGTCACGTGCGTGTTGACCCGGAAGCGAATCAGGTAATTGGCGACGAAGCTGTTGAGCAGCGCGCAGAGGACGTGCTGGGCGTCCAATGGCAGCGGCGTCTTCAGACAGAACAGCGTGTGCGTCGTCACCGCATCGGCGGGAACGATCGCCGCAATCAGCGTCACGCGGTTGGTGGCGCTCGCGATGTCGCGGTACGCAAGCCGCGGCCTGCGCGCGATCCGGACGCGCACGTGCTCGCGCACCTGGTAGCGGCAGCCCTCGATCGAAACGCGGAACGGTTCTATCTGCTTGCCCTCGAGGACCGGCCGGCCGTGGCCGTTGCGATCGAACGCAACGAAGAGATCGCGGTCGTCCGTTGCATTGAGCTCACGGCCGAATGCGACGTTCCAGCCGCGGATCGAATCGAGCGTCGGCAGTCGCGCGCTGATCTGTTCGAGAATCCGCAGGTCGGCAGGGTGCCGAAGCTCCGGGATGGCCAGGTCGTCCTCGCCGGAGAGCCGGGAGATGAACGCACGCGTCAGGTGGAACTCGGCGCCGGCGGCGCCCGGGCGATCGAGATCCTCGGTGTTGTCGACCCCGAAACGGCATCGCACGCCGCTGGTGCGTTCACCGTTGGTCGCCGTCATGACGACGAACCGGACGCTGCGATGGATGGGAAAGATACGGTGGCGGTTGTCGAAGCCGACGATCGAATCGACGGCCGCATGGTCGAACAGATGCCGCCGGAGCGGGGCGCAGCCGCCGTCGGTGACGGTGCCGGCCGGCAGGATGAAGCCGATGCGGCCGCCACGGCTGGTGAGCTGCAGCGCGCGCTCGACGAAGAGCTGGTAGCGATTGACGTGCGAGCGTGTATCGACGCGGTAGATGCCCGCTTCGCGAACGAACGCGGTGAGGCACTTCGCCGCGTCGCGGCGTGACGCGCGCGTGGAGGGCTCGCCGCTGTCGCCGCGAACCATGTCCCACGGCGGGTTGCCGACGATGGCGTCGAAGCCGGGATTGGCGAGCGATTCGCCATGCTCGTCGCTGAAGACCTCGGGAAACGCGAGCGGCCAGTGGAGGAAGCGATGCTGCGCGGCGACGGCGGCCGCGGTGTCGAGCAACGGCTTCGCGACGCGCGGCGGCAGCACCGGCGTTCGTTCGAGCAGGACATCGACCAGGTCACCGAAGGTCCCACGGCCCGGCGGCTGCGCGTCGGGCCAGAACCACCCCGCGCACCACAGATCGAGCACGCGCGCGTACCGGCCGAGCGCGCCCTCGACGGACTGCAGCGCTGCGAGGGTCCGCTCCTTGGCCCGGACGATCGTGGCGGTCTCGTCCGCCTGGTTCGCGAGCTGCGCGCGCATCTGCACGGCGTGACGGAGAACGGGGCCGACGTCCGCGGCGTCGAAGAGAACGGTCTCGAGTTGGCGCTTGCCGCGTCCACCGGGTTGGCGCCAGGGGTCGGCCGGCGACGCGCCGATCAGGCTGTCGCCGGTCACGAGCCGGTGGTCCAGGAACGTCAGCGGCTTGTCCGCCGCCAGCGTCGTGAGCCACAGCGACAGTCGCGCGACCTGCACGGCCGTCGGGTTCAGATCGACGCCGAACAGGCACCGTTGAGCGACCTCTCGTCGAAGCGCGACGCGATCCGATGCGCTCACGTCGGCTCGGTGCCAACGGCCGTCACGAATCAGCGCCTCCTCGGCCGCCGCCGCCAGCTGCGTGCACGCCGCGACCAGGAACGCGCCGCTGCCCATCGCCGGATCGAGGACGCGCAGGCGCAGGATGTCCTCCGCGCTTCGGCCGGCGAGAAGCGGCCGCAGCGTCTCGCGCACCACGCAGGCGGTCAACGCACGCGGCGTGTAGAACGCCCCCGTGGACTTGCGAAGGTCTCGCGTCCGCGTGAGGCGGCCGGCGTCGGGCTCGTAGTCGAGCACCTGCTCGTAGACGGCGCCGAGCTCCTCGACGTCCAGGTCGCGATAGACGATCCGCCGCCGTCCTGTATGCCGATTCGGCGGCGTGGTGCTGATCGACAGCACCGCCTTCGCCATCACCCCATCGTCGAGCGCCTGCCGATCGAACGCGCCGGTGCTGGCGGGCGAGAACAGGCGTCCGTTGAACGCGGTGACTTTCAGCTCGCCGGCGGAGCAGCCGGCGTGCGCGAGCCGCGAGATGGCGTTGATGGCGCTCCAGACGCCACGGTAGCGACGTCCCGCGATCAGGGTCGAGACAATCGAATCGATCGTGTAGCGGTCGCGGTAGACCGGATGCCAGATCGGAACCAGCCCGCACGCCTCGGCGAAGAGCAGGAACAGGACGCGATACAGCACGGTGAGCGACTGCTCGACGAGCAGCTCGAAGCGGACGTGATGGCGGCGGCCGAGCGCGCTCAGCAGCAGCTCGAGCGCGTCGAGCACCCCGCGGCCGAGCGCCTCGCAGACCGCGACTCCATGCCGCGCGCACGCATCCACGGCGCGATCGATGAGCCGTGGCGATGCGGCGAGCGACTCGGCGCGCCCGATTTGCCACAGCAGCGCGAACGCGTTGGCATCGTGCGCCAGCAGGGCGAGATCGAACTCGACGAAGTGACGCGACCACGTGCGATGCGCGTCGACGATCCGCAGCGACGTGCCGTTGAGCGCGACCGCCCACCGCTCATCCGCGCGGACGGCGTCGAGAATCGAGTCGCGCCACGCCGTGTCAAGCGGTTGGTCCCACCCGATGACGGTGACTGGAAGGAGCGGTGTCCCGTTTCCGCTGGCTTCCAGACGCGCCGCATCGCGGTCATCGACGCGACCGCTAACCGTGTATCCGAGGATCTTGAGCAGCGGGATGGCGACCCCGTCGGCGATGGCGCGGACGCTAGATGCGGGGCCGAACGATCTTTCGCGGTGCGCGGACCACGCATCCAGCGCTCGCAGCGCGTCGGCGGGCGGCGTGCAGTGACCGGCGATCGCCGGCAGTTCCATTTCGGCGAACGAAGCCGAGAGCAGGCGGCCGCTGACGCCGCTGATCATGGCCGGAACGTGACGCCGAACAGGAGCTCGCGGCCGGAGGCATGCAGCTGCCGTGCGCGCGCCAGCAGCGCCTGCCGCGCGCGTGATTTCTGCAGCGCCTCCTCGACGCGCGACGCCTGAGCCGCGGCGGCGCGTTCACTGCGCCGATCGAAGAGGCCCGGCTGCAAGAGTGTCGCGGAGAGCCGCGCGTGATTCTCCCGCAGCCCCGTGGCGATGGCGTCTTCACGCCGGGCAGCCAGGTCGAGCCATCCGGTCAATGATGCCGACGTGTCCGCCACGACGGCTTCGTGATGGCGGGCTGCGATCTGCTCGATTCGAGCGTCAACCGCCGAACCGGTTCGCTCGTCCCGCAACCCCGTGATCGTCTCGAACATCACCTGTCCGCCCTCGTCTGCACAGGACAGGCGGAACGCCCAGATCGAGCCAGGATCGTCCCTTCGACTCGTAACCATCAGGAGAGGTCTGTCGGCCGGCGGCTGTGTTCCAGCGGCGAGCGACCTCGCCGAGAGGAGGCGCGCGGCTTCGGCCTCGGCATCCGCACGCAGCGCGGCGCCGCCATCCGCGGGCCCCTCGAGCGACGCGTCGATTCGCGCCCGTCGCTCGTCGAGGCGCAGCGCGATCGATTCTTCCGGCGTCTCCCTCGCGACCAGCTGCACCGCGTGCACGCGGCGCCGCTGGCCCAGGCGATCGACTCGACCGAACCGCTGCTCGAGGCGAAGCGGTGTCCATGGCAGCTCCAGGTTGATGACCAGCCGGCACCGGTGATGAAGATTGAGCCCCTCGCTGGCGGCGTCGGTCGCGAGGAGAACCACGGCGTCGCCGGACGTGAACCGGCGCAGCACGTCGATGCGCTCACGCGACGTCAGGCCCCCATGCAGCTGCAGCGGCGCGAACCGGGCGAGCGCCGAGGCCAGGTGCTGCAGCGTGTCGCGGTACTCGGTGAAGACGAGGACCGGCTCGCGCGCCCGCCTGATCGCGCGCGCGAGCGCGTCGATCTTGCTCTCGAAAGCCGACGCCGTGCGCGCGAGCTGCGCGAGCGCCTCGAGCCACCGCGTCTCCTCCATGCGGTCGCGCAGGCCGGCGACACCGAGCTCGCCGCCCGGCTCCTCGTCGGTGTCCGGGTCGGCGAACGGGAGGGCGCGCTGATCGCGCGCGGCGACCGGCGCATCCCGTAACAACGCCATGCGGCGCTCGAGCGAGCGGGCGAGCGAACACGCGCTCGAACAGGCGCGGCGGGTGAGCAGCGATGCGAGCAGTGTCGCGCCCGCAGGGGACGCATCGCGTTCCGCCAGAAGGCGGTGGATATATGCATCGAGCGCGCGATGCATGGCCGCCTCGGCGTCCGTCGGTCGAACCCGCAACCGTGTGTTTCGGCGCCCATGCGGCAGGCCGACGTCGGACCGCGTGCGCCGGAAAATCGCGAGTGGAAAGCCCGCGCCCACGTCCCCAACTGCGAGGAGTCGCGCATACGCCTCGTCGTCGCCTGGATGAGGAGTTGCGGTGAGCAGGATCACGCGGCGCGCCCTCCCGGCGAGCGCGGCCGCTGCGGCCGCGCGATCGGACCGGCCGGCAAGCGCGTGCGCCTCGTCGAAGACCACCACGTCCCAGGTCAGCGTTTCGAGCGACCGCATCACCTCGGGCCGCTTGACGTAGTCGATGGACGTGATGGCGAGCGGATGGATCGACCACGGGTTCACGCCGGGCACGAGCTGTGCCGCCCACCGCGCCACCCCCTCGGCGTCGAGGACGCTCGCATCGAGCTCGAACCGCGCGTGCAGCTCGGCGCGCCATTGCTCGCGCAGTCCCGCCGGCGACACGATCAGCGCTCGCGCATCCGGCGTCCGCGCCAGCGTCTCGGCGACGATCAGCCCCGCCTGAATCGTCTTTCCGAGGCCGACCTCGTCCGCGATGAGAACGCGGCACGTGTCGCCGCGCGTGACGGCAATCGCCGGTTCGAGCTGGAACGGAAGGATGGTCAGCCGCGCGTTCGCGGCCGCGCGAAGCGACGCCCAGCGTGGAACCACGCCGGCGAGCAGCGCGCGCGCCGCACGCCGCCACCGCGCGTGCGTAACGACGCGTGGAGCCGTCGAACGGGAGGCGATGGCCTCGATGCGTTCGAACGGCAGGAGGAAGTGCGCCCTCGTTCCCTGGTTGGTCGCGTCGCAGCCGTCCACGTCGACGATCGACACCTCGTCGAACGAGGCCGCGGCCGCAACCCGCCAGCGTTCGCCGCGAATCCTGACCGCGTCACCCGCGCGAAGAGCAGCCGGCCGCATCATGCGGCGGGACGGTGCACGCGCCGTTCCGCGTCGAAAATCGCCTGATTCGTGCGATGCAGTGCGTCGACGTTGCGGAAATTCGAATCGCGGAGACCGCGAAAGATCGCGATTTATTCAATCCGCCTTCGCGCGGATTGGCGATTGCTTCGGCGGACAAGCCCGCCTTGACGCGGAGTGGCGATCGCTTCGGCGGGCAAGCCCGCCTTCCGCGCCGAGCGCCTATTGGTTCGGCGAGAGAGGTGCGGTGTCGTGGAGCCGCGCGACGGTCGCGCCGAGGTGCGTCTCCGGCGCGTCCCAGAACTCGACGACGAGCGGGTGCCGTTCGAGCGCCTGCTGGACGATGCCGCGCTGAACGCCGCGGCCGCGCCCGTGAATGAGGCGGACCTCGCGCAGGCCGCGCTCCCAGGCGGCGTTGACGTACTCCTCGACCACCGACTTGATGTCGCGCGGGTGGAAGGTATGCAGGTCGAGCGCGTCCTCGATGGGCACCTGCCGCGTCATGGCGCGGTATAGGTTGCCGTCACGATCGTCTTCATGCCGCCGCGGACGGAGAAATCGCCGACGACCGTCATCCGGCGCGGCTGGCACGCGGCGACGAGATCGTCGAGGATTTGATTGGTCACCGCCTCGTAGAAGATGCCGCGGTTGCGGAACTCGATCAGGTAGTACTTCAGTGATTTCAACTCGATACAGCGATCGCCGGGCGCGTAGCTGATCCGGATCTCGCCGAAGTCGGGGAGCCCGGTCTTCGGACAGACCGACGTGAACTCCGGGCAGCTGATCGCTATTTCGTACTCACGCTCGGGTCGGGGATTGGGAAATGTCTCTAGCGGTGTCGCGGCGGACACGGTGACCGAATTCTAGCATTTGCCCTTGAAACACATCGATTTCTCGGCGTGTTTCGTTGACACTCCGGGGAGGGCGCGCTAGCATTACGACGTTTTCCTAAGAGTTTCCGCGACAGCGTGAGCGCGCAACCTGTCACGCGGCCGAAGGGAGGCGCGCACCAGATTGGGGGGACGTGATGGCAGACGCCCGACGCATGGGCAAATCTGAGTTGTTTTCTCACTTCGCGGAACGATTCGAAGTGAAACGCACGCAGGCGCGCGAGTTTTTCGACGAGCTGACGACGCTCGCTGAGAAGGAGCTGAAGCGATCCGGCGAGTTCGTGCTGCCGGGAATGGTGAAGCTCGTCGTGCAGAAGCGGAAGGCGCGCATGGGTCGCAACCCGGCCACGGGCGAAGCCATCAAGATTCCCGCCAAGACCGTCGTCAAGGCGCGCATCGCGAAGCAGCTGAAAGACACCGTACTTCCCAAGAAGTAACGGCGGGTCCGCCCGCCGGTACCACAGCAGGAACAACCCACTCCCCCTTGGACCCGGCGCCGGCGCGCCGGGTCTTCGAACTGGCTCCTGAGATCGGAACGCTGCCTAGACGGC
>DATNCQ010000168.1:0-4307 GCA_035571515.1 Vicinamibacterales bacterium
CTGCCGACGACGTTGAAGGCGGATCAGATCCTGTTCAGGGCCACGGCGCCCGGCGGGACGTCGCTCGCGAGCGACGCCGATTTCTTCGCCGCCCGGTCCGCCGACGATGTGATCCCCGCGGGCGGGGTCGGAACGTTTACCGAACCGGTTCTCGAAAGGCTGCTGACCGGCAAATCGCTCGCGGTCCAGCCGTTTCTCACGGAGATACGCGAGGGCATGCGGGGCGGCAGCGCCCCGCGCGACCTCGAGGCGATGTTCCAGTTGATCTATCTGCGCTTCACGGCGCCGCGTGCCGATGCGACGGTGTTCGCGGCGATGAAAGGGCGTGCGCTGGCGATGCTGGCGGATCAAGCGGCGGCCCCGGACGTCCTCTTCAACCAGACGCTCGCGTCGGCGCTGAGCGGGAACCACCCGCGCCGCCAGCCGGAGTCGTCGGCCACCGTGGCGAAGTGGAATCTCGACACGTCGCTGGCGTTCTACAAGGCGCGCTTCGCCGACGCCGGCAACTTCACGTTCGTCTTCGTCGGCAGCTTCACGCTCGACGCGATGCGCCCGCTGGTCGAGACCTACCTCGCCAGCCTGCCGGCGACTCGCGCCCGTGAGACCTGGCGCGATCTCGGCGTCACGGCGCCCGCCGAAGTCGTCCAGACGACAGTGCGGAAGGGGATCGCGCCGAAAAGCGAGGTGGCGATCGTGTTCACCGGACCGTTCGAGTTCGGGCCGTCGAGCCAGCTCGCGCTGCAGACCGTGACGGTCCTGCTGCAGTCACGGTTGAGCGACGCGATTCGCGAGCAGCTCGGTGCGACCTACGCGATCTCCGTCGATTCCGACACCAGCCGGTACCCGCGACCCGAGTATCACGTCACCATCGACTGGACCTGCGATCCCGCGCAAGTCGAGAGCCTGGTGCAGCGGGTGTTCCAGGAAGTGACCGCCGTGCGAGAGACCGCGTTGACCGAGGATCAGATGGAGCGTGTCCGCGGCTACCTTCAGCGCGAGCTCGATCGCAACAGCCAGGACAATGTCTATTTTCTGAACCAGATCATGCGCCGCTACGAGAGCGGGGAGCCCCTCGGCCGGGATGTCGTGAGCGAACGCGCCGCGGAGATCAAGGGCCTCACCGCGGAGGCGGTGTCCCGGGCGGCCGTCCGCTACCTGGATCCGGCGCGCTACGTCCGTGTCACGCTGATGCCGGACGCAGTCCCGTAGAGTGCGTTTCAGAATTACCGTAGCGCAGCCCTTTAGAGTGCGTTTCAGAATTACGGTAGCGCAGCCCT
This sequence comes from Vicinamibacterales bacterium, assembly GCA_035571515.1. GTDB lineage: Bacteria > Acidobacteriota > Vicinamibacteria > Vicinamibacterales > UBA2999 > Gp6-AA40. The sequence continues at coordinate 1,278 of DATNCQ010000168.1, forward strand.
TCAGGGCTGCCCGCGCGGCCGTTGGCAGGCCTGAAGGCCTGCGCTACGCGCGGCCGCGCGTAATTCTTCGTAGGCCGATCGCGTCGCTGCTCGCCGGCGCCGGCATGCTGGCGATGACGACGTTCGCGGGATCAGCGCGGCCTCAGCCGGGTCCATCGTCTTTCGCGGAGAACATCGAGCGCGGTTCGCTTCCAACCTCCTGGATCACGGGCGCGTCGTGTCCTGAAACGCCGGTGTTCCGAGTCCACGAGTACAACGCCGATTTCTTCATCCTCCGGCAGTCGGGCTGCACGAACTTCGAGAAACCATTTCTCTACCTGCTGTTCGGCGAGCGCAGCGCGATGCTCGTCGATACCGGGGCGCAGAAGGCGGATGTCGCCGGGGCGGTGGCACCAATCATCGAGCGCTGGTCGGCTGGCCGCGGCAGCCTGCGGGTTCCGCTCGTCGTCGTGCATACGCATGGGCATGGCGACCATGTCGCCGGCGACGCTCAGTTCAACGGCAGGCCGGACACGACGGTGGTCGCCGCGACACCCGCCGCGCTCACCGGCTTCTTCGGATTGCAAGGCTGGCCCGACACCTCCGCTGCCTACAGCCTGACCGGGCGCATCATCGATGTGATTCCCATTCCCGGCCACGAGCCAGCCTCGATCGCTCTCTACGATCGCCGCACGGGAGTTCTTTTGACCGGAGACACCCTGTATCCCGGGCGGCTGTACGTGCGGGACGGTGCGGCGTTCACAGCGAGCATCCAGCGCCTCGTCGCGTTCACGCGCGACAAGCCGGTCGTGCATGTTCTGGGCGCACACGTGGAGAACGCACGGACGCCGTACGCCGACTATCCCGAAGGCACGACCTACCAGCCGGACGAACATCCGCTCGAACTCGGCCGTGCGCACCTGCTGGAGCTGGCCGATGGCCTGGCGGAGATGCGCGGCACGATCGTGCGGCGGGCGTTTCGTGACTTCACGATCTGGCCGGTTGTGCCGGCTCGAAGGCCGTGATCGGGATCCTGCAAATTCTCTGAAGGCGGCTGGAGGCGGGCGGGTTTACACTCCAGTCTGCGGTCGATTGAAACAAGGACGGGGTCGTGATGAGAACGATGGGGTTGGCCGTGGCGGCGCTGACGGTGTTCCTGCCCCTGACGATAGCGCCCTCTGCACAGCAAGCCGCTCCGTCGAACGCCCATCAGGTGCTCGATCGCTACTGCGTCACCTGCCACAACGAGCGGCTCAAGACGGCGGGCTTGAAGCTGGACCAGATCGACATCGCCCGCCCGGAGCACAGCGCGCAGTGGGAGAAGGTCGTGCGGAAGCTCCGCACGGGGACCATGCCGCCTGCGAACGCGCCGCAGCCCTCCGCCACGGATCGTACGGCGCTGGTGTCGTGGCTGGAGTCGTCGCTCGACGCAGCCGCCGCGGCGCATCCGAATCCGGGCCGCACCGACACGCTGCGCCGTCTCAATCGGACCGAGTATCAGAACGCCATCCGCGACCTCCTCTCGCTCGACATCGACGCCACCTCGCTCCTGCCGCCCGACGACAGCGGCCACGGCTTCGACAACGTCACCGTCGGCGATCTCTCCCCCGTGCTCCTCGACCGCTACATCTCGACGGCGCAGAAAATCAGCCGGCTGGCGATCGGCGGCGCGCAGTCGTCTCCGGAGACCGATGTCATCCGGCTGCCGCCCGATCTGACGCAGGAAGAGCATGTGCCCGGCCTCCCGGTGGGCACGCGCGGCGGGATGTCGTCACCGCACACGTTCACGCATGACGGCGAGTACGACATCCAGATCTGGCTCGCCCGCGATCGAACCGGAAGCGTCGGCGGCCTCAGAGGCTCGGCGTCGCACGAACTGGTCGTGCTCATCGATCGGACGCCGGTGAAGACGTTGACGGTCGAGATGCCCGCCGACGGCGACGACACGCTCGTCGACAAGGACCTGAAGGTCCGTGTACCGGTGACGGCCGGCTCCCATCACGTGGGCGTCACGTTTCGCAAGAACGCCTCGTCGCTGCTCGAAACGGCGCGGCAGCCGCTCCAATCGCACTTCAACGAGAACCGTCATCCCCGTATCACGCCCGCGATTGCCCAGGTGTCGATTACCGGACCGTATGCGGCGCGAGTCGCCCACGACACGCCGGCGCTCCGGCGGATCTTCGTCTGCCATCCGGCGAACGCCGCCAAAGAAGATGCGTGCGCGACGCAGATTCTCTCGACCCTCATGCGGCGCGCCTACCGGCGCCCGGTCGCGGAGGCGGAGATCAAGGCGCCGATGGCGTTGTATCGCGAAGGACGGTCCGAGGGCAGTTTCGAAGAGGGGATACGAAGAGCCTTGAGCGCCGTGCTCGTGAGCCCCGAGTTCCTCTTCCGTGTGGAGCTGGACCCGGAACGCGCGGCGGCAGGCGCTGCCTATCGCATCAGCGATCTCGAGCTGGCGTCGCGGCTGTCGTTCTTCATCTGGAGCAGCGTCCCGGACGAGGAACTGCTCGACGCGGCCATTCGGGGCACGCTCAGCCGGCCAGAGGAGCTCGAGCGGCAGGCGCGGCGCATGCTCGCCGATCCTCGCTCGTACAACCTCGCGAGCAATTTCGCCGGGCAGTGGCTCCGGCTGCGCAGCCTGGACTCGGTCGACCCGAACGTGCGTCTGTATCCGGACTTCGACGACAACCTCCGCCAGGCGTTTCGCCAGGAGACCGAGCTCTTCGTCGACAGCATCCTGCGCGAGGATCGCAGCGTGCTGGATCTGATCAAGGCCGACTACACCTTCCTCAACGAGCGCCTGGCGAAGCACTACGGCGTCCCGCAGGTGTACGGCAGCCGCTTTCGGCGCGTGGCGCTCCATCCCGACAGCCAGCGCGGCGGGCTGCTGCGGCAGGGCAGCATCCTGACGGTCACGTCGTATGCGACGCGCACCTCGCCCGTGCTGCGCGGCGTGTGGGTTCTCGACAACATCTTCGGCGCGCCTCCTCCGCCTCCGCCCCCGAATGTGCCCGCGCTCGAAGACGCCTCGGTGTCTGCCAGCCTGCC
>DATNCQ010000169.1:0-9650 GCA_035571515.1 Vicinamibacterales bacterium
GAGCTGGTTGATGCGCCGTGGCGCACCGCAGGACCCGGTGACGATGGCGTACGGCCTGTCGTTCGCCGGCGGCGTCATCGCGCTCTTCACGGGCTGGCTGGGCGGCGAGCTGGTCGATCGGCTCGCAGTGGGCGTTGATCCGGGCGCTCACGTCGACGCGCCGAGCTCACTGAAATCCCGGCGCGCGGCGTAGTCGCACATGCCGGGCGCAGCGGTGCGTCCCGACACGCTGTACGCGTGGTCGGGACCGTCCCTGCTCGTCGTCAACACGCGAGGCGAGTGTGGCGAGGATCAGCGTCTCTCCGGGTATTACTTCCGGGAGGCGCGGTTCCTCCGTACGCTGCAAATCCGCGTCAACGGCCATGCGCCGTGGCCGTGCGAGGCGGCGGCGATCGCCCCGGACACGCTCGCCTTCACCTACGTCCACCCCGAGATCACCGAGCCAAGCGGCGGCGGCACCGGCCAGGCCGGCGACGAGGAGAAGTGCGACCGGGACGGCGTGCCCGAGCGCGCGATCGACATTCGCGTCACCTACACGGTTCGCGCGGGCTGGCTCGATGTGCGCGCGGCGATTGCGAATCGCTCGCGCAAGAGACTCACGCTCGCGGTGTCGTGGACGATCGGCGCGGACTTCACGGACATCCAGGAGGCCGAGGCGTCGAAGCCGAAGGATCACGGGCTGCCGTACCAGACGCGCGTCGAGCCGGAGGAGGCGCTGCGCAAGGAGATCGATCTCTCGCCGCAGCAGATCGAGGAGATCGCGTTCCGCGTGTGGCCATCGGGCACGGCGGCGGACCTGACGGCCGAGGACGTGGCGGCGCGCCACGCCGCGTGGCAGCGATGGCGGGCGGGCTTCACCCGCATCGACGTGCCGGGCAATCGCGTCGCGGAGCAGATCATCGTCGACAACGTGCGCGACTTCGCGTCGTTCCCGCTGCTCGACGGCGACAGCGAGGAATGGCTCGCGCACCAGGCGGGGATGCCGCTGTATCCGGCGTTTTTCGGCCGCGATGCGGTGACCGCCGGATGGCAGGCCGGCATGATCGATCAGGGGGCGTCGCTCTCCGCCGCGCTCGTGCGCCTCGGTCGCATGCAGAGCGACCGCTTCGACGAGTGGCGTGACGAAGAGCCGGGCCGCATTCCGTATCAGATGCGTGCCGGGCCGCTCGCCGTGTTGAACGAGAATCCGTACTCGGCCTACTACGCCGACTACGCGAGCCCGCTGATGTTCGTCATCTCGCTGGCCAACCTGTACGCGTGGGTGGGCGAGACGGAGGTGATCCGGCGCCACTGGGACACCGCGCGGCGCATCCTCGAATGGGCGCAGCGCTATGGCGATCGGGACGGCGACGGCTATCTCGAATATCAGTCGCGGTCCCCGATGAGCACGAAGAACCAGGGCTGGAAGGACAGCGGCGACGCCATCATCTACGACGACGGGAGCCCGGTGCCGTCGCCCATCGCGACCTGCGAGCTGCAAGGCTACTGGTACACCGCGCAGCACCTGATGGGCGTGATGGCGTGGATGCTCGGCGACCGCGCCGGCGCAGCCGACTACTGGCAGCGCGCCGCCGACCTGAAGGCACGGTTCAACCGTGACTGGTGGGTGCCGGAGGAGCACTTCTTCGCCCTGGCGATGGATCCGGAGAAGCGCCTGGTCCGCGCGGTGACGTCCAACGTGGGGCATTGCCTCGCGACCGGTATCATCGACACCGACCACCTGCGCCCCGTTGTCGGCCGCCTCTTCGCGCCGGACCTGTTCAGCGGTTGGGGCATCCGGACGCTCTCGTCGTCGCACGCGTTCTACAACCCCTTGAGCTATCACCGTGGCACCGTGTGGGCCGTGGAACAGGGGACGATCCTGTTCGGCCTGCGGCGATTCGGCTTCGATGCGCGCGTGCACGATCTCGCGCACGCGCAGTTCGACCTCGCGCAGCTCTATGCCGGGCACCGCATCCCGGAGTGCGTTGGCGGCTACGCGCGCTCGGAGTCGCCCACGCCTGGCGCGTATCCGCGCGCGAACACGCCGCAGCTGTGGAACGCGACGTCGATACCCCTGGCGATGCAGGTGATGCTCGGGCTGCTGCCGCTGGCCCCGTTCGAAACGCTCGTCATCGACCCGGCGCTGCCGTCGTGGCTGCCCGAGGTCGTCGTCCACGATCTCCGCGTCGGCGAGGCACGCGCCACGCTGCGCTTCTGGCGCGAGGCGGACGGCGCGTCCAGGTTCGAGGTGGTGCACAAGCACGGCACGCTGCGCGTCGTGCGGCAGCCGCCGCCGGAGTCGATCGAGGCTGGCCTGGTATCGCGCGTGAAAGCGGCCACCGAAACCGTCGCGCGTGCAGTGAGCTGACATGACACATCAACTGCTCCCAGTCGGCGAACAGGTCATCGTCATCACCGGCGCCTCGAGCGGCATCGGCCTGGTGACGGCGAAGCGCGCCGCGGCGCGCGGCGCGCGCGTCGTGCTGGCCGCGCGCAACGAGAACGACCTGCGGACGGCGTGCGACGAGATTCGCGTGGCGGGCGGCCGCGCCATCTTCGTCGCGGCGGACGTCAGCGACCCGAAAGGCGTCGCGGCCATTGCCGACGCGGCGATGGCCGAGTTCGGGCGCATCGACGCGTGGGTCAACAACGCCGCGGTGTCGATGTACGGCCCGGTCATGGAGCTGCGCGTCGAAGACATGCGGCGGCAGATGGACGTGAACTTCTGGGGCCAGGTCTACGGCTCGCGCGAAGCCGTGAGTCGGATGCGCGCCCAGGGCGGCGCCCTCATCAACGTCGCCAGCGCGCTGGCCGACCGCGCCATCCCGCTGCAGGGGATTTACTGCGCCGCCAAGCACGCCATCAAGGCGTTCACCGATGCGCTCCGAATGGAGCTCGAGGCCGACGGGGTCCCGATCAGCGTGTCACTGGTGAAACCGGCCAGCATCGACACACCGTTTTTCGAGAAGGCCAAGACGTACCTGGACGTCGAACCGCAGCCCGTTCCGCCGGTCTACGCGCCGGAGATCGCGGCGGACGTCATCCTCCGATGTGCCGAGACGCCCACGCGCGAAATCATTGCCGGGGGCGCGGCGGAGAAGCTTCGGCTGGCGCAACTGTTCCCGCGCGTGGCTGACAAGGTGATGGAGCGGAGACTTTTCGACCAGCAGCACACGGCCGTGCCGGTCGGCAACCGCCCGGACAACCTGTACGGGCCCGTCAAAGCCGACGGGGGCGAGCGGGGCCACACCTGGCACGGCCGGACGAGGGAAACCAGCGTCCTGACATGGGCCGCGATGCGCCCGGCCGCGGCCGTGGCCGGGCTCGTGGCGCTGATGGTCGGGGCCGTCGTCGTCGCCAACCGCGTGTCACCTTTCGGGCCGCCGCGACTCTAATAGGTATGCACGTGGTAAGTGGAGCCATCCTCGACCGGTGGACGGCGCTGAGCGACGAGGAAATCGTCAATCGGGTCGTCGACGGGCAGACCGCCCTCTACGAAGTCCTGATGAGGCGCTACAACGAGCGCATCTACCGGGCGGCGCGCTCGATTGTCCGCGACGAGGACGAGGCGGAGGACGTGATGCAGCAGGCGTACGTCAACGCCTACGTCCACCTGCGGCAATTCGACGGGCGGGCGAAGTTTTCGACGTGGCTGACGAAGATCGCCATTCACGAGGCGCTCAACCGGGCGCGGAAGCAGGGCCGCTACGACGCGGTCGATTTCAACGAAGAGGAGAACCAGGCGGTGGAACGGCAGCCATCACGCGACCCCGAGCAGCAGGCGTTCGCCGGCGAACTGCGGTCCCTTCTCGAGTCCTCAATCGATGAGCTGCCCGACGGCCTGCGCGAGGTGTTCATGCTTCGCGAAGTGGACGGGCTGAACACCGCCGAAACCGCCGAATGCCTTGGTGTTAGCGAAGATGTCGTGAAGACGCGGCTGTCCCGCAGCCGGGCGTCGCTGCGGAACCAGCTCGCGGAGCGCGCCGGCATCCTGGCGCCCGAGACGTTCCGATTCCCGCAGCCCCGCTGCGACCGGGTCGTGGCCGCCGTTTTCGCGCGCATTCTGTAGCATTCCCGGTTGACCCGGCCCGGGCACAGGGATATTCTGGTGAGGTTCCTCTTTCCGGGAAGTCCTTATCTATGAGTCAGAAAGCCACAAAGATCGGGCTGACGTGCGTCGTGCTCGTCCTGGCGTTCGGCGGGCTGCTGTACTCCACGCTCAGCGAAGGCACCGAATACTACAAGCATGTTGACGAGGTGATGGCCGACCCGACGGCGTGGTACGGCAAGAACCTCCAGCTGCACGGCTTCGTGCAGGGAGAGCCCGCGCGCAAGCGCGACTCGCTCGAGTATCGCTTCGACGTGCAGAGCAACGGCAAGGTCGTCCGCGCGTTCTACACGGGGATCGTTCCCGACACGTTCAAGGCCGAATCGGAAGTCGTGCTGAAAGGGCGCCTCGCGTCGGACGGCACCTTCCATGTCGAGAAAGACGGCGTGATGGCGAAATGCCCTTCGAAGTACGACCCGGCCAAGCTGCCACCGGCGACGGCGGGGGCGCCGCCATCGACCGGCACGAAGTAAGCCAATGGCCTCGCTTGGCTCCTACCTCCTTCTCACAGCCTTCGTCGTCTGCGCGTACGCCGCCTCGATGTCAATCGCCGGGGCAAGGCGCCGTTCGCGGCGCCTGATTGAAAGCGGCATCGGCGCGTTCTATCTGACCGCCGCCGTCATGGTCGCCGCATCGGCGGTGATGATCTACTCGTTCGTCACCGGCGACTACAGCATCAAGTACGTTCAGCACTATTCCGACGCGGTCCAGCCGCTGTTCTACAAGATCACCTCGTACTGGGGCGGTCTCGACGGCTCGATCATGTTCTGGGTCTTCCTGCTGTCCATCTTCGGCAGCACCGCCGTCTACGTGAACAGGGAGCGGCACCGGGAATTGATCCCGTATGTCGTCGCCATCATCTCGATCGTCGAGATGTTCTTCCTGTTCCTGATGGTGATCCACAACAACCCGTTCGACACCTTCGTCACGGCGAACCCGACCGACGGCCGCGGCCTGAACCCGCTGCTGCAGAACTTCTACATGGCCATCCATCCGCCGACCATGTACCTGGGGTTCGTCGGCCTGACGATCCCGTACGCGTTCGGTATGGCTGCGCTCATCACCGGCTACCTCGATGACTCGTGGCTGCGCGCTGTCCGCCGCTGGACGATGATCGCGTGGTTCTGCCTCTCGTTCGGCCTGATGCTCGGGATGATCTGGGCGTACGAAGAGCTCGGCTGGGGCGGCTACTGGGGCTGGGACCCGGTCGAGAACGCCGGCCTGCTGCCGTGGTTCACCGCGACGGCGTTCCTGCACTCCGTGATGGTGCAGGAGAAGCGCGGGATGCTGCGCGTCTGGAACGTGTCACTCGTCATCATCACGTTCTTCCTGACCATCTTCGGCACGTTCATGACGCGGTCGGGCGTCGTGCAGTCGGTGCATGCCTTCGGCGAGGACATCGCGCTGGCGCGGATGTTCACCGGCTTCATGATCGCGATCATCGGCATCAGCTTCGGCTTCGTCATCTACCGGCTGCCGCTGCTGCGCTCGCGCAACGAGCTCGACTCGTGGGTCTCGCGTGAAGCGGCCTTCCTCGTCAACAACTGGATCCTGCTCTTCGCCGCGCTCTTCGTGCTGTTCGCGACGATGTTCCCGACGCTGAGCGAGGCGGTGACGGGCGAGCGGCTGACCGTCGGCCCGCCGTTCTTCAACAAGTGGATGCTGCCGATCGGTCTCATCCTGCTGTTCCTGACCGGCTATGGACCGCTGACGGCGTGGCGGAAGTCGACGCTGATCAATCTCCGCGATTCGTTCCTCTTTCCCGCGGCGTGCGGGCTGGCCGTCGGCATCGCCGTCGTCGCGCTCGGCGTGCGCGTCTGGGCGTCGGGCCTCTGTTTCGCGTTCAGCGCGTTTGTCGGCGCGACGATCGCCCAGGAATTCTGGCGCGGCGCCCGCGTGCGGCAGGGCGCGACCGGCACCGACATCCTGACCGCGGCGATCGGCCTCATCGCACGCAACAAGCGGCGCTACGGCGGCTACATCATTCACGTCGGCATCGTGCTGATCTTCCTCGGGTTCGCCGGCAACGGCTTCACCAGGGAAGAAGACGTGAACCTCAAGCCCGGGCAGCAGGCGACGGTCGGCGACTTCACCGTCCGGCTCAACGCCGTCAAGGTCACCGACGACGGCCAGCGGCAGATGATCACGGCCGACACGACCGTGCTGCGCGACGGGAAAGAGATCGCGCGGATGTATCCGGCGCGCTGGTTCTATCGCAAGCACGAGGACGAACCGACCACCGAGGTGGCCATCCGACGCGGCTTCGCCGAGGACCTCTATCTCGTCATGCCCGCATTCAGCGTCGAGGATCAGAGCGCGAGCATGGGGATTCACGTCAACCCGCTCGTCAACTGGGTGTGGGCCGGCTTCGGCGTCATGGCCGTCGGCACGGCCATCGCGCTGCTGCCCGACACCGTGTTCTCGTTTGCGCTGGCGAGCCTGCCCGCGGGCGCGGCGACCGCGTCGATGCTGCTGATGGCGCTGCTGCTCTGGCCCTCGACGCTGCTGGCCCAGCAGACGGTTCCCGTCACGCAGAAGAGCGCGCTGCAGAAGCAGGTCGAAGGCGAGATTCTGTGCACGTGCGGCTGCCGCAATGCCGTCGGCTCGTGCGGCATGCTGAACTGTCCGGGCCACAAGAGCCAGGAAGAGAAGCTGGCCACGTTCCTCGCCGAGGGGAAGGATCACGACCAGATCATCGCGGCGTTCGTCGCCGACTACGGCAGCCAGGCGGTGCTGACCGCGCCGCTCGACGAGGGCTTCAACCGCGTCGCGTGGGCCTTTCCCTACGTCGTCGGCATCGCGGGCCTCATCGCGATTGTCGTCACCGCGCGCCGCTGGTCCGGCACGCCGACCGTTGCGGCCGCGGGCGATGCGGGGCTCGACCCCACCATCAACGCCCGGCTGGACGATGAACTCCGCGACCTCGACTGATCCCCAGCCGCTTCATCCCTGGCAGTTCTTCACGCTCGCGGGCCTCGTGGGCGCCACGCTCGTCGTCTTCCTGTCCGAGGGGCAGACGCCTGCGGGCATCATCCTTCTCAGCCTGATCATCTTCGGCGCCGCGGCCGTCGGCGCCGCCGCGTGGCGCACGTTCTCGCCGCTCTCGGGGCTGGAGGAGCCCGCGGGGCCGCAGATCTTCGGCGGCCGCACCCGTGCGGCGCTCGAACGCGAGAAGTCGCTCGTGCTCCGCTCGATCAAGGATCTCGAGTTCGACCACGCGATGGGAAAGGTGTCGGACAAGGACTTCGCCGAGATGAGCGCGCGGCTCCGCGCGCGGGCGGCGGGGCTGATTCGTCAGCTCGACGCGGGCACGAGCTACCGGCAGGCGATTGAGGCGGAGATCGACAAGCGCGTGGGCAGGCCGGCGCCCCGGGCGGCAGCGGCCGCCGCGCCCGCGCCAGCCGCAATAGCGGAGCCGACGACGAACGAGCCGGCCGTGCCGACGGAGCCGCGGACGAGCAAGCTGTGCCTGTCGTGCTGCACGCAGAACGATCCCGACGCGCGGTTCTGCAAAGGCTGCGGCTATCAACTGGGTGACTGGTGATGAAGAAAGCGCTCGTGTTCGTCCTGGCGTTTGCCGCCCCGGCGCTGGCGCAGATCAACATGCCCGATCCGTCCGTGATCAACGGCAAGGCGCTGCCTGCCGGCGACCTGCAGACCGGGACGATCACCGTTCGCGTCGTGCGCGAGTCGATCGGCAACAACATCGTCGGGCAACAGGTCACGGTGACGGTCAACGGCGAGACGAAGAAGGCGGTCACCGACGAACAGGGTCGCGCGGAGTTCCGCGGCCTGCCCGCGGGAGCCAACGGCGTCGCGGAGGCGAACGTCAACGGCGAGCAGATGAAGTCCGACGCGTTCGTGGTGCCGAGCACTGGCGGATTGCGGCTCATCCTCGTTGCCGGCCTCGGGCAGGCCGCCGAGCGAAAGAAGAAGGAGGAGGCGGAAGCCGCAGCCGCCCCGCCCGTGAAGGGCGCGGTCGTGATTGGCGCCAACAGCCGGATCATCTTCGAGTTTCCCGACGATCTCATGCGCGTGTACTACATGCTCGAGATCGTCAACAACGCGCGCACGCGCGTGGACATCGGCGGGCCGCTCATCATCGACCTCCCGCAGGGCGCCGCCGGCGCGTCGCCGCTCGAGGGCTCGACGACACAGGCGACGGTGGCCGGCTCCCGCATCACCGTGACGGGTCCGTTCGCCTCGGGCGTGACGAACGTGCAGGTCGGCTTCCAGATGCCGTTCACCACCTCGTCGCTCACGCTGGAGCAGAAGTGGCCCGTGCCGCTCGAGCAGGTGACGGTCGCGTCGCAGAAGCTCGGAGCGCTGTCCTTCGCGTCGCCGCAATTCTCGTCGGTCGGCGAGGTGAAAAGCGACAACGGCACCCCCTTCGTCCTGGCCAGCGGCCCTGGTATTGCCGCCGGTGGCACGCTGCGCATGCAGGTGACCGGACTGCCGGTCCACAGCTCCATCCCGCGTTACGCGGCGCTCGGTCTTGCGCTGACGGTCGCACTGTTCGGACTCTGGCTCGCGCTGCCGGGCGCAACCGGGTCGCGTGCCCATCACTCACGGCTCCTCGCGCGGCGGGACGTGCTGCTCGCCGAGCTCGCCAACATCGAGGAGCGCTCGAGATCGGGGCGCGAGACCGCGAAGGACGCCGCGCGCAGGCCGCGCGTGATCGCGGAGCTGGAACAGATCTACGGGGAGCTCGACGAAAGTCCTGGTGCCGCTGCGTGAGTCGTGTCGATTGATTTCCACGAGCTGACGGCCGAAGACGTCTCGCGTCACTTCGGCCGCCGCCGGGCACTCTCGAAAATTTCCTTCCACACACGCGCCGGGTCGATACTCGGCCTGCTGGGGCCGAACGGCGCGGGCAAGTCCACGATGATCGCGGTCCTCGCGACGCTCATGCGCGCGAGCGGCGGGACGGTGCGCTACGGCACCCATACCGCCGGCATGACCGGCGCGGCGCTGCGCGCCCGCATCGGCATTCTCGGCCACGACCTGTTCCTTTACCCCGAGTTGACGGCGCGCGAGAACCTCGCGTTCTTTGCCGGCCTCTACGGCGCGGCGGACGCGCACGCGGCGGCGGACACGGCGCTGGCGCGCGCGGGACTCGGCGACAGGGCGCACGACCCGATTTCGAGCTTCTCGCGCGGCATGCGGCAGCGCGTCGCACTCGAGCGGTCGCTCATCCACGGGCCGCGGCTCGTCCTGCTCGACGAGCCGTTCACCGGCCTCGACGACGCCTCGACGGCGGCGCTCGTTGCGCGGCTGCGCGGCCTGCGCGACGAGGGCGCGATCGTCGTCCTCGCCACGCACGACCTCGACCTGGCGGAAGGGCTGCTCGACGAGGCGCTGTTTCTCCGCGACGGAAGGATGGTCGATGCCCTCGCGCGTCCCGGCGCGTTGCGCTCGACTTACCGTTCGATCATGGGACGGAGCTCCTGATGCCTGCGCGCCGCAACGCCGGCGGCGAAGGCGTCCGGACGGCGTGGCTGATCCTCCGCAAGGACCTGACCGTCGAGGTCCGCAGCCTCGAGATCGCCTACACGACGCT
>DATNCQ010000170.1:0-7975 GCA_035571515.1 Vicinamibacterales bacterium
CGGACATGAACATCACGCCGATGATCGACGTGCTGCTCGTGCTCCTCGTCATCTTCATGGTCACCTTGCCGCTCAACCAGCGCGGGCTCGACGTGAACCTGCCGGCTGAAACACAGCAGCCGAAGCAGGCCACGCCGGACATCAGCCAGATCGTGTTGAACTACACCGCCGATAAGAAGATCTCGATCAACAACAAGGACGTCCAGCTGCGGGATCTCGAAGACACCTTGCGTCAGGTCTTCGAGGAGCGCCAGCAGAAGACGATGTTCATCATGGGCGCGGGCACGCTGCGCTACGGTGAGATCGTCGAGGTCATCGATGCGGCCAAGGGCGCCGGCGTCGAGAAGGTCGGCCTCGTCACCGAAGGCATGAGGAAGAGCGCCGGCGGCGGGACCCCCGGAGCCTAGTTCTTCATCGGATCGATCGCGACACGCACCAAGGGCCGTCCGCGGGACGGCCCTTTCCTTTTGTACCGGTGTCTAACCGGGCAGGAGGGCAGGATGCCGTCTCACCCGCACCAGCACTACGGCGCCGACGCCGTCGTCAAGAGCGCCGTCCCGCGGCCGAACGCAGACATGAACATCACGCCGATGATCGACGTGCTGCTCGTGCTGCTCGTGATCTTCATGGCCGCGCTTCCGCTGTCGCAGAAGGGACTTGACGTCGACCTCCCGCCGGTGACCGCCCCAGCGAACTCACCGCGCGGCGACCGGTCGGTCGTCCTCGAGTACAGCGCCGACCGGCACATTTCGATCAACCACCAGCCGGTCGTGCTGAGCGAGGTCGAAGAGAAGCTGCGGACCATCTACGAGGATCGCCGCGACAAGACGATGTTCATCATTGCCGCCGGCACGCTGCGCTACGGCGAGATCGTCGGCGTGCTGGACGCCGCCCGGGGCGCGGGCGTCGCACGCGTCGGCATCGTGACCGAAAAGATGCGGAAGGGCCTGTCCTGACCGAGGGGAGCGAGCCGAAGGGGCTGTCCTGAGCGAGCAGCGGGAGTCGAAGGGCTGGGATCAGCCCCTGGAGATCACCTGGCCCTCGACCATGCCCGAAGGCAGCAGTCGCGGACGCCGGTCGCGGTGCTCCGCCTGGAGGCGGCGACGCTCCGCCATGCCGCGCTTGACGACCTCGGTGAGCGCCTCGCGGTCGAACGGCTTGACGATGTAGCCGACCACGCCGGGGCGCAGCGTCACCATCGGGTCCATTTCGAGCAGCCCGGTCGCCAGCACGATGGCGATGGCCGGGTAGAGACGCCGCATCTGGTCGATCAGCCAGATGCCGTCATGGCCCGGCATACGGACGTCGCACAGCGCGACGTCGACGTCGGTCTCGCGCATGATCTCCAGGGCCTTGTCGGCGCCGTCTGCGGCCTTTACGGCATACCCCATATCGGCAACCCAGCGTGTCAGCACCCTGCGGACACCCTCGTCGTCGTCGACGACCAGGATGGTTCCCGAAACCTGTTCTGAGAGCTCCATTGATTCGATCCCGGCGGTCTCAGAGCAGGATTGGTGCCACGCAACGGCGTGAAATGTCTCGAAATCGGCCCGAAAAATGGACCACGGATTACGATCCTGTGCGCCCGCGCACACGGGCGGGCGTTCCGCGCACGTACAGCCCGCACAAAAACCGAAATCGGGACGCCGGCGCGAACAGGATGGCCTGAATGGGAACAGCCCGGCGGGATCGGGTACCCGCCGGGCGATCAGTCTCAGTTGAACGAATAGCGGAAGCTGAGCATGAACTGGTAGACGTCGGACGTGTTCGTGTTCGTCTGGAACGTCTTCGTGACCAGTTGATTGTTGACCGTTGCCAGCCTGTAGGTGGCGCGGCCCTGGGCATCCACGCCCGGATTGGTCAGGATCTGCGCGCCGTAGGCCTGCGTGATGGGAGCCACGAGGCGCTGACTCACGCCCCAGTTGTGATTCAGCAGGTTGCCTACGTTGGTGAAGTCGATGCGGAACTGGCCGCCGTTCCGCCTGCCGCCCAGGTCGCGGAAGACGTCCTGGATGATGCTCAGGTCCATGCGTTTCTGCATCGGGTACCAGATGCCGCCGCGCTCGGCGTACTGACCGCGATGCTTGCTCAGATAGGGATCCTGGTTGATGTAGGCGTCGAAGGCGGCGGCCTGCTCGTCGGCCGTGAACGTGCGGCCTCCCTGCGCGGGCGGAAGCGTGAACGCCACGAAGTTCATCTCGGAGGTGTTCCTCGGGATGTAGATCAGATCGTTGCCCGACGCGCCGTCGCCGTTCATGTCACCGGCGAACACGTAACTGGCGTTGGTGCTCAGGCCGCCGCCGGCACCGTTCAGCGCCGGTCTCGCCTCCCAGAACGCGGAGACCGTCGTGGCGCCGAACCCGAAGTACGAATGGCTGTACGACGTCTGCAGGAATACGCGGTGCCCCTGAGCGGACTGTGAACGGCCGAGCGGCGCGTTGTTCGGATCCGTCACGATCTGATTGAGGTTGAACGTGCTCGACGCCGTCGAGCCGGGATCGATCGTGTTCCTCGCGTCACCGTAGCTGTAGGCGCCCTTCAGCGAGACTCCGTGATACAGCGCCTTCGACAGCGAACCCGAGACGTTGTACGAGTGCCCGACGCTCTGGTTCTTCATGACGTAGGCCGCGGTCACCTGATTGCCCGCCGCATTGTTGATGCGCGTGACGCACGGTCCGGGCGCGCCACAGGCGGGACCCACCCACCGCGGCCGCGTATCGACGCCGGTGAATGCCGACTGCGCGGCGGGGAGGTTCGCGTTCAGGTAGTAGATGCCGTTGATGTCCCTGTTGTAGACCAGCTCGCCCGTGCCCACGATGTCCCAGGGGAGACGGCGGTCCACGGCGAAGTTCGTCCGCCAGACCTGCGGGAACTTGAAGCTCGGGTCGGTCACGTCGAACTCATAGCTGGTCGCCGGCGCTCCCGTCACGTTGGTCGGCTTGTAGCGGTTGATGTCCGGCGTGAACGGCCGCGCGGTGGGGAAGTCCTCGAGCAGAGAACCCTGCAGCACGCCGGTCTGTCCGAGCTGGTTGGAGATCCAGACGTAGAGCGGGGGCCCCGTGAACACGCCGGTTCCGCCGCGCACCTGCGTGCGCTGATTCCTGGCGACGTCCCAGTTGAAGCCGACGCGCGGCGACCAGAGCACCTTAGGCTCCGGCAGCTTGCCGCTGGAATACTTCACCGCGCTGCCCGTCTCGTCTCGGAAGGTCAGGGCATCGACGTTGGGATTGGGGTAGGTCGTGGTGTTGTCGAACTTCGGGACATCGAAGCGCAGGCCGGCGGTGACCGTGACGTTCGATGCCGGGCGCCACTCGTCCTGACCGTAGCCGCCGCCATACCAGGCCTTCAGGATCTGCACCGGCTTGTCGAGCCCGGGCAGGTTCATGTAGCGCACCTGGTAGCGGCGCGGCGTTACCGGAGAAGACGTCCGGTTCGGGTTGGCGAGATAGCCGTTGGCGTCGGCGTAGAAGTCCGCGAGGGAGCTGTACACCCAGGCGCCCTGCTTGCAGCAGTTGAAGAACGAGTTGTCCGACTCGTACCGCTGCACCGTGCCGCCGAGGGTCCACGAATGCTTCGCGCTGAACTTCGTCACGTTGTCCGTGAACTGGTACGTGTGGTAGAGCAGCTCGTTGTTCGGCGTGAACGGCTCGCTTCCGAACGACGCGTACGTCGTGCCGTCCGGCGCGAGGATGTCGACGAAGGGAAACAGCGTGCCGGGATCACCCCTGTTCTCGTTGTTCGTCGTGTAGCCGCCGATGGCGGTCTGCGACATCGTGGCGCCGATCACCGAGTTCCACTCCCCGACGCCTGACTTGTAGTTTTCGAGCTGCGAATAGTTCGAGGCCTGGAAGGGGAGGAACCCGGTGCCCAAGGTGCGCCCGAGGCCGGCCGAGGTCGAGCCGGACAGGACCTTTCCGGAACTGGAATCGAGCTGGCTGTACCGGAAGCTGACCTTGTTCGTCGTGTTCAAGTTGTAGTCGCTGCGCACGAGATACCGCTTGGCCGGCGTATCGGCATTCAACCCGGCGTACGGCCCCGTGTCGTACGAGAAGTTCTGTTTCAGGTAGGAGCTCAGCGTGTCGAGATCGGAGGCGAGCACGCGGCTCACCGGGCCGCCCACCGGCTGACCGCCTGCGTTGGCGACGAAGGTATGCAGCGGCGCGCTCGCCTTTTCGTTCTCGTAGTTCCCGAAGACGAACACACGGTTCCTGACGACCGGACCGCCGGCCCACAGGCCGGTATCGCGGAACGTGAAGGTGCCGGGATTCACGGGCAGGCCGCGTGCTTCGGTTCCCACGAAATCCTGGCTGCGCATCCGGTGATAGAAGGACGCCGTCAGGGCGTTGGTCCCGCTGCGCGTCACGGTGTTGACCGACGCGCCGACGAAGTTCCCCTGCCGCACATCGTACGGCGCGATGCTGACCTGGACCTGATCAATCGACTCGAGCGAGATGGGGGCCACCCCCGTGCGTCCGCCGGGCTGCCCGTCGCCGAGACCGAACGAGTTGTTGAAGTACGACCCGTCCACCGTCATGTTGTTCTGCCGGCTGTCCTGGCCGGCGAACGAGTTCCCCGTCGCCTGCGGGGTGAGGCGCGTCAAGTCGCTGATGCGGCCGGAAATCGTGGGAAGGGCAGCGATATCCTCGCGCGAAATCGCCGTGGCGGCGCCCGTGCGGCTCGACGCGAACACGGGGTCCGCGGTCCCCACCACTTCGACGGTTTCGGCCACGGCGGCCACCATCAGCGTGAAGTTGACGTCCTGTCCGACGCCCAGGGTCAGCGTGATGTTGTCCTTGGCTTCCGGGTTGAACCCGGAGAGCTCCGCGGTGACCTTGTACGGGCCGCCGACGCGCATGCCCGGGATGAAGAACCGGCCGTCAGCCTGGCTCACGGCTTCGTACGATGTGCCGGACGGCGTGTGCACGGCGGTGACGGTCGCGCCGGGAACCACGCCACCCTGTGAGTCCCTCACGACCCCCGTAATTGCGGCGGTGGTCACGCCCTGGGCGTTCGCGCTGGCCACGGGCCACGCGAACAGGGCGCACGCGAGAAGGACGAGCGCTTGTTTCATCGGTTACTCCTGCAGCTGGTTAACGGATCGAAGGATTTGAGGAAAAGTGTACATGAAAAAGGCCGTCCCGATTTGCGCGGAACGGCCCGGAAACACTGGCGTAACCGACGTGTAACCGCTAGCCTTTGGACGGCGCTGCCGGCGCGGCCGCCTTCGCTTTCTGCAGTTCTTGCGCCCTGTCACGCAGCTGGTCGGCCTGCTTGAGCAACGCCTGCTGCTTGCCCGGATCCTTCTCGAGCAGCGCCTGCGAGCGCAGGAGCAGGTTCTTGTAGGTGAGCGCCTCGAAGTAATCCGGCTTGAGCGCCAGCGCCTTGTCCGCCTCGCCGAGCCCGGCCTGGATGTACTTCATCTTGTCGGCTTCCTTCAGCTTGAAGTTCTTGTAGGCCTCGTTCCAGTAGTAGGTGGCGATGACGTGATGCGCCTCGGGGTTGTTCGGCTCGTGCTCCGCGCGCTGGTTGAGCGCGTCGATCGTCTTGTCGAACTCGCCCTGCCGGTCGTAGAAGGCGGCCAGCGTGGTGTAGACGGTGGACTCGTTCGGCTTCATTTCCTTCGCCTTGAGGAACTGCTCCTCGGCCTTCTCGTAGTCGCCGTTCTGCTCGTAGATGTTGGCGAGGTAGAAGTAGTTGGCCGGGTCGCTCGGGTCCACTTGAATCATCTGCTGGAGAATCGGTTCCTGCTGCGTCGGGTCGTTGAGCTTGTCGGGACCGTAGGCCGCGACCAGATACTGCAGCGACAGCTTTTTCATCTTGGGATCGGGGTCGATGTCGGCGTCCTTCTTGTAGAACTCGACGGCCTTCGCCATGTAGCCGTCGTTGGCCGCGTCGCCCCGCTTCGACGAGCGGTACATGTTGTCGTAGCTGTTGGCGAGGAAGAAGTAGGCCGGCTCGAGGTGGAACTGGTGCAGCGTCCCCTCGTCGAGTGCCACGACGCTCTCGTACTTCACGACGGCGTTCTTGTAGTCGCTCGCCTGGTACATGCCATTGGCGTCGCGGAACGCCCGCTTGGCCTTGAGGCCGCTGTACTGACTGCATCCGGCCACCGCCACGCTGAGCACGGCGAGTAGCGCGAACAGGATGCTCCGTGAAACAAGCTTCCGCATCGTTACCCCTTAATAGTGTGGGCGGCTGGGGCCGCCGGAAATTCGTAGGCGCGCCAGTATAGTTAGCGGTTTTCCGGGGAGTCAAGCGTCCGGGCGTCGTCTGGCGGCGCCTTCCTTGACCCCCCTCAACCCCACTTCTATCATGGCGTTAGACACCAGTTTCCATGATTCGTTTCGAGACGCTGCTCGAGAAGGTTCGAAGCTACAGTCCCGAGGCCGACCTCGAGCTGCTGCGCCGCGCGTACGTCTTCTCGGCGCTCGAACACAAGGGACAGGTACGCCATTCCGGCGAGCCGTACCTCGTGCACCCGCTCGAAGTGGCCGATTTCCTCGCCGACATGAAATTAGACGTCGTGGCGGTCTCCGCCGGCCTGCTGCACGACGTGGTGGAGGACACGCTCACCACCCCCGAGCGAATTGCCGAGCTCTTCGGCCCCGAGATCGCCCACGTCGTCGAGGGCGTCACGAAAATCGGCGCCATCCCGTTCTCGTCGAGCGAGGAGCGGCAGGCGGAAAACTTCCGCAAGATGCTGCTCGCCATGGTCGACGACATCCGCGTCGTGCTGGTGAAGCTGGCGGACCGGCTGCACAACATGCGGACGCTGCAGCACCTGCCCGAGGAGCGCCGCATCAAGATCGCGCAGGAGACGCTCGACATCTACGCCCCGATCGCCAACCGCCTCGGGATGAGCAAGGTGAAGAACGAGCTCGAGGAGCTGTCGTTCAAGCATCTCGAGCCGAAGGCGTACGAATCGCTGCGGGCCAAGGTCGAGGCGAAGCGCAAGGTCGCCGAGGCGCACATCGACGACCTGACGCGGACCACCCGGTCCAAGCTCGATGAAGCGCAGATCCCGATCGTGCAGCTCGACGGCCGCATCAAGCGCCTCTACAGCATCAACCTGAAGCTCAAACGGCAGAAGATCGATCTCGAGCGCGTCTACGACTTCGTCGCGCTGCGCATCATCACGCAGTCGGTCAAGGACTGCTACGCCGCGCTCGGCATCATCCACCAGACCTGGTCGCCGGTCCCGGGGCGCATCAAGGACTTCATCGCCATGCCGCGCCCCAACGGCTATCAATCGCTGCACACGTCGGTCATCAGCGAGAACGGCTTCCCCTTCGAGGTGCAGATCCGCACCGAGGAGATGCACCGGCGGGCGGAGGAAGGGATTGCGGCGCACTGGAAGTACAAGGAGGGGCGCGTTGGCGACCACCGCGACGAGCGCTACTTCCTGTGGATGCGCCAGCTGCTCGAGGTGCAGCAGGAGGTGCGCGACCCGCAGGAGTTCCTGCAGAACCTGAAGATCGACCTCTATCCCGAGGAGGTCTACATCTTCACGCCGAAGGGCGAGGTGCGGTCGCTGCAGCGCGGTGCGACGCCGGTCGACTTCGCGTACATGATTCACACCGACGTCGGCAACCAGTGCGTCGGCGCGCGCGTCAACGGCAAGATGGTGCCGCTGCGCACCCGCCTGCAGAACGGCGACATCGTCGAAATCATCACGCAGTCGGGGCACAAGCCGAGCCGCGACTGGCTGACGTTTGCCGTCAGCTCGCGCGCGCGCAGCAAGATCAAGCACGTGCTCCAGGGCGAGGAGCGCACGCGCAGCATCGAGCTCGGACGGCGGCTGTTCGAGAAGGAAGCGCGCCGCTTCGACCTCAATCCGAAGACGGTGCTCGACAGCGAGGAGCTGGCGAAGTTCGCCACCGAGTACGGCGCGCAGAAACCCGAGGAACTGCTCGCGCACATCGGCTACGGCAAGCTGTCACCGCGCACGGTGCTGCAGAAGGCGGTGCCCGGCGGT